>JACDGL010000005.1 GCA_013815385.1 Taibaiella sp. | reverse complement strand
GCAGAGTGAGACCTAAACCGCCTGACCTGCAAAAAGATATTTTCTGGCAAAACTCAACTCTGTTCCCGTAAAATCAGGCTTTTACAAGGAAATTTTGCGGTTTAAAAAAGTTCCGAATGTTTATGAAAGCTTTTCTAACTTTATATTAGAACAAAAATATCGCTATGAAAGAGTTACAATTCCTTGAAATAAATATATTCACTATTAAAAAAAAATAAACATGAAACATTTAATCATTATTATTTTGTGTGCTGTTTCCTTTTCTGCAAAGGCACAGACTGTAACAATTACCAACAATGAAAGGTGTGCTATCACTGTACAACAATTTTGTTTTAAAAAGCCTGTTTGTGCTGCTAGCAGTCCCGGAACAATAGTAACAGTAGCCTGCTGTGGTGGTACGGCGACTATTTCAATTCCTACCTGCACTCCAACTCCTCCTATGTATTCTGGATTTCAGGTTTGCTGGTCATCTACCTTATGTACTCCTCTACCTTGTACATACATTGTTACAAATAATAATCCATTCTGCTATGGCCCTACTGCTACCCTTCCCGGATGCGCAGACTGTGCAAGTCCTAATATAAATGGAACAATTGTTTATAATCCTTTAACCCAAACTTTATCTGCCAATTAAATACACGAAACTGGAATACAAGTTTAATATATTTAGGCTTATATTCTAGTTTTTTCGCTATAAAAATTCCTAAACAACCATGCTATGAAAAAACTAAGGGTATTTAGAACTTCTCTTCTTTTTTTAATTCTTTTCGCCTATACTAATTTGCATGCGCAGGCGCCGCCTATCCAATGGTCAAAAACCTATGGCGGAACAGCATTAGATCAGGCAACTATTATCCAAGCCACATCTGATGGCGGGTATATAGTGGGAGGAAAAGTGCAATCAGCAAATGGTGATATAACTGGCTATCATTCCTCCACTATCGGGCCTGATGATATCTGGATCATAAAACTAGATGCATTAGGAAACATTGCATGGAAGAGAATTTGGGGTGGTAGCTCAGAAGATATACTTTATTCTATTTCGCAAACAAAGGATGGCGGCTATATAGCGTGTGGGTATTCAGGATCCAATGATGGGGATGCAAAAATAGATACAAACCTAAATGCTCAGGCTGTTGTAATGAAACTTGGAGCATCTGGAAATATCATCTGGCAAAAGCTATTGGGCGGGAATGGGGATGACGCTGCTTATGACATACGCCAGACATTTGATGGCTATATAATGGTGGGATGGACAAATTCATCAAATGGAGATGTACCGGAAGGAACGCACCTGGATTCGATGGGTTATAATTCACCAGACATATGGATAGTGAAGCTAAATGACACCGGCAAGATAATATGGCAGAAAACTTACGGTGGTAGCCGCGAAGACGTTCCCCAGTCTATAGAAATAAGCAGGGATAGTGGCTATATCATCGGTGCCTATACTTTTTCGGGCAATGGGGACGTATATAAACACATGGGAAATAGATACACCAGCGACTACTGGATATTAAAACTGACCGCCACCGGGGACATGTCCTGGAACAAAGTGCTTGGCGGAACGCAAAACGACATGTGCCAAGGTGTAAAGCAAACGCCTGATGGGGGCTACTTAGCGTATGGTATTACCCTGTCAAATGACAATGATGTACATAGCAACCACTTGGATTCCACTGGGAAACCAAGTGCTGATGTATGGCTGGTGAAGTTAAGCACCGATGGCAACGTAACCTGGAGCAAAACATACGGCGGCTCACTTAATGAACGAAATGCAAACCTCCAGATAACTGCCGACAGCGGCTATGCACTATGCAGTAGCACTTATTCTAATGACGGAGATGTAGCGGGAAAGCATATATACCTCCTCTATGTTACCTCTGATATGTGGGTAGCAAGGCTTTCTAAAAATGGGACTCTAATGTGGCAAAAATGCATGGGTGGTGCACTTGATGACGCGGCTTATTCGATCACATTAACTAATGATAAAGGGTACTGTGTTGCGGGCTATACCGCGTCTAATGACGCAGATGTTTCCGGCAACCATGGTGCCTATGATTACTGGGTAGTAAAGCTTCATGATACGGCCACTGGTATCCCACAGCCTACCCTTATGAGCGATATAAGGCTGTTCCCCAACCCCACTACTAATACGCTTAAGATACAATATCACATAGAGGACGACTGCTATATTGATATATATGATGTATTGGGGAAAAAGATCACTGAGGTGGAACTTTCAAAATCTGCTACATCCCTATCTATTACTACGACCAATTGGGTGCCTGGTGTATACTATTATTATGTTCGGCAACAAGACAAAATAATAATCCATGGAAAGATAGTAAGGCAGTGATAGTTTAATTCTCACTAACAAAAAAGAGCAGCCATTAACGACTGCTCTTTTTTCATTTAGAAAAAATTATCTTCAACGGCCCGGTATCTATACTTCGTCACCACGCCGGGCACCAATATTCACGAGTTCATTTTCAGGTAAGCCCCAGCCTTCTTCTTAAAAGTGTTTACTATCACTGGGCACATCTCTAGACATTAGAGTTTTTTGCTCAAAAGTCATAGACTTGGGCTTTGTAATAGTAGGAGATGCTTTGCTTTTGTACCACACATTATCGCCTTTTGAGATAATATTGGAAAATTACACAGGGTTTGATCAACAAATTATCTTTGTAATTGACCACTGCTACCGTTGACCATCAACATAAAAGGTGGTCAACAAAAAGCGGAATTAGGTGCTCAATCATAAGATAATGTCCAAACTGTATGCAGAGTGAGACCTAAACCGCCTGACCTGCAAAAAGATATTTTCTGGCAAAACTCAACTCTGTTCCCGTAAAATCAGGCTTTTACAAGGAAATTTTGCGGTTTAAAAAAGTTCCGAATGTTTATGCCCCGATATCTACTATTTCCGCAAACAGGATATATCGGCACTGGCCGGATGTAGCTACCAGCTATACAGGAACTGGTTTTTGGAAGCACGGTTCCAATACTCGCTCTTATCTATACGCGATGCAAGCCGTATACCTATAGGCGGGCCGGGACAATATAATAATGTGTGGACTTTGCGCCTTATCTGTTTTTTTAATAAACCATTGGAAAACAGGCATTAAGGACAATCCGGCATGTTGGCACAGTCTTTTATATATCCTATTTGAACATTTAAAAACCAAAACCATGAGAAGCTTATTATATCTTATTGCAGTAATCCTCCTGATAGGCTGGATACTAGGTGCCTTTGTATGGAATGCAGGCAACATAATTTACATTTTACTCGTATTGGCAATTATTTCCTTCCTGCTGGGTATCATCAGGCGCGGGAACGTATAAAGGGGACTATTCTTTCTCTATATATTCTCTCTATTCTTTTTAAGAAAAGCTGTAGCATTTGCTATGGCTTTTCTATTGTAAAATAATGGCACAGTATTTATATAGTAGAGTTAAAACCAGAAATATGAAAAAACAACTTTCTATCCTTGCACTTGCTATGGTAATCGCAGTAGGTGTAAATGCACAAAAGAAAACAGAAGTGGTAAAAGATGAAACCAAAGTAAAGAAAACATCTACAATACCACAGAAAGTGCATAATACTTTCAGCAAGCATAAGCACCATAGTGGTGTAAAAGTGAAACACGTGAAAGAAGTGAAAAAAGAAACTACCAGTTAGTTTTGAGATACTGCAAATAGAAATGGCGGCCACTGGCCGCCATTTCTATTTATATATAAAGATGAATCAGTTATTATAATTGCGGTCTCTATCCCTATCGCGATTGAAGCCGCCGCCACCGCTTCCGCCACCATAGCCGCCACGGCTTCCACCGCCACCGCCTGAACTTTGTGTTTTAGGGCGTGCCTCATTAACTACTAACCTGCGACCCATAAATTCTTTATCATTAAGCGCGGTGATAGCAGAACTTGCACCCTCGCCATCTTCCATTTCTACAAATGCGAATCCTCTTGACTTGCCGGTGTAATTGTCTTTGATACTCTTTACGGACTTTACAGTGCCGTATTGTGCAAACAGATCGGTAAGATCCTGCTCTGTAGATTGGTGGTTAACGTTACCCACATAAATGTTCATGGCGTGTTCTTTTTTGTTATGATATATTCAAATGTACAATTTATTTTTAAAAAGTGAAAGGGGTAGATACAGGTATTATGCTGCTACCGATGTGGTACGGGCAAATTCCCCCATCGGTATAGCCTCAGTGCGTTTTTTCAGGAATTCTATTATCGCTTCATCGTCAGCGAACCGGCCATTGATATTTACAAAATGCTTTGCGAGCAGATCGTACCGCTTGCGCACCAGGTACACAAATACATGCAGAAAGTGGATGTTATCAAAAACGATAGCATCATTATCTGCATATTCATTCACCGTATTGCGGAAAAAGACCGGGTGCTCTGTCCAGTGCATATTTGGTTTTATATGGTGGCTTATGTGGTAGCCATCATTCCAGCATTTATGGTTGTACTTGGTATTGATACAGGTAATGCTGTTCCGGTACGCATTGTCGGGGTCATTGGCGGCAATAAATGCATGCTGTGCCCAGTTGCCCATCATCATGATAACGCGGGAAATAAGGAATGGCAGTATAAACGCCACAATGGTAGCCGCCGCATTTACGAAGCATAATGCTATGCACATAACCAGGAAGAGTACCTCGCCACGCACAGAGCGGTAAAATAGACGCTTCCGGTTTTTACGGAGAAAGTACCCCGCAAGGCGATAGACACCCACAAAAAAGAAGCTGGTAAAATAACGGCCAAAGTCTGCCAGCGAATCGCGCTGGTAGAACATAGTGCAGCTTTCATCTTCCGGCATATTATTCTCCGGGTGGTGCATCCCAATATGGTGGGTATAGTAGGTCTCGGGACTCTGACCGAACAGGGGACCCAGTACCCAGGGTAGGTAATGATTAAGTGCCCCATACTCCTTACGGAAAAAAGCCCTGTGGCTGGTGCAATGGAGCATGAGGCCAAAAGGCCCTTTAAAATAAAAGTTATTTAAGTATAAATAAGCGATAGCAACCACCCACCAAAGCCAGCCGCTGATAAATGGCATATACAATAGCACCGCAAGCGGGATAAGCGTAAATGTGATGCTTAATGCCAGATAGATAAATGGCAGGTCACGCTCATCCCTAATTAGTTTTAGAAAAAACTTGTCTGTGGCAGATGATCTTTTGGGGTTATAGACAGGATCAGTATTCTCCGTCAGGTGCTTCATCACTTGTTCTTTTAATACTATTGGCAATGTACGCCAATAATGAAAATAATGGGGTAGTTCTCTTGCTTTTTAGCAATTCCCCTTTCTTATTGATTTTTTAATTGCAGTAAATGTCTACCGGCTATAATGGCGCTGGCCGCTACTCAGAGGTGGTCGGCCTGTGTGGCATGCGGATAAAAAAATAAATGCAAGCCCTGCAATTAAGCACATGATCTTATACGGTTTCATATAGCCAATGATTTTCATAAAAATAATAAAATGACAGCAAAAGCCAAGCCGCATAAAAGACTATGTTAATTTATAAAATGATTGCAAATGTGGTTTAGTTTTATTAATTTAACTGTCGTAAATTCGCATACCTTATAACTCCACTAATTACAAAAATTTATATATCTGCGGATTTGAATTGATTACTTAAGGTAAAAAAAGTGCTTATGGATGCTGCAACGGCCGCTAAATCAAAAGTTAATTTAAAAAAATTATTACTCGATAACTTCGGGTTCGACGGGTTTAAGGGTGAACAGGAGCAGATCATAAAAAGCGTTCTGGCAGGGAAAGATACTTTTGTCATAATGCCTACCGGCGGTGGCAAATCGCTTTGCTACCAGTTGCCGGCAATACTAAGCGAAGGTGTGGCTATAATAGTATCGCCGCTGATAGCACTCATGAAAAACCAGGTAGATCTGGTGCGCAGTTACAGCAGCCGCGATAATGTAGCGCACTTCCTTAACTCCACACTCAGCAAAACGCAGCAGAAAAAAGTAAAATTAGACCTAACAGAGGGGCGTACCAAGCTGCTGTATGTAGCGCCGGAAACGCTAACCAAGCAGGAAAATATAGCCTTCTTCTCAGATATTCCTATTTCATTCATAGCGGTAGATGAGGCGCACTGTATATCAGAATGGGGTCACGACTTCCGCCCTGAGTATCGTAAGCTCAGAGATATGATCGACCAGATAAATCCTGAATTACCCATAATAGCCCTTACTGCCACTGCTACGCCCAAGGTGCAGGATGATATAGTAAAGAACCTGGCACTTAGAGATCCCAATGTATTTGTTGCCTCTTTTAACAGGCCGAACCTGTATTATGAAATAGTGCCTAAGGGATCTAAAGAACAAACCCTGAAACACATGGTGAAGTTTATAAATACCATGAAGGGCAAGAGTGGCATTATCTACACGCTGAACCGGAAAACAACTGAAGAACTTGCCAATACACTGAATGCAAATGGGATCAGCGCTGTAGCATACCATGCGGGGCTGGATTCGCCAATAAGAGCCAAACGCCAGGATATGTTCCTGATGGAGGATGTAGATGTAATAGTAGCCACTATAGCATTCGGAATGGGGATAGATAAGCCCGATGTGCGGTTTGTAATGCACTTCAACGTCCCAAAATCGCTTGAGAATTATTACCAGGAAACCGGCCGTGCTGGCCGTGATGGTATGGAAGGCAAATGCCTGCTGTACTATTCTTATAAAGACGTACAGAAGCTGGAACACCTGATGCGCGATAAGCCCCTTAGCGAGCGCGAAATGGGTGCCCAACTGCTCACTGAAACCGTAGCCTATGTAGAAAGTAGCGTATGCCGGCGCAGATTACTGCTGCACTATTTTGGGGAAGAGTATACAGGGGAAAATTGCGGCAGCTGCGATAACTGTCTGAACCCTAAAGAAAAACTGGATGTGAAAGACAGTGTGAAAATAACGCTGGACACTATAAATGAGCTGGATGAGCGCTTCGGGATAGATTATGTAGTAAACGTAATATTGGGTAAGGCTAATCCCCAGATAACTACATTCAGGCATAATAAGCTGAAGTCTTTCGGTACAGGCCTTGTGATGGGTATGGATGCAAACTTCTGGAACTCACTGATACGCCAGATGATGCTGGAAGGCATGATACGTAAAGATATAGAGGAATATGGGCTGCTGAAGATAACCGACAAGGGCCAGAAATTCCTGAAGAAGCCCTATTCAATTAAAGTATCGCTTAACCACCAATACCAGGATACTGGTAATGAGGAAGAAGATGTAAACACCGGTGGCGGTGCTCCTACAGCGCTGGACCCTGTTATGTTTGACATGCTGAAGAGCCTACGTAGGCAAGTAGCCAAGGAAAAGAATTTACCGCCGTTTGTTATATTCCTTGAAAACTCACTGGAGGAGATGGCGACCAACTACCCTACTACCCTCAAAGAGTTGGAAAAGATACAAGGGGTAAGTAAGGGGAAGGCGATACGCTACGGTAAAAAATTCGTAGACCTGATAGCCAAATATGTTACTGAAAATGACATCAGCAAGCCGGATGATTTTATAATGAAGAGTGTGGTGAACAAGAGTGGTATGAAGGTATTCATAATACAAAACATAGATAAAAAGATACCGCTCGAGACTATAGCCAAGAACAAAGGCCTGAATCTTATCGATCTGCTTACCGAAATGGAAACTATAGTAGCCAGCGGTACCAGGCTGAACCTGGACTATTGCCTGGAGCAGGAACTGGATGAGAATGAACAGGAAGATATATTTGACTATTTCCGCAGCACCCAGGATGATGATATGGACAATGCTTACGAAGAATTTAAAGATAATGATGTAAGCAGGGAGCAGCTGCAGATGATGCGCATCAAGTTCATGAGCGAATATGCGAATTAAAAATTTATTATAGATTTTTTATGAGTGGCTGCGCTAGCAGCCACTTTTGTTTTGAACAAAAAGTATCTTCGCGCAGGTTTTTGTATAACTATGTTTAAATAGTTAATGATCAGGCTTATGAAGGTTTTTTTTACTGGTGTTTCTATATTAATTGCTACTGTAAGTGTGTTTGCACAAGACAGTATGCAACGCTTTAATCTGCATTTCCAGACTACTTATATCTACCAGTACAAGCCTGCCTTTCATTCGCCGTACCAAGGGTCCAATAGCCTGCGAAAGGGTGAGGAAAAACAAAACTCTGTTACTGCAACATTATTCTTTGGCGCAAGGCTTTGGAAGGGCGGGGAAATATATATTAATCCTGAAGTAGCAGGTGGTAGCGGCCTTAGCGGAGCTTTTGGTTTAGCCGCATCCACCAACGGGGAAACATTTAGGGTAGGCGACCCTGCACCAACACTCTATTTGGCAAGAGGGTTTTTCAGGCAGACAATAGCATTAGATCATAATGGGGAAACAGTAAGAACAGAAGATATTGCAAACCAGCTACAGAGCAGATTGCCTAAAGATTACTTCCAGTTTTATATCGGGAAATTCGGCCTTTCTGACCTAATGGATAATAACTTGTATGCTAATTCGCCCCGTACACAATTTTTAAATTGGTGCCTGATGAATACCGGGGCGTGGGACTATGCCGCCAATACGCGGGGATATACGTATGCAGCTGCTGCTGTACTGCAGAAGGGCAAAATGTCTTATGTGCTTTCACTGGCTGCAATGCCTGTAATAGCAAACGGGCAGGATCTGAATACCAATCTGAATGAAGAATATGCCCTGAATGCCAGTATAGCCAGGGTAATAAGTATGAATGGCAGAGCCGGTAATATACGCTTGCTTGGCTTTGTTAATAAAGCGCATATGGGTAACTATAGGGAAGCACTGCAAAATAGCGATCCGAATAATGTGCCTGATATAATAGCTGACCGCAAATTTGGCAGGTATAAAACAGGCTTCGCAATAAGTGCTGATCAGTCGGTAACTGAGAATGTCGGTATTTTTCTGCGTTTAGGATACAATGATGGTAAAAATGAAACCTGGACATTTACAGAAGCTGACCGATCATCATGCGCTGGTCTAAACATTGGTGGTGCCGCGTGGAAACGAAAGAATGATAACCTAGGTATAGGGCTATTAGCTAATGGCTTATCAAAAGACCATAAAGGTTATCTTTCAGCGGGCGGGCTTGGTTTCCAGTTGGGCGATAGTACGCTCACTTATTCCAATGAAATGGGTACGGAGATCTATTACAGCTATAAACCAATTGGCGATAGGGGTATATGGTTCACCGGCGATTACCAGTTGATTATTAACCCGGGTTATAACAAAGACCGGGGTCCTGTAAATGTATTTTCCTTAAGGGTACATGTAGAATTATAAAACTTCCTGAACATAAATATGGCTTAGAAGATCATCCTCTAAGCCATTGTTTTTTATTCAGCAGTAGGTTCCGGCGGCTTGGCATCGTTGTTTCGGTTAGGGTTATTGCCCCTGTTGCGTCGTGCCTGTTGATTATTATTACCTGGATTATCTTTTTGCGGCTGCGGCGGCCGTCTGTTAGGCTGCTGGGCACCTTCATTTTTTGGCTGGTTTGGCTTGCTGCCTTCGCGTTTAGGCTGTTGCGGCCTCTGCGGTTGGCTACCTGGCTCTGCTCCACGCTGCCTGTTATCGGGTCTTGCGCCCTGTGGCCTTGCAGGCCGGTTTTGCGGCCGCTCAGTTGTCTGGGTACTACCGTCTGCATTTAGCTGTGGTTTGTTATTGCCACCACCCGGTTTTTTCTTTCTATTTCCTTTTTCAAGAGAACGCAGCGTTATCTGCCCTACATCATTTACAAAGCCAACATCTACTTTCACTGCTTTGCCGGTATTTAATTCCAGCTCTACAGCCTGTAGCTCATCAGGCTTAATTCCCTGTTTATTTTGTACAATAATTTCCTTTACACGGGTAATAGCCAGCGGGTATTGCTTGCTGCTACCGGGAAAGCTGTACCACATCAGATTCTTGAAAATATCCCTTTTTTGCAGATAAGCAGTTCCTTGCACTGTCTGTATCTGCTCGGCATTATCAGGGAATACGCTAAGGGCATCCATATAAGTGTCCAGCTCATAGTTGAGGCAGCACTTAAGACGTCCGCACTGACCTGAAAGCTTAGTTTGGTTGATGGATAGATTCTGGTAGCGTGCAGCAGTAGTATTTACGGATTTGAAATCGGTAAGCCATGTACTACAGCAGAGCTCCCGGCCGCAGGAGCCAATGCCACCCACCTTGCCGCTTTCCTGCCGCGCACCTATCTGGCGCATTTCCACCTTCACCCTGAATTCAGAGGCATAGGCTTTTATCAACTCGCGAAAATCAACTCGCTGATCAGCAGTATAGAAAAAAGTAGCTTTTTTGCCATCGGCCTGTATCTCGGCTTCGGCTAGTTTCATCTGCAGGTTGTAGCTGCGTGCCATGGCACGAGCCCTTACCAAAACTTCCGATTCGCGTTCTTTTTGCTTATGATACTGGGCTATCTCCTCTTCGGTTGCAGGGTGCAGCACACGTTTTAACTGGGAATTGTTCTCAACGCTGTACTTTTTCATTTGCAGCTTCACCAGTTCACCGGTAAGGCTTACCTGGCCTATATCAAACCCTCCCACACCTTCAAGGGCTATATAATCCCCTTTTTCGAGTATGTGATTTGTATTGTTACGGTAGAAATCCTTGCGGCTACCTTTACTGAAAGAAACTTCTATTACCGGGAAGGGCTTTAGCGTATCCTGCAACGGCAGTGTGCTGAGCCAATCAAAAACATTCATCCGGTTACATCCGCCGGTACTGCATCCACCATTACTTTTGCAACCAGATGGCTTACCACCGGTGGTTGTACCACAATTACCACAGCCCATTTACAAATACATTTATATAGAGGCAGGCATACAGTAATGACCCTTAATATCTAAAACTTATAAGGTATTGTCATCCTGCCGTTTCTGCCGATTATTAAAAAATTGTTATGCAATCCTTACAAAGTTAGTTTTTTGTTTTGGATAATGTACAGTAGCCTGATGGATAATACGTGCAGTTGGGTACGGCTATGCGCATTGCGCTCTATATAGAAAATTGTATCAGATATAGAGGCGGCCATTTGCTGCAATGCATCTAAAGAAATATTCATACTTGCCAGCCTGCGTGCAAAAGATGCTTCCTCTTCGGGTAGGGAAGGCTGTAGCTGGGGCATATACCTGATTCTTACTGCTTCTTCTAGCAAACGGATGATATAATGCAGAAAATTCTTTTGCTGTTCCCTCCCGGCCTTAGACCAGTCTTCTGCAAATTTGGTTATCGCCAGCCCGTTATTGGTAAATAGCGCATTGAACCATGCACGTGCTTCAGGGTACAGGTCATTATCACTATGGCGCAACAGGCGCAGGGCTTCTGCATAACTGCCATTTGCCAGGTGCGCTACCTGGGCGGCCTGGCGGGGGTCAGTATGCGACCTTTCGGTAAGTGCAGCCG
The DNA here is from genome assembly GCA_013815385.1 of Taibaiella sp. Taxonomy (GTDB): domain Bacteria; phylum Bacteroidota; class Bacteroidia; order Chitinophagales; family Chitinophagaceae; genus JACDGL01. The sequence goes on along the minus strand of JACDGL010000005.1, from coordinate 214,659 downwards.
CAATAGCACCTGCACCTATAGGTACCAGGCGTATTAGTTGCATACGGGAGCGTATGGTAGGCAGTATATCCTCCATATCTTCAGCTATCAGTATTATAACGGTGTTTGCAGGTGGTTCTTCTATCAGCTTCAGCAATATGTTCGATTCCTTGCCAAGATATTCGGGTCGCCAGATGAGCTGCACTTTATAACCCCCTTCGTAAGACTTCAGGTTAAGGGTATTAATGATCTCCCGGCATTCCTCTGCGGTAATATTGCCCTGTTTGTTCTCTGCATCTATAAATTGCAGCCAGTCATAGGTAGTGCCGTAAGGTGTCTGCTTTATAAATTCCCGGAACTCTTTTATATAATGGCTACTCATTGCCTTCACGCCGGGTTTGGGCGGAATGGTGGGGAAGCTTACATGCAGGTCTGCATGTTCCAGTTTTTGTACCTTATTGCAATTAGGGCATTTACCGCAGGCATCTGTCTCCTGCTTCTGTTCACAAAAAATAAATTGTGCCAGTGCTATTGCCAGCGGCAACCCTCCCGTACCTGACGCGCCCGCCAGCATTAATGCATGGGGCAGGTGGTCGCTGTGCCACATACGCAATAATCCATCTTTTGCAGCGTGCTGGCCTACTACATTACTAAACAACATGGTAGGCCAAAAGTAAATAATTGTGTAATGGCTTCATTGCATAGGTGTGCATATTTTTCTTTAGATTGCTTCTTTATGTATTTGCTATATTGGATAATTGCTTTTGGTTTATCAGCAGGGGCGGGCTACTGGATATATAAAGCTGATAAAAAGCGATCGGTCCCTTATCCCTGGCTTACAGCTTTATTGCGTTCATTGGTAGTGTTGGCCACTTTGCTCCTGCTGCTGGCTCCCGCCATAACAATCAATAAAAATGAAATACAGAAACCGGTAATCCTTTTCCTACAGGATAACTCCAGGTCTATAGCAGATGCCCTTGGCAAGGATTCTGTAACGTATCGCACAAATGCGCAGGCCTTATTGAAAAAATTATCTGATAAGTATAAGGTGGTGCAATGGGGTTTTGGGGCAGCAGTTCAGCAGGATAGTGTATTTACCTACATACAGCCAGCTACCGATATAGCTGGGGCATTAGCCGCCGCACAGGATTTTTATGGGGCGCATAATCTTTCCGCGGTAATACTGGCCAGTGATGGAAGGTATAACCAGGGTACCAATCCGCTCTACCAACAGGCTAATCTGCATGGTAACCTCTATAGTGTAGCCATAGGCGATAGTGCTACGCCCAAAGATATACGGATAGCAAAGGTGTATGCCAATAAGATGGTGTCTGTTAACAGTACATTTGAAATTCGGGCAGATATCATAGCCACAAAATGTAAAGGCTATAACAATGCAGTAAAAGTGTACGAAGGCGGTAGTATGATGAATACAGCGCCCATACCTATAAATACTGATCGCTACGACAGAACAGTTTCCTTTACTGTAAAAGCAGAAAAAGCGGGCCTTCATCACTATATTATTTCAGTACCGCCGGCAGATGATGAAGCAAATACGGCAAATAACAGGCAGGATATATTTGTAGAAGTGGTTGGTGAAAAGAAGAATATCCTGATAGTGTGTGCAGCCCCCCATCCTGATGTGACTGCTATAACAGAGGCGCTGAGTGGTATAGAGGCTTACAAGGTAACCGTAAAGACCGCGGATGAAATGCCTGTAGCAATAAATGACTACCAGATCATTATACTCCACCAGGTGCCATCGCACCTTACTGGTTTTGCTAAAGATTTACGCAAGCCTGTGTGGATGATACTTGGACCACAATCAGATCTGCAGGCAGTTAATGAATTGCAGCATTTCCTTAAAGTGCAACCTGTTCCCCTCCATGATGTATTAGCCGGGTACAATACGTCTTTTACCAGCTTTACTGTACCCCAGAACATACAGGCTATTATGGATAAGATGCCTCCGTTGCAGAGTGCTGTTTCAGGTACGGTATCAATGCCCGGTGCAAGTGTTTTATTTAAAGAAAGAAACAGCGATGGCCCTTTATGGACATTGCAGCAGGGGCAAGTACCTATGGCTATACTGGCAGGGGAAGGAATATGGCGGTGGAGATTGTATGAGTATAAGAACTTTGGCAAACATGAAGTAGTGGATGAGTACATCCGGCAAACGGTAGCTTTTCTTGCGGCTTATAATAATGAACAGCCCTTCAGGGCGGAAGTACCTAAATACATATGGAGCGACCAGGAGCGGATAAGTATAAATGCGTACCTGCTAAACGCTAACAATGAACAGGTAAATACACCCGATGCCCAACTGACCATAAGTGACAGCATGGGGCGTAAACATGCGTTTTCTTTTGAACGCTCCGGCACTGCTTACCGGCTGAATATAGGTATTTGGGCGGGCGGCACTTACACTTATGCCGCGCATACAGTTTATAACGGGAAAGCCTGTAATGCTACCGGAAGTTTTGTAGTGCGCGATCAGCCGCTGGAAATGATGGAGACAGGGGCAGACTACCCGCTTATGTACGGAATAGCGAAAAAATATAATGGTGCTATGGTGCCGGCGGGCAACATTTCTTCCCTGTATGATAGCATAACCCATAACAGGGATATAAAACCGTTGATACAAACCACCACAGAAACAATACCACTGGTAGACTGGAAATGGTATTTCTTTCTGATACTATTACTGGCTACAGGTGAGTGGCTGCTGCGTAAGTACTGGCTGGCCCAATAGATCAGATAGCAACGCACTTTGCCGGCCATTCGGCAGCATGTTTATAAACCAGGTTGCGTATATAGTCATTATCCTGTAAGGGCTCCAGTTGCTGCTCCAGTACTACAAGATCAGACAATAAAGAACGGTCTTTGATATATCCCATTCCATAAAAGCTGCCTTTTTTTATCAGTATGCAGCTTTCATTGGTAGTGCTGTTCCCCTTATCCACGAGGGCGAATGTTGGGAGGTGCTGCTGCATCCACAAAACTGCTTCTGTTGCCTTTTTATTATAGAGCAATGAATTATTTGTTGCCGCACAGCTTCCGGTACACCCATCTGCCAGGGTGCCATTTTCACAATCAGCTTCTTTAGCGGTATTGCAAAGCCGCGGACATAGGCCAAATTCGTCTATTAGCTTTCTCAGCCACAGGTGGCCTTCCGTAAGTGTATTAAAAGTATATACCGGCTTATAGTGGTTCTTATTCTTCTCGATACACATGCGGGTGTAGCCCTGCTGGTCTTCGTAGGTGAATAGCCCGAATTTTGGAAGATACCCTCGCTGGCTCCTGTTGTGGATGGGCCATAGGCGCCTTATCTCAGTACTTTCCAGTATGTGCGCCATCAGGTCTGTTGCGCATTCTTTGTAGCTGATACTATATATCTCGCGCAGGAAATCCTGTTTTTGCTTGCCTGCTTTATTGTTCGAGAAGTGGCTTTTTACCCGTTTATATATATTCACTGCCTTACCTACATAAATGGTTTTACCCGTGGCGTTGTAAAAATAATAGACCCCTGGTGTAGAGGGCAGGTTATCCAGGTGCTCTACCGGCAGATGGGGGGGAGGTACTGTTCACGGTTGCGCCCCTTTAGCATACCATCCATAACATCTTCCTCATCACGTTCCACCAATATGCGAAATATCTCTGCTGTGGCCAATGCATCACCACCTGCGCGATGATGATTAGTAAGATTGATGTTTAACTGCCGGGTAAGTTTACTAAGGCTGTACCCATTAAGGCCCGGTATTATTTTTCTTGATAAACGAACCGTGCATAGTTTCCGTGAATCAAGCGTATGCCCTGCCTGCAACAAATGATGCCTGATGAAGGAGTAATCGAAATTTACATTGTGGGCTACAAATATTTTATCCTGGAGGAGCTCAAAAACCTGAGATGCAATTTCTTCAAATGTAGGTGCATTTACAACCATACTATCGTCTATACCCGTAAGGCGCTGGATGAAGTAGGGGATATCTCTTTGCGGGTTAACAAGGGTTTCGTAAAAATTAAGTACCTGCTTGCCATCATGTATCACTATAGCTATCTCGGTTATACCATTGCTCATAGCATAACTACCTGTCGTCTCAATATCTACAATTGCGTAGAGCATACCTCAGCAAATAGGATGATTCAATTAAAAATAAGAAAAAACAGCCTCAATATTGAGGCTGTTTTTATAAATGTTATTGCATCGTTTTAGTTAGTACCGTTGATATTACTGTTGTATATCTTGCCTGCAAAGTCGTCTATAATAGGGGAGCACTGTATGGCTCCGTTCACACTCTGTTTCCAGATGATGTTTGCATTTGAAGTATCTACGCAGTACATAGATTTATCGTAACTGCCGAAATACAGCCTGCCATTGTACAGGATCGGTGAGGTTTTAATAAGCCCGCCGGTCTGTACTTTAAATTTCTTCGACCCTTGCAGGATATTGAATGCATACATATAAGTATCATAGCAACCTGCAAATACCAGGTTATCACCGGCTATTGGAGTAGAATAGATGCGATTGGTAGTAGTGTCTATCCAGCGCACCCTTACAGTAGCAGTATCAATGCAATAGAAAAGGTTATCATCACCGCCAAAGAGCAGGTTTCCTCCCTGCACTATAGGAGAACCTTCAATTGAGGCACCTGTTGGGAAAGCCCAGCGACGGTTACCGGTTGCAAGATCCAGGCAATACATACTGTCATTTACACAACCTATATATACATTATTGCCACTTACCAGCGGAGAGGAGATAAATGGTTGCGCGGGAACGGTAGTGAATTTCCATATTTGCATACCGTTCACTTTATCTACGCTATACACGCTGCCATCATTGCTGCCAAATATAAGCTGGTTATTAGAGATAGTGGGAGATGAATTAATAGGGCCGTTTGTATTGAAACTCCATATTATAGAGTCCGTAGGCCTGTAAATAGAATACATGTGGTTATCGCCAGACCCTACGTATAGCCTTATATCATCTCCGATGGGGGTGGATGTGATATTGGGAGCCAGGTAGTAGGTTTTTACTTCCTTTCCGGTCTTAGGGTTTAGCTTATGCACAGAGCCTGAAGTGGTAATAATGTACAAAGTAGTGTCTATTATATACGGAGATGCCACCACAGGGCCATTCACGTTATATTCCCAGTTTTTATTGCCGTTTACTGCATCAAAAGAATAGACTATCTGGTTATCGCTGCTGATAATTAATGAAGGTTTATAAACAGGCGGTAATGGCTCATCTGTACTCTGCACTTTTCCGCAGGCGGTTATCATTACAGAAAGTACCAGTATGGGTAATAAAGTTTTCATCCAGCGTTGACACATGGCAGTATATATTACAAGTTCTATTTTGCAAGATAACATTTTTAATGCTTTTTCAATAACAGGCATAAAAAAATCCGGCAGCAACGCTGCCGGATTGAGAATATATGGTAATAACGGCTAAGGCTTAGGCCATAACGCGTTCTTTTTTTCTTTTTACCTGATTCACCATTGATGCTAATCCAAGGTCAAAGGACTCTTCAAATGCTTTGCTGCTATGCTTTACAAAGTAGGTGTGTTTCGGGACATACACTTTTATTTCGGCTATCTTATCTTTTACCTGCTGGGCCATATTGTCAAGGCGTAGATACACTTCCACCCTTATTATATGGTCGTGAAAAGTACTTAATTTCTCCAGCTTGGTCTTAACATGCTCTATTAACCTGGAATCTGCATCAAAATGCACTGTCTGAATTTGTACGTTCATAATAACAACTATTTAGAGTTAACAAATAAATGCTACCCTCGTGGGTGGCTTAGTTTATGAATTTCTTTTAGTTTATCAATATTGTTATGCGTGTATATCTGGGTAGCAGCCAGGCTGCTGTGGCCCAGCAGGTCTTTGATAGCCTGTATATTGGCGCCATTATTAAGCAGGTGTGTAGCAAAGGTATGGCGTAGTATATGGGGGCTTTTCTTTGGTAAGGTAGTAAGGCCACTCAGGTAGCGGTTCACTATTCGGTATACATAGCCCGCATATAGAGGCCGGCCTGAATCCAGAACCAATAAATGCTTTCTATCACAATGCTCAATTGTTCTTTTCTTTTCGCTTATATATTCTCTTATATCCTTTAGTAATTCATCGCTTACAGGCAGCAGGCGCTCTTTATTACCTTTCCCTAATATTCGCAACTGGTGAAGGCTCCACTCTATATCCGCTTCCTTTAGTTGTATTAATTCGCTGCGGCGCAGACCTGCCTGGTATAGTATGTCGCAGATAAGGCGGTCGGTAAACCCTTTAAACCCTTCATCAAATTGTACTTCCTGTAGTAATTCTTCCGTTTCAGTTTCTTTAAGATAGGCCGGCAGCCGTTCGGGCATGCGCATGGCGTGCAACTGGCGTACAGGGTTTTTATCAACTAACCCCTGGCGCAGCAGATATTTATAAAAAGAAGTAAGGCTGGATATTTTACGATTTATGGTTCGGGCCAGCTGTTTGTTATCTTTCAGTTGTGCCAGCCAGGTGCGTATATGAAAATGGGCTACTTCTTTTGGGTCGTCAAATGAAAAAGTAGTAAAAAGAAATTCAAAAAAGCTGGATATGTCTTTTTGGTAGGCTAAGAGGGTGTGCCGGGAATAGCGCTTCTCAAATCGAATGTATTGGGTAAAATCTGTCAGCCACCGTTCGTGCATAAATAATTAAGCCTGGTAATGTAAATATACGGATTTACATTACCAGGCGCAAGTATATTGCTTAATACTTGGTTAAAGTATTAATCTTCAAATTTGCCTGTAGCTAATTGCTGGCGGTATACCGCTTTCAGTACTTCGAACCGGCGCCTGATAGAAGGCTTGGTAAATGATTGACGGTCGCGTAACTGATTGAGTGTGCGTGATTTTTCGTACTTTTTCTTGTACTTTTTCAGCGCCTTGTCTATGTTTTCGCAATCTTTTGAATCTATGATCAGCATATAATAATACCCCCTTTAATCAATTGAGGACTGCAAAGGTAATGATTTTTGGTTTTTCAACAAAAGATTCTGATTTTTCATACCCAACACAAATAAATCGGGTGTCTTGCCCGTTATTTGCATAGTCACAAGGATATTATGAGAAAAAAGGGATCTGTATTATTTATTTTTTTTGCAATCGTTGCCGGGCTGGCTGCCTGCCAGAAGTGGCAGGATCCCAAAGGCTATACAGACCCACGCCTCACCAACCCATATTGCAATGACCCTTATGCGGTAAACTATAACTGGGGATTTCCCGGAAAACCTGATAATACTATTTGCTTTTACCCTACCGATGGGTATCGAGGTATCTATACGTTTATAGATTCCGTTCGGCTCGCCGATAACTCTTTTTCCTACCGTGATTCTGTAACGCTAATGATGTTTGCGCTTTCTAAAACAAAGCTTGGGGTTATAGGCCTGTGCACTAATGGAGATACATTAAGATTAAGTGTAGATCGATCGATGACCGCAACAGTAGATACTACCCTGAGGGTAGATACTACAAAGGTGGGTGGGCAGCTACTTTGTGGAGTATATACCGATACAATAAGCGGAAGAATCACTAAAGATTTGACAGATACCACCAACAAGACCTTCTTTATTAATTTTAAAGTGCTGAAAGATTCTACGGCACATTTTCTTACAGGCACTGCGCATAAGGTAAATTAATAAAATAACCGCGTCAAATGGTGGGGTTTATCATCTTCTTAAGCTATAGTTTTGCAGCATGTTTACCGGAATAATAGAAACTACTGCCGTAATAAAACAGATTGTACAGTCAGGTTCTAATGTGGATTACTGGATAACCAGCGCTATTGCTCCTGAACTAAAGGTAGATCAGTCCATAGCTCATAATGGCATCTGCCTTACTGTGGTAGAGCTGAAAGACAATACATATAGGGTTACTGCAGTTGCAGAAACCCTTCTTGTTACCAATGCCGGCAAATGGCTGGCGGGGGATACATTAAATATAGAGCGCTCCTTAAAAATTGGGGATAGGCTGGATGGGCATTTTGTACAAGGGCATGTGGACGCAACAGCCCTATGTATAGACAAGCAAACGCTGGATGGTAGCTGGCTATTTACCTTTTCTTTTGATGAGCAGTATGCACCGTTAATAATAGAAAAAGGGGCTGTGTGCATCAACGGGGTCAGCCTTACGGTATTTAATGTTACAGGCAGCACTTTCACAGTTACTATTATACCTTATACCTATACACATACTAATTTCAACTGTATAGGAAAGGATAGCGTGGTAAATGTAGAATTTGATGTACTGGGGAAATACTTTTTACGGCATAAGGAACTTGGTGGCAGGGCATAGGCTATTCCCACCCTTCGGCATTTTTTAGCAGGTCTTTAATGCCGTGCACTACTTTTTTCTTCTCTGTGTGTTGCTTGCGCATGTTTTCTTTGAAGAAAAGATACATATTATCGTGTTCCTGCTGCATTAATATACCCGATTCAAATTCCTGTATATGTTCCAGCATTATCCTTTTATCATTGTAAGTGCCTATCATGTCAGCTAGCGCATCAAGCTGGTTTATAGGAAAGTCACTAATCATGCTATTCCCTTTTTTCCAGTCTTTTACCACCTTGCTTATGTATAGCAGGTCTTTTATTTTTTTACGGTAATTGTGTATCTGTTCATTTCCCGGTTCTGTAGCCTTTACAGAAGATAATTGCTGTATGTTTTTGGCAATGAATTCATGGAGTGCATCAATATCCAGGTTGTTAAAATTATTGCCAAGGAGTCTGCGGGAAAGCTTTTTTACCACTTTCGCCGAATAAATAGTTCCCCACTGTTTTACATTTATGGCAATGGTAGTGTGGAGTTGCTGAAAATATACTGGCATCTCCACTTTTTCCTTATCCAGCTTTTCAATTTCTAGTTGTGCTTCACGAATGGTACCGGCAATTTTGTATAGCCTTTCTATTTTACGGGTCAGCCTTAGTGCAGGTTGCTTTTTATCAACAGATAATAACCGGATGAAGGAGCGTAGTTTTTTTATTTCTACCCTGAATTTGTGGATATCATCAGCCGAGAATACCGGAGGTATCACTTTGCAGGTGGTGTCGATGTTGGTTATACGGTCATAGATATATTCCTTTATTTTCTCCTTGCGCATTCCTGTAAAGTTAAAAGAACATTATTATGTGAAGGTTAAGTATGGTACACTGATTTCATTGATAACCGGAAATTATTGGCGGCCTCTGTTAGCGAAATAGTCTATTTTAGGGTCTCAAATTTTTTTATGGAAGAGAATTCTGTAATGGGCATAGGTGCCAGGGTAGATCATCGTTTGTTTGGCAAAGGCGTAATAGTGGATATAAATAGCGAGTCCTATATTATATGGTTCAAATCGCAGCAGACCACACGCAATATAAGTAAGGAATATACAGACCTGCGCCTGATAGGCGGCGGGGAAGCAGCGCCGGAAAGCGGTAATATAACGCTCTCTGATATAGAGCAGGCCCTTGATAATATACTGGAGCGTCGCCTGCACGAGATGCAACTGGTGCCAATGGCAAACAAATGGAATAACGGTACGCTTATCTTAAAGCCCGGCGAAGCCAATATGCAGGTCAAGGAATTGCCGATAGAAATATTTTTTCATAAAATAGTAATGGTCAGGGACAGGCTAAGGCTTATAGAGCAAAAAATAAATGCCCACAAAGTGCTTACTGACGAGGAAAAGATAGATATCCAGCAGTATGTAACGGCCATTTACGGCTCACTTACCACTTTTAATGTATTATTCCGGGAAACGCATCACCAGTTTAAAGGTGTAGCCGGAAAAGATTAATGGCAAAATATTAGAACGCGTTATCATTTACCGCGACAGTATAGGGTCATCAAACCTTAATTTATATATCAGGGTATTTATTTTTATTTTAGCTGCATGGAAACTCCGGTAATACCAGCGATAAGATCAGATAAAGGCGTACAACGTGCATGGTCTATGTACGATTGGGCAAATTCTGCTTATAATCTCGTTATTACTTCTACTATATTTCCTGCTTATTATGCAGCCATAACACTTACAAAGCAAAACAATGTCGTAGTTAGCGATAAGGTCTCTTTCATGGGGCATAGTATTACCAATAGTGTTTTGTTCGATTATTCGTTGGCCGCTGCCTACCTCATTATAGCCATATTGTCTCCTATATTATCTTCTATTGCAGACTATAAAGGCAATAAGAAATCGTTTATGAAATTATTCTGCTACCTGGGTTCTGCTGCATGTTGCGGATTGTACTTTTTTAATGCACATACTTTGGAGTGGGGTATTGCCTGTTTTGTAATGGCCGCTATAGGTTATTGCGGCAGCCTTGTATTTTATAATGCTTTCCTCCCTGAAATCGCTCTGGAGAATGAGCGGGATCGGGTTAGCGCACAGGGCTTTGCTTATGGGTATGTGGGTAGTGTGCTGTTGCAGCTTATCTGTTTTGTATTTGTACTAAAGCCTGATTGGTTTGGTATAACAGATACCTCCTTCCCTGCACGCCTTTCTTTTTTGCTTACAGGTATATGGTGGTTTGGCTTTGCACAGATCACATTCTATAAGTTGCCAAAAAATGAGCCGGCTCCACCCAGAGCTAAGCGCAGTGTACTGGTAAATGGTTTTGATGAATTAAAGAAAGTTTGGCAGCAGCTAAAAGCTATGCCTGTGCTTAAAACCTACCTGGCTGCATTCTTTATGTACAGCATGGGCGTTCAGACAGTGATGCTTGCCGCTACTCTGTTTGGGAGTAAGGAAATGAAAATGGAAACATCGCAGCTGATAGAGGTTATCCTTATCATACAATTGGTTGCTATAGCTGGGGCATATATAATGGCTAAATTATCCGAACGGTTTGGTAACCTGAATGTATTGCTGTTTGTAGTAATGATATGGATAGGCGTGTGCATTGGCGCCTACTTTATTACTACTGCAGCAGAGTTTTTTGTAGTAGCGGCCGTAGTGGGCCTGGTAATGGGCGGTATACAATCGCTAAGCCGTTCCACGTATTCCAAATTGATGCCGCCCACGCACGATACTGCTTCCTTTTTTAGCTTCTACGATGTTACAGAGAAGATAGCCATTGTGATAGGAATGTTTTCGTTCGGGTTTATAGAAGATATTACTGGTTCCATGCGCAATTCTATACTTGCGCTTATAGGTTTCTTTGCAGTGGGTGCGGTCATTTTGTATATTGCAGCAAGGAAACAAGGCAGGATGAAACTGCAAACTGTAATGCCATAAGCTATATGAAACTATACACTGTTAATGCGGGATACTTTAAGCTGGATGGTGGCGCCATGCATGGGGTAGTGCCTAAGAGTATGTGGAATAAAGCGAACCCCGCAGATGAAAATAATATGTGCTCATGGGCTATGCGGTGCCTGCTGATCGTGCATGGTAACTACCGGATACTAGTAGATACAGGTATGGGTACAAAACAGGACGAAAAATTCTTTGGCCACTACTTTCCGCATGGAGATGATTCTATCGAAAGGTCTTTATCTGCGCATGGGTTCACAACAGATGATATTACTGATGTTTTTTTAACACACCTCCATTTCGATCACTGTGGCGGTGCTATAAAGAAAGAAGGAGATAAATTATTGCCTGCATTTAAGAATGCCGTGTATTGGAGCAATGAACACCATTGGAAATCAGCAGTAAACCCTAACGACAGGGAAAAGGCATCTTTTCTTAAAGAAAACATCTTACCCATACAGGAAAGCGGCCAGCTGAGAATGATTTATGCAACTGAAGGTGCTGAATGGATGCAGGATATACGTATCCGCTATGTGAATGGCCATACGGACTGTATGATGCTGCCCGAGATCAACTATAACGGCCGTACACTGCTTTATTGCGCAGACCTGGTGCCAAGTGCGGCGCATGTGTCTTTGCCCTGGGTAATGGCCTATGATATGCGCCCGCTGGATACGCTGCGCGAAAAGAAAAAAATATTATCAGAGGCCGCCGCAAAAGACTGGGTACTGTTTCTGGAGCATGATAACAAAACAGAGTGCTGCACTCTGCAGGAAACAGAAAAAGGTATCCGGCTTAAAGATACCTTTCCCCTTAGCCAGCTAAGTTAATATTAGTTTACGCTATCATATAGTTGCATAGCTTGTACAGTGCACGCGCGCCTACTATACCATCTATACCATCAGCCGTATGCTCACCGCACGATACCTCGTTAAGATCGAAGCCTATCAGCTCGCGGCCGCTGGCATGAAGTACTTTTAACAGATAAAATACCTGGTCCAGCTCAAAGCCTCCCGGTACTGGTGTGCCGGTATTAGGGCATAGTTTGGGGTCCAGGCCGTCTATATCAAAGCTGATATATACCTTCTTTGGTAGTTCCGATATAATGTCCTCACATATTTTCTTCCATGTATCCCCTTCGTACTGGCGGGTTTTCAGGTCTTTATCAAAGTAGGTGGCTATGCGATGGGGCTGTTCCCGTATCATCATCAGTTCATGATCACAATAGTCCCGTACACCTACCTGTACCAGCTTTTTCATTTCCGGTATTTCCTTCAGCACATTATACATAATAGATGCATGAGAATAGGTAAACCCTTCATATGCCTCCCGAAGATCGGCATGTGCATCTATCTGTAATATGCCAAAATCTTTATGTATTTCACTCAGCGCTTTGAGGTATCCCAAAGGGGTACTATGGTCGCCGCCCACCAGGCCTACCTTTTTTCCTGCTTTCAGCAGGCAGGCGGTCATTTCGTACACCCAGTCGCTCAGCATGCGTCCGCCATTGTTTATCTCATTCAGCTTGCCTGCAAGCTGCTCGTTATCCTTTACATCACCCCCATCTATAATATGAGAAAGTATCAGCTCCGCGCATTGGCGCAGGTAATCACTTTTGCGCCTTATGTTCTTATCAATAGGCAGCATATGAAACCCTTTTTTCCAGCCATCTACTACATCAGGATCATAAAGATCTACCTGCATAGATGCATCATAAATGTGCTCAGGACCACGTGCTGTACCCAATCTGTAGGATACTGTTACCTCCCACGGTACGGGTAGTAATACTACCTGTGCCTCATTTTCTTTAAAAGGGAGCCCGAATATATTATTAGATTTTAGCCCTACTGAATTGGGATCGAAATTGAACAGATCTTTCATACTACTAATGCGTTACAGCCGCAAAATTAAAACTTAAATCAAAAGAAAGGTGTTTTCGCTGTACCTTTACTTATCCAAGAATAAACAGTAAAATAATACCTGTATTATATAGGTTATGAAAAAATCACACATTGTTCTCTTAGTATTAGTTGCGGTAGCAGTTTGTGTTATTGTAAGTATGTTTGGCGACTTCAGCACTTATGAAACATTTGCATCGGCATCCAGGCAGCAGGGTAAGGTCTATCATGTCATCGGCACGTTGGAGAAAGATAAGGGAATGAGCTACAATCCGCACGTTGACCCTAACCATTTTTATTTCTATGCAAAAGATAAGTCGGGCAATGTAGATAGGGTAATATTCAATGGGGAAACACCAACGGATATTGAAAAATCAGAGCAGATAGTAATGAAAGGCTATGTGCAGAATGGTGAATTCCATTGCTCGCAGATACAGATGAAATGCCCGTCTAAGTATAAAAAAGATATGATAGCTGAAGGGAAACCCAGCTGATCTGTAAGAGATATATTATCCACATAACCTGCAATATTTGAATGAGTACCGTTGAGTATATAGGTGAACACCTTGGGCCCGGGAAACTGGGCCAGTTTTTTGTTATCACATCTTTTGTGGCGGCGCTGTTCAGTGCGTTTACCTACTGGCGCGCTGTACAGGCAGAGCGCACAGGTATAGGGGAAAGTACATGGCGGTCTATGGGGCGTTATGGGTTCATCTTTCACACAGTCTCCGTAATAGGTATTTTCTCTGTTCTTTATTATATCATATCCAGCCATCTTTTTGAATACCACTACGCATGGGAGCACTCATCCAGAGCGCTGCCGCTTAAATATTTATTCTCCTGCTTTTGGGAAGGGCAGGAAGGCAGCTTTATGCTATGGACCTTGTGGCATGCGGTGCTGGGGTGCATTGTAATGGGTACTGCCCGCAGGTTGGAGACACGCACCATGACCATAATAGCTATGGTACAGGTATGCCTGGCCACCATGATATTGGGCTTGTATTTTGGCCCGCATATAAGAGTTGGCAGCACACCATTTTTATTATTGCGTACTACCATGCAGGGCGCACCTGTATTCTCCATGCCTAATTATCTTGACTTTATTAAAGATGGCAATGGCCTCAATGTTCTGCTGCAGAACTACTGGATGACAATACATCCTCCTGTGCTTTTCCTTGGTTTCTCTTCTACATTGATCCCTTTCGCATTTTGCATTGCTGCGCTCTGGAAAAGGGAATATACCGAATGGGTAAAGCCTGCATTGGTATGGGCACTATTCTCAGGTGGCATACTGGGTACCGGTATCATTATGGGTGGCGCATGGGCTTATGAATCGCTCAACTTTGGCGGCTATTGGGCCTGGGATCCGGTAGAGAACGCATCGCTGGTTCCGTGGCTTACGCTTATAGCCGGCATGCATACGCTGTTGGTATATAAAGCTACCAAGCGTTCTTTGCCTGCTACATTCCTGTTGTTCATGTTCACCTATTGTCTGGTATGGTATTCTACCTTCCTCACCCGTACAGGTATATTGGGGAAAACATCCGTACACGCATTTACAGGCGATGGTACAGCGCTAACCTATCATTTACTCATCGTTATCGGGTTACTGCTCCTATTATGTATTGGCTTACTGGTAACCCGCTGGAAGGAACTGCCTCGTGTTAAATCAGAGGAAGAAACACTGACGCGTGAGTTTTGGATGTTCATCGGTTCTTTTATTCTTTTACTTTCCTCTGTACAGATAGCTATAACCACATCTATCCCTGTATGGTCGCCACTGGCCAAGTGGATAAGCGGTAAGGATATAGCGCCTCCTGTTAGCCCCTTGCAGCATTACAATAGTATACAGGTATGGGTAGCAATTATTGTCGGCCTGCTCTCTGCCACAGTGCTCTTCATGAAATTTAAGCATACCGATGGCAGGAGTGTATGGCGCCGCCTGGTTACAACCGGTGTTATTGCTTTAGCCCTGGCCTTATTTATAGGATATGAACAGCATATAAATGCATGGCAGTATTGCCTCATGTTATTTGCAGCCAGCTATGGTATAGTAGCTAATATCTACTATGCTATCGTTATCCAGAAGGCAAAGCTGAAAAAGCTTGGCCCTGCTATTGCGCATCTGGGTTTTGCAATGGTGCTGATGGGCATATTGCTCTCCTCGTTTAATAAGCACATCATTTCTCAAAATACACTTGGGGTACTCATGGATATGGGCAAGGGTAGTGATGCCGCAAATGCTAGGGAGAGCGCTGATAATATTATGCTGTTCATCAATACACCGGTGGCCATGCAGGACTACGTCATTACATACCGTGGCGACTCTTCTTCCGCCAAAGACCCACGCATTTTTTACCGGGTCGATTATGTCCGTGCCGATTCAGCAACACATAATGTGCTGGAAGCATTTACTATGTACCCCGATGCTTTTGTAAATGTAAAGGGGCAGGTAGGCATTACGCCTACACCTGCTACCAAACATTACTGGAACAAAGACATATTTACCTATGTTACCTCGGTAATGGATCCGTCTAAGAAAACCGATACAAGCAAGTACGAAAGCCACCTGGTACATAAGGGCGATACTATATTTATCAATAATGGGTATATAGTTTTCAATGGCTTTAATACACAGGTGAGCGACCCAAGGTACAAACCACAAACAGGCGATATTGCCGTAGCCGCACTGCTTTCCGTATATGATATGAAAGGCCCTGGACAGGAAATGCATCCCATTTATTACATCCGCAGCCAGTACGAGAATACGATTGATGACACACTGCGCAACAGGGGCTTGTATACGCGGCTAAGTAAAATAATACCGGCACAAAATGCGGCGGAGATACAGATAAAGCAAACTGATCCTAAGGACAATTATATAGTATTGAAAGCGCTGGTATTCCCATTCATCAATGTGTTGTGGATAGGGGTGATAGTAATGGTGCTCGGCTTCTTCATCAGCATCTGGAGCCTGTTAAGTAAAAAAAGTATCATCACACGTAGGGAAACGTTATGATCATAAATAAAAAGAGCGGAAGACTGTCTGCCTTCCGCTCTTTTTATATTGTTAACTATTCTTATTTCAATACCTCGCGCGATATCACCATTTTTTGTATCTCAGAGGTTCCTTCTCCAATGGTACACAGCTTACTATCACGGTAAAATTTTTCTACAGGGAAATCCTTTGTATAGCCGTAGCCTCCAAATATCTGTACCGCATCAGTAGATATCTGTACACATATCTCCGAAGCGTAATACTTTGCCATTGCAGCTTCCTTGGTCATCTTTTCGCCTCTGTTCTTCATGTCCGATGCCTGGTATATCAGCAGCTCAGCAGCCTCTATTTTAGTAGCCATATCAGCCAGCTTAAAGGCTATGGCCTGGAAGTTGGCTATTGGTTGGTCGAACTGGTGGCGTTCTTTAGCATATTTTATAGATGCTTCATAAGCGCCCTTAGCTATGCCCAGCGCCAGTGCTGCTATAGATATGCGACCGCCATCAAGCACTTTCATAGCCTGGTGGAAGCCATCGCCCACTTCGCCCATACGTTGCGCGTCTGATATACGGCAGTTATCAAATATCATTTCGGCCGTTTCAGAGGCACGCATACCCAGCTTATTTTCCTTTTTGCCCGCAGCAAAACCAGGGGTTCCTCTTTCTACTATAAAGGTAGTTGCGTTATTCTTTGCGCGTGGCTCACCGGTGCGTGCCAGTACTACAGCTACATCACCGCTTATACCGTGTGTTATCCAGTTCTTGGTGCCATTCAGTACCCAATGGTCGCCGTCCTTCACAGCAGTGCATCGCATATTACCTGCATCGCTGCCGGTATTGGCTTCCGTTAGCCCCCATGCGCCTACCCACTCACCAGTTGCCAGTTTAGGAAGATATTTTTTCTTCTGCTCTTCATTACCAAAGTACTGGATATGCCCGGTACACAATGAATTGTGTGCCGCGACAGAAAGGCCTATAGAGCCACATACCTTAGCTATCTCACTCACCACAGTTACATACTCGAAATACCCAAGCCCGGAGCCTCCGTATTCGGTAGGTACCAATACGCCCATTAGCCCCAGTTCTCCCATTTTATGAAAAAGGTCTTTAGGGAATATTTGTTTTTCGTCCCACTCCATCATTTCCGGACGAATGTGTTTCGCTGCAAAATCCTTTATCATTTCTGCTATTTGCAGCTGCGTATCTGTGTAATTAAAATCCATAACTATCTCCTTGCAAAATGTGGCGCAATTTAGCTCAAATTCCGCTCATTTTAAAACTATTAGTCATACAATATCAATTCTTTGCGATCTTTATATAAGGCTCCAGCCGGGCGTACTCTTCAGGGGAAAGGGTATATACTTTTTTCAGTTCGTCTTTATTGTAGAAGTGTTTGCCCTTGGCCCGCCAGTGCAGCAATATGGCGGTGGTCTTTTCTTTGAGCCCCAGCTTCCTGAATCCGGAACTATCTAATGTATTAGGGTCAAAGTAAAATAGCTTCCCACCGGTTGCATGTATTTTGCTTGGTGCTGTGTGAATGGTATCTGAATTGGGAGTAATTGCTATAGAACTACTGCTGCTCTTTACACTATATTTATTTACAGCTACTTCCTCATTCTTTTTCTGGAAGGCTTGCCAGGCTATATTTAGGTTCCGTTGGTCTGCATCATTATTTGCTGGTCGCACCCAATACTGCATGGTGAAGCGTACCGCTATAAGTAGTAATATCAACCCACACAATATCATAATGCCTACACGTTCTGTACGGGTGAAAGCGGCATACGATTTCAGGGCATTCTTCATCGGCTGTTCTTTTTAAAACTCCGCATTCTTCGGCGTGCGCGGGAAGGGTATTACATCCCTTATATTACCCATTCCGGTCACGAACTGGACTATACGCTCAAAGCCAAGTCCAAAGCCTGCGTGCGGCACGGTACCAAAGCGGCGGGTATCAAGGTACCACTCCATTTCATGTGCGGGTATATGCATCTCTTCCATGCGCTGCAAAAGTTTTTCCAGCCGTTCCTCGCGTTGCGATCCGCCAACTATTTCGCCTATGCCCGGTGCCAGTATATCCATAGCCGCTACTGTCTTGCCATCGTCATTCTGGCGCATGTAGAAGGCCTTTATATCTTTAGGATAGCCGGTTACTATTACAGGTTTCTTAAAGTGTTTTTCCACCAGGTAGCGTTCGTGCTCGCTTTGCAGGTCTATGCCCCAGCTTACATCATACTGAAATTTCTTTTTCTTGTAGTGGGGCGACTGCAATAAAATATCTATAGCCTCGGTATAGGTGATGCGTTCAAATTTATTATTCAGCACAACATCCAGTTTTTCTACAAGGCCCATTTCGCTGCGCTCGTTCATTGGCTTTTGTTTGTCTTCATCTGCCAGACGTGTAGCGAGGAAATCAAGGTCTTCTCTGTTATGCTCCATAGCATAGCCAATTATGTAGCGGATAAAATCCTCCGCCAGGTCCATATTGTCGTTAATATCATTGAAAGCTACTTCAGGTTCTATCATCCAGAATTCTGCCAGGTGCCTTGCTGTATTAGAGTTCTCGGCACGGAAGGTAGGGCCAAAAGTATATACTTCACCAAATGCCATCGCGCCCAGTTCGGCTTCCAGTTGGCCGCTCACGGTCAGGTTAGTGCTCTTGCCAAAGAAATCTTCTTTATAGTCTATGCTGTTATCCTCATTGCGTGGCGGGTTATCAAACGGCAATGTCGTCACCCTGAACATTTCTCCCGCGCCCTCAGCATCAGATCCTGTAACGATAGGGGTGTGCAGGTACACAAATCCACGGTCGTTATAGAATTTATGGATAGCATAGGCCAGCGTATGCCGCACACGGAAAACTGCCCCGAATGTATTGGTGCGGAAACGCAGGTGGGCTATCTCGCGCAGGTATTCCAGGCTCGGCTTGTTTTTTAGCTGTAGCGGATATTTTTCAGGATCGCATGCGCCCAGCAGCTCTATGCTTTCAGTTTTCAGCTCTACCTTCTGTCCCTTACCAAGTGATGCTACCACCGTACCGGTTATGCTTAGCGATGCGCCGGGATTTATATTGCGTACCAGCGCTTCGTCAGTATCAAGGGTTATTACTGCCTGTAGGTTATTTAAGCACGATCCGTCATTCAGCGCTATGAACTGGTTATTCCTGAAAGAGCGTACCCATCCCTTTATGGTTACTGTATAGTCTGTCTTATCGCTGGCTAAAATGTCTTTTATCCTGGTACGTGGCATATAGTTGCTGTAGTATTATTTTGTGTTGATGGTTGAATCGGTTATGGCGGGGCTTACACCTTTGTTTTTAGTATTGGTGTCGAAGAACAAATATTTAACAGCTACCACTAGCATGAAGATGGCAAATATTCTTTTTACCGTTATTGTGCTTATCTGGTTCACCCATTTGCTGCCCAGGTAGCTGCCCAGTACAAAGGTGATGCACATAATCCCCGCATAACTTATTTTGGCATTGCCAGCCTTATAATAAATGATAACGCTCAGTATTCCTATCGGTGGCAGCAGCATAGCCAGCGATGTGCCCTGAGCCATTTTCTGGCTCATGCCGAACATAAATACAAGTGCCGGTACCACTACCAGCCCCCCGCCAATACCAACCATGCTGCTCAATACCCCGGCCAGAAAGCCAACTATCAGCAGCCCTATTAGTGTACCTGTGGTCATACGGTTTCTTTTTTGCCAAATTTTACCTGGTAGTCATTGATGCTGTGCATCAATATCTTCTTCGCCAGTCGAGCGCCCTGAAAATCTTCTATTTTCACTACTTTATTCTCCAGTCGCTTATATTCTTCAAAAAAGTGGCGCAGTTCATCTATGAAGTGGGAAGATAATTCACTGATATCATTTACGTGGGCCACGCTCATGTCATTGGCACATACGGCTATTAGCTTGTCATCCGCTTCCCCCTGGTCCAGCATGCGCATCACCCCTATTATCTTGGCTTCTACCAGGCACAGGGGCTGCATATCTATCTGCGATAGCACCAGTATATCCAGCGGATCTTTGTCATCGCAGTAGGTTTGGGGTACAAAGCCGTAATTAGCTGGGTAATAAACTGATGAATAAAGCACGCGGTCCAGCCTTAGCATCCCGGTTTCTTTATCCAGCTCGTATTTAGCCCGCGAATTGCGGGGTATTTCTATTATTGCAGTTACTACATCTGGCACATTGGAGCCATAACTTACCGCATGCCAGGGATTGGGTAACATATCTTCACTGTTTGGCGGCAAAGTTAATTGTTAAAATTACCACCCACCTTAATTTATTTACGGGCAAAACAATAAATTCTGTTCCGGTATCGTTCTCGGTTAGTCTGCAAAGGGCTGTTTATAAGGCCTTTAGAGGGGCGTCTGGCTAAAAATGATGTTTAGGATATTTTTTTACCTCTCAAATTGTTTTTTTCACCTGTACGCATATCTTTGCAAGCACTCAATATTAGAAAAATCCTTTTTTAAAATTAATTAAACCGAAATCAAAAAATCAGCATTATGGCAGATGTAAAAACAGCCGCAGCAACACCATCCGCTCCGCAGGGTAACCGCGCAGGGCAACCTAAGAATTCAAATAACTTCGTTACCAATCTTATAGTGGTAGTGGTATGCCTTGTGGTGGGCTACATAGTGTGGAAATTTGTGCTGGGCAGCCCAAGCAACTTTGCTGATGGCGAAACTCGTCAGAAATCAAATAATATAATGGGTACTATGTACCAGGGTGGCCCAATTGTTCCTATATTATTAGCTACGGCTCTTACATTGATATGTTTTATTATCGAACGCGCGCTTACTGTTTTCCGTGCCAAAGGCAAAGTGGCATCAGGCGAATTTGTACGCAAAGTACAATACCATCTTGCTAACAAAAATATAGATGCTGCATTGGCTGAGTGCGATAAGCAAGCGGGCTCAGTAGGCAATGTAATGCGTGCAGGCCTTGTTAAATACCGCGATATGGTTAATAACACCCAGCTGGATACAGAACAGAAAGTATTAAGCATACAAAAAGAAATAGAAGAAGCTACCGCTCTGGAATTGCCAATGCTGGAAAAGAACCTGGTGTTCCTTTCTACCATAGCATCCAGTGCTACCCTGTTAGGTCTGTTTGGTACGGTAACAGGTATGATACGAGCCTTCCAGGCAATGAACCAGGCTGGCGCCCCGGATGCGGCTGCACTGGCAGGGGGTATCTCAGAAGCGCTCATAAATACGGCACTGGGTATAGGTACTTCATTCCTTGCTGTTATTGCCTATAACTTCTATACTACTATTATAGATGGTATTACATTCGGTATAGATGAAAGCGGATTTACTTTAACGCAGGGTTTCGCTGCTAACTATAAATAAGCCCGGCAGAAAAATAGTTGGGAAGGAGTTGTGGAATTTGGAATATCCTGCATCTTATTAGTTAATAGTAGAAGAAAACATAAACAATGCCTCAAGTAAAACTGCCACGTAAAAGCACAAACATCGATATGACCGCGATGTGCGACGTTGCTTTCCTGCTGCTTACGTTCTTCATGCTGGCTACCAAGTTTAAGCCCGAGGAACCGGTGGTGGTAAAGACCCCGTCATCTATCTCCGACGTCATATTGCCCGATGTGGATGTAATGCTGATAACAATAGATCCCAAAGGCCGTGTGTTCTTTTCTATAGATAACAAGATCATGCGCAAGCAGCTTATTGAAAGTATAGATAAGGATAAGAATTTAGGACTTACTGCTACAGAAAAGACAAGCTTTGCGCTAGGTGCTTCTACTGGGGTGCCTTTTAGCCAGATTAAGTCTTATCTCTCTGCGCCAACTGACCAGCAAAAGATGCTGGAAGCGCGTGCGCCGGGCGTGCCTACTGATACTGCGGTATTGGCTCCTGATAATGAGTTGTCTGCATGGGTAAGCGCTGCCAGGCAAACCAACCCAAAGCTGCGTATCTGTATCAAAGCGGATGGCGATGCTTCTTATCCTGTTATTAATAAGGTAATAAAGACGCTCGAAGGATGGAAGGTGTTCAAGTTCAACCTGATCACCAGCCTGAAGGGAGTACCATCGGGCACAGCCGCATATGCTATGCAGCACCCGAACGAGAAGAAATAATATTAGTTTAACTAAAATAAATTTTTTTCCATGGCTGAAATGGATACCTCGAGTAGCGGGGGGCATAAAAAAGGGCCTGGGGTCAAAAAAGGCAAAAAATTATCCACGCGTATCGATCTTACGCCAATGGTTGATTTGGGTTTCCTGCTGATCACTTTCTTCATTTACACGACTACCATGTCTAAACCAAAGACGATGGAGATCAACATGCCGTTCAAGGATGAAAAGCTGAAAGTAGATACGACCAAGATAAAAGCGAGTACGGCGCTTACTATATTGCTGAGCAAGAACCATCGCATTTATTATTACGAAGGCCTGGGCGATGACCCAACTGTACCGCCAGACGTGAAGGTGACTACTTTCAAAAACCCTGGTGGTATCAGGACGGAGATAATGGCTAAGCAAAAGAAGGTAAATGAGCTGAGGCGCACCGGACAGCTTACTGATAAAGATCAGACAGCGATCCTTATAAAGCCGGATTCTACCAGCAGCTATTCCGATCTGGTCAATATACTGGACGAAATGAGCATTAATGATGTAAGGGTATATGCTATTGTAGATATAAGCCCTGTAGACCAGGATTTTATACTGAAGACAGAGCAGGCAAATGGCGGCAAATAATTCCGTATGGAATATTAATGTTTTTGCATCTTAATTATTAAAGGACTTTAAAATGGATATTAATAAAATACTGAACAGCGACTACCTCGATATCCTATTCGAGGGCCGTAATAAAAAATACGGTGGCTATGAGTTGCGCAAAAAATATCCCGATCGCATGCGCAAGGCTGCCATTATTGGCATCAGCGCTGTAGCCATTGCTATAGCTGGCCCTGCCATTGCAACCATGCTCAATAATGGTAAAAACAATAAACCAATACTTATTGACAGGAAGGTAGTACTGGCCGAGCCACCCCCGATAGATCCCAAAAAGCCACCACCGCCACCACCGCCACCACCACCACCGCCGGTAAAGCCTACAGTTAAGTTTACGCCGCCGGTGATAAAGAAGGATGAGCTGGTAAAGGAAACAGAAAAGCCACCGGAACAAAAGGACCTGGAAAAGGCAACCGCAGGCCTTACTACACAGGCAGGTGATGTGAATGGTTTGGATCCTGGTATTAATGATAAGCCAAGTACAGGAGTGGTAGAAGCCCCGGCTGCACCAAAAATATGGCAGTTCGTGGAGCAGATGCCGGCTTTCCCGGGCGATTATATGGCGTATTTGCAGAAGAACCTGCGTTACCCTGCTTCAGCCCGCGAAAACAATATAGAAGGCCGTGTGGTAGTGAGGTTCGTTGTGAATGAAGATGGCAGCGTTACCGATGCGCAGATAGTAAAAGGTATTGGCGGCGGATGCGATGAAGAAGCAAAACGCGTGGTAATGACCATGCACTGGACACCCGGTAAGCAGCAGGGTAAGCCCGTAAAGGTGGCACAAACACTGCCTATCGTCTTTAAATTACAATAATTGAAGTTGATAAATTATCTGGATGGCTGCCCTATGGCAGCCATCTTTTTTTAATGCCTGCCTATACGCTCATCTTAATTTATTATAAAGCCGTTATTCGCTTTTGGGGGTTACAACAGGTACGTATAACTTTGGGCAACATTAATAACCAAACTTTTTTCAACTATGGTACATACACTCCCCGCATTACCTTATGCATTTGATGCACTGGAACCGCATATCGATGCGCAGACAATGCAGATACATCATGATAAGCATCACCAGGCCTATGTAGATAACCTGAATAAGGCCCTTGCAGGCACTGATGGTGAAGACAAAACACTGGAAGAGCTGATGGCAAATATCTCTGCTTACCCAACCGCGGTACGCAACAATGGTGGTGGTCATTACAACCACACTATGTTCTGGACCATTCTGGGCAAAAGTGGTGGTCAGCCCACTGGTGCATTGGCTACTGCTATAAACGAAACTTTCGGGTCGCTGGACGGGCTGAAGGAAAAGATGAGCAATGCAGGCGCTACCCGTTTTGGCAGCGGCTGGGCATGGCTGATAGTAAAAGGCGGCAAACTGGAAGTAACATCTACTCCTAATCAGGACAATCCGCTGATGGATGTAGCCGATGTAAAGGGCCATCCGATCTTGGGTATAGATGTGTGGGAACACGCATACTATCTGAAATACCAGAACCGCCGTCCCGAATACCTCGGTGCCATCTGGAATGTTATTAACTGGAACGAAGTAGAGCTCCGTTACAAAGCAGCATTATAATACACTTAGGCATACATTACATAGGCAGGTGCAGGTATTGCACCTGCCTTATTATTTACCCTAAGCTATCGTCATTTCGTTTTACGAAATTATCTCACTCAGCTCCAGCCAGCGTTGTTCCTTGTCTTCAAGCGCTTTTGTAATGTAGGATATCCTGCTACTGATAGACTGTAGCTGGTCGTAAGAGATGCCGGGTTCGCCCATTTGTTTGGTGATGGCTATCTTCTCGTTCTCCAATGCACCCATTTCTTTTTCCAGGTCGTCAAATTCTTTTTTCTCTTTAAAGGAAGGTTTTCGCTTTTCTTTTATTGCAGCATTGGGCTTTGGTAGTGTTGGTTTTTCCAGCGCTGTTTCTTTAGGCGTAGCCTCCAGCTTTTCCTGCTCGCGGAGCCATATCCGGTAATCGCTATAGTTGCCCGGGAAGTCGCGTATCATACCATCGCCCTCAAATACGAACAGGTGGTCCACCAGCCTGTCCATAAAATAACGGTCGTGCGATACGATGAGCATGCAGCCTGCGTAATCGCTTAGAAACTGCTCCAGCACCGCCAGGGTGGGTAGGTCCAGATCGTTGGTAGGCTCATCGAGTACCAGGAAGTTAGGGTTGCGAAAAAGTATGGACAGCAGTTGCAGCCTTTTCTTTTCGCCCCCGCTTAGCTTCGATAAGTAGGTATATTGCTGCTCAGGCGGGAAGAGAAACAGCGTAAGGAACTGCGATGCGGAAATACTGCCCCCGCCAGCCAGCGGAAAACTTTCGGCTATATTCTTTACATACTCTATCACCCGCATATCTTCCTTTATCTCCAGCCCCTGCTGGCTAAAGTTGCCGAAGATAACGGTATCACCTATGTTCACCTTGCCGCTGTCTGCATTGGTTTGCCCTTGCAGTATCTGCAGGAAGGTACTTTTACCAGCCCCGTTCTTGCCTACTATCCCTATGCGGTCGCCCTTCTTAAAGGTGTAGTCAAATCCTTTCATTATCACCTTCTCGCCATAGCTCTTATATACCTTCTTCAGCTCGGCTACTTTACCACCCAGGCGGTTCATTTGCAATTCCAGCTTCAGCTTGGTATCATCTATTTTCTGTTTGGCGCGGGCTTCCACCTCATAAAAATTGTCCTGCCTGCTTTTCGATTTTGTAGTGCGTGCCTTCGGCTGCTTGCGCATCCATTCCAGTTCTTTGCGATATTCATTACGCGCCTTGTCAATGCTGGCTGCCTGGCTGTCTATACGGGCTGCTTTTTTCTCCAGGTAGTTCTCGTAGTTGCCCTTGTACACATACAGGTTACTGTTGTCTATTTCCCATATCTCCTCACATACATCATCCAGGAAGTAGCGGTCGTGGGTTACCATCAGCAGGGTCACATTCTCCTGGTTCAGGTAGTGCTCCAGCCACTCTACCATTTCCACATCCAGGTGGTTGGTAGGTTCATCCATTATCAGCAATACATGCTTGTGCTCAAACCCTATATCTATCAGCGTCTGTGCCAGGGCTACACGCTTGCGCTGCCCGCCCGATAGGGTACTTACCTTCTGGTCCAGGTGGTGTACATTCAGCTTGCCCAGTATCTCCTTTACCTTGCCTTCAAACTCCCATGCGCCCAGGTCATCTATCATACCCAGGGCCGCCACCAGTTCATCCTGGTTTTGCTCTGTCGATTCTATTACGCGTTCGTATTCGCGCAGCGCCTCGGCTACCGGGTGCTTGTAATGGAATATGTTATCGAGCACCGACAGTTCTTCCTGGAAGGTGGGGTCCTGCTCAAACAGCGCCACAGTTACATCTTTATGTATCCATATCTTGCCGCTTTCCGGCTGGTCTTTTCCTGACAGTATGCGTAGCAGGGTACTTTTGCCGGTGCCGTTCTTGGCTATCAGCGCTATCTTATCTCCTTCACTTATATGAAACGATATACCTTCAAACAATGGTTTTATCCCAAATGACTTCCCGATATTCTCGGCCGAAACGTAATGCATGCCGCAAAATTACTTGATAAATAAGGAATGGAGGCCGCTAAGTCAAAAAATCAAAAGTAAAAAGCCGGAAGACCCAGCATTGCCATCAGCAATTAGCATAGGGTAACGTACTCATCCAGGGAATTTGCGTGGTCTATTACAACTCTTTATAAAGTTCACCTTGCGCATCCTTAGGGGTTAAAGGGTGCGTGCCTTTCAGGGATATGATAAAGCTGGCCAGCTCCTGTATTTGTTTGGGCGTATAGTCCTCTTTAAAGCTTCGCATGCCTTTATCGGGCCAGCCGTTCTTTATTGTTTTAAATATGTCCTTTATACTGCCGCCATGCAACCAGTAGGCATCTGTAAGGTTGGGCCCCACTACGCCGCCGCCATCGGCAAGATGGCATGGCGCACAGGTGGTTATAAATAATCCCTTCCCAGCTGTTATTTCGGCAGCATCGGTAAGCGTGGTTACATTGTTCTCATCTATATTGGCATCTGTCTTCGTATTAGATGCTGCGGTCTTGGTCAGCGAAACAAGGCCAGGTTCAGTATGCGAGCTATCATGGAAAATATATAAATGGGTTATCCCTATTACTGCGATCATAATGGTTACGAACAAAGCAGGTTTTAACCACGCAGGCAGATGATAACGTATCTTCTGAGCCACCTCCTTATTTTCGGAACTGAGTAATCTGATAAAGAGCTTTATGATGATGACCAGCGCAAATATTACTGCTATCTCCAGCATAATAATTGTTATGATGGCATAGAGGTCATTTTGCGGGGATGCCATTACGGCGCTTTGTACTGGCGCTCCTACCTTCCATGTTTCCACCACTTCAGCAGCAGGTGCGCGTAATGTGGGGATACTAAATAGCAGAAGGCATAAAACGGTTTTTACAACATTACCTGATGCCTGTTTGTCCTTGCGCATTTTATCCCTTACGGCTATGGTCATCTGGCGCAGGATACTGCCCAGTACGCCTATTATAAAAAGCAGCACCAACAGGAGCGTAGATAAGCTAATGAGTGCAATGTTATGATCTGCACTTTTATCTTCAGCTGATGCAATGGTTGGTATCAGCAGCAGTGCAATGATAATAAACGAAACTCTTTTTTTATTTACCAGCATTTTTACCGCTTATTACTCAATTACCGAAAGTGTAAACTGAAGGCAATACCTATTGCCATCCTTATTGTTATGCCTAATTAGATTGCTGTAAGAAAGCAACTATCTTATCTCTTTCGGGAGTTGTGAGGAGTGCCCTTGTTTGCATGTGCATACCTATGGTCTTCCATTGTTCCTGGGAGAAGGCACCGGGAGGTGGTGTATTATGGCATCTCTGGCAATTCTCCGCCCATAGTTGCGCGCCGCTTTTTGCTGCTATATTTTTAGTTTCTGCACAACTGTTCATAAGCGTCATAGAAACTGTTCCCAGGCATATAGTTACTACCGTAGCTGTTTTTCTGATAAAAGATATTTTCATGAAAATTGATTTTACAACCCGGTTGAAAATTGGAGGATCATTCTGTGAATACTGGTAGAACCCTGAGCGCCTGAAAGGTCGACGGATGAGGTGCCATCAGACTTTATATTTTCGTAAGTGAATTTCAGCACAGTTCTCCAGCTGAGCCAGTAGTCGAGCCCGTAGTCCTGTTCGCTGTATTTTTGCCCCCAGGTAGAGTTATTGGGTGTGGTATAGGATACGTAGCGGAATGCCAGCTCTACATTTTTAAGTACCTTATTTTTAGATTGCGTAGGCCTTATGGATACCTGCCCAAAAGCGGCATTAGTAGTATTGGTAAACGTGTACGACTGCGTAGTATCTGCCGGGCTGATGTAGCGCTGGCTGTTTACATTAGATATATTGTATTGCCCTTTTATGTTTATCTGTATAGGGCTTAGATTCTTTACAAAATTCAGGTCGAAGCCATATATGGATGTAAGGGGATTATTATAGGTGGCGGTGCTGCCGGTTGGCGTAGCCAGGCTACCATACAATCCTGATACACCTATCTCCAGGCTCGAATTAGAAAAGGGCAATAATGCCAGTCTGCCGCTTACCGTCTTACCATTGTTGATGGCGCTGATGCCCACTCCCGCGGTGGTGCCATCGGGGTTTAACTGGAAACCATTTGAAACAGCTACGTCGTAGCTCCACTTCATATTTCCTAAGGGAAGCCCGCCTTCTATCTCTACACCAAAATCGCTGCCGGCAGCATTGATACCTACGGGGTCCGATGCCAGCTTATTGATCCAGCCTGCGGCCAGGCGTTTACTGTATATGCCAAAGGGCAATACAATATAGCCACCCCTTACTATAAGGCCCGGAGCTACAAAGTAAGATACATCTGCCCAGTTCACGCCAATGCTGGTACCATTAAATGATGGTTCAAATTCCAGCAGCAGTTTATCTCCATGCCGCCACAGGAACATAGGGCTAAACTCGTACCTGTCTGCATCGCCAAGGCTGTTGAATTTATCAGTGGTTTTTATTCCGCCCAGTGTGTTTGTAGTACGCTGGGTTACAAATCCAAAAGTGGCAAGGCCCACCATCATAAAATGGCTGTCGCCCGATCTCAATGCTGCTACCTGCTGCGTTACTACAGCTACAGGATCAGGATCAGTTGTGGTGGAATCTGTTTCTTTTTGGGCAAATGAAATACCGGGTAGCAAGAACGCCAATGCTAAAAACAACAATGCCGGTGAGGATGTAATATGTAGCTTCATGAGCAATTTTTTTAAAATTGAATAGTTGGTAAAAGCGGTATTATTTCTTTTTAAGTGTACGGATATAATCTACCAGCGCCCATCTTTGTGGTTCTGTCAGCATTGCTTTGTAGGCTGGCATCGGGTTGCGCCCTTCAGACATTTTGTAGAAAAGTGATCCGTCACTCTCGCTTTGTATAGCCATTGATGAGTGGTCTGCTGGTTTGGGGTTCAGCGCCGCTGCTGCTGCTCCATCACCCTTGCCTTTTGCGCCATGGCAGGGTACGCAATTAGTGGTATATAGTGTTTTACCCTGGCTTACTACAGTAGCATTGGCTGCAACCGGGTTTTTTCGGTTGTTGGCTGCTGCGGGCGCTACCCACTTAGGTTTTGTTTGTGCAAATGCGGGTTGCATACAGGCACACAACAGCAGGGCAAGTAGACCCTTTTTAATTCCTGTTTTCATAATGTTCGGTATTATTTATAAAGCAAATGGAATAGAAAGAAAGGGCAGGAACTGATCCTGTATATCAGCTATTAAGCGGGCCCTGGTATAGAGGATGCAAAGATGAATGTATTCGCGTACAGAAGCCTTACATAAATAAATGTATTAGTTACATTAATCACACTTATGGGAATATGGCTGCTTAAAAAGCCGGAAGGATCAAAGATTTATTCATACTGGCCGGGCGCAACGCATGCTTTCCAGTAGTCGATAATGATCTTTATTGTTTTTTCAAGCTCGCTGAAGCTGCTTGGTTTTTCGAAGAAGCCCTGTACAGAAAGTGTATAGGCATCGGATACAGATTTCTTAGTAGCAGAGGTGGTAAAGAAAAGGTAGGGGATACATTTTATATGCAGCCTTTCGTTGGTCTGCACCAGGTTCCTGAGATCAAAGCCGTTTATCTTCGGCATGTTCACATCAGACATGATGAGAAAAGGGTGTACTTCTGTTTGGTTCAGATACTCCAGCGCCAGGTTGCCATCGGCAAAATAAATGATCTCATTATCCAGGTCCAGCTTTTTAAATATCTCTGCTAGTATTTCCTGGTCATCCTTGTCGTCCTCAATGATAATAATAGGACCATCTTT
Source organism: Taibaiella sp. (assembly GCA_013815385.1). Classification (GTDB taxonomy): domain Bacteria; phylum Bacteroidota; class Bacteroidia; order Chitinophagales; family Chitinophagaceae; genus JACDGL01. Next base: position 184,410 of record JACDGL010000005.1, on the reverse strand, counting down.
ATGGACTTCACTCATAGTTTTTATCTGCTGTATCCAACTTAAAACAAAGGTAGTCTTTTACTTATTATTTACTTATTAAATGGATTATACAAAGGTTTTTTATCGAACAGGAGAATGAAGCGCGTGCCCCGCCCTTCTTCCGACTCTACCTTTATTTCTACATTATTTGCCCGCAGTATATTATAGGTTGTTGCCAGCCCCAATCCCAGCCCACCGGGTTTATTAGTGTAGTAGGCCTCAAAAATATATTTCAGGTTTACCTTGCTTATGCCGCAGCCATTATCTTCTATCTGTACCACGTATTTTCCGTCTATAGACATGGTCAGCAGCTTCAGCTCGCCTTTACCTGCCTCCATTGCGTCTATGGCATTGATAATGATATTTATCAGCGCAATTAGTGTCTTGGGCCTGTTAAGTATTATTTTATCATCCTGTATACTGTAGTCTTTTTTTACCGCTACATGCTTTAAGGTCAGCCGGTCTTTCGTCATTTCCAATGCCTCATCCAGCAGGTCCTTTATCGAGTATTTTTCTGCGGTTATCTCATCCTCTTTCTGGTACTTCAGAAATTCAATGATCAGGTTGTTGATGCGTTTAGAGCTCCTTAATATTATATCCACGTATGCCCGTTCATCATCGCCTTTCATTGCTGTTCCCAACATCTCGGCCGATAAGTTGATATTGGTAAGCGGGTTGCGGACCTCATGGGCCAGTGCGGCTGCAAATCTGTTAGGGTCTCCGTTAAATATGGTTGGCGCTACTACAGGTATCGATTCCTTTACCGGCTGCCGTGCTATTAATAATAGTTTGCGTTCGCTTTCTAATAATTTTATCTCGGCTAGCTTGCGGGTAGTAATATCCTGCGTGGCGCCTACCATCCGGGTTGCGTTATTCTCTGCGTCATAGATTATATGCCCACGGTCCTGCACATAGGCATAGTCGCCGTTTACTTTCCTGAACCTGTATTCATCTTCCCACACATTACCTGCGCCATCGGTAATGATCTTATTGAGCCGCGTAAGTATCCGCACCCTGTCATCAGGATGTATGCAGCTTTCCCAAAAGCTCTGCGGGATAAGAGCGTTCTCTACATCGAATCCAAATACCCTTTTGTGCCCGCCATCTATCCAGAAAAGCTCCTTCGTCTGCAGGTCCCATTCCCACAGGCAATCGTTTGTAACCTTGGTAATGAACCTGTATAATTCATTCACTACTTTCAGTTCTTCTTCAGCATGTACCGGCTTGTTGCAGCTTTTAAAAGAAACAGATAACAGGTCATCGCAGTAGTAGGTCACCACATCAAACCATGCGCCCATTTCGCCCCAGTATTCTTCAAAATGAATAGGTGTATCCTGCTGGAATGCCTTGTAATACACGCCATAGAACTCTAAAGGAATAATATCAGCAAATTGCTCCCAAAGGTTCTTGCCCAGTACATCTTTTGCTGCAACCTTAAGCAGTTTTTCGGCTGCCTTGTTCCAGTATTTTACAGTCCACTGCTTATCTACGGTAAAGAAACCGTTAGTGATGGTCTCGGTAATAGGCTTTATGGGATAGCCGCTGGTCACGCCTATTTTCTTAATGCCCTTAGTGTCGGAAAGAATATTGGAAGCCATATATAAGCCTTGGTGTTAATTAAAATTGTGGCAATGCGGTGTTAAGATAATGGTGTATCCTCATACCCGCTTTTAATGATAGTGAGTATCATTTTAAAACGCCCGTCGGGCTTTATAAAATTGGAAGCATGTGCAGGTATAATGATGCCTTGCCCTGATACTAGATGGTTTGATTTTTTATCTATTACAATCTCTGCCTTGCCCTCTATGATCTGTGCAAAAGTATCAAACGGGGAGGTCTTCTCCGTAAGCCCCTCGCCGCTGTCGAAAGACATTACACTTACATTGCCTGTAGATTTTTTAATAATGGTCTTGCTTACCACGGCATTTGGCACATACTCTATTATCTCCACAATAATGTGTGCCTTTGATTTTTCCATTTCACTGCTTGTCGGTAGCCCATTGGTATGCTTGTTGTCCATAATTCAATTTTTGCCGATTCGTATCGTTAGATCAGTTTAGATGCCCGTTTCTTTTTCAGTCCCTTCAGTCCTAAAATGTTACCTATGATAGCACAACTCGTTTTTCCCTGTGTAGGGAGAAATAGAATTTTATGATCTCTGTAATGCTGGTTAGGAAAAGGAGGCAGTTTATGCGCAATATGTAAAGATGCAATTCATTAAGCCAGTAAGTGTTATACAATTGCGTATTTAATTTACATTATTCACACCTCATCCAACATCGAGCGTATTTTCTCCTTTAGTTTTTTAAAGTGGGTGGGGGTGAGGCCGGTTACTTTTTTGAACTGGTTGGATAAGTGGGCCACGCTGCTGTAGTGCAAAAGGTAGGCTATTTCTGTAAGGGTTAGCTCATTGTAAACCAATAACTCCTTTACGCGCTCTATTTTATGCGCTATGATGAATTTTTCAATGGTAGTGCCCTGCACTTCAGAAAACAGGTTAGCAAGGTAGGTGTAGTCGTGGTTCAGTACCTGTGCCAGGTATTCAGAGAAGTTGATCTTTAGTGGCTCTTCTGTGTAATGCACCATTTCCACTATCACCTTCTTAATACGCTGAATGAGGACGCTTTTCTTGTCGTCCATCAGCTCCAGTCCTATTTTCATCAAGGCGGTCTTTACCTTGGCATGCTGCTCAGGCGTAAGGTTTTCCCTTACTTCTACCTCCCCCAATTCCACAAGATTATAGTCTATCCCTGCTTTCTCCAGCTCCTCTTTCACCACCAGTTTGCAGCGGATACACACCATATTTTTAATGTATAGCTTCAACTCGTAGATTATTATTACTTTTATTGTTATTCAGGGAATGTTTAAAACATACTTTGCGACGCAAGCTAAGTTATATAATCAGGCTTATCGGCAAATGTGTGAATGATGTAACCTATTAATAGAGTTGTGTAACACAAATTAATGCAAAGTTGCTGATTTTTGCAATAGTGCTAACTGTAAAAGGTACAGAGTGGAAAATGGAATAAAAGTACATACTGTAATAACAGCGGATAATAAAACGCAGTTCATTATAGATAAGATCACGATCACTACGCACAGTTTTTCTTTTACAGATGGGAAACATTGGATAGCAGATCCTGCCACTGCTATTGCGCATTTTACTTGTTTTGGAGAACTCTTCAACGTAAAGAACCTACAGGGCTTTAAAACTGTAGAAGACTGGTATACAAAAGAATTATTGCCAAAATTTGAAATGCTTCACCTGTTACATTCGTCTGTGCTGTTTTAGTATCATTTGTAAATAATTAAATTAAAAATTATGAAAAAGCATTTTATTATGGCCATACTGGCTGTAGGATTAGCAGCAAATATTTCATTTGCCCAAACGCAGACTAAGGCGGAGGAAAAAGCACAGATGAAGTCTGATGCTCGCCAGCATAAACTGGATGACACCCAATACAAGGTGGCTAAAAAGCAAAATAAGACGGATAAGAAAATGCGGAAGATGCACAAAAAGCAGAGGGACGTGAATGCCGAGCAGAAGTCACTGGATAGGCAAACAGAAAAAAAGTAAGGACTTATATAACCAAATATTTATAGCTTCTTACATCCTATAGGTGTGAATTATGTAACTAAACTACACAATTGTGTAACATTCCCGGTTACTGTTTAACATAGTTTTACATGTGGTTTCCCTCAATATTGTTATAGGGTCATTGCAACAAAATTATGATGCGAAATTCTACTACTGGTAATATCCTGTTGCGGATACGTAAGGGTTATTCAAAAGTATTCAATAACAATTGGTTCAGGTTATTGCTTCTGGTCGTTATTGTGGCCGGCTGTAAGAAGGTGAACGAAGATGCGGGCCTTACCGGTCTTTGCCCCCAGGTGGTATCCACCAGCCCTACCGATAGCGCTATGGGCGTCGCCATTAATACAATAGTCGTTGCTAACTTTAATGAAGTAATGGATTCTTCTACCATTACAGCTGCCACCTTTACGCTGAAGAACGGAACAACGCCCATTGCAGGCTATGTTACCTACGCAGGCAAGGCAGCCACCTTTACCCCTACTACTAATCTGGCACGCAATACCAAGTACACAGCTACTATTACTACTGGTGCTAAAGACCGCCAGGGCAATGCGCTGGTAAGCAATTACGTCTGGTCGTTTACTACCGGCGATTCGCTGGGTACAACTCCGCCTACCGTGATCGCTACCGATCCGCTGGCTGGAGCAACTGCTGTGCCGGTCAATAAAAAGATCACCGCCACATTCAGCAAGGCAATGAATCCGCTGACTATCAACAACACCACTTTTCTCCTGAAGCATGGTGCTATTGCTGTAACCGGTGTGGTTACCTATGCGGGCACCGTGGCTACTTTCTCCCCAACAGTTAATCTTGACACCAACATCCTATATACCGCTACCATTACTACCGGTTCTAAAGACCTGGTAGGCAATGCGCTTGTCAGTAACTATACATGGTCGTTCACTACAGTGTCCGGTACGTCTGTTATAACACCGCCTACGGTTATTGCAACCGATCCGGTAAACAATGCTACCGGTGTGCTGCCCACTAAACAGATCACCGCCACCTTTAGCAAGGTTATGGATCCTTTAACCATCAATAGCACTACCTTTCTTTTAAAACATGGCGTTACCGCAGTTACAGGTACTGTTACCTATGCGGGCACAGTGGCTACCTTTTCACCAACAGTTAATCTTGACTCCAACACATTATATACAGCTACAATTACCACAGGGGCTAAAGACCTGGCAGGCAATGCGCTGGTAAGTAACTATGTATGGACGTTCACTACTATAGCGCCACCGCCTCCTGATCTGAAAAGTGCAGCCCTATTTGGCGCTTTCGGTGGTAATGCGGGTATCACTAACCAGGGTGTTAATACAGTTATCAACAATGGCAGCATAGGCACCACTGCCGCTTCTACTTTGATCACCGGGTTCCATGATGGCACTACGGGCGATATTTATACAGAAACCCCGCTGAATATAGGAAACGTAACGGGCAGGATATACACTGCACCACCTGCGCCAGGTACTGCGGCATCATTTGCTATTGCCACTGCCGGCCGTGCTGATGCCCTTGCCGCCTACAATAGCATTTCCCCCGCATCCAAGCCCGGCGGCACTGACCCCGGTGCAGGCGAGCTGGGTAACTTAACGTTAACTCCCGGTGTATATAAAGCTGCCGCTACCACTTTTAAAATTACAAGCGGTAACCTTACACTCGATGCCGCGGGTAACCCGAATGCCATATGGATATTCCAGTGCTCAGCTGCTCTTACAGTTGGTGTTGCCGGCCCCACAGGTGCGCGTAGTGTAATACTCATTAACGGTGCGCAAGCTAAAAATGTATTCTGGTATGTAGGCAGCTCGGCAACTATCAACGGCGCCGGTGGTGGTACTATGGTAGGTACTATCATTACTTCAGCAGGTCTTACTTTCTCTACAGCAGGTAACCTGGTACAAACCATATTGAATGGTCGGGCGCTCTCTTTGAATGCTTCTGTTACTATGGTAAACACAACGATCAACGTACCCTGAGTAATAGAATAGTCAAGCTATATAACTAGAATTAATTTTTTAAAACAAGCTATTTATGATTCATATTTATACAGCAAAACAAAAGTTCGCATTCATTTTACTGGCGCTTGTGCTCACATCCGTAACCACATTTGCGCAGGTTGTGACACGTCCGCATCCGGTATGGTGGTTTGGAGAATCGGGCGCAGCCAATTTCAATTTTTACGAGGGTACAACCCAGACGCTCAACGAAGGCTTCTCGACGCCCACTGCTTTTCATAAAGGCAACGATGTGCGGCCTTATGCTTCGTTACTGGTAGAGTACCGGCCCGGCAGAGTATGGGGTGGTATGCTGAATGTTGCATTCGATAATCGTGGTGGATCATTTGACCAGGTTACTGCGCCGTGCAACTGTCCTGCCAACCTTTCTACCAATCTTAGTTACATCGCTATTGAGCCCAGTTTGCGTGTAGCGCCGTTCGGTAACGCTTTCTATTTATTTGCAGGCCCTACACTTAGCTTTAATATAGCTAAGTCATACCTCTATACACAAGACAAGCAAGTGGATAGAAGAGGCCAGTTCAGCGATATAAACACAACCGTATTTTCTGGGCAAGCAGGTGCTGGTGTTGATATCCCGTTGTCTGCACGTACTAATAATACACAGGTTACCCTCTCTCCCTTTGCATCTTTCCAAACCAACCTTGGTCACGATCCACGCTCAGTAGAGTCATGGGCTGTATCTACCGTGCGTGTTGGGCTTGCACTTAAGCTGGGTACTGTAAAGAAATTTATTGCCCCCGTTCCTGTAGTGGTAGCACCGCTTCCGGTACCGGTTACTATTATAGATAAGGATGTACAATTCTCTGTACGGGCGCCTAAAATAGGCCCTCCGGATCGCAGGGTGAAGGAGATATTCCCGCTTCGTAATTCTGTATTTTTCAATACGGGATCTACCAGCATACCGGAGCGTTATGTGCAGCTTAGCAATTCACAGGCTGCTACATTTAAGGAAGCACAGATACAGCAGGGCCAGCCAATGGACCTGAATTCAGGCCGTTCGGCAAGGCAGTTATCGGTTTATTATAATATCCTCAATATCATGGGCGACCGTATGCGTTCCAATCCGCAAAGTGCCATTATCCTTACCGGTTCTTCTTATAAAGATCCGGGGCAGGGTAAAGTACTGGCAGAGAATGTAAAACAATATCTCGTGAATGTATTTGGTATAGGCTCCACAAGGATCACTACTGTTGGCAAGGATAAGCCGGATATTCCATCAGAGAAAAAAGGTGGTAGTATGGATATTGCCCTCGCACGTGAAGGCGACCGCAGGGTAGATATTGAAAGCTATTCTCCGTCGTTACTTATGGAAGTAGGGCAGGGCCAGGGCACATCATCTTTCCTGAAACCGGTGCAGATGACCACAGCGCCGGAAGACCCTATGGATAGCCGCGTAGTGTTCAATGCGGTAGGCGCCAGCGAATTGCTTAGCTCATGGGCAGTGCAGGTTACAGACGAGCAGCGCGGTGGTGTACAGAAATACGGCCCTTATACCGGAGACCAGGCATCGGTACCGGGTAAAACAATACTAGGCAATAATACCCAGGGCAACTATAAAGTGGTGATGACGGGGCAGACAAAAACCGGGCATTCTATTGAAAAAGAAAGTTCAGTTAGCCTGATGAAAATGGATGACGCTAAGCAGGAAGGTATGCGCTACAGCATCCTGTTCGATTTTGACAGGTCAAAATCAATAACTGTTTATGAAAAATTCCTTACAGACCTGGTAGCACCATTGATACCCGATAACGCTACTGTTATCATTCATGGCCATACAGATATTATAGGCACAGAAGCATATAACCTTAATTTATCACGCCAGAGGGCAAATGGCGCGCAGCAGATACTGGAGCGCGCATTATCAAATGCCGGAAAAAGAGGCGTGAAATTTGAAACACAGGGTTTTGGCGAGGATGAAGGCAAGGCGCCTTTTGGAAACGAGCTTCCTGAAAAGAGGTTCTATAATCGTACGGTCATTATCGATATTATTCCGGCCACGTGATTGTTAAATAAATACCCTGTTTCGCGAAGCGTGGGGGAATAAGCATATATTTAGAGATAACAGCATAATAGGAAAATGACAGCAACAAAGAATTTAGGCATCTGGATGGATCATGCAAGTGCGCACATTATGGAGTTTACGACCGATCCTATCGAAACAAAAACGATAGCATCTGCTTTTACGCACGAGGAAAAAGAACAGAGCTTCAGTAAGAGCGAAGGACTGATGCATAATAAAGAGCAGCACCGCCAGGCAGAGTATTATAAGCGATTGGGAGCCATTATTAAGACCTATGATAAGGTGATCCTTTTTGGTCCTACTAATGCCAAAGTGGAGTTGTTCAATTTGCTAAGGGCTGACCCGCATTACGCGCATACAAAAATTGACGTACAGCAGACCGATAAGATGACTGAGAACCAGGAGCATGCTTTTGTTAGGGAATATTTTACCAACAACTAGTTAGCACAGGTTTTATGAACCGGACTATAAAAGGGCTGACCATATGGTCAGCCCTTTTTATAATAAAGAGATCGGATCAGTAGGTTATGCCATAGCTGCTACAGGCGCTGTTACCTTTACAAACTCAGCCTGTGCGTGTAGTCCTACTTCATCACTCACCATTACACTTGCGGTTTCGGCCAGCAAGCCAAAGCTTACGCCATAGTCCTTCCGGTTTATCTTACCGCTTATGGTGAAGCCTACGCGTGTGTTGCCCCATGGGTCCTGCATCATACCGCCAAATTCTACATCCAGGGTTATTTCTTTGCTGGCGCCGCGCATTGTAAGCGTGCCATGCATCTTGTAGTTCTCGTCGTCAATTTTTTCCAGGTTGCTGCTTACAAAAGTTAATTGCGGGTGGTTTTCAGCATCAAAGAAATCACCTGTCTTCAGGTGCGCATCGCGCTGCTCATTGTTGGTTGAGATGGAATTCACCTCTGCGCTAAAGGATATCTTTGCAGTGCTCAGGTCATCACCTTCTGTTTCAATGCTCGCATCAAATTTCTGGAACTGTCCTGTTACTTTAGAGATCATCAGGTGCTTTACCTTAAACTGGATCTCAGAATGTGTGGGGTCTAAAGCCCATTTTGTTGTTACCATGATTGTTTTTTTTTAGTCTATGTTAAATTGTATTATCATTATTATATTTCCTAACAGTGTTAATTTTATCGCCAAAAAAATAGATCAGACTTTTATACCCGATATAAAACCCTTTATAAAATCCTTTAGTACCATCATATTCAGTTCATCGCGGCTATTGCCCTTGTTCATCATATTGATAGAAACCATGCCATGAAGCATAGACCAGAAGGTATGCAGTTTTAAAAAGGCTTCTGCGTCTTTGTTACCACTCTTTTCCATCATCCGGTTTATGGGGTCCATTACTAACCCGGTAAAATCTTTCAGCTCGCTTATCTGTGCTACCGTATCGCAGCCAGGCAGGCCCATGCCATACATAAGCTGGTAATATTCGTTGTTATCAAAGGCAAAGTTCCAGTAGGCATATGCTATTGCTTCTATTTGGGCTTCGGGCTCTGTATAGGGTGCTGTTGCCTTCTTAATGGTATCATTCAGCAGCCGGAAGCCCTGCTTTGTAAATTCGAGCAGTATAGCTTCCTTATTCTCAAAGTGGTCATAGATCACCGGTACGCTGTACTCTATGGCATCCGCTATCTTTCTTATAGACATGGCCTGCCAGCCCTCTGTACTCACCAACTGCCAGGCAGCGCTAAGTATAGAGGCGCGAACCTCTTCTTTTTGCCTTTGCCTGCGTTCTGTAATGCCCATTGTTATATTTCCTAACGTTGTTAGCAAAAGTACTATTTATTTCTAATTATTATAATAAGTATAGCTTATAGGGCTATATGTATACAATAATTATAAGAAAGAAAGCGGCTCAGGAATTTACTTCCACAGCCGCCCCAATTTTTGTTACTATAAATAGCCCTATCTTTTTACCACATTTTTCCGGTACATGTCTTTATTGCCCTGGTCCTGTATTATCACCTGGTAGGTGCCGGGTATAAGCCCACCGAGCGATACCTGGTGTACAGTGCTCATCCAGGGCAGGCGTTCCGTTAGCACAGGCTGGCCCAGCAGGTTGTAGATATTAATGTTTACTACGGTACCCTTCACCATATCTGGCAACTCTACACTTATTTCATCTGTGGCTGGGTTTGGATATACTTTCATATTGTTTTGTACTTCAACTGTAGCTATACCTGTGCCATGCGCATGCTTTACCCACAACGGCCCGGGGGTAAAGGTTTCGTAGTAGTAAGTGATCTTTACATCCAGGGTAGTATTATAAGCCCAGGGATGGCGAGAAGTATCTATATTATTTGAGTAAGCATACGTAGGATTATTATAAGAGTCGTATGTATAGTATGTTTTTGTACCCTGTGTTACGTTGTTAGCGCTGTCATATTCAGTTATATAAAGTGAGTCGGGAAGGCCCAGGGCGTTGAAGTGCTTCTTGAAAATATCAGTGGTAAACACCTGGTTATCAAAGTAGCTCTGCTGTACCTCATAAGAAGTTATTGGTGAGCCGCTTACATACACGCTGGAATCATGGAAGTTCTTTTGTAAAGGGCCTGTACCTGTATAGGGTACGCTATACATAGTAGTGGTTTGCAAAAGGGTATCTGTGTTGTAGGTATATTTAGATAAATTGATACTATCCCAGGTAGCTGTGGTACTATTGTATTGAAAATTGGTAGCTATGGCTATGCGGCCATACGTATTATAGCTATATAGCCACTTAGAGACAGCCGTCCATGTGCTGGCAAGAGGGTCATATCCACCGCAGCTGTCTTTTATTACATGGTGGTTAATGTCATAAACAAATATGCGGTGCTCAAATGTATCCCATACACCGTAGCTCCAGGAGAAGGTATAAGTTTCAGTGAGATAAGAATTTGCATCGAACTTATTGATGAACCTACTTTCCGGGTATCCTGTCGTAGAGTCTTGCGTATACAGGTCTGCAAAATTAGTAACGCAATAGTTGCTGTCGTAGGTAATATACCGTTTATCATAAAAGTGGAAGGGGCTGTAGTAGGCGTTATAGATCAGCGCTGTATCGCAATACACCGCCGGTACATAGTAATGGTTGACCTTAGCTACATTGGAGCCGTAACCATAAGGTATAAAGCTGCCAAACTGCCATACAGACATATAATCCATACCGCTGAAATCGAACTGAGAACCGCCTCCCGTATACAAATAACGGGTAGAATCATTGATGCCGGAGGGCAGGGCTGCAACGTTATAATTGCTAATAGCCTTTATACGTTCGTAAGTAGTGGTAGTACGCGCAAAACGCGATTGGAAGGAAGGCATTGCTGCCTGCTGTTGCTGCTGTATCTGCCTTACTACGTTTTTATAATACTGGTGGTCGTGTGGGGGAGTGCTGCTGTGTAGCTGCGCATTGGCTGTAAGCACGCCGCACAGGCCCGCTAACAGGATGTAGATGGTTTTTTTCATAAGGTATTGTTGTGGGTGAGGTATATTTCAATAACAAGTATAAGACATATATTGTTAAAATGGATTAATTTACCGGTATATATTTTACTCACTATCCTATTCAAAATAAACGAGATACCCTATCCTTCTACTATTAATAATGTTCGTGCTGATTGGGTGCGCAAAGACAAGCCCCCGCTCGGCGTAGTGTTTCACTACGTCGCAGAGGAAAGCAAATCTCCTGATTTGCGAAGTTACACCACTCCAGTTTTAGCACGGCACATAACATAAACCCACAACGTCCTTGCGAGGAGGCTTTGCGACGAAGCAACCTCGCCATAACACGAGAAAAGCCCGGCACCACAGCAGCACCCCAGCCCCATCAGGGCTCCCCGCAGGCAGCAAGCGGTAATCGCTGGCCTGCTGCCTTTTTTTGTTACTTTTTTGGGCAAGCAAAAAAGTAAGGACAACACGAACACATAACATAAACCCACAACGTCCTTGCGAGGAGGCTTTGCGACGAAGCAACCTCGCTATAACACGAGCAAAGCCCGGTACCACAGCAGCACCCCAGCCCCATCAGGGCTCCCCGCAGGCAGCAAGCGGTAATCGCTGGCCTGCTGCCTTTTTTTGTTACTTTTTTGGGCAAGCAAAAAAGTAAGGACAACACGGATACACAACATAAACACACAACGTCATTGCGAGGAGGCTTTGCGACGAAGCAACCTCGCAATAACACGAGCACTACACACAGAATACTATCCCAACGGCGAAAAATGTGGATATCTCTTTTTGGAAAACCCTCCTCCTGCACCGTATCTTGCCATGATACATGGATACCCTTATACCCTTTTTGAATTGCAGATCCAAAGAGAAAACCGGGCACCAATGCACCATGGGAAGTAATGGGACATAATGTGACATTTTGAAAAATTAGAATAAGATTGGCAGTAGCAGCTTTCACCCACTCGCTCCTCCCAAATGTCCCAAAACATTGTTTACAGGAATGTAACATTCACTCCATCTAGTTCTTAAAAAGGCAGGTATCCATCATCTGATTGATAGGAACGCAATACCAACCGGGCATTAATGCACCATAGGAAGTAATGCGACATTATGTAACATTTTGAAAAAAGGAATAAGATAGGTAAGTAGCAGCTTTCAGCCCATCCATCCTCTCCAATGTCCCAAAACATTTTTTATAAGAATGTAACATTGTCCGTTGTTTCTTAAAGAAAGGCTAAAGATTCGACAACTGACCACCGATAGCATCCATTAAATTTTATTCCCGTACCTTTGCCGCTCATTTTAATATTTAAAAGTTCTTAATTAATGAATTCTTTTTCATCTTTCCCGTTAAGGGAAGAATTGACACGCGCCGTAGCCGACCTCGGTTTTGAAACACCAACACCTATACAACAAAAAGTAATACCTCTACTCTTATCTGAACCAAAAGATATAATAGGACTGGCACAAACGGGCACCGGAAAAACAGCAGCATTCGGGCTGCCACTGTTGCAGTATGCAGATGTGAACGTAAAGCACGTACAGTGCCTGGTACTTAGCCCCACCCGCGAACTGTGTATGCAGATACAGGAAGAGCTGAAAAAATACGGCCAGCATATGCGCGGCCTTAAGATAACAGCAGTGTATGGTGGTGTACCCATAAGCGGCCAGATGCGCGAAGTAAAGGCGCAGCCGCAGATAATAGTGGCTACCCCCGGCCGACTTATAGACCTGCTGGAACGTAAGGCATTATCGCTGGAGAATGTACAGTACGTAGTGCTGGATGAGGCTGATGAGATGCTGAATATGGGTTTCCGCGAGGATATTGATTTTATATTGAAGAGTACGCCCAAACGCCAGTACACCTGGCTGTTCTCCGCCACCATGTCAAACGAAGTGCGCGGTATAGCCAAGCGTTTTATGCAGAAGTGGGAAGAAGTATCGGTAGCGGCTGCCAATGTAACCAACGAAAATATAGACCACCAGTATTTTGTTACCAATCACCACAATCGTTTCGATACCCTGCAGCGCCTGCTCGACTTTACGCCCGGTATATATGGTATCATATTTACCCGTACGCGCCAGGATGCACAGGATGTATCTGAAAAGCTGATGAAGCAGGGATACCATGTTAGCGCCCTGCACGGCGATATGGACCAGAAAATGCGTAGCAAGGTAATGGAGCGCTTTAAAAGCAAAAACCTGCAGGCTATAGTAGCTACCGATGTAGCTGCACGTGGCCTGGATGTGAATGATATAACACACGTTATCAATTACGAGCTGCCTGATGACCCTGAAGTATATACCCACCGTAGCGGCCGTACCGCGCGTGCGGGTAAGTCGGGCATTTGTATGTCTATCGTATCGCCAAAGGAAATTTCCGGTATCCGCCATATAGAACGCCTGGTAAAACAGAAGTTTCACCTGAGTGATATACCTGATGGTGCGGAGATAGTGCGCAAGCGCCTGTTCCATTTCCTTGATCAGATAGAAAGCATAGAGCCGCAGACCGATTTTGCCAAGCTATACCAGGCCAGCATTCACGAGCGTTTTGAAGCTATGGACAAGGACGAGCTGATACGCCGCCTTATATGGTTGCAGCTACGGGAAACTATAGATATATACCAGAAGGCCAAAGACCTGAATGCCGGTTACGAAACTAAGGAACGCAGGCCCGGCAGGTCAGTGCGCCTGTTTATTAATATTGGGGAGAAGGACGGCCTTACCACGCAAAAGCTGGTACAGTTCATTGTCGAGTCAACTGATATAGATGCCAACCTTATAGAAAGGATAACGGTAAGGGATATGAGTAGCTTCTTTAATGTACCACCCGATGCTGCAGACCATGTAATGCAGGCTATGAGCAATAAAAAGTTCAAGCAACGCAAGGTGCGGCTGGAAGAAGCCGAGGCACGCTCAGGCAGCGGCGGCAGCCCTTCTGCACGCCCGGAAGCAAGGCCAGGCCGTAGTTTCAGGGATAGCAAGCCATCCGGAAGCAGGGGCGGTTCACAAAAATTTAACAGGAGAGATTCTAATAATTAGTAATATATGTTAGGTTGTCTGATGGTTTATTATTATATTTGCACTGAATCAAAAGCATAGAGTATGAGGTCGGTATTAATAGCTACTATTTTATTAATTACAGCATTTGGAACACAGGCTCAGCAGGAAGCAAAACCAGTTGATAAAAGCGGTATTGCCAGCTATTACCACGATAAGTTTGTAGGCCGTAAAACAGCTACAGGCGAGGTATTCAGCAACGGCCACTTTACAGCAGCATGCAATACACTGCGCCTCGGCACTTATGTAAAGGTGACCAACCTTACCAATGGTAAAGTAGTATATGTTCGTATCAATGACCGCATGAACGCCGCTAACACACGCCTGATAGACCTGGCACGAGTAGCAGCAGAGCAGCTTGGCTTTAAGAACCGCGGTATCACCAACGTAAAGGTGGATATTGTAACTAAAGAAGAAGGAAAAACAGGTATCCTTGCACAAAGGGAAGTACCCGATACAGCGCCTGCCAATCAGTTATAATAATAATAACAGATATAAATCATAAGAAAATGCTCACATTATGTGGGCATTTTCCATTAAATGTTGTCCGGTGATCCATCCTGATCTATATATAAAAACCACTGATAACAAAGGGCGGGGAATATTTACAACCAGCGCTATACCTGCTGATACTATTGTGGAAGAAGCCCCGGTGATAGTAATGACCCCTGAAGAAAGACCCCTGCTGGACAAGACATTGCTGCACGATTATATCTTTGAATGGAAGCCCGATGGAGCGCTTATGTGCTGTATGGCACTGGGCCACATCCCTATCTACAACCACTCCTACTCATCCAACTGCGAGTACTTTATGGACTACGAAAGTGAAATGATGCAGATAAAGACAGTAAGGGATATAGCCGAGGAAGAAGAGCTGACCATAAATTATAACGGCGACTGGAATGATGAAAAACCGGTCTGGTTTGATGTGAAAGAATGATCTATTGGCGCACAAGTATATGGTAGGTATTGCCATCACCCGCCATCACCTGCTGTATCTGAGGAGGCAGGGTTATAAAACATTTCCCCGCATTGGCCAGGGTAGGTATAGGATATACAGGCAAGGCCTGCCGGGCATTGTAGGCAGGGTAGGCCTTCAGTATCCAGTTGCCGGGCAGCATATCATGTGAGGGGTAATCCCAGCTGTTTTCATAGGGATAGGAGATATACGGCGTTATGAGTATAGGCATATTATGCGCCTGTGCGTAGATGATCGCTTTCTCTGTGTTCCTGTATATAGTAAGCTTCTTATAATGCTCAGATCCGTACATCTCTGTGATATAAGTAGTAAAGACATTGCCGGTAACGCCAAGGTATAGTATAGTTGCTATAATAATAGAGGCGAGCCTCAGCTTTACTGTTTGATGCATATGATGCAACAAATAAATGATCATTACCAGGATAGATGGTATGGTAAATGCAATGAGCCTGGATTCGATAGGCAATACCCCTGCAGAAAACAAGCTGAGAACCACTATTATCATTAAAATTGCATAGCACCTTATGTATTCATTTTCATTTGGGAAGCCTTTAGTTACGGAGGTAACAGTGCGCCAGATAGTAAAGAAAAATGCAGAAAGTCCTACTATACCAAAGATGATGGCAAACAGATCGCCCGACCCTACTTCTGAAAAAATTTGGTAAACATTTATTGCGAATTTCCCTGGTTCAAAGCCGTGCATGTACGCAAATCCCCAGAAATCCTTCATGCCTGGGTCTGCCATTACCTGCTTTACATCGTGGAGGTAAAAGAAATAAATACTTATTGCGCACAGCAGCAAAGGGAGCAACATTAATGCAATGCTTTTTATTTTACTGGGTGTCTCTGACCTATACAGAAATATAAGCCGCAACGCTATAACACAGTAAATGGGGGCAACAACAATAGGGTAGGTATAACTAAAAAAGGGCGCTGCCGCAAATGTGAGGCATAGCAACAAAAAAGTGAATGGCTTTATGCCACCGGCGGGAATATTTAATAAGGTAAGTAACTGCCATATAGCCACAAGGCTCAGAAATATCTCCATTGAGTATTGCTTTACCTGTATAAAGTATTCTGTAAATGGAAATGCAGATACCAGTACCAGGATGAAGAGGTATCTGAATATATTTTGTGGCGGATATAACCGGGTCATTAGCCGCCAGCATAATAGTACAGTGCATACAGCCACGAGGAATGACGGCAGCCTTAATGAGGTATAACTATAATTGAATAGGGAAGTGAACCATTTAAATATATGCAGATAAACGCGGGGGAATTGCTGCATATATTCAAGTGTGCCCCACAGCATACCCGGTGTCCTGAACTTGAGGTTGTAAATGATGCGCCATTCATCTACCCAAAATGGTTTTATAGGGAAGATGACCATTGCCAATCCGCAACACAGCATAAATGCCAGTGTAAGGATAGTAATGACCCTAAGAAATTTTGAAGGGTTTTTAATGAATGAGGGCACAGGTACGATATTATAAAATATGCTTTACAAAATCAAACCCGGAAAATACGAAAGACGAATTAATATCCCCTGCCTTCTTTTTGCTCCATATAATTCATAAATGCCCGGTTAGCAACCCGGTTACCACCCGGTGTAGGGTAGTTGCCGGTGAAATACCAATCGCCCTTATTATTAGGGCAAGCATCGTACAATCCTTCCAATGACTGGTATATAATATCTACCGTCGCTTTTATATCAGACGGGCACAGCATCTCAGCAATTTTAGCGCTTACTTCCTCAGCCGTGAATGGCTCATATACTGCCTGTACAAAATTGCGTTCGTGAAGCTGGCCGGCCAACTCTGCTTTCTTACATTTTTTGTAAGTTTCATTAAGCTTTTCACTCATCCCTTTATCCTTTAGTAAAGCTACCGCTGCCTGGAAAGCAATAAAATCGCCTATACGGCTCATGTCTATCCCATAGCAATCAGGATAGCGTATCTGCGGAGCAGAAGAAACGATGATAATGCGTTTAGGATGTAGCCTGTCAAGCATTTTAATGATACTCTCGCGCAGTGTAGTGCCCCGTACAATGGAATCATCAATAACTACCAGCGTATCTATATCTTTCTTTACAGTGCCATAAGTAATATCATAAACGTGCTGTACCATTTCATTACGCGCAGCATCCTCTGTAATGAATGTGCGCATTTTAACGTCTTTAATGGCGATCTTCTCTATATGCACCCTACGACTTATCAATTCACTAAGTTCCTCTTCAGTTATCTCGTGGCGGCGGGCCAGTATGCGTTGCAGTTTTATCTTCTGCAGGTAATCTTCCAGTCCTTTTATAAGGCCATAGAATGCGATCTCTGCAGTGTTGGGTATAAACGAAACTATAGTATTCTTTAGGTCGTTTTGTACAGCATCCAGCACCTTAGGCGCCAGGTTGCGGCCAAGTTGCATACGTTCGCGATAAATATCTGCATCGCTACCGCGGCTGAAGTAAATGCGTTCGAAGCTACAGGCCTTAAGCTCTCGCGGCGCTAATATTTGCACATCACGGAAGGTGCCATCCGCCTTTGTAATGATGGCGTGCCCCGGTAGTAATTCTTTTACTTCATCCTGCGATACATTAAAGGACGTCATGATGGCCGGCCGCTCTGATGCAGCAACAACCACATCATCGCTTACATAATAATAAGCAGGGCGAATACCATTCGGATCTCGCATTACGAAGCTATCTCCATTGCCTATAAGGCCGCCGAAAACGTAACCCCCATCAAAGTGGGTAGTGGCTTGTTTTAATGCGCCCTCTACATTCAGTGATCCCGGGTCTGTATCATCAGCAAGGCACAGATAATAGTGGATAGTCTCTATCATAGCACCCAGATCGCTTTCGCGCAGGGTAGTATTAGGATGCTCGTCGAGCAGGGCAAATAACTGGTCTGTATTTACCAGGTTAAAATTGCCTGCCATAGCAAGATTTCGAGTAGGGTTAATATCCGCTTTGATGAAGGGATGGCAAAACTCTACATTGTTCCTGCCCTGTGTACCATAGCGGAGGTGCCCCATCAGCACCTCGCCCATAAAGCGCAAATAGCCCTTAAGAAGACCCGGATACTGCCTTATTTCAGGATACATTTTTTCAAGATCACCGACCTCATGCTGTACATTCTGGAATATCTGTGCAATTGCCTGCGGCCCGCTGATGCGCAGCCGGTGCATAAACTGGTGTCCCGGTTCTATATTCAGCTTTACCGTAGCAATACCGGCACCATCCTGCCCTCTGTTGTGCTGCTTTTCCATAAGCAGGTACAATTTATTAAGGCCGTAAAAAGCGGTACCGTGTTTGCGGTGGTAGTATGCAAGAGGTTTGAGCAGGCGGATGTATGCAAGCCCACATTCGTGGTGTATGGCATCAGACATGAGGGTGCAAAGATAGTAAAGGGTTGCTTACCTACCGCACCGCCGATTGCTTAGATAAAATATTATCCATTTTATTACCGCCACCGGGGCTTTTGAATTGTACATTAAAAGCAGTGCTGACGAATAATGCGGCCCCTATAAGGAAAAGGCAGGCTGCCGAAAATTTATGCAGAAATATAATGCGCCTTAATGTGAGCAGCCTCTTTATCCTATCCGCAAGAAATACTTTTGAAAAATCTATGCTTAATATGATAGTAAGGCAGGTGCCAAAAAGCAGGATACGATAAAAAGGGGGTGTATTTGCAGTAAGGGTAACTGCCCCAAGCCAGGTAATAAAAGCGCCGGGATTAAGTGTATTGACCAGAAAGCCACTTAAGAATATCTTGAAATAATGCCCACCCGTTATAGTGATCGGTATCTTAGATGGCCTTTTAGGCTTTTGTTTTTTGATAAAGCCGGCCAAGCCCACTACCATCAGCACTGTAGCACCGCCATAAGCTATAGAACGCTCATAAGATTCCAGATACTTTAGCCAGGATGCTGCGAGGTTGGCGACAGTAACATACAATATATCACTCAGGGAAACACCTAACACGAAAGTAAGCCCTGCCTTGTAACTAAGGTTAAGGCTGTATTTAATAACTGCAAAAAGAGTAGGCCCTACAGAAACAGCCATGAAAAGGCCAAGCAGTAGACCTTTTACTACAGCATCTATGAAATGCACATGCATGGGTGGCAAGTTAAGGCAAAATAGTTGATTGGATAAAATCAGGCCAATAAGTGTAAAATTGAAAATATGTCTTTAATGTTATCCTACAGGTAAGAGAACTATAATAGTACTCTGTGTATCTTGCGATAACATGAAACCGGAAGAGCAAAAAGCCAGATACTTCACTAAAGAACTGGTAGCGTGGCATAAAACTGTGAATGACAGGAGCCTGCCGTGGAAAAATGAAAAAGACCCCTATAGGATATGGCTTTCGGAGATATTACTGCAGCAAACTCGGGCATTACAGGGGCTGCCCTATTACCTGAGATTTACAGAAGACTACCCAAATGTAAAAAAGCTGGCACAGGCCAATGAGGAAGAAGTATACAGGCTATGGCAAGGCCTTGGTTACTACAACCGCTGCAAAAACCTGCTGGCAACGGCAAAGTATATAAGTGATGAATTGAATGGAGTGTTTCCTGATACGTATGAAGGCTTGCTTTTGCTGAAAGGTATAGGGCCTTATACTGCCGCAGCAATTGCTTCCTTTGCTTATGGGTCGCCCCACGCAGTAACAGATGGTAATGTATACAGGGTGCTGGCAAGGTACCTGGGTATAGAGACCCCATACGATACTACAGAAGGAAAAAAACTCTTTGCCCAAAATGCGGACAGATTACTTAATAAAAAGGATAGTGGCAGCTACAACCAGGCTATAATGGACCTTGGCGCTACTGTGTGCACACCGGCGAACCCCAAATGCCCTGAATGCCCGGTAAGCAAATATTGTGTGGCACTGCATGAAGGATTGACAGAACTATTGCCTGTAAGAAGCAAAAAAACAACTGTAAAAAACCGGTATTTTCATTACCTGCTGCTGCATACCGGCGATAAGCTATGGATACATAAACGTACAGGTAAGGGGATATGGGAAAACCTGTACGAGCCCTTACTGATAGAAAACAGTGAAAAATTAAATGCAAAAGCATTGTTGGTACATCCTGAGTTTGCAGCGTTAAGAACCGTTGCGTTACCAGAATATAAAGGCACTGTAAAGCAAAGGCTCACACACCAATTGATCGAAACGCACTTTTTCTCAATACGATACGAAAATGAGCTGGATATAGCTAGTAAGGATGGCAAATGGGTGAAAATTACCGCTCTAAAAAAGTATGCATTCCCCAAAACTGTGCTTTCTTTTTTAGAAAATAATTTTTACTTTTAAAAGCCGATAGCTTATAATTTTTAATCAATTGAAAAAATTTGTTCTATGAGAGGTGTTAACAGAGTGGTACTTATAGGTAACCTGGGAAAAGATCCTGATCTTCAACACCTGGAAGGGAATATAGCTGTAGCTAAATTTCCACTGGCAACAACGGAGACTTTTAAAGATAAGAACGGAAATCTGATATCGCAGACCGAATGGCATACTGTAGTGCTGTGGCGTGGCCTTGCTGACCTGGCCCAGAAGTACCTGCACAAAGGCAGCCTGGTATTTATAGAGGGGCGCTTAAGGACCCGTAATTGGGAAGATAAAGACAAAAACCGGCGCTTCAGTACAGAAATAGTGGGTGACAACCTTGTAATGCTTGATAAGCGTAAAGAAGGAGAGCATACTGCGGGAAATACCGATACTCATGAGACTACCACCTTAACATCGCCTGATATGAATTATGATGCAGGTACAACTAGTAATCCTTTAAAAGATGATCTGCCGTTTTAGGGTTTTATGTTATATCTTTATTGAAAGGAAAGAACTCTTTTAAAGATATCTTTCCTTTTTTTAATTTTGATTTCATCAAAAGCAAAGGAACTTGGAAAGCATACCGGAAGGCGGGACAAATATTACCACATTACTACTACAGGCTGCTACTGCCATATCACCCTCTAATGTCACCATATTAATAATGATCATACTGGCGTTACTGCTGATGACAGCAATAACCGCTGGTGCTGAAACCGCTTATTTTTCCCTGACAGCAAAGGATATCAATTATCTGAAGACCAAGGAAAAACCCAGCGCCCGACATGCTGTAGCCCTGCTGGATCATCCAAAGATGCTGTTGGCTACCATACTGGTAGCAAACAATTTTATAAACATCGCAATAGTAATTACAACTAACGTACTTGTCTCGCAGTTGATAAGTCCTAACATTAGCGCTGTGATGTCTTTCATCATACAAGTGGTTGTAGTTACCTTCCTGCTCGTATTATTTGGAGAGGTACTGCCCAAAGTATATGCAACACAGAATAACCTGCGAATGGCGCTGTTTTCTGCTCCGGCGTTAAAAATACTGATGCGGGTTTTTAACCCGATCAGTAGGATGCTGGTATCATCTACCACTTATATAGAAGGACGACTGGGAAGCAAAACGAATAACGGAATAAGCTCGGAGGATTTTGAGCATGCCATAGAACTAACTGTAGGGCATACTGCCACAAGAGAAGAAGTAAACATCTTTAAAGGCATACTGAAATTTGGCAATATAACTGCCCGCCAGATAATGCGTACCCGCCTGGATGTAAGCGGACTGAATTATGAAATGACTTTCCCTGAAGTGCAGGCACACTGTATAGAAGTAGGGTATTCGCGATTGCCGGTATATAAAGAAAGTCTGGATAAGATAGCGGGTATGATACATACAAAAGATTTTCTGCCCCATACCGAAGAAGACAGCTTTGCCTGGCATGCCCTGGTAAGGCCTGCCTATTTTGTACACGAGAATAAGCTGATAGAAGACCTGTTGCATGAATTTCAGCAAAAAAGGATACACCTGGCTGTGGTAGTAGATGAATTTGGCGGCACATCGGGCATAGTGACCCTGGAAGATATAATGGAAGAAATAATAGGCGAGATAAAGGATGAATTTGACGAAGAGGATCTGAACTATAAGAAAATAGATGACCACAACTACATTTTTGAGGGGAAAACGCTTATAAACGATGTATGCAGGGTAATAGGCATTCCATCGGATACCTTCGAAAATATACGTGGTGAAAGTGACTCTCTCGGAGGGTTAATACTGGAAATATCGGGTAAGTTTCCTGCTATAAATGAAACAGTGAGTTTTGAAGAGTATGAATTTACCGTATTAGCAATAGATAAAATGCGCATACAACGGGTGAAAATAAGCATAAGCGGCTCGGCAACATCTGATGAATAGCATGGTTCTAATGTCTTTTTATCTAATTTTCTTGCATACTCCCCAATAATATGCCTACATTATATTTTATAATAAAAATTGTCTAAATTGCCCATAATAAAAAGTTAATACTTTTTACAATACTTATATTTTAAACAGCTGTAAATATTGCATTATGAATTTTACTGTTACAAAATTCTATACTATCCTATTGGCTTGCCTATCAGCCCCTCTTGCCTTACTTGCAAAAGACAGCAACGCGGTACAGAAACAAGGCTTTCACAAACCGTTTGTGTTTGTAGAAAACAAAGGACAGGTAATTGACCAACATCAAAAAGGGCGAAATGATGTGGAGTATTCATTAAGCGGAAATGGATTGAATGTATTTGTAGGACATAATACGCTTCATTATCAGTTCGATAAAAAGGAAACCAGCCGCCGAGGTAAGCAAAGCATCCATACTTACAGGCTGGATGTAAACCTCGTAAATGCAAACCAAAATGCAGTAGCTACTGCCGAAGATGGCCAACGCTATTTTGAGAATTACCATACCGCTATCCTGAATGGTAAAACGGTAACCGTACATTCTTATAACCGTATAGTATATCATGATGTATATCCGGGCATAGACTGGGCTATATATGTGAAGGATAATAAGATGGAGTATGATTTTATTGTGCATCCTAATGGTAACGCAGATGATATACAGGTAAATTACGAAGGCGCTAAAAACATAGCACAGAAAGCAGATGGCAGCATAGTGCTAACAACACCTATGGGTGATATAACAGAACACTCACCTTATGCGTATGATCCTGCTACAGGTACGGAGATTGCATCGAGCTTTAAATACCATAATAATGCCCTTTCTTTTGAGGTTGCACCCCATACAGGTACTGTAGTAATAGATCCTTCTGTAACATGGGCTACCTACTACGGAGGTACAGGCAGTGACCAGATAAATGGCACTACCATAGATAAGACCGGGGCAATATATGTAGTTGGCACTTCTTCCAGTATTTCGGGCCTTACTACAAGTGGTGCCCACCAGACAACGCTTGGCGGTGGATTTGGCGATGTTTTTGTAGCGAAATTTACATCAGCGGGTAATCTGGAATGGGGTACTTATTATGGTGGCTCAGGCTATGATGCAGGTGCAGATATAGCAGTAGATGATTCAGCCTACGTTTATGTTACCGGACAAACTGCGAGTACAAGTGCTATTGCGACTACCGGCGCATTTCAAACTACTTTTGGTGGTGGTGGCGGTTTTGGTAATCCTGGAGATGCCTTTCTTGCTAAGTTTGATAGCAGTGGTACGCTGAAGTGGGGAACTTATTATGGTGGTACCGGCAATGATGGTGGAAACGGCATAGCTATAGGTAAAGCCGGATTTATCTACTTTGGAGGTATTGCAAGCAGCACCAGTAAAATAGCGAGCAGCAACGGATACGATACCACAATGAATGGTACTTCAGATATGTTCCTGGCTAAATTTAAACCTAATGGTACCAGGGTCTGGGCAACCTATTACGGAGGGGCCAGCCAAGATCAACTGGAAAAAATTGCGGTAGACCAATATGGAGGAGTTTATTCTGTAGGACATACATTTAGCACAAGCGGTATAGCAACTGCTGGTGGATGGCAAACATCCGCCGGGGGTGGAACAACACCTAATACTGCATTCCTGGTAAAATTTGATACTGCTTGCCGTTTACATTGGGGGACATATTATGGTTATAACGTAACACAGGGATATAGCATAGGCATTGATTCCCTTAATGCAATTTATATAGCGGGTTACACAGCCAGCACTACGGGCATAGCATCTGCAAATGTATACCAAACCAGCATTGGAGGCGGAGATGATCTGTTCCTTGCTAAGTTTGATACATCCGGCAATAGAATATGGGGCACCTATGCAGGTGGTACACAAAATGATATAAATTACGGCGGAATTATTTTTGATATCCTGAATAATGTAAGCATAACAGGCCATTCAAGCAGTACCACAGGAATAGCTACTGCTAATACTAATTCTTTCCAAACAAACTATAATGGCAACAGAGACGCTATTGTAATGAAATTTACCCCCATAGGGCAATTGTTGGATGGTACTTATTACGGTAGCAGCGGTGATGATGAAGGTACTTGCCTGGCCTATAATAAGTCGGATGGTTCCGTTGTAATGGGCGGGTTTACTACAAGCAACGCAGGCGTTACAACCCCCTTAGGCTATGACACTTCTTATGGAGGTGGTAGTTTTGGTGGCGGTGATGGCCTTCTGGTAAAATTTAACCAGGATACAGTTGTAGTTATTAATCAACCCTACAGAGATACATTGCTTTGCCCTGGCAGTACATTTAATGTAGCTTATTCAACAAGCTATTCATTTTTTAGTGGTAATACTTTCAGCGTTCAATTATCTAATGCTACGGGCAGCTTCACGGCGCCCACGCTTATTGGTACTTCTACTGCTACAACCTCAGGCACAGTGGCCTGTACTATCCCTGCCGCTACACCTACAGGCACTGGTTATCGCATAAGAGTTACAGCTAACAGTCCCAATTTTGTTTCCCCGGATGATTATTATAATATACAGATCGTAAATAATGTACCCACCTCACCTACTGCTACAAGCAATAGCCCGGTGTGTGTAGGTGATACAATAAAACTATCTGGTAAGTCATTAGCACCTGATCCTATTACTTATACCTGGACCGGCCCGGGGGCGTACAATGCCAGCGGCAAAAATGTATTCAGAACCAATGCTACTGCAGGTATGGCAGGTACTTACACGTTGAGTGCTTCGCACTCAGGTTGCCCTGCTAATACTACCACTGTAAATGTAGTGGTGAACAGTGTATATCCTGCTACACCAACAGCTACTACCAATGGTCCGATATGCCAGGGAGCTACTCTATTACTTTTCAGCAGCACTGCTACTTCAGGTGTTACTTATAGTTGGATAGGTCCGGGGGGGTATACATCTGCCTCGCAGAACCCTGTAATTACAAGTGCAACAATAGCTAATAGCGGCACATATACCATAGCAGTTAACCTGAATGGATGTAAGGCTACCAATTCTGTATTCGCGGAGGTAGATGCGCCATCTACACCAGTAATAACAATAACTGCAAATCCAAGTGATACATTATGCGCCGGACAAAATGCTTCATTCTCCAGTTCTATTCTGTACGGTGGTTCTTCACCTAATTACCAGTGGTTTGTAGATAATGTAGCCGAGATTGGTGCGGGGAGCAGTGTATGGAGCTCACCCTACCTTACTAGTGGTTCTGTTGTGTATTGCATTTTGACCAGCAATGCGGGTTGTATTACCTCCCCGGTAGATACCAGCAATAAGATTACAATAACCATAGAGCCGGTAACACCACCAATAGTAGGTATAGTTGCTTATCCCGGTCCGGATGCTCCTCCGGGTACCGCAATAACTTTTAAAGCTATAGTTGTAAATGGCGGTACTACACCAACCTATCAGTGGCGTGTAAATGGTACAAATATCCCCGGTGCTACCGGCCGTACTTATACCAGTAGTATTTTAAAGACTCATGACATTGTAAGTGTAGAAGTACATGGGAATGGCAAATGCGCTTCCCCTGATTCTGCACAGGGCTATATACGCCTGGCTCTTGGTATTGCAGAACTGGCAACCGGAATGGATATATCGCTTTATCCAAATCCTAATACTGGAAATTTTAACCTGAAAGGAACGTTTGATGGAATAACTGAACAGACTGCAACCATTGAAATTTTAAACATGGTAGGCCAGGCTGTATACACAGATGTAGCTACTATTGATAATGGAATGGTACAGAAGCAAATATCACTTGCTAATAATATACCTAATGGTATGTACCTGATGCGGGTAAGGGTAGGTGAACAAAATAATATCATACGCTTCTCAGTACAACGGTAACTAGATACAGTATAAAAAAAGAATAGCTCCATTATGGAGCTATTCTTTTTTATGTTAAGGTCTAGTTTAACCCAGTATCAATAAAAGCGTACCTCCTATTATCATTATAGCGCCTACTGCTTCCTTCCAGGTAAGTGTTTCGTGCAGGAAGATCATTGATAAAATTATGGCTAAGGCTACGCTCAATTTATCAATAGGTGCCACCTTTGATACCTCGCCTAGTTGTAATGCCCTGAAATAAAATATCCATGAAAGCCCGGTAGCACAGCCCGATAAAATAAGGAATACCCAGTTTTGTCGCGTAAGCGAGCTAAAGCCTTGTGTGCTGCCTTTGGCGATAGCTATACTCCAGGCAAGGATGATAATGATAACTGTACGGATAGCTGTAGCGAGGTCGGGGTCTACGCCCTTCATGCCTACTTTAGCAAAAATGGCAACCAGCGCGGCAAATACTGCCGATAACAATGCATAAATCCACCACATAAATTAAAAAGTTTAGGTGCTATATTAATAAGTAAAAACTATTCAATTGGCGCTACAGGTTCCCGTGGCGTAGAATTTTTATAAACCAGTTTTAAAATAGACGGCAATATGATCAGCAGCAAAGGCAGCGCCACAATAAACCCGCCAATAACGGATATGGCCAGTGGCTGATGTAACTGAGCGCCGGTGCCTATACCTAATGCCAGAGGCAATAGTGCTATGATAGCGCCCAATGCAGTCATTAACTTAGGACGGAGGCGTGTAGAGATAGAATAGATGATGGCATCATTTACATTACTGTTAATAAGGGATTGCTTGAATTGCAGAAAGGTAAATATTGCATTCTCACCAATGATACCTACTATCATAATCAATCCTGTGTAACTGCCAACATTTAACGGTGTATGGGTAAGGAACATTGCCATATAGCTGCCGGATATGCCGAGCAATGATAAAAGGATGATAACTGTTGCCACTCTGAAATCTTTAAACAGAAACAGGATAACGCAAAATACCAATAAGCTGGAAGTGAATAAAATGGTCAATAGTTCTCTAAAAGACTTCTGCTGCTCGGCATAGGAACCACCATACTCTACATGATAGCCCTGAGGTAAGTTTATTTTTAATGCTAGCTGCTTCTTGATATCCTTTATTACGCTTCCAAGATCCCTATTTTCAAGACGTGCGGTAACTGCTCCTATAGACTGAAGGTTTTCTCGGTTTATTTCTGCATCGCCGGCATTTACAACAATGGTAGCCAGGTCGTTGATCGGTATCAGCCTACCGCCAGGTAAAAATATCTGCATGCTCAGTATATCAGTAGCGCTTAGCTTGCGGCTACCGGGGTATAGGGCCCTGATATTTGTCTGTTGTTCTTTCTCTAATATACTTCCTACTATATTTCCTTCCAGTGAAGTTTGGAGTTGGTACTGAAATCCGGCTGGGGATATTCCGTATTGGGCAAGTTTTGAAAAATCGGGGAGCACTGTAATAGATGGGCCAGCTATTACAATGCCATTAAACACATCGGCGGCGCCCTCTACATGCGTTACCACATCTGCCACCTGCTTTGATAGTTGCTGGAGTGTAGCCTGGTTATCACCAAAGATCTTAATTTCAATGGGTTGTACAGAGGTCATCAGATCGCCCAGCATGTCACCTATTACCTGGCCGAAATCAATTCTTAATGCAGGTTGCGTTGATTCTATTTTGTGCCTTATTTCAGCTATTACTTCATCAGTAGAGCGGCTGCGCTTCTTTTTTAGCTGTATCAGATAATCGCCCCTGTTAGGTTCCGTTATAAAGAAACCCATTTGGGTACCTGTGCGACGCGAGTATGCCTGTACCTCGGGAATTACATTGATGGTCTTTTCTGCCTCTTTTAACATCCGGTCAGTCTCTTCTAATGATGTGCCGGGAGGAGAGGAATAATCCAATACAATACTTCCTTCATCCATTTCGGGCAGGAAGCCGGTTTGCAGGCGGGGAAGGATAAGGATGATAGATAATATAAGCACCGCAATAGTGATGATGCTAATGTAAGGGCGGTTGATAAAATAAGATATCCAGCGTTGTCGTTTTACTGTATGGGGCTGTAAGTGTTGCTTTGCAGTAGCTACATTGTTCCTGCCTACAAACAGATAAATAACCGGCAGGCAAATCCATGTAACAAAGAAAGAGCAAACAAGAGTGACGATCATTGTATTGGTCATCACCTTAAAATATTCGCCAGCCACACCGGTCATTAATACAAAGGGAACGAAGATAACTATGGTGCTGATAGAAGACCCCACCATAGCAGGGAATAAATAGTTGATAGCCTTGCTTAATAAATTTTTGGCAGGCTCATCCGGAAATTCTTCTCGAGTACGATGTATCTGCTCTACAACTACGATGGCATCATCTATAATAAGGCCAATAGAAGCAGCAATAGCCCCAAGCGTCATAATATTAAATGTATAGCCTATGGCATACAGGATTATAAGAGTGAGACAAAGGGTAATAGGTATAGTAATAAGGATGGTAGCACTGGCGCGCAATGAGCGAAGGAAAATAACAGCAACTATAATAGCAAGTACCAGTCCTATCCACAGGCTATCTACAACACTCCTTACTGATTCGTTTACAAAATCGGCCTGTATGTAGTATGGTTTTATCTTTACATCTTTAGGTAGGATACTTTGTAATTGTGTTACTCTTTTCTCTATCTGTGTGGATACATCTATAAGGTTTGCGTTTGGCTGCTTTATAACGCCAATTAAAACTGCGTCCCGGCCATTGGCATTGATCCTTACAAATTCCACCTGTTCTCTTACTGCTACATCGGCAATGTCTTTTAGCTGTACTATCCTTTTGCCATCGTTACGTACTACTATATTTTTTAAGTCATCGATATTATGTGCTGTAGCATCAGTAATGGTGAGGTACAAATACCGGTAATCAGAAAGGTATCCATTAGACTTAATGAAGTTGGTCTGTGCCATTGCAGCAGTAATACTGTCGGGTGTTATGCCAAGCGCGGTCATCCGTTGGGGATACAGCGTGAGCCAGTATTCTTTTTGTCTGCCACCGGAAATGAATATTTGCGAAACGCCACTTACCTGTGATAAGAAGGGCTTGATGGTATAGGTGGCTATCTGCTTTAATTCTATTGGCGACCTTGTGTTGCTTTCCAGTGTATAACCCATTACCTGAAGGATAGATGGGTTCATTTTTTCGGTAGTAATCTGCACATCCGGAGGCAGGGTATTGCGGATGCCATTGATCTTAGATTCAATACGCTGCAGGCTAAGATCTATATCTGCGCTCCAGTCCATATAAGCAGATATTTCACAACTGCCCCTGCTGGTAATACTGCGAACTGAATGGAGCGATGGAACCTGCTTTATGGCATTTTCTAATGGTTTTGTAACTGTTATCATCATTTTATTTACCGGCTGTAAGCCGGCATCTGCGATGATCTTTATTTTCGGGAAAGTAATCTCAGGAAATAGGGAGGTCTGTATCTTACTATAAGTAAAAATCCCGCCCAGTATAATAAGGACAAGTACTACGGTAAGGGGATTTTTATACGATACGAAAAAATTCTTCATTTTATATTATTGAGCGATCTTGACCTTGGCAGTATCAGGCAACCCGTAATTTCCTGTAACAATTATTTTGTCTTCTGGTGAAAAGGAGGGGGATAAGATCTCTATATTATCCTTTGTTGCAATTCCGGTTTTTACAGGCACCTTCACCGCAGTATTGGAATCGATCATTTTCATTACCCAAAAATCACTCTGTATATCATTTGTAAGTACCGCCGACCGGGGAAGGGATAGCGCATTTACCTTTGCTTTTTTGATAATTCTAACATGGGCGATCAGATTTTCAGGAATAGCATTGGCTGATTGCACTTTGATCACTATGCTCTGCGTTTGTGATTGAGGGTCTACAGTAGGCATTGATGAAGTAATTACGCCTTTCAATCTTGTGCTATCCGGCAGTATAACATCTACGCTTTTCTGATTAGTAATATAAGACCTGAATTCGTAAGGCAGATTTAGGATGAATGCAAAACTGTTGATATCGCTGATAATGGCTAGCTGTTCTCCATCCTGTACATAATCCCCAAGCTGGTGGTTTAACTGAGTAATAAAGCCATTTGCAGGAGCTTTGATTAAATTTGCGCCTGAAAATTTGAATGAAGGATCAAGTTTGCTTATTACATTACCAATGCTTTGCGATTCTTTGGTCTTTAATACAAACAAGGTTTCGCCGGCATGTACATTTTTCCCAACCTGCGTATTTACAGAATGTATATAACCGCTGGTAATAGCCTTGACATAATTCTTTTGCAAAAATGCTGATGTGGCATTCAGGTCTATATATTCTACCAATGACTCGCTGCTAACAGAGGTGACAGTGACGGGGGTTGCCGTTTCTGCTTTTGTTTCGGTTTCCGTTGTAGTTTTACTATTGCTTTTACATGCAGCAAACAAGAACAGTATACATGAAATGGCAAAGACCTGTTTTAGAAATAATTGCATAACGCTGTATTTATCTGTTCCAGTAATTTAGTTGATTTATTATTTGCATTCTGCTAATATTATTTTGAGCAAGGAGGTTGCGTGCGTTCAGGTAGTTATTGATAGCAATAACAAAGTCTGAAATTCTTGTATCACCTGTTTCCATTAGTTTGCCATCTACCTTAATAAGCGTCTCAGAATATTTTATCTGTTCATTAATATCATTAATGAGATCTTCAGTAAGCCTCAGCTGTCGGCGTAATTGTACGGTCTGCTGGCTGTATTGGCGAATAAAGAAATCCTGGTAATTGGCACGCGTATTTTCCTGCAGCTTTATCTTTTCAAACAATAATTTACGCTGGTGGCCGTCATAAATAGGAACATTCAGGTTTAAGCCAACCCCTGTACCAAAGTTCTTATAAGACTGGTACAATAAAGATGAATTATAGCCTGCATTTGCATATGCATTCACCTTAGGCCTGTAGCTATAATTCAATACAGTAATGGTGTTCATTAATTTTAGGCTGTCAATAGAATATTGCCGGAAATGGATTGACGTAGCCCTGTCTGGCAGATCCTGTAGCGTAATAGCCGGAGGAGATAGTGTTACATATGCTGTATCATATATACCACATAGGTAATTAAGTGTAGAGTAGTCTGTCTGGTATTGGATATTTAATTGCCTTAATTGTAACTGCTGCTGCTGCAACGTGACTTTGAAAGTAAGGTAGTCAGTTTGCCTATATATATTGCTCTGTGTTAACTTTCTTAAGATTGTGTCTTCATTCTTTAATAGTTCATTGATTTCTGTATTGAGATTAAGTTGCTGCAGATCGCCGTACGCGGTAATGTACTGGTTAGTAACAGTTCTTATTAATTCCTGCTCAGTGATCCTTCCTGTATTTGAAAACGAATCGTTCTGTAAATGAATGGAGGCGAATTGTGCGTTCAGGTTCCGCCTGCCAATAAATGCCTGATCTACATTTAACAGCGCATTATACGATCCATTATTGGTAACAACAGGATCGTATCCATATCCATTAATGACCGGCGCGTAAAAGTTATTGCTTGTGCCTGTAACCTGTGGTTTATAGAGCGCCCTGATACGCTGGCTATCTATTTTTGCTGCCAGTATCTGATTCCTGTAGTCTTTAAGCAGGGGGCTATTAGCAAGACTTTGATCTATGTAATACTGTAGGGTTACGGATTGGCCATAACTGATACTCTTAATAGCAATAAAAGAAAAAAAGAAAAGCCATTTCTTCATAGAACCAAAGCTATAACATACGTCAGATCAATAATCTTAAGTTTATCTTGATCATTGATCTGACTGAATGTATGCAAATATATTCCTACTTTCTGTAGACTTTTTGAAGAATGGACTAAAAACGGCTATATAGATATATTGTCCTCACTATCAGTAAGTTATTTCCCCACTACAAGCACCTGAAAAGTTCCTGGCACCATATCAGGCCTTTTTTCGCCTGCTACTAGTGGTTTAAAATCTGCTGTAGGAAGGTATATATGGTGTGTTTTGGGGTCAACTGCTAATGTACGTGCGCCTTTTTTGGTCGGGATGTTTTCAATTAACAGATACTTATCGGGGGATATTTCTTTTATCAGGCTTAATGTACCTTCTCCATTTGATGCATAAATATGCTTCAATGCCGGATCGAATGCTACTCCATCGCAGCCGTCACCAATAGTTATATTATCAACTATTTTACCGTTATCAGCATTGACCACTACTAATAGCTTATTGCCACAGCCAGCAAATAAACGATGAGTGTGCAGGTCTATTGCAAGGCCTGCCGGCTCATCGCCCTTGCCTACAGACCAGCGGGAAACTGCTTTCATTGTTTTAATATCTACAACAACAATTTCATTTTTGTCTTCAATGTCTACATATATCTTTCCTTTTTCATCAGAAACAGCTGTTTCCGGCTTGCCCCCTAATGCGATAGTTGCTACAACAGCATTATTAGATGGGTCTATGATAGTAAGGTCTTTACTGCGGCCATTGCACACCACTATTTTTTTAGAATAAGGATCGTACATGATCGCATCCGGATTTTCTCCTGTTTTTACCTGCGCAGATACTTCATTGGTTTTAATATCAAAAACAGTTACCGTATTGATCCTGCCATTGCTTGTAAAACCTTTGCGATAAGCAGGTGCAAACGCGATGCCATGCACACCGGTCGTGTTGTTGATAATGCCTACTGAATCGCCTTTGGAGTTGAGCACATTAACCTGTGTGCCATGTGATAAATATACATTGCTGCTAACTGGATTGATGGCAACATAATCCCACTTCCCTGCACTTTGTATATGGAGCGTATTTACAACTTTATAGCCTGATGACTGGGCATAAACATGATTAGGGCCAACTGAAAAGGTTGCTGCGGCCAGGGCAATAAAAAGAGGTGCTTTCATAAAATCCATTGTATATGTGTAAATTAATGACTTATTTTTTAACTACGGTCGTCATGCATAAAACGCTGTGCTTAGAATATATCCTCAATGTATAGACCCCCTTATTAAGACTACAAGGGATATCAATAGAGCGTTGGCCTATATTAACAGGTTGTTTTAATACAGAACGGCCAAGCATATCAAAGCATTCTACAGTAACATTCTGGCCAATGAGCCCCGGCGAAAAATACATTGATATATTAGAAGTAATAGGATTAACCAGAGAAACCTGTTCTTGTACAAATACTTCGCCTGCAATACCTGTAGGGGTAATCTCAGGATCAGAAGGGCTGGTGCCTGTTGTATTCTGTGTCACAGCAAGATCCACCATTACAGGATATTTATTAGACATCTGGAATAATGCATTAAGGACATCAGGGGGAACAGAGGTGTTTTTCAAAGCAGAGCTATCATTAATGGATATACTAAGTCTATGCGCATCATTGCCTATTGTGCGATAAGAGTGAGGTATGTAATGAACGTGATTTGCATTATTTATTATCCATGGTGATAAGAAGATATGGTCGTACCAGGATTTGGCGCCACCGCTGGTGCCACACGAATTTGGTATACTGGCAGACTGGCGTGTGGAAGTAGTAAGAAAACCTGCGAATGTGTTTGGATTGCTATCCCAATCTGCAGGATATGTAAGACTTCCATCAACGGAGAAAGGTGGGTCATAAAATCTGAAATTGGTATCAGTAGGGTTAACCAAAGTCTGATAACACTGTTCGTAGGTGCTGTGCGTATTGAAGTCGCCCATGTTTATCATATTGGGCAAATGGATAAAATGATTGGTAATATGCTGCATCTCACCTGTTATCTGGCCTCCCCGTATTGCATCACTCGTTGTACCAGACTGATCGTGGTTGAGTGTTACGTACAAGTAGGTAGTATCATGTGTTGTAGCAAGGTTTGGGTCTTTGTAATATAATTTGTAAGTGTTGAAGTCGGTTAGATTAGCATAAGAGGAGGTAATTGCAATAAAGCCGAGCTTTTGCTGGTTATAGATGAGCAAAGACATATTATTTGCTGCTGATGCATTGGTAAATGGGCAATAGGCATACTTGCCTGGGAAGGCAGCATTCATTGCGTATTGTAAAATAGAATCTCCAAAACCAGGGGGTGCTGTATTATTATGGTCGGAGGGCGATGTGGGAATAGAGCCCATTTTCTCAAGACCCAGGATATCCGGTTTTGTGTATTGCACTATCGTCTGCAGGTAGGCGTGGTATAGTGCATTAGGTCCCTGGCAAATAGGGTATGATCCATAATTGAGCACATTGTAGGTCATTACACGCAGGGTATCCGTTTGGCAGAAGGATGTATAGGAAAGGAGACATGCCAGAAATAGCATGATCTGGTTTTTTAAGAAAAATTGCATAGCAGCTGTTAAACGCGCAAAAGTGCAGCTAATTTTAGATGGAATTATTGTTTCTGGTTTATCAAATCATTAATTCTTAACGTTTACTCACAATAGCTTTCGCAGTACGGGCACCTTCTGAATTTGCCAGTAAAGAGAATCCGCATAGAATAATTATTATTGCCGTATAGAAAAGGTAACGAGGCCGTATCATAAAAATAATTTTTTTAAGAAAAATCCGCTACTCATTTTAATGAGTAGCGGATGAATAATGAATTGAAATTAATCCTAGTGATGGTTACCTGTACCATTTGACTGGTAAGCACCCATATCAATACCGGGAGGTGTAAGTTCAGATGCACCAAACACTGAATCTACAGGTACTGCATTTGCTATTGGTGTGAATCCTGTAAAACCTTTTCCTATAGCAGGAGAGGTGCTTTTAAGATGGAAATCAAAGCCAGAAGCATATGTTACCAGGTTACCTGATGGGCTTGGTAAAGGATAATTTGCAAACTGAGGATTGTTAGCATCAACCAGTGAATGTGCACTATACACATCGCCTAACATATAAGTAGACAGGTTCAGGAAGCTTGATGGAGCAGGGATGTCGCTTGATTTTGGAATTGTAACATAAGCAACAGGGTAGAACTGGTTTACAATACTATCAGCATCGCCATACTGATAAGAATAACCATAGTGGCAGTTCGCCGTATCGGCTATAGGGTTACCAACTATACGGAAACCAAATTTACAATTTACCATCAGGTTATTATAAGCCTGTCCGTATGAGCCTTGTTCGTAGTTTACATCACCACCTCTACCTGTTTGTATCTGGCGGTATCCACCGTTTATATACGTGTTATTATACATGTCTATATGACATGCTGGTGCAGTGCTTGATCCTTTATCAGATGCTTTTGTACCATTAGTAGCAGTACCTACAAAAAGATTGTAAGCCATTATGCCTACAGTACCGTGTTTAGCATTAAATACATCACCACCAATAGCGCCTGCTTTTTCTATAGTATTACGCTGGAAAGATATTTTACCACCTGCAAAGCGTACTGCATCATCTACTGCGCCATATATCCATGAGTCTTCAAATACACAGATACCATTGGGGTTAGAGAAATACAGTACATAAGATATACCACCTGCTGTAAAAACTGGTAGCGGTGGTGTTACATAAGTG
Source organism: Taibaiella sp. (assembly GCA_013815385.1). Lineage (GTDB taxonomy): Bacteria > Bacteroidota > Bacteroidia > Chitinophagales > Chitinophagaceae > JACDGL01. The sequence continues at coordinate 148,565 of JACDGL010000005.1, read as the reverse complement.
GCACCGCCAAACTCCAGATGTGTCCATTTCATAATGAACATTTTGCAGCTTGTATCGCACTGTATACCACACCAGTTACCTTTATACGCCGGATCAGCTGAAGTATTGGCAGCAGCCGTAAGATTATCGGTTTTTGTAAGGCCGGGTACAGTGATGGTATTAGGTTGCGTTTTAGTACCTGCGGATATCATGATACCTTTTACAGCTATTGATGCCTGGGGATTTGTAACATTTACAGTTACATTGTTTTGCATATACAACGTATCGCCTGCATTTACGCTTATTGGGCAGCTTATTGTATAAGTATGGCCGGAGAGCATGGTGCCCTTTACCGCGCCACATGGCACATTATCTGCAAGCGCCTGGCCTATCTGTAACGGTGGTTTTGAAATATTTGTTGCATCACTCCCGCTTTTACTGCAAGAGGTAAATAGTACCAACCCCGAAGCGATGGTTAGAAGACTTAGTTTGATTTGTTTCATATTGTTTGTTTGTTTTTGCTTGTTTTAAGATTTGTATTAATTGAGTTTGAACCGAATGCCGACCAGGTAATTGGTTCCGTAAGTGCTTTTCTTTACCAGTGTGCTATTGGGCAATGATTGGTAGGGCAGATAAAATTTATTGCCCTTTAAGTAGATGCTTTTATCTGTCAGCATTTCCCATATTACAGGTGTATTAAGGATATTATTGACCTTTGCGTATATGGATATGTGTTTCGCGATTCTTTTCTCGCAGGAGAAATCGATGAAAGAAGTGGCTCTTTGCCAATAGTCAAGATTGTTATAACCTGATAATAAAGCAATATACCTGCCAGTATAGGCCCAGGATATTTGCGCGTCAATACCTTTTACCGGATTTTTATAAATGAATGAAAGATTAGCTATATGCGCTGCCTGGCCCTGCAATGGACGTGTGCGCAATACGCCCGATTTATTGAATCCTCCTCCTGTTGTATTAGGAATGAGGTATAACGCTGAATCATTTATAGCAGAATGTGTATAAGTATAGTTTGCAGATATACCGAAGTAGTGTATATATTTTGTTAGTACAATTTCAGCGCCATAGTTATTGGCAGCATTCGCCAGGTTACGCGATTGTATCTGTTGCGCAGATGGACCACTAGCTCTGACGATTAAATATTCAATGGGATTCTGAATGTTCTTGTAAAATGCTCCTATAAGTACCTGGTCATTTCCTTTTGGGAATAATTCATATCTTAAATCAAGATTTTGTGCAATGCTATGGTGTAGTTGGTAATTACCGTATTCGTCGAAATCTTCGCCATGAAATTCATACGGCACTACTTCAAAAAACCCCGGGCGAGAGATAGATTCAAAATAAGACAACCTCAGGCTAGTATTATTATTAAGAGCGTACTTAAAGTGAATACTTGGAAGGACATCCATATATTTGAATGTTCCTTTGATCCCACCGATATTTGAATCCTGGTGAACTGAATAATTCTGGTAGGTATTTTCTACTCTTGCACCTCCTAATACTTCGAGCTTTTCATTGAAAAAGTATATTTTAGCCTGTAAATAATAAGCATATATATTCTCTGTTACATTATAGTATAGCCAATTGTAAGGTAGAACACCTTGGGGGTTATCTACTCTAAGTGAGGTATCTGCAATGTTTGTTATAGTGGTAAAGGGTATGCCATTTGCTGCTGTAGCAGGTTTTATAGTGTAATCATTATAGTAATTGCTTCTTTCTTTATGCCGGTACATGCCCCCTCCCTTAAACTCAATTTTTTTATTTAGCAGGCGGGGAGTATAGGTAATATTTAAAAACCCCTGTATATCCTGGTCTCTTGTGCTTTCCCAGGTATGTGAGATGCTAGTAAAAAGTGTATTGGTCTGATGTATTTGATGAGCGCTATCTAATACTGTGTTAGTAGCGACACTAAGTTGCGATAGGTCAGGTACATCAGCATTAGCTTGCGATAATGCTCCGGACCAGTCAATTATCAGATTATCTGCAAGCCGGTGCTTACCCTGTAAGGTTAAGTTTTTAATTGCCTGTTTACGGAAGGCAGTGCGGTCTTTCAGAGTAATAGGCCCGAGGCCTGGACCATTACGGTTTTCACCTGAAGCAGTTGTATCAATATAATCACGGTTTTCCTGCTGGTCTAAACGAAGATATAAGCCATACAGGGTAATGAGGTTTCTATCATTAAGTTGGTAATCAATTTTGGTATGTAACCCTATACGTGTTTCCTGTGTGGAATATTTGCGTAGTTCAATATCATCAAATTGTGGCACATTATATACTGACGGTTCTGCCGCGGGCTTAAAAAAAAGTGTGTTGGTACCTTTAAATGTATTTTGGTAGCTACCAGAAAAAATTACACCTAACTTTTTACTTTTTAGAAATCGGTTACCGATGGTTAAACTAAATAGATCATTAGGTGGCGCTTGTATATTTTTCGGATTAAGATTACCTACTCCAAAATCTGTAACCTTAGCCTTATAATTCAAACCATTTATAGCAGCGGGGTCTTGTGATGCGATGGCATTTTTATCAAATTTTGCGTAACTACGGTCAAATAAGGTTTGGTTGTAACCGGTAGCAGCACTGGCATATAGTACTAAATGATCTGGCGCATCTTTCATAACTATATTCATTACACCCCCTACAGCATCACCCTCCATTGATGGTGTCCATGATTTGATCACTTCAACGCGGTCTAGGATTTCCGCCGGGAAAATATCCATAGGAACGTACCTTGCCTTATCGTCTGGACTTGGGATCTTTATACCATTTACAGTGGTGTAGTTGTAACGTTTGTCCATGCCTCTTATTATTGCATACCTGCCTTCGCCATTTGCATCGCGTTGCATTTGCACACCAGATACTCGCTGCAATACATTGGCTACTGTTATATCGGGCAGTAATTCTATAGTGCGTGCAGACATGATGTTCATTATTTCATCTGCATTCTTTTCTTTGTTGCGTGCCTGCTCATCACTGCCATTTTCGTGTTTGGCAGTTATCTGCACTTCATGCATTTCAGCATACTTACTTGCTACTGCGGGGTTTATAACAATTGTTTCATCCTGGGTAACAGTTATCTTCTTTTCATATTCCGCATACGAAGTGTACTTCACCTTTACTTCATAATTACCGGCAGGGACATTTGGTATCTTATAGCTACCGTCAAGGCCGGTAATAGTTCCGTAGCGGGTGCCTTCCAATACTACTACTGCGCCTATCAGCGGTTCGCCTGATATCTTATCTGTTACCAGCCCTTTTATTGTTGCAGCCTCGAGAGAGTAAAAGCTTAATAGTAGTAAGGTCACAACACTGGCTATGCGTATCGGTAATTTCATGCAGCAAAAATTTATCGTGGTAATTTTTGTGCATAATTCCGAAATAGTATCGGTTCTTATTGTGCCTTTACAAGAAGGTAAGAATGTATTAATATTCTAGACACACAATGATAACACCACCTGCAAATTGGTAATAATCAGGTAACATTTTCTTCATTTTGGAATATGGAAATTTACAGGTAACTCTATCTTGTACCTCGGGGGGAGTTGGCTATTATTGATACACCTATTGCATAAAGTATTCCAGATATAACACTCTGTGGTATGTGGTTGATGCCAATGCACTTATAAAGAATTAGCTAACATTAAGTGCGTAGTTCTTCGCTACTCATCAAATCTCTACAGCGATAATGCTTAAAAAAGGTTATATTGTGTAAAACGTCATAAATGGAAAAAACAATAATGATTGCTTATCAGTTAAGTGACGTACAGCAGCCTGCTATTAACATACCGGTTTCGTATAAGATAGAATCTGCTGATAATATACAGACGATCACCTGCGATATAGATTATAAGCAATCAAACATACCTATGTGGCTTCATCCACACCATTTTGAGATCAAAGCTATCAATAGCCAATCGGGTTATATGCCATTGTTCAACAATGATCTCCGTATTAATTCCCTTGACGCCGCATTGTTTATAGACAAGGTGTATGCTGATATTATGCTCAAGGAAAAAGTAAAGGTTAAGAGATAACTTCAGAAAGCATTTTTGAAATTAATGCTTCCTGACTGGCATTATTATCCTGTAGTATCTCTGCACAATAACCATATCTTATCAAGAGGTCTATAACGCTGGGCGAGTGTATTACACCCTTTGTGCACTTCACGCGTAGGATACGATCGCAATCTTCCAGATCGAAATTTGCATTATAATCAATAAAGGTTTTGTGTATCAGGTCCAGAAGTATATTTGCATGCTCCTGATCTGTTACATTTGTTTTGTATACCTCTATCATTTTCTCCCTATTTTTTCTTTCTGTTATTAGATTCTTTCATAAGTTAGTATCGTCCATCGGATACTCATACGCAGCGCCAATCACAAACATACAGGAATATAGCGCACAATAGGGTGGTGCAAACGACAATGTAAGGGGTTGATTACGACAATGTATCTATATTTGCACTTATGAAACACATTTCTATCCTGCTACCTATAGGTGCTGCATCTGTTGGCTGCATTGAAGGCGCACACAAAGCCTTTAATACGGTCAATGATTTTTTGGTAGATAAAGGTAGAATCCCTTTGTTCAATATTCAGATAGTGGGGATTAGTAAGGATGCACAGGTATACGACCGCTTATTTACAATCAGTCCGGATGCGGTAACAGAAAATGTACAAAAAACAGATCTGATAATAATACCGGCAGTAAATGGCGATATGAAAAACGTTATTGCGGATAATAAGGACTTTCTGCCGTGGATAGACCTGCAATATAAAAATGGGGCAGAGGTTGCCAGCCTGTGTGTAGGTTCTTTTTTGCTGGCTGCTACCGGCCTGGTAAAAGGTAGGAAGTGCGCTACGCACTGGCATGCGGAAAATGATTTCAAAAATATGTTTCCCGATGTAAATCTGGTATCAGATAGGATCATTACGGATGAACACGGAATTTACTCAAGCGGTGGTGCAAATTCTTTCTGGAATCTATTGCTGTACCTGATTGAGAAGTATACTAACCGCGAGATGGCCATACTATGTTCTAAATATTTTGAGATAGAGCTGGATCGGAACAACCAGTCTGCATTTATGATATTTCATGGCCAAAGAGCGCACCATGATGATTCTGTAAAAAAGGCACAGGAATATATAGAGCAGAATTTCCAGGGCAAGATAACTGTAGAGCAGTTATCAACAATGTTTTCTGTAGGGAGAAGAAGCCTGGAGCGGCGGTTTAAGAAAGCTACCCGCAACACTGTATCAGAATATATACAAAGAGTAAAGATAGAAGCAGCTAAGAAAAGCTGCGAGACCGGCCGGAAAAATATAGGAGAGATAATGTACGAAGTAGGGTATTCAGATACCAAAGCATTCCGCACCATGTTCAAAAAGATCACAGGGTTGTCTCCTATTGAATACAGGAATAAATATAATAAGGAAGCAGTAGGGGTGTAGTTATGCTATTGATTATTAGGTACGAAGAGTATTGTTAGCTGAGCAATAAATAGACTAACGATAAATAAAAAGGACAAAATGGTAGGATACCATTTTGTCCTTTAAGAGTCGGGGAGACAGGATTCGAACCTGCTGCCACTTGGTAATGCAATGGAAGATTTTCAATGGAAAGCCAAGCCCGGCTGGAACACTATATCAACAGCATCCTGAATGTTCAATATTTTTTGCAGCTTCTATTGCTTCCTTGCCTTCCCCGTAGCAGAACCAGCATAAACCCACGCTTCCCAACACATCAAAATAAGCTAACCCTGTCCATTGATATAAAAGACTGGAAACAAGCAATACAACCGACATGTAAACACAAACCATCGTACAATTACCATCTGCGATTATTGCCTTCGAATCCAGTTTGCGACCGGCGGTTATCTTTAGCCTGGCTAAAACCAACATGACTGCAATGGAGATAAGAGATATAGCAATCCCCCAAACGGTGGTTACCGGATGATGACGGGTAACCAATGCAAGAATGGAACTAATTATTAGTAATACTATCAGCGCATAAAATGAATAGCCGGTGATTTTTAATGCCAGGATTTCGCCTACGCTCTTATTGCCGTCGGTAGTACGCTGAATACGGCGTATCATTATCAGTATGCCAATACCAGAGATCACTTCAATGATGCTGTCAAGCCCAAACCCAAACAAGGTTAAAGTTTCATCATGCGCACCCAATAAAAGGGAAACGACGCCTTCCAATGTGTTATAGACAATTGTAAAAATACTCAATCCTAAAGCCTGACTGTATTGTTGCGTAGTTGGCGTTTTCATTTTAGTTCATAATTTATACTTATAATTAAATACCGTTGTTGGTTACAAGGTCAACAGTTATAAAACACTTGATCTTATCTTTAGGTTGCCTTTAAAACTGTTGTTTTGTCTGGCAAAAATGAAAAATAGAAAAGCACAAACACGGTTATAATTGCAGTAGTTGCAAAGGTAGCTGCAGCGCCAAACTTATACCATATCACCCCTGCCAGGCTGCTGGCAAGCATTGCACAGATGCTCTGAAAAGCAGAATAGGTACCAATCGCTGTTGCAATATGTTTCTTGTCTACCAGATTGCTCACCCATGCTTTTGAAACGCCTTCTGTTGCGGCAGCATATATACCATAAAGGAAGAACAAGGCAAAGTAATAATATTGATTACCCGATTTCGCCATCCCGAAGTATACTAATGCGAACAAGAATATCCCAAACAGGAACATCCGTCTAAGTCCCACCCTGTCTGCCAGGATACCAAGAGGAAAAGCAAACACAGCGTAAACAAGATTATAGAATATATAGACGGTGATAACATTGGCATCTGTAAGTCCTGACTGCTTTGCTCTTAATAGCAGGAATACATCTGAACTGTTGGCCAGGGTGAATATTAGCAGGCCCACAACAAGTCTGCGGTAAGTTTTTGGGCTTTCTTTCCAGTAGTTAAGGAACGAAAAGAATGAGACGCTTGTTTTGCCTATTTGGGGTTTTATATTATTTTCCTTTAACAGCATTGAACATAAAACTGCCAATATACCTGGTGCAAGCGCTATAACAAACAACGTTTTATAATCCTGTGGGTAATATTGCAGGTAGATAAGCGCAAGTAAAGGGCCTATCACTGCTCCCAATGTATCCATAGAACGGTGGAAGCCAAAGACCTTGCCTTTAGTTTGGGGAGTTGCTTCATCAGAAAGAATGGCATCCCTGGCACCGGTCCTCAAGCCCTTACCAATTCTGTCTATAGTCCTCACAAAGAATATCCATAATGGCGCTATAAAAACTGCCATTAATGGTTTTGCAAGTGCACTGAAACCATAGCCAAGCCGAACGAATGGCATTCTTTTACCCGTATGGTCAGATAGTTTGCCAAAATAGCCCTTGCTAAGTCCTGCGATAGCTTCGGCCAGTCCTTCCAGTATGCCAATCAGCACAATTGAAAAACCAATGCTTTTTAAATAAAGCGGCATGATAGGATACAACATTTCACTGGCAGTGTCTGTAAAAAGGCTCACCAGTGATAATAACCAAACTGTCCGCGTTATTACTTTCATTATATGATTCAGGGTTTAAAGTGAACATCCCGTAACCCGCTATTAAATGTCAAAAAACAAAATTCAAAAAATACATTTTATAGTAACTATAACAAGGACTAAATTAAAAATACAACTAATGCTGATGGCTATTTGCGTAATTTTGCCGCTGGTAAGCCATACGATCGGAAGCAAGCGTATTTGTAATCCAACGGACTTGGATCACCGAACAACATTTCCACATTGAATCTATATAATATATTAGCCATTGTTATTCTGTTAGCTGCCATATTCAGTTATGTGAATTTCAGGTTTATAAAATGGCCGCCTACTATTGGTATAATGGCTATGTCTTTAATAGGGTCACTATTGATCGTTATTGCCGGCCCGTTTTTTCCGGTTTTAGAGTCGTTTGGGAAGGATCTGTCGTCTATTAATTTTAATATTTTGCTGATGAAAGTTATGCTGGGCTTTCTTTTATTTGCGGGTGGCTTTCACATTAACGCCAGTCGTCTAAAAAAAGAAGGACTTCCCATACTTACCCTCGCAATATTTGGTACGCTCTTTTCTACATTTATTGTAGGGGGGCTCGCATACTATCTTTTCCTTTATTTTCATTTACCAATACCGTTTATTTATTGCCTGCTATTTGGCGCCCTCATCTCGCCAACCGATCCTATAGCGGTATTGGGAATTTTAAAAGAAGCGAAAATCCCACAATCCCTGGAATTAAAAATAGCGGGGGAGTCCTTGTTTAATGATGGCATAGCCGTTGTTATTTTTTTGACAATAGCTGAAACCGCCGGTACTGGTGCGCAGAATTTCTCCATAGGTGATGTATCTATATTGTTTATGAAAGAAGCGGTGGGTGGCGTGTTGTACGGTTTAATGCTGGGATATATCGGATACCTCGCCTTGAAATCCATAGATAACTACAAAGTAGAAGTGCTCATAACTATAGCTATTGTAATGGCGGGATACAATTTGGCAGACCTGATACATGTTTCGGGACCGTTAGCTATGGTTGTTGCGGGCATTTTTACAGGAAATAAAGCTAAGGCAGTTGCCCTATCAGAGATTACATGGGACTATCTTTCAAAATTCTGGCAACTTGTGGAAGAGATATTGAATGCTGTACTTTTTCTTTTGCTTGGGGTAGAGATGCTTGTGGTAAAAATAAATAGTCATATTCTCCTGATTGGAGTGATAATGATCGTAGTAGTGTTGCTTGCAAGATGGCTTTCGGTTGCGTTTCCTGTGGTTTTGTTAAGAAGATGGGTAAAATTTGAGAAGCATGCCATTAAGATATTGACCTGGGGCGGACTGCGGGGCGCAATATCTGTTGCAATGGTATTGTCTATGCCTGCCAATTTTTACAGGGATCAATTTCTTACTATTACGTATATCATCGTGGTTTTCTCTATTCTGGTACAGGGACTGACAATCGGAAAACTGGCAAAGAAACTGGCGTGATAACTTTTTATGAAAAAAGCACTAACAGCCTTATGGGATTTTCTTTCAAGTCGACTTAACCTTAGTGAGGATAAGGCAGATGAATCGTTGATCGTTGAATCAATAAAAAAGGATGCAAGTTTCAAAGGGGTTAACCTGTGGACCCTGATATTCGCTATTATTATTGCTTCCATTGGATTAAACGTAAATTCTACGGCTGTGGTTATTGGCGCTATGCTTATCTCACCGTTAATGGGGCCAATAATGGGGATCGGCCTGGGAGTTGGTATCAATGATTTCGAGCTGCTAAAAAAGGGTGTCAAAAACCTTACAATTGCTGCAATTATCAGCATTATAACTTCTTCCATTTATTTTGCCGTTACACCACTTCATGAAGCTAGTTCAGAATTGCTTGCAAGGACCAATCCTGCCATTTGGGATGTTTTCATTGCGTTTTCGGGAGGGATTGCTGGAATTATTGCCATAACCAGGAAAGAAAAGAGCAATGTTATTCCTGGTGTCGCGATAGCAACCGCCCTGATGCCCCCGCTTTGTACTGCCGGATTTGGTCTTGCAACAGGACAATGGTATTATTTTTTTGGTGCATTGTACCTATTTTTCATTAATAGTCTTTTTATTTGCCTTGCTACCTTTTTGATCGTTAAACATTTAAAATTCCGTAAGAAGGAATTTGCATCACCGGAAAGGGAAAAGAGTGTCTCACGATATATTTTAATCATTGCGATTCTCACCATATTGCCGAGTATATATCTTGCTTATGGGATCGTGCAAAGAAGTATTTTTGAGAATAATGCACAGCAATTTGTAAAAAAGGAATTTCACTTTGGCAAAACACAGGTTGTCACCCATAGTTATAAATTTAATGATGGAAAATCATCTATTGAACTACTGCTTTTTGGGCAACATGTAACTGAATTACAAATTGATTCGCTAAGAAAAAAAATGTTCAAGTATCACCTGGACAGCACAAAATTGATCATTCACCAGGGCTTCGATGCAAGGCAAAATATTGACTTTTCAGAAATTAAGGCAAGTATCCTGGAAGAAGTATTTTCGGCGGAAGAAAGGAAGGATACTGTGCACCACGAGTTAAATAAGCTGGAACAGCCCTTACCTGAAATCCAAAAGGAAATAAAATTGCTTTACCCGGAAATGACGAGTTATTCACTTTACCGTACGGTGGTTACTAAAATGGATTCGACGAAGAATGATACGATAACTGTCTTTGATGGCAAATTTTCAAGGCGTCCTTCTTCGAAGGAGAGGAAGAAAATCGGTGAATGGCTGAAAGAAAGGATACATGCCGACACTTTGAAGACAGTTTTTGAATAATATTATAATGTTCTGTTCTGCAGAAATGGCATAATAACGGATACGATGATGAAAAATACAGATGAAAAATGGTTCAGGATCGTCTTGGGAAGGTTCTATAAAGGGAAAGTACGCTTAAATATTTTGCAGGCATTCCCTTTTTGGATAGCAGCTCTTTTAACAGGTCTTGCTGCAGTATTGTACACAAAATTGTTCGCCTACGGTGAAGCTTTATCCCATACAATTTTTATTGGGCACCGCTGGTTATTCTTTATCCTGACACCCGGCTGTTTTCTTTTGGCATGGTGGGTGGTAAAGAGATTTGACAACCGGGCAGCGGGTAGTGGCATTCCCCAGGTAATGGCTGCTATAGAATTGGCCAATCCAAAATATAACAAATTGGCAGATGGGTTCCTTAGCCTCAAAATAATTGTTGTAAAAGTATTGTCAACTCTTTTAATGATTCTTGGCGGCGGCGCTATCGGAAGAGAAGGGCCAACAGTACAGATCGCAGGAAGCATATTCAGAAAGGTAAATAACCTGATTCCCGATTCCTGGCCTAAAATATCAAAAAGGAATATGATAATGACTGGTGCTGCCGCCGGGCTTGCTGCTGCTTTTAATACACCGTTAGGAGGAATTGTATTTGCAGTTGAAGAACTGGCCAAAACCCATATCAGCTACTTTAAGACCGCACTTTTCACCGGGGTTATCATCGCCGGGATAACTGCCCAGGGTATTTTAGGCCCCTACCTCTATCTTGGATATCCCGATGTTTCTAAAGTGTCTAAAGAACTTATTTTTTTAGTGCTGCTCGTAGCTTGTATTGCAGGTCTTATGGGCAGCTTCATGAGTGTTGTCATTTTACGCATACTAAGCTGGAAGAGGAACTTAAAACAAAGCAAATTTCAGGTATTATATGTTATTGGCTGTGGTTTGGCAATCGCCGCTATCGCCTGCTTTTTCAATGCAGGTATACTAGGGTCCGGTAAAACTGAGATGACCAGGATATTATTTACACAGGATAAACATGTTGGTTTTGCCCTGCCATTTTTCCGGTTTATCGGATCTATAGCATCATTTACAAGCGGTGCCGCCGGGGGGATATTTGCACCCTCACTTGCTGCGGGCGCTACTCTTGGAGGGTTGGTATCAGAGCTCTTCAACTTTTCAGCGTCCAATGCCAATATACTCATACTTGCGGGTATGGTGGCATTTCTTACCGGCGTAACCAGGTCACCATTTACATCTGCGATTCTGGTCCTTGAAATGACCGACCGGCATAGTGTAGTTTTTTATCTAATGCTGGCGGCTATGGCCGCGAGTTTTTTTGCGAACCTTATTGATAAACATTCTCTTTACGATCATCTGAAAAACAGGTATTTGAGCGAAGTGTATCGGGAGAATAAACCAGATGTCGGGGCGGTTGCAGAACCATCCTAAGAAACAATAAGCACGATCCTTATTTATATTAGAAATGCTTAGTGGCGACAATGCTATAACGCGTTCGTAGCTGATTTTATTTATTCTGAATAAATGCTATCCAATCAACATCCCTTATTTGCAGTGGGTTCAGGGTATAAAAAAGCTCCAAAGATATTACTCTTTGAAGCCTTTCAAGTCGGGGAGACAGGATTCGAACCTGCGACCACCTGGTCCCAAACCAGGTACGCTACCGGCCTGCGCTACTCCCCGGGTAATATATAATAGACCACTTTCCGGAATTATTAAAGCGTCTGCGGTGAAGGCGGGATTCGAACCCGCGGTACGCTATAACACGTACGACAGTTTAGCAAACTATTGGTTTCGGCCACTCACCCACCTCACCTTTATTTTTCTGTAATTGCTTACAGGTGACCTGTTTTACTCCTTAAAAAAGGAATGCAAAGATAACTGTATAAACGATAAAACAAAAGATTTTTTCTTTCCTTTTAAAGGCTTGCCAGTTGTACCTTCTGTTGTATTTCCAGCAGGTGTTCTTTGTATTCCGCATCCGTATCCATCAGGTTCACAACCGTTTGGCAGGAGTGGATAACTGTAGTATGGTCAAAGCCGCCAAAGTGTTCGCCAATGTGCTTTAGAGAACTCTTGGTAAACTTCTTGGCAAAATACATAGTTATCTGCCTTGCCTGTACTACTTCGCGTTTTCGTGTTTTTGCCAGTAGCTTGTCATATCCTACATGAAAGTACTCGCAAACCATTTTTTGTATATTCTCAATAGTTAGTTCGCGTGCAGCCGTCTTCACAAAATTCTTCATTACCCGCTTGGCGAGATCTATATCAATTTCTTTTTTATTCAGTGTGGACTGGGCAAATAAGGCGATAATAGCTCCTTCCAGTTCACGTACATTGGTTTGTACATTATAAGCCACATACTTTACCACATCATCGGGTATTTCAAGCCCTTCATGGCGCATCTTCATCCGCAGTATAGATTGCCTGGTTTCAAAATCAGGAGGCTGTATATCTGCATTCAGTCCCCAGCGGAAACGGCTGAGTAAGCGTTCCTGCATGCCTTCCAGGTCCTTAGGGGGCGTATCGCTGGTAAGGATGATCTGCTTGCCGCTCTGGTGCAGGTGGTTGAATATGGCAAAGAATACTTCCTGTGTTTTAACGGCAGGTATCAGTAAATGAATGTCATCCACTATCAGCACATCTATAAGCTGGTAAAAATGAATGAAATCGTTGATTTCGTTATTCCTGGAATGATCAATGAACTGGTTGATGAATTTTTCGGCGCTTACATACAGCACAGCTTTGTTAGGGTGTAGCCTGCGCACTTCATTGCCTATTGCCTGTACCAGGTGTGTTTTGCCCCATCCTACTCCCCCAAATACCACAAGCGGGTTAAAGGAGGTAGCGCCTGGCTTTTGTGCTACATGTATGCCTGCTGAGCGTGCCACACGGTTACAATCACCCTCTACATAATTTTCAAATATGTAATTGGCATTAAGCTGCGAGTCTATTTGCATCCGCTTAAGGCCGGGAATAGCGTAGGGTGTTTTTATATTATGCGGATCATCCCACTTCAGTGGCATGTCTACATAATTATTTTCTTTTGGCGGGCGGGTATGTGTGCTGCCGGGCATGTTAATAGATATAGGATTGCGCTGCGATGCACCACTTTCCATTAGTATGCGGTATTCAAGCCGTCCGTCTTTACCTAATACACGTTTTATTGTTTTGCCCAGCAGTTCTACATAGTGTTCTTCAAGCCATTCGTAGAAGAACTGGCTGGGCACCTGTAGTGTAAGCACATTTGCTTCAAGCGCTGCTGCTTTTATTGGGTCGAACCAGGTTTGAAAAGTTCGCCAGTTAACATTATCCTTTATAATACTTAAACATTTTTCCCATGCTGCTTCCGCGTCATTAAGTATATGTGATGTATTGTAAAGATTGTTACTCATATTGTTACTCGTTCCTCAAGTTAATATCTATTTCTCATAATCCGGAAAGTATCAGACGGACAATTTTTTCACCCGTATAAAAAAAATATTAGGGGTGTTGTGTTACTGATATCTTCCTTTATAAATTGTTGGTTATTCCCGACTCCGCTACTCGTGCAAACCTATTTGATAACTACCTGTTTTTTTAGTTTGGCAGGAAGACGAAATTGCTAACATTTTGTTGAAAAAAAAAATTAAAACGCTATTGTTTGTTTACGAAAACTTACAGAGTGGGCATTGAAAAGTTTGGACATCTTTTTGCTGAATACCAAATTATTTTTTTTAAATTTTCCGGTATGTTATTTATTGCCGGAAGGCAGGTTCTTTTACAACTATTTTAAAATTCATCAGATTTTTATTGTAACTAAGGTAAATAAAAAAATGCCTGCTGTTTATAAAAATACAGCAGGCAAAAAATGATTTGATAATTTATTTTTAAGATTCTCTTGTAGTATCAAATGCTTCAAGCTCTTTAGCAACCGCAGTAAGGAAGCTGGCACCCAGCGATCCATCTACTACACGGTGATCGTAGCTCATAGACAAGTACATCATGTGGCGTATAGCTATTACATCACCATCAGCAGTTTCCATAACTACGGCGCGCTTCTTAATGCTGCCTACGGCTAAGATCGCTACCTGTGGCTGATTAATGATAGGTGTACCCATAAGGCTGCCGAACGTGCCTACATTGGTTAGCGTAAATGTACCGCCTTGCGTATCGTCTGCCTTTAGTTTATTATTACGTGCATTATTAGCAAGGCTGTTTACATCCTTTGCTATACCAAGCAAGTTTTTAGTGCCTGCATTTTTTATTACCGGTACTATAAGGTTACCACTTGGCAGTGCAGTAGCCATGCCTATATTAATATCTTTTTTTACAATTATCCTGTCTCCATCCAGGCTACTGTTGATCATTGGAAATTTACGGATGCAATTAACTACGGCTTCAATAAATATCGGAGTGAACGTTATCTTCTCGCCGAATTTTTTCTCGAACGATCCTTTCACTTTTTCTCTCCATTTTACTATGTTGGTAACATCTGCTTCGGTGAAACTGGTTACGTGCGGACTGGTTGCTTTACTACGTACCATATGCTCGGCTATCAGCTTGCGCATTCGGTCCATTTCTATTATTTCCACATTGCCTGTTACAGGTTGTGGTTTAGGTTGGTGATCCTGCTGTGCTGGTGTGTTTTGTACTTGTGCCTGTTCCGTTGCGGCTCGTTGCTGTTCAGGCATTTCTGATGTCTGTGCCGCATGGTGAGTCGGAGCAGTTCCGTTACCACGGTCGGCTACATAATTTAGAATGTCTTTTTTAGTCACACGTCCTTCGTTGCCGGTACCGGGTATATTTTCCAGCTCCATCATACTGATGCCTTCTTTACCTGCAATGTTCAATACTAATGGAGAGTAGAAACGGTTACCATCAGAAGAGGAACCAGATGCACCTGTTGCGGGCATTATTGGCTGGTATTGTGGTGCTGCCTGCGGCTGTATCGGTGCAGATTGCGTAGGGGGTTGATAAGCAGGCGCTTGTGCCGGTTGTGATGCAGATGCAGTGCTGCCTTCCGTGTCTATCTTAGCTATTACCTTACCTACAGGTACTACATCATTTTCTTTATAAAATATTTCTGTAAGGGTGCCTTCGGCGGTAGATGGTACTTCGCTATCCACTTTATCTGTGGCTATTTCCAGCAATGTTTCATCCATTTTTATTTTATCGCCGGGCTTCTTTAGCCATTTTAGCACCGTTGCTTCCATTATGCTTTCGCCCATTTTAGGCATTACCAGATCTACAATAGCCATAAAAGCTGTTTTTTATATAATACGAAGAGTGTTGCAAAAATAATCAAATGAAGGGGCAAAACTACATGCAGGTAAATTATTATTGGGCTGCGTCCCTGTAATCGCGCCTGCGCAATAGTTTCAGGTCTTGCAGTGCGGTAGCTTTTACATTTACCTGGAAGGTATAGCTCTTGCGTGTGCCAAATGGTATCGCCTGCAGATGCATAGCCCAGCAATGCAGGTCGCGGTACACATCTATAGAAGTAAGGGTTAGCTGGTGATAGGTGAAATCGTACCCGCTGCTAAAAGCGACCTTCCAGCGCTCGGTAAGATTAAAATCCCCATTGAACATGATGTTTTGCGAATAGGTGATCGTATCGCTGAATGAATAGGGGCTATACCTGGCATTGGCAGACAGTTGATAACTGATATTAAGGCTCCAGGGTATATTAAAATTTACATAGTCATTATAGCCATTATTGCGCATCAGCCGGTTATACTCATCGCTATTAGTGGTGCTGGACGGCTTTAACGGTTTGGAATGGAAGTTAGAACCTAATGCAAGCGTAGCATTGGTGAAACGGGCAATACCATCACCTCGTTCCAGTTTTGTTTCAGGTAGCCTTCTGCCGGTAGTATAGTCTACATCATAAGGGTCGTAATTGGCGTTGGCTGTTATATTCAGTTTATCCAGCACATTGGTACGAAATGCTAGGCTTACCATACTGAATCTGAAAGAATCTGCTGCGAGATTATAGCCCGAGTTGATGCTAAACCCATCTATAATAGATACGTTCCTAAATCCGGTTAAGGTGTCTTTACTGGACCTTACTTTCATTTGTAAAGTATTTCCTATCCCGAAATTAACGATGCCTGCCTTGCCCAGGGGTGGTATACCCACTATAGAAGTCTGGTAAGGCGAAAGATACCTTGCAGTTCGGGTAGAATCAAGATAAGTCTGATAGTAATAGTTGAAAGGGGACGACCCAAAATCAGGATGATAGATAAACCCAACATTTGGGGTGATGACATGCCTGAAACCACGGATCTTTCCGGTTTTAAAAGTTTTAAGCCCATATATGCGGGTTGTAAACTGCAGGCCGGCATTAAAATCACGTGCAGTATAGAATCCCCGGCTGTTGTTACTGTCTATTTTACCTTCTGTTGGGTTGTACTGCTCATATAGTTTATCGGTAAGCCAATACTCATTATAGTTGATACTGAATGACATGTTGATAAAACGGAGTACAGTATATGAAGCGCTGATAGGTATAGAATGATGAACGCCATTCTGGAACTGCCTTAATGAAAAAAGGTTATTGAAGCCAAGAGTGGAGTCAATGAAGGTTGCTTTATTCTGAAGATCAAACGTATAGCTGGCCGTTATCTTATCATACCAATGCAGGCCTATGCTGTGCTTTCTCTGAAAAGGATTGAACTGAGCTACATAAAATGAAACCTGTGGTAATGTTAGATCTACTGTGTGGTTAGAGGTGTTTTGCGAATGCCGCATACTCACTGCCAGGGTGTACGGAGTACCTAACCAGTTTTTAGAATAGCTGATATTGGAGGAATATTGATTTTGCAGTATCCTGTTTGGGTCATAGCTGTTATTGGAGTAGAAGGTAGAAGTACCGGCATCTACCGATGCATTGAATGTTTCACCCGGTGTCGCCTTAGGGTCGGTCTGGTGTCGCCATATAATCCTGAAATCTTTGGTAATGGTAGCGCCCGGCTCATAATCTTCGCCTGTTTTATTATAAGCGTAGGAGAAGGAAATACCTCCGTTATAATGGTAGATACTCTTGTAGGTGCTGATGCCACTTACGGAATAGCTTCCTTTTGAATAGAGGTTAGCCTGTGTCAACAGGTCGGTCTTATCGCTCAGCGAAAAATAATAGCCACCACCTGTAAGGCCCAGTCCGCGCGCCTGCTCTACTGTGTATGCGGGTATCAAAAAACCAGAGTGCTGTTTTGGCGAAATAGGAAATAGGCCAAATGGCAGGAAGAGGGGAGTAGGTACCCCTTCTATCTGTATGTTAGCCCCGGCAGATGCGATAACGCGCCCCGGTATTACTTTAATGCGCCTTGCAACAATGCCAAAGTGTGGAGTATCCAGCGCGCAGGTAGTGTAAGTGCTATATGCGCCGTAGATAGATTGGTCAGGATTACGTTTCACCTGTTCACTAAATAGATACCCTTCACCGTATTGGCTACGCACATTACGCACTATGGCCCTTTTGCTTTTAAAGTTATACTGTAGCGAATCGTAAGTAAATTTTTCTTTTCCCTGCGAGAAAGAGGGACGTTCCGGGATCAGTTGCGCTGAGTCGGCAAGCGGGTGGGCGGTAACAATGCTATTAGCCTGGCTATAAGTAATTTTTCCCGCGTTTAGCTGCAGGTCTTCGTAGTTGACCTGTGCTTTGCCATATAAATAGAACTGGTTGTGCTGCATATCCAGTACTGCCGAATCCGCAGCATCTGCCTTTACTGTAGAAGGTAGCGCGTCTTTTGATATTTTAATTCCCAGTCTTTTTTCTGTAAGTGATTTCTTACTTGTATCGCTTGCCGTCGGGTTTTTTCGTAACAAGTCTGGCGATAAATTAATAGAATCACGCACTGTACTATCAGCGGCATGCATAAGTGTATCTGTTTGTGCCAAACGGGTTGCCTGCCCGAATGATATACCGGTGGAAATACATAAAAAAAGCATGGTTATACAGCACAACCGGCAATACAACCAGAACTTTTTTAAAAAAATTTTACCGCACAAGCTCATGAACGGGCAAAAATAGTTATTTGCTGACTACCTTTAATGGTTTGTATATTTATCTTAATAGTTATCTTTTTATGGGTTATAAGTATATCCTTTTTATTATCTGCCTTGGCATGTTACCATTCTTTGCATCTGCTAACGGTAAAAAGATATCCAAAATTGTGCTGGATGCCGGGCACGGTGGCAAGGATATAGGAGCGCGCGGTCAAATGTCACAGGAAAAGAACCTGACCCTTGCTATAGTATTGCGACTGGGCAGGATAATGAATGACAGCATGAGGGATGTGCAGGTTATATACACCAGAACAACTGATGATTTTCCAACACTTAAGGATAGGCACGAGATAGCAAACCATGCCAATGCCGACCTGTTTTTGTCTGTCCATATTAATTCCACAGCAGATAGGGTGTCACGGGTGTTTGAAGGCTATAGAACCGTAAAGAAAGGACATAAGCATGTACAGCAGGCAATTTACAGGGTAGTACGCCAGCATGAGCAGTACACAGCCAAGGGCACAGAGACGTATGTACTGGGGCTGCATCGTAACTCCCAAAAGGAAGGTGCAATAGGTGAGTATAGCGAAAATGTAAGTGGCCAGGCTGGTCTGCTTAACGAGAACGATCCTCAAACAGACATCATTATAGCCCAGTATGCACAGGCATTCCTTAAAAGAAGCGTATCGCTGGGAACAGATATAGAAAGACAATTTGAAAGGGAAGGCAGACCTAACCTGGGGGTAAAGCAAAAAGGTCTGGAGGTATTGGCAGGAAGTGCCATGCCGGGAGTACTGGTGGAAGTGGGATTTATCAACAATCCTGATGAAGAAGCCTATATGAACTCTCCGTCCGGCCAGCAGGAAATAGCATTGGCTCTATACCGGGGTATCAGGGCCTATAAATATGACAGTGAGAGATAAAATAAAAAACTATCTGTCATTATGGCTATGTAATGTGCAATTAAATAAATACTTTACCGCTGCAATGTAACTCCGCTACAACAATATCAACTATACAGCTGATTTTTTATAGTGTGTTGCATTTTAAATTTGTTTCTTTTATCTTTAAGCTCTGTTAAAAACATCTGTGCTAATGAAAGCTCGTTTCAAAACTATTGTATTGTCGGCATTGGGCACTATTGTCGTATTTTCTGCACTATTGTATTCTTCATGTTCTCCTGATAAATGTCACGCTATCGCCTGTGCATATGGTGGCGTATGTACTGATGGGAACTGTATTTGTCCTACAGGGTATGAAGGCACGCAGTGCGAAAAGATAGTAAGGGATAAATTTGTTGGTACCTGGGTTGTTTACGAAACAGGCACCTTGACCGGTGGCAATACTTATACTGTAGCCGTAGAGCCAAACAATGATTCAAGTATCACCTCTCTTAAGATAACTAATTTTTATAATTCAATAAGAGGCAGTGTGATTGCTACTGTTAATGCAGACAGCATTTATATAAATAAGCAGGTTGTAGATGGGGATACCATAATTGGCACCGGCTTTCTGGAACCAGACGCTGTGTATGCTGTACATGGTAAGCTTACTATGCGCTATGTAATTAAGAACGGCAAGTCCAACTATTTTGGATTTGATAGTACTGGCTCGCCTTCTGTATGGGCTAAATAAAGATTCTTTTTAATTTATTTATAAACCCTCAGGAATTTCCTGGGGGTTTTATTTTTCAAAAAAAAATGCGCTGCTTAGGGCGGCATGCAAGTAAGGGAAGTAGCATTTTAATTCTTGTATTGCTTCAGGGCTTCTGCAAGGCAGTCCATAGCGCCATTTATTTCTTCAGTATTCAGCACATACGCCAGGCGCACTTCAGTAAGGCCCTGGCCCTTTGTAGCATAAAAGCCGGCAGCCGGGGCCATCATTACCGTGGCGCCATTATAAGAAAAATCTTCAAGCAGCCATTGACAGAATTTTTCGCTGTCTTTTACCGGTAGTTGGGCTATAGCATAGAATGCACCACCCGGCAAAGGGCATTTAACGCCGGGCATTGCCTGCAGGCGCTTTACCAGCAGGTCGCGGCGGGAAGTATATTCTGCATGCACTTCATCAAAATAATCAGACGGGAGGTCTACTGCCGCTTCGCCAAGTATCTGTGCAAAGGTGGGCGGGCTAAGCCGGGCCTGTGCAAACTTCATTACCGTATCCAGTACCTGCTGGTTTTTAGTAACAAATGCACCAATACGGCCGCCGCATGCACTGTATCTTTTAGATATAGTATCCAGTAATATGGCATGTTGTTCCAGCCCTTCTAATGATAATGCTGATATATGTTTACGGCCATCATAGCAAAACTCACGATATGCTTCATCGCTGAACAGGAACAGATCGTGGCGCAGGCATATATCTTTAAGCACATCCAGTTCTTGTTGGCTGTATAAGTAACCGGTGGGGTTATTTGGGTTACATATCATTATAGCTTTGGTTCGGGAGGTTACAGCCTTTTCAAAAGCATCTATAGAAGGCAGCGCAAAACCTTCATCAATAGTAGAGGGTATAGGCACTACTGTAACGCCTGCACTGGTAGAAAATCCATTGTAGTTGGCGTAGAAAGGTTCAGGTATTATTATCTCATCGCCTGCATCCAGGCAGCTCATAATAGCAAAAAGGATAGCTTCAGATCCACCCGTGGTTACAATGATCTGGTTGTGGTTCACATAAATATCATTACGCCCATAATATTCAACCAGTTTTTTTCGGTAGTGCTCAAAACCTGCGCTATGGCTGTATTCCAGCACTTTTATATCAGTATGCTTCACTGCATCCATTATAGATGGTGGGGTTATTATATCCGGCTGGCCTATATTAAGGTGATAAACTTTGGTGCCTCTTTTTTTTGCAGCCTCTGCATAGGGTACCAGTTTGCGTATCGGAGATGGCGGCATATGTGCCCCACGGGATGAAATTGTCGGCATAGGCCGCAAAATTAATCTAAAACACTTAACGTTTGTTTTAGGCCTGCAGAAATATAGGCTGGCCTATTTTTTAACTTCTTTATCTTCTGTCACATTCCCTGTTATGTGCAGCACATAGGTAGGTGCATCAGTAAGGGCATTAGAAGTTATAAAAATGTTTTTTGTGAACTCACCTGGGTGTCCCTGGGTATGAAATGTAACTTTTATTTTTCCGATCTTTCCTGGAAGGATGGGCTCTTTTGGCCATTCAGGGGTAGTGCATCCGCAGGATGCCATACAATCGCTGATCAATAAAGGAAGTGTACCGGTATTGGTAAATTCAAATTCGTGCACGGCTGTAATGCCCATTTTTATGGTGCCGAAATTATAGATATCACCCTCTTTAAAATGGATAAGGGCAATATTACTCGTACCCGCTTTCTTCATGGAGGCATTATCCTGTGCCTGTAGTTGTACCGCACTGAATATAGCTAAGATTAAGAACGTGAATATCTTTTTCATAAAAAGGATGGTAAGAAAATAGCCAACCCATTACAGATTGGCTATCCACTAATAGTATCAGAATATTATTGTTTAGGCTGTTCCTGTGGCGCAGCTACAACGGTACCTTTTATATGCAGCTGGAAACGATCGCCCGCATCCATTTGCGCATTAGACTGTATATATATGTCTTTTGTGAACGGTCCTACACGGCCTTGTGTATTGTAGGTAACGCTTATCTTTCCTGATTTGCCTGGCAGAATTGGTTCTTTTGGCCAGTCAGGAGTAGTACAGCCGCATGATGCTGATGCATTCTGTATAATAAGAGGTTCCTTACCGGTGTTTTTAAATTCGAAATTGTGTATTGCCTGCGGGCCTTCCTTCACAGTTCCGAAATCCCATGACTCTTCTTTGAATTTGAACTTAGGCGCATTAGCGTCTTTAGGGGCCATAGCCGGTGCCTGCGCGTTTGCGCCAATAACGCCTACTGAAAGGCACAATAACGTGATGAACAGTTTTTTCATAAAAAGGAATTAAAATTATACTTTGGTTTTTGTTAACAATTTATTGGATAAAATTCTTGTGTGTGCTCTATAAGACAATGCCTTTACAGATTTAGTTGGTTCTGATCATTGAATTATTTTCAGGCACTGATGTTTCAGGTGCTTTCTCTACCTGGCCTTTTATGGTCAATACCTTAGTACCCGCATTAGATACCACTGTAATGGTCTTTACAAATGATCCGGGGCGGCCCTGGGTATTATAAGAAGCCTTGATAGTGCCTTGTTTTCCAGGCAATATAGGATCTTTTGAATAGGTAGGGGTGGTACAGCCGCATGATGCTTGTACGTGTTGCAGTATTATTGGTTCTTTCCCGCTGTTTTTAAATTTAAATTCATACTCGGCAGCCGGGCCTTCGGGTACAGTGCCAAATTCATGCGTATCAGTAGTAAACGCCATGGCTTCTGCTTTCATAGTTGCAGAGGCAGGAGCTGTAGCAACGGCTTTTGGCGCAACTGTTTGATGTTGGGTTGGGTTCTGTGCAAAAGCAATGCTGGAAAGACACATAATGCTGCAAACAGAGAAAAAAAATCTTTTCATTGATAATGGTTAAGGTTTTGAATGTTACAATGATACATTACAAATTTAATACCGAAAGATAAAAAAGGCAATTTTATTATTGTTAAAGCTTGCTTAACGTCATACAATTGTATTTTTGACACTCAAATGCCCAGATTCCTCGTTATCCAGACCGCTTTTATAGGTGATGTAGTACTGGCAACTGCTGTAATAGAGAAGCTGTATCAATATCATCCTGATGCACCCATTGATTTTTTGCTTCGCAAAGGCAATGAATCATTGCTCTCAAACAATCCTTTTATTAATAAGGTATGGGTTTGGGATAAAAAACAGGACAAACTCAAAAATCTTTGGCGTATGGCATTGGCGGTGCGCAAAAAGAAATACACCCATGTCATTAACCTGCACCGCTTTGGTACATCGGGCTTCATTACATTTTTATCGGGGGCTGATAATAAGATAGGTTTTGATAAAAATCCCTTCGCATTTTGCTATACAAAGAAAGTAAAGCATATTATCTCACAGCCTTATGCTGCTGATATTGTTCATGAGGTACAGCGCAACCAGGCGTTAATAGATGATATAACAGATGGAACTGCGGCCAGGCCTAAATTATACCCCGCTAAGACTGACTACGAACGGGTAGCACCACTACAGGGTAAACCTTATATCTGCATCTCTCCATCGTCTGTATGGTTCACCAAACAATTCCCTGTTGAAAAATGGGCAGCCCTTATTAATTCATTGCCATATGAATACAGGATATATGTATTAGGTGGTACTACAGATAAAAACAATGTTCAGCAGGTGTTACAGCAGGTAACTCACCCTGCCGCGCACGACCAATCCGGTAAGTTGAGTTTCCTGCAATCTACGGCGCTCATACAGGGTGCTGTTATGAATTACGCTAATGATTCGGCCCCATTACATTTTGCATCAGCCGTAAATGCACCTGTTACTGCAGTATATTGCTCCACGGTACCGGCATTTGGTTTTGGTCCATTGTCCGATAACAGCAGGGTAGTAGAGATTAAAGAACGGCTATACTGTCGCCCCTGTGGCTTGCATGGTCATAAGGCTTGTCCTGAAGGGCACTTCAGGTGCGCGCTGGAAATAACAAATGAACAATTGTTATGGTGGATTACGAAGAAGATATAAAACAGTGTGTACAGATATTGGCGGAAGGTGGCACTATATTGTACCCGACAGATACTGTATGGGGTATAGGCTGCGATGCGACAAATGCGTCTGCGGTGGATAAGGTGTTTACCCTGAAGAAGCGCCCTAAAGAAAAAAGCATGATAGTGCTGCTGGCAGATGCGCGAGATATTTTGCACTGTGTTGCCGCGCCACCACATGATATAGTAGATATACTGGAAGGTTTCGATAGGCCCACCACCGTTATATATGATGGGGCGTTAGGTCTTGCCGGTAATGTTATAAATGAAGATGGTAGCATAGCCATAAGGGTTACTGCCGATCCATTTTGCAAAGCATTGATAAAGAGATTCCGTAGGCCAATTGTTTCTACTTCTGCCAATATCAGTGGTAGCCCGGCAGCATCAATGTATTTACATATATCCCCCCAGATAATTGCTACTGTTGACTATGTGGTAAAATACCGGCAGGAGGATGAAGGCAATAACGCACCCTCCAGGTTGGTTCGTCTCAATAATAAGGGCGATATAGAAGTCTTACGGCCATAATTTATTCTTTTTAGCTTTGCGGCTTATGGACATTGTGTGCAGCACGGAGGAGCAGGCTTTATTTGAGAGAATAAGTAGTATAGCACAGGGTATGCAGGTGCACTGCTACCTGGTTGGCGGCTTTGTACGTGACAAAATACTGGGCAGGGATACAAAAGATGCAGACATTGTATGCACCGGCGATGGTATAGCCCTGGCACAGGCAGTAGCAGCAAGCTACCCAAACAGGCCGCAAGTCAATTTTTTTAAAACATTCGGTACCGCGCAGTTTAAGCTGAATGGCTTCGATGTGGAATTTGTTGGGGCGCGCAAGGAATCATACAGCAGCGATAGTCGAAAACCCGAAGTTTCAGAAGGGACAATAGAGGACGACCAGCGGCGTAGGGATTTTACGATCAATGCGATGGCCATCAGCCTTAATAAAGAAAATTACGGTAGGCTGATAGATCCGTTCAATGGTATGGAAGATCTGCGTAACAAAATATTACGCACTCCGCTTGATCCGGATATAACCTTTTCAGACGATCCATTACGCATGATGCGTGGAATAAGGTTCGCCACACAATTAGGGTTTGTATTAGAGCCCGAAACTTTCGAAGCGATTAGTCGGAATAAGGAGCGGATAAAAATAGTATCGCAGGAGCGGGTAACGGATGAACTAAACAAGATAATGGTCACGCCTAAGCCTTCCGTAGGCTTTGATCTGCTTTATAAAAGTAGGTTGCTGCATGAGTTTTTTCCGCAAATGACCGAACTCGCCGGAGTGGAAATAATAGAGGGCAAAGGGCACAAGGATAATTTTTATCACACCCTGCAGGTACTTGATAATGTTGCTCAACGCAGCGATAATCTTTGGCTGCGGTGGGCTGCAGTGTTGCATGATATTGCAAAGCCGGCTACCAAAAAATTTGAGGAGGGACATGGCTGGACTTTTCATGGACATGAAGCGTTGGGGGAGAAGATGACCCCGCGTATTTTTCGCCAGTTGAAGCTTCCGCAGAACGAGAACATGAAGTTTGTGGCAAAGCTGGTGGGGCTTCATCTCCGGCCTATTGGTCTCACTAAAGAAGATATTACTGACTCGGCCATGCGCCGTCTTTTATTTGATGCGGGCGCCGATCTCGAGGCGCTGATGATACTTTGTGAAAGCGATGTTACTTCAAAAAATAAATTCAAGGTAAAACGCTACCTCGAGAATTTTGAGCTGGTAAAGGAGCGTCTGAAAGTTGTAGAAGAAAAGGACAGGATACGCAATTGGCAGCCGCCTATAGATGGTGCGGAGATCATGAAGATTTTTGGTCTTGCTCCATCCCGTGAAGTAGGGATATTAAAAACAGCAGTAAGGGAAGCGATACTGGATGGCATTATACCCAATGATTATGCTGCTGCATATGGCTATGTGCTTCAGAAAGCGGCAGAAATGGATATAAAACCGGTAAAGCAATAGCGATGGCACAAATTCATTTAGTTAAGGAAGATATTACCCGCATGAAGGTAGATGCCATAGTCAATGCAGCAAATACATCCCTGCTTGGCGGTGGTGGGGTAGATGGTGCTATCAACCGCGCTGCAGGCCCCCGGTTACTGCAGGAGTGCCGTACCCTTAACGGCTGTAAAACCGGCGAAGCTAAGATAACACAGGGATACAATTTGTCGGCAAAGTACGTGATACATACTGTGGGGCCTTACTGGAATGGTGGTAAGGCCAATGAAGCTGCATTATTACAGGATGCCTATACCAATAGTCTTATGCTTGCCAAGGAGAATGGGATACGATCAATAGCTTTCCCTAACATCAGCACTGGGGTTTACCATTTTCCTAAAGAAACAGCAGCACAGATTGCGGTAAGTGCTGTTAACCGGTTTTTGTCACAGCATCCTTATGATGTTACTGATGTGTACTTTGTTTGCTATGATGAGGAGAACTATCTCCTTTACCAGCAATTATTAAATAGGCCCTCAATGTAATGATCATGAACACACGCCAGTTATTCCAGCAGCATCTTGCGCAGACATCACTAGCACCCATTGGGTTGGAGATCGCGTCTGCGGAAGGCAATTATATATATGATATTGCCGGCAACAAATATCTGGATCTTATTGGCGGCATAAGTGTTTGTAATGTAGGTCACCGCCATCCCGCTGTGGTGGAGGCGATAAAGAAACAGGCAGATACCTATCTGCATGCTATGGTGTACGGAGAGTTGGTACAAAGCCCTCAGGTGCACTATGCTGCATTGCTGGCAAAATATTTACCCGAATCACTGGGGTGTATTTACTTCACTAATTCTGGTTCCGAGGCTACTGATGGCGCTATAAAACTGGCAAGGAGATATACCGGCAGGACTGATGTGATTAGTTGCAATAATAGCTATCATGGTAGTTCGCTGGGTGCATTAAGTGTAATGGGTAGTGAATACTGGCGAAGTGCCTTCCGCCCGCTAATGCCCGGTGTATGGCGATATGACTATAACAGTGCAGCCCTTATAGAGAGCATTAATGAAAACACAGCATGCGTGCTACTGGAAACAATGCAGGGAGAGGCAGGGGTAATAGAGCCGTATTACGAATGGATAAAAGGAGTTCGCGATAAATGCAGCCAGACTGGTACATTGTTGATATTGGATGAGATACAATGTGGCTTCGGCCGCACAGGCAAGCTGTGGGGTTTTGAACATTATAATGTCATCCCGGATATAATATTATTGGGCAAAGCTTTAGGTGGGGGTATGCCAATGGGCGCCTTTGTATCTTCCTTGCATATAATGCGATCATTGTCAACCGATCCGGTACTGGGCCATATTACCACATTTGGCGGGCATCCGGTATGCTGTGCAGCAGGTATGGCCGCAATGCATGCGTTGCTCGATGAAGAGATGATAAATGGGGTGGAGGAAAAAGGGAACCTGTTTATATCGCTGTTGAAGCATCCGGCTATTAAAGCAGTGCGTAGCAAAGGATTATTGATAGCAGTGCAATTAAACAGCGCCGAACAAGTGATGCTCGTACTGCAACATTCATTGGCAGGAGGGTTATTTTCCGACTGGTTTTTATTCGCGCCTGATTGTATACGTATTGCGCCGCCCCTTACAATATCAAATGAGGAGATAAAATACGCCTGCAATATATTATTAGACGCCTTAAAATAATAAAAGCGGCAAGTGCCGCTTTTATTATTTGTACTGAGGAATCAATTAGTGCCTTAATGTAATATTATAAGTATGGCTGCCTACAGTTAGCTGGGCCTCAGCATCACAATTGCCGGAGCCATAATCTAGGGTCATAGTGCCACCTGTAGAACGGGAGATACTAACTACGCCTGACTCAACCCAACGGCAACCGATTGCTACTTGTAAAGGAGTAGTGATCGTTACAGTAAATACTTTACCGTTCGAACGCGTAACAGTAGAGGTGCCTGATATATCATATACATCATCAGTGCGGGTATCTGTACTGTAGCCGGCTATCCAGGTACGGGTGCGGGTAGCTGTCCAGCTGATGATGCCATTTCCTGTGCCCAGGTTCAGCGAGTCATTAACTGATATGTTGTAATAGTACTGTCCGCTTGCATTTCTGCCCATGTTGGTTACAGTTTTGGAACCCGATAGCTGGTTGTCATCTATAAAGTAGTTATCAAATGTAATTGTATGGGTGCTGCCTGAATCTTTGTAGCCACCGGTATAGGAAATAATGATCTTACCACGGCGATTGCGTCCATCAGCTCCTGTGCAGTTAGTGGTCCCAAAGTCTATGGTCAGCACATGTGGGGTTACAGCAGTATTATTAGTCACTGTTACACAGCTACCCAGGTCGCCGGGTGTGGTGCGCAGGTTAGCTCCGCCAGATGTGTAGGCTACATCTCCCACATTTTCTGCGTCATTGTTTTCTCTTTCCAGTTGCGAGTGGTCCGATGCCGATGTTACATCATCAGCATTTACTGGAGCGTCGGTATTTCTCTTACATGCAGTAAGGGATAACATAGAGATGGCAATCAAAAAAGTGCCGGTTTTCAGGAAAGAGTATGCTTTCATATCGTTTTATTTTTTATTAAGACGTTGAATGTTGCGGAAGGTTTAATTTATAGTAAAACTTTATTTTACAATATCAGGGCTCAAAAATATAATTACTTTTACGCTCAAATTATTCGATACATGCAATTAACTATTATAGGCACTGGTTATGTGGGATTGGTAACAGGTACTTGCTTTGCTGAAACTGGTAATGATGTGGTCTGTGTGGATATTAATGAAGATAAGATAAAAAATCTTAAAGCGGGCAAATCGCCTATATATGAGCCGGGTCTGGATGTATTGCTGGAGCGTAACATAAAAGACAAAAGGCTCACCTTCACAACATCACTTACAGAAGGGATTAAAAAGGCACAGATCATTTTCCTGGCCCTTCCTACCCCCCCGGGTAAGGATGGTGCTGCCGATCTCCAGTTTGTATTAAGGGTAGCCGACCAGTTGGGTGATATTATAGATAGATATACTGTAATTGTTAACAAAAGCACCGTCCCTGTGGGTACGGCTGAAAAAGTAACGGCAGTATTGGCTAAGAAACTGGACAGGAATTTGTTCGATGTAGTCTCCAATCCCGAATTTTTGCGCGAAGGGGTGGCTGTTGAGGATTTCTTAAAGCCCGATAGGGTGGTGCTAGGTACCTCTTCCGAAAGAGCTAAGAAACTAATGGAAGAGCTTTATCAGCCCTTTTTGAGACAGGGAAATCCATTGTATTTTATGGATGAGCGCTCCTCAGAAATGACAAAGTATGCTGCCAATGCTTACCTGGCTATGCGCATTTCCTTTATGAATGAAATGGCTAATCTGTGCGAAAAAGCTGGAGCTAATGTAGATTGGGTGCGTGCTGGTATAGGCAGCGACTCGCGTATTGGCAAGCGTTTTCTTTTCCCTGGTGTGGGCTATGGCGGTAGCTGTTTCCCTAAAGATGTACAGGCGCTGGCCCAAACGGCGCGCGAAATGGATTATGATTTCCAGATAGTGAATACGGTAATGAAGGTGAATGATCACCAGAAAACGATATTGGGAAGAAAAATAAAAGAATACTTTGGCAGCGACCTCAGTGGGCGCACTTTTGCTATATGGGGTCTGGCTTTCAAACCCGAAACCGACGACATACGTGAGGCACCGGCTTTGGAACTGATCAATGACCTGCTGGAAGCGGGAGCACAAATTAGGGCCTTTGACCCGGAAGCAATGGTAAATGTGAAAGGGATATTCGGCGATAAACTATATTATGCCAAAGACCAGTATGATACGATAGAAGGATGTGACGCCCTGATAATAGTTACGGAATGGAGCGAGTTCCGCAACCCTAACTTTGATCGTATTGGCGAACTGTTAAGTCATCCCGCAATATTTGACGGACGTAATTTGTACACGCTGGAAAAGATGGAACAGACTGGCTTCTATTATGAAAGCATGGGTCGTAAAATAGTGCATGCCCAGGTAAGGGAAACCCTGCCGGTACCAACTGATACAATTATCCGCGAGAGGGGTCATCTCGATTAATCCATATTTATAAAATAATCAGAACTGCATAATAAAATGGCTAAAAGAATATTGATAGCAGGGGCCGCGGGCTTTCTTGGTTCCCATCTCTGCGATCGTTTCCTGAAGGAAGGGTACAAAGTAATAGGGATGGACAACCTGCTAACGGGCAACATAAAGAACATAGAGCATTTATTCCCTTTACCTGAGTTTGAGTTCTATCATCACGATATCACCAAATTTGTTCATGTTCCGGGCGATATAGATTACATATTGCATTTTGCGTCTCCTGCCAGCCCTATTGATTACCTCAAAATGCCGATACAGACATTGAAGGTGGGCGCGTTGGGTACCCACAATCTGCTGGGGCTTGCAAAATCAAAAAATGCACGCATACTGGTTGCCTCTACGTCAGAAGTATATGGCGATCCACAGGTGCATCCGCAGCAGGAAGAATATTGGGGTAATGTAAACCCGATAGGCCCGCGTGGTGTATATGATGAGGCAAAGCGTTTCATGGAAAGTATTACAATGGCGTATCATAACTACCACCAGCTGGAGACACGCATCATCCGTATATTCAATACTTATGGCCCGCGTATGCGGCTCGATGATGGACGTGCGCTGCCAACATTTATGAGTCAGGCACTCCGTGGTCAGGATGTTACGGTATATGGCGATGGTTCGCAAACGCGTTCTTTCTGTTATGTTGATGACCTGGTAGATGGCATATATCGCCTGCTGCTATCAGATTATTACAAGCCGGTAAATATTGGTAACCCATCTGAAATAACGCTGAAAGACTTTGCAGAGGAAGTAATAGCCCTGACGGGATCTAATGTGAAAATAATTTATGAACCCTTACCGCAGGATGATCCAAAGCAGCGCCAGCCGGATATTACAAAAGCTAAGGAAATATTAGGATGGTCACCGAAGGTAGATCGTAGCGAAGGACTGAAAAGAACGCTGGAATATTTTAAACAACACATTTAGTTGGCAGTCCATCTATTTGTATTAACAATACTTTAGCCATAAGCTAGGTGTATAGCGCATACAGCATTTGGGTGGAACGTATTACTTTTGGCGCATCATATCGTTTTACAGTAAAGCATAATTAATGAAAAATATAAATCAGTTTAGCAGATTATCCCTTATAGCAATTGCTCTGTTCCTTTTGTCTTCGTGCAATAATACGGGCAAACAAGCTACATCTTCAACCACCACTACCTCTGCTGTCAGCGCGGGGAGCCGTATAGCCTACGTTAATATTGATACGCTGGAAGCGAATTACGACTACCTGAAATCAAAGAAACAGGAATTCAAGTCCAAGCAAGAGCGCATGGAATCAGAGCTGGAACGTTCTGCAAAGCAAATGGAAGACGATGCGGCACAAGTGCAGAGCAAGGCACAGGCAGGTACACTGAGCGAAGCGGAATATAAAGCAGCCCAGAAAAGGATTGGGCAGATGCAGCAAAGCCTGGTGACACGCAAACAGGCGCTTACCGATGAACTGATGAAAGACCAGGAAGAATTTAATAAAACCCTTAAAAGCCAGTTAGATAGTTTTCTGGAGCAGTACAATAAGGAGAAGCATTACGACTACATACTTTCTTATGGTACTTCCGGTTCTATCCTCTTTGCCAATAAGCAGCTGGATATAACCAACGATGTAATAAAAGGCATGAATACAATGCATGCGGAGGCAACAAAGAAAAAATAAGTAGTATATTTCTGAAAATATAACTACTTGGAAAATAAGCCTTCTTTTCACCGAACACTTACATTATTAGATGGGGCGCTGTTGGTAATAGGCTCCATGATCGGCTCCGGCATTTTCATTGTCAGCGCTGATATAGCGCGCAATGTTGGGAGCGCGGGCTGGCTCATAGTGGTTTGGCTCGTTTCGGGCTTTATTACTTTGGCTGCAGCACTAAGTTATGGGGAGCTAAGCGGCATGTATCCCAAGGCCGGCGGCCAGTACGTATACCTGCGCGAGGCTTTTGGCAAAATGTATGGCTTTCTTTACGGATGGTCATTCTTTGCGGTAATACAAACAGGTACTATTGCGGCTGTAGGGGTGGCATTTGGTAAATTCACCGGTTATCTTAATCCCGCATTAGGCGACGAGCATTTGCTAATGGGTGTTAAGGATGGCTTTCATATCTCCGCGGCCCAGCTATTAGGTGTAGGGATCATAGTGCTGCTCACGTTCATTAATACACAGGGGGTTAAAAGCGGTAAGTGGATACAATTCTTTTTCACATTTGCCAAGATAGCGGCTATGGCTGCGCTCATCATCTTTGGCTTTATATTCGTAAAGAACCATGCTATATGGCAAAATAACTGGTCAGGGGCATGGGCAGCAAAGAAAATCACATTTACCGCCGGCTCCATATTGCACGAAGGGTTAACCACCGGCACATTGATCGTATCGCTTTGTGTGGCAATGGTAGGTGCCCTTTTCTCCAGCGATGCATGGAATAATGTAACATTTATAGCCGGGGAAATAAAACGCCCTGAACGCAACATAGGCCTCAGCCTTTTCATAGGTACACTGGTAGTAACACTGCTGTATGTATCTATGAACCTGATGTACCTGAATGTAATGAGCATTACTGACATAGCCCACGCCCCGGCAGACAGGGTAGCAGTGGCTGCATCGCTTAATATATTTGGTGCGGCAGGCACTACCATCATAGCGGTAATGATAATGATCTCCACTTTTGGTTGTAATAATGGCCTTATACTATCCGGCGCCCGCGTTTACTATACTATGGCCAATGATGGGCTCTTCCTTCCTGCGGCAAAAAAGCTGAATAATAAAGGCGTACCTGCCAAGGCCTTATGGATGCAATGCATCTGGGCATTGCTGCTGTGCATCAGTGGGCAATATGGCAACCTGCTCGATTTTATCATCTTTACTGTATTGCTCTTCTACATACTTACTATAGCCGGCATCTTTAAGCTAAGAAAAACCCAGCCTGATATGCCACGCCCGTATAAGGCATTTGGCTACCCGGTGATACCGCTTATTTATATTATCGTAGCTGCCTTTATATGCGTCGTGCTGCTGCTGTATAAGCCAACTTATACATGGCCCGGGCTCATAATAGTGCTGATAGGCATACCTATATACTACATACTGCAAAAGCGCGGAGCAAATGAATAAGGAAGAACTGGCACAGGTATTTAATAAAATGGAGCGGCTGCATGTGGTGGTGGTTGGCGATGTAATGCTGGATAACTATTGGTGGGGCGATGTGGAGCGTATATCACCCGAAGCGCCGGTACCGGTGGTTACCCTTAACAAGCGAGAGAGCAGGCTGGGCGGTGCGGCTAATGTAGCGCTTAACTGCAAAGCCCTGGGCGCTAAGGTTACTATGGCCAGTGTGGTAGGCAATGATGCAGATGGCCAGTTGCTGAGGAAACTGGCGGCCGATGCAGGCATAGACAGCAGCCTGATGGTAATGAGCAGCCAACGCCCTACTACTACCAAGACCCGCGTCATCAGCCGTGGCCAGCACATGCTGCGCCTTGATGATGAAATAACAGACGACCTGTACCTCGAAGAGGAGCATCCTTTTATAGATATGGTGCTGCGCTTTTTGCAGCGCGAAAAGCCGGATGTGCTCCTATTCGAAGATTATAACAAAGGGGTGCTCAAACAGAATGTGATAGACCGGATAACCGCACATTGTAAAGAGATAGGTATCGTTACCGCGGTAGATCCCAAGAAGAAAAATTTCCTGTCTTATAAGGATGTTGCCATCTTTAAGCCCAATCTGAAAGAGGTGCGGGAGGCATTGAACATACCGCTGGAAAGTGTAACGCTACAGGAACTGGATATGGTACACAACCAACTGAAAAATACCTTGCAGCACTCGGTTACCTTCATTACACTTTCCGAAAAGGGTGTCTATTTTAATGATGGCGCTGCATCAGCTATATTCCCCACGCACGTACGCAATATTGCCGATGTATCAGGTGCTGGTGATACAGTGATAGCTACGGCGGCTATGGTATATGCCATTACCAAAGATGCTGCGCTGATGGCGGAAATATCCAATATCGCAGGGGGGCTGGTGTGCGAGGAGGTAGGGGTAGTGCCGGTCAATAAGGAACTGCTGCAGCAGGAAAGCATGCAACTGCTTTAAACCTGCAACGGGCAACCATCTAGATAGCAGATAGCGCCTGCACCTTATTCTTGCTTAGATAACTTTCCCATTCTTTTAGCTGTGTACCCTTCAGTACACGGGGAAATTTGTTCATGCCGCCTTCTTTGCCCCTTGAGCGCATGTAGTCATAAAATACATTACTGGGCAGTATCTGTACAAATATCTCCTTTAGTGCCGATGTACGCTCTACTGCATAGTCATCATTTATTTCGCAGATGGTCTCGTCCAGCAGCGTTTTTATTTCTGCTGCATTGGTGCAACCGTCATCGCAGCCTATGTACCAGTGGTGGGCAAAAAGGTTTTCATGCTTGCACCCGGTTACTGTAAACTCGCGAATGGTTATTTTCAGTTTCTTAGCTACTGTATCTATAGCCTTGTTCATATTATCTACAGACAGGTGCTCGCCGCACATGCTCAGGAACTGCTTGGTACGCCCTACTATAGCTATTTCGTACTCAGCGGCATTGGTAAAGCGGACCACATCGCCTATTATATAACGCCACGCGCCCGAGCAAGTGCTCAGCATCACAGCATATTCCACACCTTCCTTTACCTCGTGCACCAATACCGATTTAGGATTTTTGCGCGCGTTGCCATCCTCATCAAAATTCTCGGCAGTAAAGGGGATGAACTCAAAAAAGATACCAGCGTTCAGCACCAGCTTTATGCCGCCGCCCGGCCTGGCCTGGAAGCCGAAAGAGCCTTCAGAAGCCATGTACGTTTCTATATAGGTGATGGGCTTGCCCAGCAGCCTTTTAAAGCTTTCCTTGTAGGGCTCAAAGGCAACGCCGCCGTGTATATAGATGCCCAGGTTAGGCCATATTTCGTGTATGTTCTTTACCTTATGGTACCGTACTACTTCTTCCAGCACTATCTGCACCCATGCAGGTACCCCGCATACGGTGCCTACATCCCATTGGCGGGCCTTGCGTACTATCAGCTTTATGCGGTCTTCCCACTTAGGGCGTTTCGATATTTTTTGCCCGGGTTTGTACAGCAGGTTCGATACCCAGCGGGGCATATTCTTGGCGCTGATGCCACTCATATCCCCTTCGTAATATTCGCCTTTTTCAAATAATGATGTAGTACCCCCCAGCATGAGTATACCCTTGCCAAACGCGCCCTTGGGTATCTTGTAGTTGGCCAGGCTGTAGAGCTGCTTGAACCCGACCTTCTTTATAGACTTTATCATATCCTGGGTTACAGGTATATGCTTGCTGGCAGATTCTGATGTGCCGGAGCTAAGGGCAAAATATTTCACCTTGCCCGGCCATGTTACATTCTCCTCGCCAAGCTGGCACCGGTACCACCATTCGCTATGCATATTGTCATAGGTATGCACGGGTACATTTTTGCGGAAGCTCTTTACCGGGTCCAGGTCCTGGCCCAGCATGTCTGCAAAGCCATATTGCTTACCAAATGCGGTGTACTGGCTGCGCTCCAGCAGTTGCCTGAGCGTATGGCGCTGGTATACCTGTGGTGTAGCCACAGGTGGTGTGAACTGTTTTCTTATTTTTAGTGAACGTGCTATTATGTTTCCCAGCAATGCCATCCTTTACGATACTTATTTACTAAACTATAAAGTTTGCAAAATTATACATTCCCTGCCTTAAAACTGAAATTATAATTTTGTTATATCCGTTTGAAATGATTCAAAAGTAAAAGCTAAAAATCATCTTTTGAGGAGGTAAGGTAACACTCCCAAGAACTTTTTTATTGGGAGGTTGTGTTACATTTATATCCCGTAACCCCTTATTACATTGCGTTATGCGATATTCTGTAATGTTACATAATGTCACATTACCTTCCATTATAGAATTAGCTGATGTGATAATGGTCAAATTATCTGCGCGACTTTTGCCCCAACTAAAATGCTTTTCTATGCTATATTTCAAAGAGCTTGTACCCATTGCAAGATAACATAGACGCAAGCGGTTTTCCAAAAGAAGATATGCACATTCTGTTTAGGGTTGGAAGGGATGGTTATAAGACACCAACCTATTTATTCTTTTCGTGTATTAAAGTTTTATGTCAAAGAAGCCTTTAGAAATATTTATTGTATCAATAGAACTATTCGCACCAAAGGCTACGAACTTACCGGCAACGATAGTATCATACCTGGCAAATACAATATATGATTTGGTTGTATCAAAGGTGTAAGGAACACCATAAGAAGTATTAATTGGATAATCCACATACCCGGATTGGTTTTGCC
Organism: Taibaiella sp.; assembly: GCA_013815385.1. Classification (GTDB taxonomy): domain Bacteria; phylum Bacteroidota; class Bacteroidia; order Chitinophagales; family Chitinophagaceae; genus JACDGL01. Next base: position 112,162 of record JACDGL010000005.1, on the reverse strand, counting down.
CGAAAGGAATACTGGTAAAATAATATTTCATACCAATCACAACAGGAGAAGATGTTCTAACACACATAGTGAAATCATCCTTATGTTTAGCATTATTAGCATTAAAGCCAAAGATGGTAAAATGGGGTCCTTCTGCGGGATCATTGTCAATTAAAATTCCATAAGGAGTATTCCAACTTGCATAATCCTGATAAACAAATGGATTGCCATTTAATAAAAAGGCTAAAGTATTGCGCCCGTTCTGCGTTATTGGTGGTAATCCATCGGTAACTATATTGTTTTTTTTACAGCTAAGTAAGAAGACCAGCATTATTACAATAAAGTATCTCATTATCCAGCGTTTTAGATTTTTAAAGGTAATCCATTATCAATTATCAACTTATTGGGCAAGGTGGTGAAGGAGTAATCTTTATATGTAACTTTGATTATATGCTCCGCTTATTATTTCTATTATTGTTTATCTGTACTGGTGCGTCTGCACAGATTATAACTACTATAGCAGGGAATGGCCATAAAGGGTATACGGGAGATGGTGGCCCAGCAATAAATGCAACCTTATACGGTCCAACGGGAATACGCCTTGACAAGACAGGGAATATCTATATAGCTGACCAATATAATAATGCTATTAGAAAAATTGATATTAATGGAATTATTACGACTGTTGCTGGAAATGGAATTAAAGGTTTTAGCGGTGACGGTGGACCTGCAATTAATGCATCATTAAATTCTCCATCGGATATTGCTTCGGATGATAGCGGTAACATCTACATCGGAGATCTTCTTAATTATAGAGTTCGTAAGATAAATAAAGTTGGAATAATTAATACTATAGTGGGCTGTGGAATTTCAGGATATAGTGGAGATGGCGGATCAGCAAAATTAGCACAAATCGCTTCTCCTTCTGGTATTGATGTCGATAAAGAAAATAATTTATATATAGCGGATGAAGTTAATCATACAATACGTAAAGTAGATAACTCTGGTATAATTTCTACGATTGCTGGTACTGGATCGTCTGGTTATAGTGGGGATGGTGGACCAGCAATAAATTCTAAATTAAATTTACCGACAGGAATACGTGTTGACTCGCTGGGAAATATTTTTATTGCTGATAATCAGAATGTTGTTATTAGGAAAATTGACAAATACGGACAAATTAACACCATTGCTGGTACGGGGGTTATAGGGTATAGTGGCGATGGAGGGGTAGCTATTCATGCTGAATTAAGTTCTCCAATTGATGTAGCATTAGACTCCAAAGGAAATATTTATATTGGAGATTATCATTCAATAAGAAAAATTGATGCATCGGGGATTATTAGTACTGTTGCTGGAAATGGTTCATTTGGATATAGTGGTGATGGGGGATCAGCGCTATTGGCAAGCATTTCTTCACCAAATGGAATTGCTGTTAATTCCATTGGAAATATATATATCGCTGATTTTTACAATTTAAGAGTGAGGGAAGTAACCTTTAATTCTTCTGTCGTAAATAATGTCAATCTAATAAATGACATTCAAATATTCCCCAATCCTACAAATGATCAGATAAATATTACGTGTAGCGGGAAAATTGAATCCATTATGATAACAAATACTATAGGTAAGATAGTTTATAAACAATTCTATAATCAAACACAACACGTTAAGTTGGATATTAAATCTTTCCAATCAGGTGTGTACTTTATAAAAATTAATGGCTATGCAGTAAAGGAATTTACTAAACAATAGTGGTTATCTTATTATGGAAACAATAGCCATGATCACATATCATATCGCTCTTCTCTTCCACTGAAAAATCGTCATTAAATCCCCTATTCCTCCACCCTAAATACCGGATACCGCATATACCCCGGCTCCATATACGGGCTGCTGCGGTAGATGAAGTCTAACTGTGCGGCGCCATTATTGCGCAGGGTGGTATCGCTTTGCATTTTCTCCTGTAGCTTTTTACGCAGGGTAGGGTCTTTTTGCAATAGGCGTTCGGCCTCGTCTTCAAATACATAGTCGCTGAAATATTCCTTCTGCTGCAGTATGGCATCAAAGAAATTCCACGCAAAGAAACCATCGGGGGCAGTAGGCTCCAGGGTTTCTACTATATACCGTTTTGCAGGCTGGCTGGTAGCTATAATGTAATCACCTCTCAAGAATTTTATGGTTTGCTTTTCGGGCGTAACGGTGATGTTGCGGTGCAGGTAATGTTTTTCATAAGGCCGGGGTACGGTCTCGTACTTATCTATATGATAGGCGGTTACATATATTGTAACATCATGCTCCAAAGGCGCTAACACCACATCATTCATACGCAACCTGTCGGCCACATCCTTCCACCCCTGCGGCAGCAGGTAAGCCGAGGGCACGGTAACAGATGAAGACGGTACGAAATGATCATAAAAAGGCACCTGTTTCGTAAAGGGTTTGTCGTGGTCGTAATACAGCCGTGGCTTACCCGATACTGCGCTGGCCCTATAGCCTGCCTCGTATCCTTTAAAGGGTATCATCCTGTACCGTGTAGTATCGGCTGTCCATTGCAGGGTCAGCCGCTTGGCCTGCTCCAGCGCCTTGCGGTCGCTGGTACGCGCGGCAGTTATCGCATCGGCATTCCGCGCGGCTATCTGTATAAAAGACTGCATTAAGGCATAGGTGGCCTGCACCCTTTGCCTGTAGGGCTTCAGCATATGGGTCTCGGGCACAAATGCCATGGTCTGGAACAGTACCGCATACCCGCTGGAGAAACGGGGCGGATCATAAAACGCCGTCCACCCATGATCGGGAGTGGTGGCAAAATCGTTTACATAGGGTACCAGGTCGTAGCCGCGGTGCTTCATACTTTCATAAACAAGCGGTACTATGGTACTATCCATTAGCCTGCCGGTAGCGCCGCCAAGTTTATTGTGCTGGGTTGCCAGCAAGGTAATTATATGCTGGTAATCGGCGCCATCGCTTACATGGTTATCAATAAAAATATCCGGGTCCAGCTTGTGAAACAATTCCGCAAACGAGCGCGATTCCCTTGCATCGGCCTTTATAAAATCGCGGTTCAGGTCCAGGTTCTGCCCGTTGCCCCTGAATCCATATGCCTCAGGGCCATTCTGGTTGGCGCGGCTGTAGCTGTTCCGGTTCAGCGCTCCGCCAATATTGTAGATGGGTATTACCGCCAATACCACATTGCGGGGTATTTTTATCTTTCCTGCGGCAGCATCGCGCAGCAGCATCATGCAGGCATCTATCCCATCAGGCTCGCCGGGGTGTATGCCATTGTTGATGAGCAGCACTATTTTATTTTTTTGCTTCCAGCCGTTGACATTAAAATCCGTATCCCGGCTATAGTACACTACATGCAGCGGGTAGATCGCATCGGTCTGACCTGCTTCTTCCATTTTTATAACAGGGTACTTGCCTGTCAGCGCCTTGTAATAGTCTATGGCTTCTGCATAAGTAGCAGTATGGGTACCACCCGAAATTTCATAAGGCGTAGGCATTTGCTGTGCATAGGAAATGCTGCTTATAATAAATAATAAAGCAACTGATAGATATATTTTTATCATGCTTTAAATATACGTTAATAGGGAATAGCAAAAATTATGGGGTTTTGTTATCTTTATCGCAGTAAATATCCAGTATGAAAAGAATTATTCCCTTTATACCTATAGTGGCAATGCTTGTATTGTCGCTGACAGCGTGCAATAAAAACAATGATGGTACGCCACCTAATGCCCCTGGCGGACAGCTCTCGGCCCTTATTAATGGCAGCAGCTTCAACTCGGGTTCGCACAGTAGTACGGCATTCCTGGCACCGGATACGGCGCATCACAAGCAAATAATGGTAGTGCTCGGTGCTAATTACATAGTGCATAGCGCTAAAGACTCATCGCTGCAGGAAATAGTGCTGACCATGAAGAATTTTACAGGCATAGGCACTTATAATATTGTAAATACGGATACAGGCGATAATGTGGCGCAATACAGCATAGGGCTGACGCCGCCCTTTTTGCACAAAGCAAAATCGGGCATTATAAAAGTTACCGGTACCAACTACAATTATGTACAAGGCACTTTCCAATTCACAACCGATTCTGTAACTATTACTTCGGGCTACTTTAATGTAGGCATCCCCCAATAAGGATAACCGATAACCATTTTATAGCCGCCTACTGGCGGCTTTTTCATTATTACTCCGGCTAATTGCCATGCACTAATACCGCTATATAAAAAGAGTTCTTATCTTTAAAGCACATTTTACATTGCAATGAAACACACAACCCTTTTCATCTCCATCATCTTCGCTCTCTTATTTATTGCAGGCTGCAATAAGGATACAAAAACAGAAGTGAGCACTACAATGGCTGCCATGGTAAATGCTAACCAGGAGCAATTTAGCCAGGTTGTTTCTCAGAGGCACATTTCCAGCGGTGTGGAGATACGTATAACCGGCGTAGACCTGGCAACAGGGCATAATATAGAATTATACTTCCTTAACTATATAGGCAACACAGGGCTATATACCATTGATACCGCATCTACACTGGCGTGGTATGGTACCAGTGCGGGCTCGCTATCGCAGGCTACATCGGGCCAGATAGTGCTCACCAAAGTTTCGTACGGGTTTATGTACGGTACTTTTAACTTTGTTACCAAAGATTCTACCCGTATAGCAAATGGCACATTTGTTGCGTCTGTACCTGACTAACTAAAAAAAATAACTCCCAGTGAATAAGATATTTAATTACGTTTTCGCCCTTGCTATTGTAGCATTTGTTTTTGCTTCCTGCTCTAAGGACGGCAGCACTTCACCATCATCCAATACCCCGGCTATGGCTGCGCTCATAAATGGCCAGCTATGGAACGCGGGCAATGTATATACCTCTAAGCAGACCACTGCCCCAGCAGAGACCATTATATTTGGCAAGGATAGTACTAACAAGGGAGTAACGATAGGCTTATTCGATTATGCCGGCACTACCGGTACATTCACCATAGGCGGTTCCAATGCAAAGGCATATGCCATCTATACTCCTAATGGCTCGCTGTATGATAATGCTTCATCCGGTACAGTCATCGTCAGCAGCGTTACCGCAGGCATTGCAAAGGGCACTTTTGAATTTACTACTGCTAATTCGGTGGTTGTCACTAGCGGTACCTTTACCGCCACCCTGCCATAGTATTTGATAATATCCCCTTTCTTTTTACGTGGCTTTAATACCTTAAATTTGTTTAAGTATTATGGCAGAAAAGAAAGCGGCAGGGAAAAAAGGAAAGCCGGCAAGGATAGAGGGCATCTCGCAACCGGAAGTTGCGCACAAGACCGAAGAATTAGCTAATAGTCCACATAATGATGACATCTTCATAAAGGGTGCGCGCATGCACAACCTGAAGAATGTAGATGTGGCCATACCCCGTAATAAGCTGGTAGTAGTAACAGGTGTAAGTGGCAGCGGTAAATCATCGCTTACCATGGATACCCTTTTTGCAGAAGGCCAGCGCCGTTATGCAGAAAGCCTCAGCGCTTATGCGCGCCAGTTCCTGATGCGTATGGATAAGCCCGATGTGGATTATATACGCGGCATATGCCCTGCCATAGCTATAGAACAAAAAGTAACAACACGCACGCCGCGCAGCACTGTGGGCAGCATGACGGAGATATATGATTACATACGCCTCTTGTTTGCCAGGGTAGGGCGCACCTACTCACCTGTAAGCGGTAAGGAAGTAAAAAAGGATACGATAAGCGATGTAGTTGATTTTATAAAGGCACTGCCGAAGGGTACAAAAGTTCAGTTCATAGTGCCCCTGGTAACCAGGTATAGCCGTACGGTAGAAGAAGAGCTGAATATACTGATGCAGAAAGGCTTCTCGCGTGTGTATGCTTTGGGTACCGATGATAAAGCATTAAGGATAGAAGATATACTCAGCGGGGTTACTCCTGTTGCGGGCAAAAAACTCTTCCTGCTCATAGACCGTATTGTGGTAAAGGACTTTGACGAGGATGATATACACAGGCTTGGTGATAGTATACAGACCGCATTCTACGAAAGCGAAGGCGATTGTATAGTGGAGACAAACGGGAAAGAACAGCATCATTTTAACAGCCGCTTTGAGGCCGATGGGATCGTGTTTGAAGAGCCGATGCCTAACCTTTTCTCTTTTAATAATCCCTTTGGTGCGTGCCCGCATTGCGAAGGCTTTGGGCAGGTGCTGGGTATAGATGAAGACCTGGTGATACCGGATAAAAGACTAAGTGTGTACGAAGGTGCGGTGGCCTGCTGGCGCGGGGAGAAAATGAGTGAGTGGCAGAGTGATTTTATACGCACCGTAGCGAAGTTTAATTTTCCTGTACATAAGGCGATTGCTGACCTGAGCAAGAGTGAATACGACTTGCTGTGGGATGGTAACAGTAAGGTAAACGGTATCCGCGATTTCTTTAAAATGGTGGAGCAGAACCTGTACAAGATACAATACAGGGTGATGCAGGCCCGCTACCGTGGCCGTACCAGTTGCCCTACATGCAAGGGGACAAGGTTACGTAAAGAAGCATTGTATGTAAAGGTAAGTACTGCTACCATTGCAGACCTGATGACCATGCCTTCATCAGATCTTAACGAATGGTTCCGGAATATAGATCTGAGCGTACATGAGCACCAGGTGGCCAAGCGTATATTACTGGAGATAAACCAGCGCATGAAAACCTTACTGGATGTAGGCCTGGGATATCTTACACTCAACCGTCTGGCAAATACGCTTAGCGGGGGAGAAAGCCAGCGCATACAACTTACCAAATTCCTGGGCAGCAATCTTACTGATTCACTGTACATCCTTGATGAGCCGAGCATAGGCCTCCACTCGCGCGATACAGAGCGGCTGATAGGTGTATTGAAAACACTGCGCGACCTGGGTAATACGGTTGTTGTGGTAGAGCATGATGAAATGATGATGCGCGAGGCCGATTATATTATAGACATGGGGCCGTTTGCAAGCCACCTGGGGGGTGAGGTAGTAGCTGCGGGGCCGTATAAGGAACTGATAAAAAATAAAGCAAGCCTTACAGGTAAATACCTCTCCGGCGAAATGAAGATTGAGGTGCCGGCTGTAAAGCGCAGGAAGCAGGGTACTATAACAATAGAGGGCTGCAAGCAAAATAACCTGAAAGATATAACGGTCGATTTTCCGCTGAATGTATTGTGTGTAGTGACAGGCGTAAGCGGTAGCGGGAAAACGACATTAGTAAAGCAGACCTTATACCCTGCTTTGCAGAAACACTATGGCGAGGGTACAGAAAGGCCTGGAACGTTCAGGAACCTTACGGGCGACCTGAAACGGATAGGCCACGTGGAAATGGTGGATCAGAACCCGATAGGCAAATCATCGCGTAGCAACCCGGTTACTTATATAAAAGCATACGATGAGATACGCAAGCTCTACGCAAAACAGCCATTGGCTAAAATGCGCGGCTTTGTAGAGAAGCATTTTTCTTTCAATACAGATGGCGGGCGCTGTGATACCTGCAAGGGTGAGGGGGAAGTGGTAGTGGAAATGCAGTTCCTCGCAGATGTGCACTTGCTTTGTGAAGCGTGCAAGGGCAAGCGGTTCAAAGACGAGGTGCTGGAAATTACCTACCGCACTAAAAGCATCAATGATGTGCTGCAGATGAGCGTGGATGAAGCGATCTTCTTTTTTCAGGATGAGAAAAAACTGGCTGGTGCTATACAACCGCTCAGCGATGTAGGGCTTGGTTATGTAAAGCTGGGGCAGAGCAGCAATACGCTTAGCGGCGGCGAGGCACAACGGGTGAAGCTGGCATCGTTCCTCGGTAAAAGCAAGGTGAAAGAAAAAGTACTTTTTATTTTTGATGAGCCTACTACAGGCCTGCACTTCCATGATATTAAAAAGCTATTGCAGTCTTTTGACGCGCTTATAGAGCAGGGGCACTCCATCATAGTCATAGAGCACAATACAGAGGTGATAAAAAGCGCTGACTGGATAATAGACCTGGGTCCTGAAGGCGGAGTGGGGGGTGGTTACCTACTATACGAGGGTGTTCCTGAAGGTATCAGTACTGTACAGGAAAGCTATACAGGGCAATATATGTAAAGCCTTAGTTGTTCTTGCGGCTGTTGAAAGCAAAATTGAATCCTGCACCTATTACAAGGCCGCCCGGTGAAAAAGCATCTATGCGGTTTCTCTGGTCATTGGTAAGTTGCTGGCCTGAGCGAACCACATACTTTGTATTAGTCACGCCTGCCGACCATCCCAGCATAAGATAGATACGGTTTCCCCTTTTGCCGGTAGACCAGAAACGGTACCCTGCAATAAATACGTTTGTTTTTGGTTTCAGGTCCAGGGTTACAGTTTCAGTGCCTGTGGTTGTATGCAGCTTTCTCCGTGTGTCGGTCATTCCTGAATTGCGGGTAACACCTGCGCCTACAGCCCATCCCCTGTGGCATTGCCTGAAATAATACGTAGCATCAAGGAACGTTTTGTTGCCCCAAAAACTGGCGCCAACTCCGGCTCCTATAGATACCTTAGCTGAAATAGGGAGGTCTGCATTAATACCAAAAAGACCCGCTGAGTTATTGATGCCGGTACTGGCACCCAGATAAAATACCGGGCAGGACTTGCTTGCGGGTACCATATTGTTTTGTGCCCGCAGGGTACCATACGAACAAGCTAATAAGATAACTAGCAGGCAAAAATGTATATTGATATTTCGCATAGGGGCTATACAAATATATATAAAATACTAAAACGGAAATAGTTTTTTAAGATTGTGCAAGCGATAGGAGCATTGCTTTGGCTTTCTGGTTATCAGGATGCTTTTTTAACAGATGTTCCAGGCATTTTTTTGCCTTGTCGGGTTGGCGGTTATTATGGTACCATACTGCCAGGTTTATCAGGTTCTGTTCGTGGTCAGGGTCCAGTTCGTTTGCGTGCAGCAGGTAATTGTAAGACATGGTACTGTTCCCTTGCTGCATATACAAATAGCCCAGGTTAGTATTGGCGCTGATGTGATCCGGATTTTCATTTAATAGGAATGAAAATACTTTTTGGGCTGCTGCATTGTTGCCCGCGGCAAGCAGGCACGTGCCATATTTATTTTCAAAATCGAGCGCGTACGGCCATATTTCAGTTGCCCTTTTGTACCAGGGTAATGCCTTGTCGTTTTGCTGCAGATCGTAATAACAAGCGCCTATGCGGTACGCGGTCCATGCATCATTAATAGTAGCCGGTTGCAGGTTAGCGGCCAGTTGCGCCACGCGGCCATCATCTTTTAGCAAATAGTAAGCACGTATGTAATCCCTGTTTTGCTTCTGTGTTTCTTCCGCATTATTTGCTTTGCCAAGATACAGCAGTGCGGAATCAAGCAGGTTGCGGGTGGGTGCATAGCGCTCATAAAATTCCATATAGCCGCGCGCTGTGGTTATAGCATCTGCATGGTCATTATTAATACATTTTATACCCAGGAATGCAGTGATCTTTACTTTTTCAGAATCCTCAATAGGGCGCTTCCGTATATAGTGGTCTGTTACGGCTACGTGCGGTATGTCTATGCTGCCGTTGTGGGGCATATGGCAGGTAACACAATCGTTATTTTTCAGTGCCCGTACTTCAAGCTTTTCGGTGCATTGCTGCTGGCCTTTTGCGGTGCCATGGCAGCTCTGGCAGGCATTGAGGTATTGTATGCGCGGTGTGAATTTGACACTGATATGCGGATTGTGGCAGGTAATGCAGCTCATTTTACCCGACTGCACATAGCACTGGCTTTTCTTCATGCGCTCCACGTGCGATGCCATGATCATTTTATCCTGCGCACCTTCATACTCCGGCATAAAAACATTCATCACTTCAGATAGCTTCATACCCGGCCGGAAATCAAAGAAATTTTTTCCATCGTTCAGTACAGATATGCCTTGTAGGTGGCAGCGCTGGCAAACATTATTCTGTAGCTCTGTTGGTAGCCTGCATGGATTAACGATACTATAGTCGGGCCCTTTAGATGTGTCAGTAATATTGCCGGCTTGTTTTTCCTGCACATGCAGGCTGCCGGGCCCATGGCAGCGCTCGCAGTCAATACCCGTTTTTACATTCAGGAATTTGTTCTCGCTGTTGGCTACAAAATCAGGATAACCGTTGTGGCAGCTCATGCACTCAATTTGTATCATCCTATCAAATCGGCTGCTGGCGCCTTTTTCAAAACCTGGGGCCAGGTCCCATTGCCGCTTCTGGGTATAAAAGGTTATTGGTGCCTGGTAGAAATAGCCATTCTTATTATAGATGTGTGAGTTGGTATGCTGCCCCGAACCTACTATGTAGTCTACACGCTGTACCCTTTTATGTACCGTGTCCTTTCCCTCGGTACGAAACTCCATGATGAACATGGTATCATGGTCGAAGTAGGGTTTGTAATAATAATCAAGGTCTTTATCATATACCACCGCATGGGCTGGCGTAAAATCTGCGGCTGACTTACTGCGGGTAGCATGGTCGAAAGACTGCCCCATACCTGTTTGTATAAAAGTCTGGTAAACAGATTCGTGGCAGGTGCGGCATGTTTGCATTCCTGTATAGTGTACCGTAGTATCATATACATTCCTCCACGGCGATCCATCCGTTACTGGCTCATTGCTCTTCGGGCTGTTGCAAAAGAACGCAGGCAGGGTAGCTGCTACGAGGCAGACAAATAACAGAACCGTACGTACCGGGCGCAACCACATAGCCTCAAATTTAATGAATAAAGGCGCAGCTAAGGAACGTTGACGAAATACCTTCCGCAACCTGCGCCCTCTTGCGGAACTTATATGCTACATTCCTAATTGAAAATGGCGAGCGTATAATTTGATTTGCCTTTTTGTATCAGCATGTACTTGCTGTTCAGTAAATGTTCGTTTGTAAGTATAAAGTCAGCGCCGGTTACTTTTTGTTTATTAATGCTCACCCCGCCGTTCTGTATCATCTTCCGGGCTTCTCCCTTTGATGCAAATACACTACGGTCTGCCAGGAAGGTAATAAGGTCTATTCCTTCACCCAGTGCTTCTTTTGTAGCCGTTACCTGGGGTACGCCTTCCATTGCTTCCAGTAGCTGCCGTTCATTCAGTGTTTGCAGCGCTTCAAGAGACGATTGCCCGAATAATATATCCGATGCCTTTTGGGCAAATGCGAGGTCCTCAGCACTATGTACCATTATGGTCAATTCTTCAGCAAGTGCTTTTTGCAGCTTACGCAGATGTGGGGCTTCCTGGTGCGCGGCTATCAGCGTCCTTATTTCTTCAACTGTGTTAAAAGAGAATACGAGCGCCATTTTCTCTGCTTCCACATCGGGCAATTTCAGCCAGAACTGATAGAATTGATAGGGCGATGTGCGTTCGGGGTCTAGCCATACATTGCCGCCTTCCGATTTGCCAAATTTGCTGCCATCGCTTTTAGTAATCAGTGGTGAAGTAAGGGCATATCCTTCTCCTCCTCCTTTTCTCCGTATCAGCTCAGTGCCCGTCAGAATATTTCCCCACTGGTCGGCGCCGCCCAGTTGCAGCTTTACATTGTGGCTGTTGTAGAGGTAGTAAAAATCATAACCCTGTATCAGCTGGTAAGTAAATTCAGTAAATGAAAGTCCGGTCTCCAGGCGTTTTTGTACCGAGTCTTTAGACAGCATGTAGTTGATGCTGATATGCTTGCCTATATCGCGTATGAAGTGCAGAAAGGAATAATCCTTCAGCCAGTCATAGTTATTGACCATGACGGCGGCATTGGGGGTAGCAGCATCAAAATCAAGGAATTTACCTAATTGTTTTCTTATACCCTCACAATTCCGCTCTATAGTGTCAGCATCCTGCAGGTTGCGCTCCTGCGATTTCCCCGATGGGTCGCCTATCATACCCGTAGCCCCTCCTACCAGGGCATAGGGCTTATGGCCCGCACGCTGCAGGCGCATCAGCAAGGTAATTTGTAGCAGGCTCCCGATATGTAAGCTATCGGCCGTTGGGTCAAAGCCTATATACCCGGCTGTCATTTCTTTGTTCAGTTGTTCTTCTGTACCAGGGGTTATATCCTGCACCAGGTTACGGGCTACTAGCTCCTCTATCAGGTTCATTATTTGTTATTGCTTCCTGCAAAAGTAATATTTGCACTCTTCTGTACCGTGATAATTTCCACAACCCTTACTGCTGGTCGGCATCATTACAAAAATTAGCATGTATACTGTTGGCTAATTTAATTGTCCCTTTCTTTTGTTTTTGGAAAAATGTTGTTATCTTTCGTCTGAATATCTTAACAAAAAATTAAGGCATTGAAAAGAATTATACTAGCAATAGCATTGGCATTGCCACTATGCCTGCAGGCACAGCAGCACCACGAGCTTGGCATATCACTGGGCGTAGCAAACTATTATGGCGATCTGCAAAGCAACTTGTTTCCCACTTATGGGTATAAGCCAATGGCAGGCATCGTTTATAAGTATTTCATGAGCCCTCATGTAGGTATCAGAATGGGCATCAGCTATGCTTCCATAACCGCTGCGGATAGCTTATCCGACATTCCTGCAAATAAGGCGCGTAATCTAAGTTTCGCTACAAACATTATTGAAGGGCATATAGCACTGGAACTTAATCTGCTGCCTATAGATATAGACAGGATGAAGGTGACACCATACGTTTTTGGCGGACTGGCAGTATTTTACTTTAATCCTTATGCAATGGATCCCGCAGGGGACAAGGTTTTCCTGAAACCACTGAGCACCGAAGGCCAGGGGCTGGCAGCATACCCTGATCGTAAGCAATACAACAATGTGCAGTTGGCATTTCCTATAGGTGGTGGTCTTAAATTCTTTATAGGCAAGACGTTTATCATCACTCCTGAAATAGGTTTCCGCTATACAAACACAGATTACCTGGATGATGTGAGCAAATCTTATGTGAACCTGGATACGCTCATGGCCCATAAAAGTAAACTGGCTACACAAATGTCTTTCCGTGGCGACCAAAGACCCGGATTTGATAAGGTATACCCTGATTACAAATTCCAGCGTGGCGATAGCAAAACAAATGACTGGTATTGGTTTGGTAACATTACCATTACCGTTTACCTCAAGGCATTTGGCAATATGAAAGACTATATACTGGGCCGCTGTCCTGTATTCTATAAATAATTCAAATTCTGTTTATCAACAATAAAGCTACCGCACGGTGGCTTTATTGTTTTAGGCAAATCTTAGTAGTTTTGCGCACCGGATATTTAATCAAAGACCATGCAGGAAACAATAGTAGCAGCATATAAGAACAGGGAATTACTGAAGGACGCAAAATATGCCGATGCAGTAAGGGAAGTAATAGAAGAAGTGGACAAAGGCAGGCTGAGAGTAGCAGAGCCATCAGCAGACGGCTGGAAAGTAAATGAGTGGGTAAAGCAGGCCATCCTGCTCTACTTCAGCATACAGCCTATGCAGACATGGGATGTAGCCCCATTTGAATTCTATGACAAGATGCTGCTTAAAAAAGACTATGCCGGTATGGGCGTACGTGCGGTGCCACATGCAGTAGCGCGCTATGGCGCCTACCTGGGCCGGAACGTAGTGCTGATGCCCTCTTACGTGAATATAGGAGCCTATGTAGATGAAGGAACAATGGTAGATACCTGGGCAACTGTAGGCTCCTGCGCGCAGATAGGCAAGGGCGTTCACCTGAGTGGCGGAGTAGGTATAGGCGGCGTACTGGAGCCATTGCAGGCATCGCCTGTAATTATAGAAGACGGTTGCTTTATCGGTTCACGCTGTATAGTGGTAGAGGGGGTGGTAGTAGAAAAAGAAGCAGTGCTGGGGGCCAATGTAGTGCTTACGCAATCTACCAAGATCATTGATGTATCTGGCAGCCAGCCTGTAGAGTACAAGGGGAGGGTACCGTCACGCAGTGTGGTGATACCGGGCAGCTATACCAAACATTACCCTGCGGGTGAGTACCAGGTAAGCTGTGCCTTGATAATAGGTAAGCGTAAGGCATCTACCGACCTGAAGACAAGCCTTAATGATGCGCTCCGGGAATTTAATATGTCTGTATAGAAGGCAGGATATTTACTACAGGATATTTATCCGTTATAGCAGCAATATGGATAATCCGTAATCTGCGCACAATATCATTATGCAGCTTATGATCACAGCAGTGGTCGATGCTCGCCCAATTTCCAGAGCGCCACCTTCTACATAATATCCGTAATAGCACGGGATGATAGAAATGATAAGGGCAAATGTTGCCGATTTTATCATGGCAAAAAAGAGATTGTACGGAAGGAACCCTTTTATCAATCCATCGTAGAATTGCTGCCTGCTGAGTATGTGCGAGAACCTGCCCGCAAGATACCCACCCCATATACTTATGGCAATGGAAATAACAATAAGGCACGGTATCATTATCAGCGCAGCTAATACTTTGGGCAGTACCAGGTAGGTTTTGGTATTTATACCCATTATCTCCAGCGCATCTATCTGTTCGCTTACCCGCATATTACCAAGCTCAGAGGCGATCTTAGACCCAACCACACCTGCCAGTACTATACAGATAACAGTAGGGGATAATTCCAGTATGGTCGAATCGCGCACTATACCTGCCACTACATATTTGGGTATCAGGGGGTTTACCAGCTGGTAAGCGGTCTGTATGGTAAGTACCATGCCCAGGAAAAGAGAAATAATAATAACTATGGGCAGGGTGCGGATACCTATATCGCTGCATTGCTCCATAAATTCCTTCCAGTATACTTTGGTATTCTCGGGTCGGGTAAACCCGCCCTTTACCATCAGTATGATCTTTCCGAAATGCCCGAAGAAATTCTGTAACACAACGCAAAAGTAAGTTAATAACACAAAAAAAAATCCCGTACCAGTATGGTACGGGATTTTATATAAGCAACGTTGGCTTATGCCAGTTTTTTCAATTCTTCTATATGTGTATCACGATCTACTTCTACCTTCAGCGATCCGCTCTTGTCCATATCTACCAGTACGGGCGCAGCTACAAAGATGGAAGAATAAGTACCGGTAAATACACCTATTAGCATTGCGAATGCAAAACCGCGGGTTACTTCACCACCGAATATAAACAGTATCAGCAATGTAAGGAATACCGTCAGCGACGTCATGATAGTACGGCTAAGTGTATCATTGATAGCGCGGTTGATAACGCTCTTCTTATCCTCATTAGGCGACTTGCGGAAGTACTCACGTATACGGTCAAATACAATAACCGTATCATTCATCGAGAACCCTATCACCGTAAGTATCGCAGCTATAAAGTGCTGGTCTATTTCCAGCGCGAAGGGCACCCTGCCGCGGAAGAAAGAGAATACAGCCAGTGTAACGCACACATCATGCAGCAGCGAAAGCAGCGTACCCAGGGAATACTGCCACTTACGGAAACGTATAAGTATGTATATGAAGATAGCGATGATGGATATGAACGTAGCCTTTACCGCACCTGCCTTCAGGTCATCAGATATGGTAGGCAGTACCGTTTGTGAGCTTTGCAGGTATTTGGCCAGGAATACATCCATTGTAGTGCCCGGTGGTATCAGGCCGCTTTTTATCAGGCCGTCATACAGGTGCTGCGCTACTTCTTTTTCTACCGTTACACCATTCTTGGTTATCATGTAAGATGTGGTGATATTCAGCTGGTTGTTAGTACCAATTGTTTTTACAACAGGATATTCACCGTTAAAATAATTTTTCAGTTTCTGGCGTACTTCGTCAGTTTTGTGTGGCTGGTCAAACTTCACCGTATAACTGCGACCCCCCTTGAATTCCACACCGTAATCAAATCCTGTAAAATAAGTGCTGGCACCTAAAAGAAGCACGATAACAGAGATCACGTAAGTGTATTTACGGGCTTCCACAAACTTGAAGTGGGCCTTGCGGAATATAGATTTTGATAAGCCGGTAAAATACTGGAAGTGCCGCTGGCGCTTCATATATATATCAGTAATAAGGCGCGATACCAGGATACCGCAGAACAATGAAAGCAGTATACCTATTATCTGTGTAGTGGCAAAACCAAGTACAGGGCCCAGACCAAATATGAATAATATAATAGCGGTAATAAGGGTGGTAACGTGGCCATCCAGTACAGGTGCATACGATCGTTTGTACCCGTCGGCTACAGCCTGTTGGTAGCTTTTGCCCGATGATAGCTCCTCCTTGATACGCTCAAAGATGATAACGTTCGTATCCACAGCCAGCCCTATTGTTAGTACAAGGCCCGCTATACCAGGCATGGTAAGCGTTGCATGCAGGGCAGAGAGGATACCTATGGTAAAAAGTAGGTTCAGTATCAGTGATATATTGGCTACTATACCGGCAGTATTATAATATACCAGCATCAGTATAAAGATCACAATGAATGCGATGATAAGCGAGTGCGAACCGGCAGCTATAGACTCAGCACCCAGGGTAGGGCCTACTACCTGTTCCTGTACTATATGTGCAGGTGCGGGTAGCTTACCCGATTTCAGGATGTTGGCAAGATCAGATGCTTCTTCGGCAGTAAAATGGCCTTCAATAGATGTGCGGCCACCACTGATCTCTCCATTTACTATTGGGGCTGAGTAAACTTTATCATCCAGCACTACGGTTACATAGCGGCCTACGTTGTCGCCGGTCATTTTCTTCCAGATACGTGCACCGCTTGCATCCATATCCATCGATACTTCTGCCTGTCCGTTTGACGGGCTAAAGTCCATACGGGCATCGGTTACGTGTTCGCCTTCCAGCTTAGATCCGCCATCGGTTCCGGGCATTGTCTTTATTGCGTACAGCAGCAGGGGTGCATTCGGGTTGCGATGGTCGCTTTTGTTTTCTGCGCCATACACGAATTTGATGTTATTGGGGAACTTATTCCTTACTATATCCAGGCTTAGGTAATGGTTCAGTTTGGCAGTGTCTTTTTTAGCTACCAGGCCTACTACCGGGCCTTCGTTAGCGTTGCCATCCTTTGTTATATTAGGATACCATACGGCCAGCAGCGGGTTTTTCTTTTGTTGTTCCAGCTGTTGCATAGCCAGGGAGTCTTTGCCCAGGGTTTTGCCATTTTTAGAAGTGGTTTTGCCAAATGTTGCTGCAAGGCTGGCAGTATCGCTGCCACCGGTAACTTTAGCAGTATCTGCCGTAGCCTTTGCCAACTTATTGCTGTCGGTTACAGTGCTGTCGGCAGTGCCGGATAGGTAAGCGGCAAGGGCATCATTAGCCGGTTGCAGCGCCTGTATCACATCATTATTACCATAAGCTTCAAAAAATTGCAGTTTGGCGGTAGCCTGCAGGTACGATCGTACACGCTCAGGGTCGCGTACACCCGCCAGCTCCACTGTTATGATGCCTTTATTTTCATCCAGGTTCATATTAGGGTTGGCAACACCAAATTTATCAATACGGGTAAGCAATACATTATAGGTACGTTTTATCGCGTCCTTTGCTTCTTTATTTATTTTGCTCAGCACCTGGTCATTGGTGCTGTTCAGGGTAATGTCCTTTTCAGATGGCTTGGTAAACAGGTAAGCCATTTTAGCATCCGGGTTGTTCTTTTTGAATGCATCGCCAAATAGGCTTACAAAGCTGGCCTGGCTGTTCGCTTTCATGGCGTTGGCATCGGCTATAACCTTATTCAACACAGGGTCTTTAGGATTATTAGACATGGAGCGCACCATCTCATCAAGGCTTACTTCCAGTGTCACGTTCATACCACCCTGCAGATCCAGCCCCAGGTTCAGTTCCTGTTCTTTTGCTTCCTGAAAGGTATATTTCTTCAGTATCGGTATGTTCAGCACGGTTTCGCCCTGCATACTGTCCGTTATCTGCTGGTAGTGACTGTCGGTAAGTTTTTCAAGTTCGGTGCCGGTGGCGGTTGGCTTTTCGGCAAGGGCCGCGTGGCGTGCTTTCGCCCGGGCATTCTTCTCTACATTACGTACAATAAAAGTGAACGATAGCTGGTACAGAGAGATAAGGATAAGTGCTGCGGTAAAGAATTTTACCAACCCTTTTAATTGCATAGAAATGTGTTATTAATACTAATATGTGTTTTGAAAAAATGAAGAGTGGGCAAAGATAGGATTTAATATAAAAAATAAAAGAATTACACGAATTTTAAAAGTTTTATATAAAGTATATTTCTTAAAATTATGTTAGTATTTTATAAAGGAAAAAGCTATTTTTACGAACCGACTTAATCTTGAATATAAATATTGTAATTGCATGATAAGGAAATTTACGCTTTCAATCCTGGCGATTCTATCCCTATGCACTGCATCCTATGCGCAGCGTTGTGGTACTGATGATGTAAATGCAGCGGTTAAAGCAGCCGACCCTGCCGCTTATAATCGTAAGCTGAATGATTTTACTTCCAAATGGGTTACATGGGCCAATGCACATGCGGGGGTTACTTCCCGTTTTGCGCGCACGGTAGCTGCGCCTACCGGTACGCAGGTTGTATACCAGATACCTGTGGTAGTGCATATAATACATACAGGGGGTACGCTGGGCTCTGCTTATAATCCTACTGATGTTCAGGTAGATAGCATGATAGCTTACGTGAATAAGGTGTATGCAACCAATTACTCCGCGCATTTTCCTGATAGTGCCAGTGGTGGTGCTTACATCCCTATTCAATTTATTCTTGCCCAGCGCGACACTAACTGTAGCAGCACAACCGGTATTACCCGTAATGATGGTACCGGCGTTACAGGTTATACAAATGGGGGTATCAAACTTACCGGTAGCTGTGTAACCTGTGCTAATGAGATCAGCGTTAAGAACGTTAACAGGTGGCCTGTAAGTCAATACCTGAATATTTGGATAGTAAACAAAATAGACAGCACCGATGGCTATTCAGCTTCAAGTTCATACATAGCGGGTTATGCTTATATACCACCGGGCAATCCTGCTGCTAATGATGGCGTGGTGATGCTGGCCCAGCAGGTATTTGCAGAAGTTACAGCCGGTACTACTAATGTAACTTTGCCCCATGAATTAGGCCACTCTATGGGCTTATCTCATGTTTTTGGGCCCGATGGTACTCCTACTACATGCCCTACTGTTACCGGTTCCTGCCTTACCTCAGGAGACTATGTTTGTGATACAGACCCTATTAAGCAATCAAATTTTACTTGTCCCACCGGTATTAATCCATGTACAGGTTCAGGATATAATAATACACAGCATAATTTCATGGATTATTCAAGCTGCCAGGATAGGTTTACAAAGGGCCAGCGCTCCAGGATGTTATATACATTAACGAATGATAATACGCGTACTACATTGATAGGTTCACTGGGCAGTATTGCGCCGGGTCTGTCTCCGCATAGTACTACGTGTATACCATCTATTTCAAATCCTGTCAATTCGTTTGATGCGGGTCCTACAGAAGTTCGTATCACTGATGCTCCGGATTCCACATTCAGCACTGTAAATACTTATCTCGATTATCCTTCAGGAGGTTACAATACAGATGGTAAAAATGTTTATCGCGATCTTACCTGCAAGCAGGGCGCTACACTGGTAGCAGGCAAGCAGTATTTGTTCATGGTTCGTACCGGTAACACATCTGCAGAAAAAGTGCTTGTTTACATCGATTATAATAATGATGGTGTATTCAGCGCATCTGAGCAGATATATAGCCACACGGCATCTTCCGCTTACGAAGCAGACACTTTTTCATTAACATTGCCTACAACGGCTACTTTATCTTCTCTAATAACTTGCCAGCCGCTGCGTATGCGCGTTATATCCGATGCGGCAAGTAGCACACCAAATGTATGCGGGCCTTTGGCATATGGCCAGGCAGAGGATTATAGTCTGGTGATAATGGGTTCGGGTGCATCTACTGGAACGGTATCTATTGCGTTACCGCCTGGTGGCAATCCATCATGTATCGGCTCTACGCTTACATTTAAGTCTACTTTAAGTGCTGGCGTTACCAGCGCTACTTACAAGTGGTTTGTAAATGGCACACCTAACGGAGTTACTACAGATTCATTCCGTACCAGTACTATTACTAATGGCTCTACAGTTTATGTAAAGGTTTACTACCCGGGTGCATGCGGTAACGATAGTGCTAGTTCCAATACTATTACAGTCGTAAGGGTGGCAACGCTTGCGCCTACTGTATCTATTGCGCTAACCACAGGTAATAATCCCGGTTGTGCAGGTCATGCTACTACTTTTACTGCTTATCCTACAAATGGTGGTACTACGCCGCTGTTACAGTGGTATGTAAATGGTGTGCTGGTAGCTACAGGTGCTACTTATACCGCTACATTGAATGCAGGTGATTTTGTGAGGCTTCGGCTTACTTCAAGCTCCCCTTGCGCTTCTCCCACAGGGGCTACGTCCAATACCATTTTCATTTATCACATGAAACTGATAGATAGTATAGGTATTGCTGCTGATTCTTTCCCTACTTGTGCGGGTAAGGCGGTCATATTCAGTTCTACGGTCAAGAATGCAGGTATCAGCCCTTCATTCCAGTGGTACGTTAATAACCTGCCTATATTCGGCGCTACTTCTCCTATATTTATTTCAGGCACTATAGCCAATGGCGATGTTATCTACTGTGTACTTACTGCAAATGATTCCTGTATTATTAACCATGTAGACACTTCAAATACATTAACGGCAACGGTTAGTGATCCAGTTATACCTACTGCTTCGGTAGCTATTACCGTAGGTAGTAACCCGGGCTGTCTCGATTCTGTTATCCAGTTCACAGGTTCATCGGTTAATACCGGTGCTGCCCCTATATATTCCTGGTTTGTAAATGGTGTTTATACAGCTACGGGCATTTCATATGCTACCGCAGGGCTTAAGAATGGTGATATCGTAACTTTTAAAGTATCCCCGTCAGATAATGGCTGTTATTCTCTAGATACAGCTGTTGCTGCGGATATAAATATGGTGCTGTCGCCTACGCCTACTGCGCCTATTATATCATTGATTGGGAATATGCTCGTTTCTAATATCCCCGGTACTCTTAAATGGTTCGGCCCGGGCGGCCTGGTAGTGGGTGCTACCACCCAGTCTATTCATCCTCCTGCTCAAGGGTACTATTATGCGGAGATTACAAATAATGGCTGTAGTTCTAAACCATCTAATACAATAGGTATATCCCTGCTAAAGGTTCCTTCATATAATCTCGATGCGGTGAAGGTATATCCTAACCCTACAAGTGGAGAAGTAACATTGGATTGGGGCAATGAGACGGTGAATATGAAAGTGGATGTGTATAACAGCATAGGCCAGCAATTGCTGCACGATGTGGTGATCGACCAGTCGCGCAAAACGCTGCAGTTATCCCAGTTTGCTAATGGTAATTACTTTGTAGTGCTTACAGCTACCGATGGTAAAATTGGTACCATAAGCATTGCATTAAAAAAATAGTTGACTAACAGACAACAAAAGAGAGGTAAAGCCGCCCTTCGGGGTGGCTTTACAATTTCATAAAGACCGGGTAAGAGTTAAGCATCATTTTAGTACTTTTGCTGATTAGTAAATCGGGTTATCCCCACATATGAGTTTATCAAAAGAAGCCCGCATAGGGCTGCTGGTAGGTATTTCCGTTGCGGTATTGTTCGTTGGGTTTTATTTTCTCAAGGGGCTCAATGTCTTCTCCGGCGAAAATGAATATTATTGTTTTTATGAGGATGTACAGGGATTGCAGTCATCAGCCAGCATCCAGATAAGGGGGGTAAGTGTAGGTAGGGTGTCCGGTACAAAGCTTATTGATAATAAGGGTGTGCGCGTCACACTGTCCATTAGTAAGGATGTATTGCTGCCAAAGGGTACGGTAGCCAACCTTGCATCTGCCGACTTTATAACCGGTGCTAAGGTAATAGAACTCACTTTGGGCAATAGCTCACAGATACTTGAAAATAGATCTACCCTGCCCGCGATAGCTGCGCATGGTATTGTAGATAACCTTTCTGCACAGCTTAATCCATTGCTGATAGATATAAGGGGTATGGTAAGAAGGCTGGATACTACATTGATGAGTGTAAACAGCGTACTGGACGACCAGGGGCAGCAAAACCTTTCAAAGAGCATTGCATCACTCAGGGTGGCAACAGATAATATTGCCATACTCTCACAAAAGCTTAATGGGGAGACCGGTACCATAGACAAGATAGTAGGTAATGTAAATAAGGTAACCACAAACATTGCTGCTAATAATGAGAATATTACCCGCTTCATATCCAATGCCACGGAAGCATCCGAAAAGCTGAACAAAGCGCCTATAAAGCAATCGTTTGAAGAGCTGGAAGAAACAATGAAGCAGTTACAGGCAGTAGTAGGTAAAATAAACAGCAATCAGGGTACTCTTGGATTATTGGTGAACGACAAAGAACTCTATAACAACCTCAACACTTCACTTGCATCGCTTAACAACCTTATTGTTGATGTAAAGTCGCATCCTACCCATTATATAAACGTTACTATCTTTGGCAAAAAGAAGAATTAACCTTTTTTAATCATTTCCCCCTTGCTTTCTTTCTGCCATCAGCATTTTAAAAACATATTAGCTATCCTGTTCTGCTTTGCCTTACTGGCCATGGCAAGCGATACGTATGCACAGAAAAAAAGTGATACAGCAGGTAAGGTTCCCGTTATCATAAAGAATGAAAAACTGTTCGTGCACGTAAAGACCGATAGCGGTGAGATAGATAAGTTTATAGGCGATGTGCAGTTCCAGCAGGGCGAGACCAACCTGTATTGCGATAGTGCCTATATGCGGGGCAGCAATATAGAAGCATTTGGCAATGCACGCATTACACAGGCCGATGGCACACAGGCGCAGAGCGATTACATGCGCTATACCAGCAGCGATAAGATGGCATACATGAAAGGCAACGTAAGCCTTACCGATGGCAAGAGCAAACTCTGGTGCGAGGAACTGACCTATAATGTAGCCACAAAAACAGGTGTATACACCAATGGGGGCACGCTGCAGGATAGCACCACTACTGTATCCAGCAATGCGGGTACTTACAATACCCATACCAAGGATGCCCGCTTCACAGGCGATGTGCTGGTGAGCGACCCCCAGTACCAGGCTACATCGGGCGATATGGGGTTTAATACAGAAACCAAGCTGGTTACATTTTTCAATTCTCCCTCAGTAGTTACCAGCGATAAGTCCGTACTGCACACATCCGTGGGCACTTACGACAGCAAACGCCAGATAGCACATTTTACAGGCCGCTCTTCTGTTATTAATGATGACCAATACCTCGAGGCAGATAAACTCGATTACGACAAGACGATTGGTTTCGGGAAAGCCCTGGGCAATGTAGTGGCTATAGATACTACCCAGCACACAACCTTATACTCCGGCTATGCAGAATATTACCGCAACCGCCGTGTATTATGGGCTACTATCAAGCCTGTTTTAAAACAGGTAACAGGCAAAGACAGTTTGTTTATCCGTGCCGATTCATTTTATTCTGCACCGGTACCAAAACGCAAAGACACCCTATTGAATAATGGACTGAAGCAAATGCGTTCAGAAACGATTCACAAAGGCAAAAACAAACGGCAGCTCAATGCCGTACCAATGGCCGATACTACGGTGGCAGACTCTACCAGTCCGCGCTATTTTATAGGCTATCACCACGTGCTTATCTTTTCAGATTCCCTGCAGGGGCGTTGCGATAGTGTCAGCTACTCCCAGGCCGATAGTGTGATACGCATGATGTACAACCCGGTAGCATGGTCGCGCAATAGCCAGATAACCGGCGACACCATACTGTTGAAAATGGACAGCAATAAGTTGAAAAGGATTTATGTGCCGAATAACGCATTGGTCGTTTCCCTCTCCGGGCCTCCCGCCTCCGGAATGTACGACCAGGTACAGGGCAAAACGCTCAGGGGCGATTTCGTGAATAACAATATTACCTACATGCTGGTAAAGCCTAATGCGGAAAGCATCTATTACTCAAAGGATGATGCAGGCGCGTACCTCGGGGTCAACCAGGCGCAGAGCGAGCGCATGAAGGTATTCTTTGTAGATCGCAAGATATCGAAGATCCTCTTTGAGCAGGAGGTACACCAGACGATGACCCCCATAGAGCAGGCAGATATTGGCGCCACCCGCCTCAGCCGGTTCAAATGGCTCATAGAAAAAAGACCTAAGAGCAGGGAAGAGCTTTTTCAATAAAATATTTTTCTGGAAATAAATTTCTTCATTAGTTTTGCCCGCAGTTAAGCAAAAATGATAAAGCAACTATATAAACAGGTAAAGTGCATGCCATAAGGTAAGCCCATCTATTATATAGTTCACAACCATATTTTATAGAGGCTTACCATAGGGTAAGCCTTTTTTCGTAAATTGATTGGATAATGAGCCAGCTAAGCCACCTTGCAGAAACACTGATAGGGTCTGAAATAGTGCGATTGGGCAACGAAATAAATGCCCGTATCAAAAATGGGGAGAAGATCTACAATTATACAATTGGAGATTTTGATCCCGAGATATTTCCTATTCCTAAAGAACTGGAAGAGGGGATCATTGCGGCATACAAAGACCGCTATACAAATTATCCTCCAGGTGATGGCTTGCTGGAGCTGCGGAACGCTGTTGCGCATTATATAAAACAGCAGGAAGGCCTCCAGTATGCAGCCAATGAAATATTGATAGCCAGCGGTGGCCGTCCGCTTATATATTCTTTATTCAAGACCATAGTTAACAAAAATGATAAGGTGATCTATGCGGTTCCGTCGTGGAATAATAATCACTACGTGCATATGAATGGCGGGCTACACTGTGTGGTACCTGCCTACCCCGAAAATAATTTTATGCCTGCGGCCGCTGATGTTGCGCCACACATCGCAGGCGCCGCACTGCTATGCCTTTGTACGCCGCAAAACCCCACGGGCACTACACTCAACAAGTCGGAACTGCAAGCTATCTGCGATCTGGTAATCGAAGAGAACAAGCGCCGCGCACCTAACGAAAAGAAGCTGTATGTGATGTTCGACCAGATGTACTTTGCCCTCACCTACGGCAATACGATGCATCATGATCCCGTATCGCTGAGGCCGGAGATGAAGGATTACACCATCTATATAGATGGTATCTCAAAAGCATTTGCCGCTACCGGTGTGCGTGTAGGATGGGCCTTCGGGCCGGCCAATGTAATGGGTAAAATGAAGGCGTTGCTCAGCCACATTGGTGCATGGGCGCCCATGGCAGAGCAGAAAGCGGTATCAGAATTCCTGCTCAAGGACGATGCGATAGCAGCCTTCTTCGCTACATTTAAAGCAGGCCTTCAGGAAAGGTTGCATCTTATCTACGATGGTTTTATAGCCTTAAGGGATAAGGGTTTCGCGGTAGATGCCGTAACCCCGATGGCAGCAATATACCTTACCGTTAAGATCGATCTGAAAGGGAAGCACGCAGGCGACAGGGTACTCGCAAGCCAGGTAGATGTTACCGATTACCTGCTCAATGAGGCAAAGCTGGCTATAGTGCCCTTCTATGCATTTGGTGCCGATAAGCAATCTCCCTGGTATCGTCTTAGCGTAGGTACTTGCAAAAAAGAAGAGATAGGCCAGATGCTTGCAAAGCTGGAGGCCGCCTTAGCAAAACTGAAATGATCACAACTTTTATTGTTCTTTTATTTTTTCATATAAATTATGCAGGTTTATAAATTTGGTGGTGCTTCAATAGCTACGCCCGACCGTATGAAGGCGCTTTTGCCGATAGTGAACAGTGCTAAGCAGCCCGTTATATTGGTGGTATCTGCCATTGGCAAAACAACCAATGCGCTCGAAAAAATAGTTACTGCTGCTTGCCAGGGCGATAAGGATGCAGCTACGCGGCTGATGAAGCAACTGGAACAGGAGCATCTGGACTATGCAAGGCAACTGCTTGATGATACGTATTATAAGACAGCTCAGGCAGAACTGAATATTTGCTTCACCGAGTTGCAATGGGCCATAGATGGCGCTGATGCAGCCCGTTTCGATTATTCTTACGACCAGGTGGTAAGCCTCGGCGAAATATGCTCTACAAAACTATTCTCTATATACCTGCAGCAGGAAGGCTTGCAGCAGGAATGGGTGGATATACGCGATGTGCTCCGCACCGATGATACCTACCGCGATGCGCGCGTAGACCTCGAATATTCTGAACAACAAGCGAAGCAGGTGTTGGGTAAGCTGCTTGATAAGGGCATCAGCATTGTAACGCAGGGGTTCATAGGGGCTACAGCCGATAATACATCTGTTACCCTGGGCCGCGAAGGCTCCGATTATACAGCGGCGCTGCTGGCTGCTATGCTGGGTGCCGAGGGCGTCACTATATGGAAGGATGTGGAAGGCTTGCAGAATGCGGATCCTAAGCTGTTTCCCAACACGGTAAAGATAGAAGCCATCACCTACCACGAGGTAATAGAAATGGCCTACTACGGCGCGCAGGTAATACACCCTAAAACCATAAAGCCGCTCCAGAACAATAACATACCGCTGTATGTACGCTGCTTTCTCAATAAGGACCTAAAGGGCACTGTGATACAGAGTGAGGTAAGCAGCATCTTTTATCCGCCGCTCATCATCCTGAAGAAAGACCAGGTGCTGCTGCAGGTAACTACGCGCGACTTTTCTTTTATTACCGAAGATAACCTCAGCCGCCTATACAGCATCTTCCATGCGCTCAATGTAAAGGTGAACCTGATACAGAATGCGGCCATCAGTTTCGTAGCCTGTATAGATAACAAGGATGATAAGGTACAGCAGCTCCTCCAGGTGTTGGGCGAAGACTACAAGGTTTTTACCAATGAGAATGTAAGCCTGCTTACCATCCGCCACTTTACCCCCGAAGTCCTCTTTGACCTTACAAAAAGCCGCCATATCCTATTGGAGCAAAAGACCAGGCAAACCGTGCAGGTGATAATGAAATAAGATTCTAAATCCTAAAGAATGTAAAGAAATACATTGAGCTTATCATATCTACACATCCATTTTTTATCAAAATAATAGTAATAGTCAGCATCAATTTTTATTTCTGGTATTTTTTGTTGATGGATTTTTTTTGAATAACTAAAACTATCAAGGGCATTTAAGAACTTAATTTTTCCATCTAATACAGTATCTGCGTTATAAAATACACAAGAGTTAGTGTTGAAGGATAACGGATATTTTTTAATAAATTTTCGATTTTTTGTAGGGTGAATATTCGAAGTATAATAGGAAGAGTCTTTTATCATCAAACTAATATTATTGAATGTGCCAGTGGATGTAATAGATAGCATCTGCATTTCCTCTTCTATCACTGCATCACTAGTAATTTCGTTCCAAACAGAATAATAATAATTAGTCAAGGTTAGCGAGCAGACTATTTTGCTGTTTTTTATGCAAAAAATATAATTAACACTATAAGTAATTCCAGTTCCTGGATGCTTACTAAATGTTAGTAACAAAAAACTTTTTCCACCAAATACCTTTTCTGATACATAGTACTGTACAGGTTTAAGATGGAAACTGTCGCACTTTACCCCACTTTTATATAAATACAAAAATGCTTCTCCCCTATCTGAGTACTCATAAAAACTGATATTTAGATTTTGTGTTGAGCCAAAATCCCTTAACATATGTTCAAAGATTTTGTTTGCCCTTGTACTTGTATTTACAAGTATTAGGATCACGATGGTAACTGTAGTCTTCCGGGTTTTCACTTTTATATGCTTTAATCAACCCTAAACTTTCCTTCCCTTCATCGCATCCTTCAGCGCTGCGTCCATCACCCGCTCAGCATAGGGGCGCGATAGGTCGTTCAGCTTTTCGGTTTCCTGCTGCACGCGGTCTTTATTCTGGGCGTTCATCGCTTCGCGCAGCAGTTGCATCTGGCCCAGTGTCATGTTCACTTCTTCATCGCTCAGTATAGCCCGGTTCTTCAGCAGGAATTTATCGGTAGTATCCAGCATTTGCTGTGCCTCTGTTATTGCTTCTACCAGTGCGCGGGTTTGCATATCATCCTTTGCGTGCGTCAGG
This sequence comes from Taibaiella sp., assembly GCA_013815385.1. Taxonomy (GTDB): domain Bacteria; phylum Bacteroidota; class Bacteroidia; order Chitinophagales; family Chitinophagaceae; genus JACDGL01. The sequence continues at coordinate 84,159 of JACDGL010000005.1, read as the reverse complement.
GAGTCCATCAGCATCTTTTCCACCTCCGCATCTGTAAGGCCGTACTGCGGCTTCATATCTATGCTTTGCGCCACGCCGCTGCGCAGTTCTGTAGCGCTCACCTTCAGTATGCCATCTGCATCTATAAGAAAGGTTACTTCCACCTTGGGCATCCCGGCAGGCATGCCCGGTATATTGGTTAGGTTAAATTCCGCCAGTTTCCTGTTGTCCTGTACCAGGTCGCGCTCCCCCTGAAAAACGGAGATGCGCATACCGCCCTGTCCGTCCTTTTGTGTAGTGTATTGCCTACCCGCCTTCATGGGTATCTTCGAGTTGCGGGGTATCAGTACATCCATCAGTCCGCCCATGGTTTCTATCCCCAGCGATAGTGGGGTTACATCCAGCAGCAGCATATCAGTATTATTGCCTGCAAGTATATCGGCCTGCACAGCGGCGCCCAGGGCTACCACTTCATCAGGGTTAAGCTGGTCGTAGAGCTCACGGCCAAAAAAATTGCGGATACTCTCCTTCACCAACGGTACACGGGTACTGCCGCCCACCATTACCACCGCGTCTATCTGCGTTGTTTGCAGACCTGCGTCTTTCAGTGCATTTTTGCAACTGGTAAGGGTACGTGCCACAAGGGGTTCTATCAGTGCATCAAACTGTGTACGGGTCACCGTCACTTCTTTGCCGTTAATAGTACCGGTATACATTGCATTATCTGTAAGGTGCTTCTTCGCTTCTTCAGCAGTAAGGCGTAGTTGCTGCACCAGCGATCTGTCTGCGCTAAGCTCCGCATCGGTATATCCTGCCTGTTGCTGCCAGTATGTGGCCAGCGCCCTATCCATATCATCGCCGCCCAGGTAGGTATCGCCATTGGTAGCCAGCACCTCAAATATGCCATTGGTTATGTGCAGTATCGATATATCAAACGTTCCGCCGCCCAGGTCATATACCGCTATTGTTTTTTCTTCGTTAGGTTTTGCGCCCAGTCCGTATGCGAGGCTGGCTGCTGTGGGTTCATTCACTATGCGCAGCACATCCAGCCCGGCCAGCCTGCCCGCATCGCGCGTGGCCTGCCTTTGCGCATCGTTAAAATAGGCCGGTACAGTTATTACAGCCTTGGTTACCGGCGTTTTCAGCAAGTGCTCCGCGCGGTGCTTCAATTCTTTCAGTATATAAGAGGATAGCTCTATGGGCGAGTAGAATTTTTCGCCCACCTGTATCTTCACCAGGCTATCTGTATCGTCATCTATTACCTTGTAGGCAAACATGCCTGCGTGGCCGCTCACATCCTTGTACGCCTTGCCCATCAGCCGCTTTACGGAGTAGATGGTGCGTTCCGGCTCGGCTACCAGTAGGTCCCGCGCTGCATTGCCAACCGTTGGGTTTCCCTCTTTATCAAAATGCACTATCGATGGCACCAGTGTCAGGCCGTCTGTTTCGCGCAGGGCTATCGGCATTCTTTCATCTGGGCGTACTATGGCCACCAGGCTATTGGTAGTGCCCAGGTCTATACCCACTATCGTTTCCTGCTGCTGCAGGCTGCCCGTCACTATATTTATTGCTACTTTACCCATTATCTTATCAGAAAGTGCAAAGGTAACGGCTTAATGGCTCAATTACCAGGCAAGAGCTGCGAAATCCCTTATTGTCCTTTAAGGGTGGATATTATCCCTTCTATTTGCTGCGCATCATTTTGCATCTGCACTCTGTATATTTCTGTATTTTCAAGAAGGGTCTTGGCATACAGGTCATCATAATGCAGATTATAGAACAATTGGCTAATGATAGGCCACCGCACAGGTACTATTGGGCTATAATGATTAATCACATATCTGTGCGGTGCAATACCTTATGGCTTACGATGCACGGAATCAAGGCGAATCGTTTTTGGAGAAGTTTCAGACGGTTTTACTTGCGATATTGGCTCTTTGCAGAGTAATTGTTGTGGTCGCGCTGGTTTGCGAAATTCTAAAAACGTATTAACACCTCCGACTATTACCCCTATGGCAGCTATCACTGCCGTCCACATAAAAATGTTTTTTAGAATTTTATTTGTGGCTATAATGTGTGAGTTTGTATTTATAATATTTTTATTAGTTAGTAATTGATTATTTATAAGTTCAGTCTGTTTTAACGTGAAATCTTTACTTATTTCAATAAATTCGTTTTGTTTTTTTATATATTCTCTCTGTTTGAGTTTTAATTTTTTCTTGTTCTTTTTCGTTAGCATTCCATTCATTGAATGCCTGCAAAGTGCCAAATCCTTTCAATTTTCTCCCTTTGTCCGTAAGTTGTCTATATATCTTATTAGGCACTTGTATATCATGTCTATTCACAGCAAACCCTTCTTGAATTAAATAACCAATAGCCTCTTCATCAATTTTACTTCTTTCATGAATATCGATAAGTTTGAGTTTGCCAGAGATGGCTGCATCTATTTTATCCCTCTCCTCTTTTTCATTTGGATTTAGGAAATTTATATTGACCACTTGCATATTTGGCGTGGCGGGTTGAATATGAAATTCACCATAATTAAAAGCCATTTTAATTATCTCTTCAACCCTGCCTTTAATTTCTTCATCGTGGCTTTTAGTTAGCGATCTATAGTATTCTTCAACACTGCCATACGCCCACAATATTTCCCCTTCATACGTTAATTTAAGATCAATATATATACTTGATGGTGGTGTAACTTTGGTTGCAAATCCTTGTTGAAGTAACCACTGGGTAAGATTGTCAAAAAATTTTCTGTGGGCTAACATTACATTATCGTACATCCCTGTACGAACTCCTGATACTACAATTGGATATTTTTCCTTTATGAAAGGTGCGTAAAGTGAATCAACATTAAAGAATTCATCATGTGGATTTATGATAGGTAATATATTATTTAAAATATCAAGACCTTCCGTTGTTAACGTAATTTCCATTTTTTATAGTTTGGCAACCCAAACCTACTCAACCCACTTAAATAATGCAATGCAATGTTTTATATTTCAACCATACGTTGTATTTTGTAAAAAAAGTATAGATGAACAAATCGGGGTAAATCGTAGATGTGTAAACTTACCGGTCTTAAATCGTTACTGATTTTGAGCGTAACGGCCATCATTTTCACGCTGGCGCAAGAGTTAGCGTATCGTTCTTGGGCCTTATAATTCATCCGGTTTACAACCGGCATTCATAGCCTTGAAGCTACCCCATTGGCTTAAAAAAGCCCCACTCGTCCTTGAATTTTCAGAGCACGCTACGGCAGGGCGTTTGCCACGCCCACACTAGCTCTCACTTTTTATCATACCCCTATATCTGCTGTATCATACTACACTTATAGCAGTGTCATACCGCCCCGTTTTTTCTATTCTTCAGCACCTTCGCAACTTTACACCCAAAAGATCTTTTAGCTGATTAACTATTACCCTTTTAACTCTACACCCCATTAAACCCTATAAAACCTATGTCCGCTCCTAAACACCACCAGGCACGCCAGCTATTTTTCCAGTCCGATATGTCCCAGCAGCAGATAGCAGACCTGCTCGATGTAAACCGCAAGACCATTGGCTTGTGGATAAAAGAAGGCCGCTGGCAGCATATGAAACAGGTTGCCCACCATGGGCCTGCTATAGCGCTCGAGAGCTTGCACGGGCAGTTAGCCAACCTGAATGCGGCCATCAGCAGGCGCGATCCTGAAGAACAATTTCCTACACCTGATGAGTCCCTCGTGCAGCGTCGGCTCATGATGTCAATAAAAACAGGCAGTGGTCAGCCCATTGCCAATTACCTGCAGATATTCAGTGAGTTGCTCGGCTATGTATCAGCCGCAGGCGATACGGATGTAAAAAAACGCCTCAGTTATTATATGGATAAGATGGTCACCTACAAAAAGCGCCATCGTCCATCACATATGTTCCTCTACGATGAGGAAGAGGATAATTTCGCAGGTGCGGAGCCCTACATAGAAGACGAAGAACAGGAACTGGAACAAGACCTCCCCGTCACTGCGACGCAGGAAGCAGCCTCGCGGAATCCCAATGACCAAGCTCAAACAACCGCTGCGCCAAAGGAAACACCCCCGCTAACTACAAATAACCAAGATCACAAAACCTCTGCGACGCAGGAAGCAGCCTCGCGAACTACCAATGACCAAACACTCGCTCAATCACAAGAGAGTACCAATGCGACATTATGTAACATTACAGAAAATGCCATAACTCTGCAGCAGCAAACATCTTCGCCCGTTCCACCTCCCATTACCTCCCACATAAATAGTTCAGAAAGTGTTACCCTGGCGCAAACTATTTCCCTGCCATCTGGTATTTGCTGGCTAGGCAACGGCAATGTCTTTGACCCTGTAATTAATAAAAAACGGGAGATAAAATACCATGAGTTGCAGCAGCTATACCAGTTGGGCTTCACCCGTCGCCAGCTCGGTGATTGGTAAAAGCTAGCAGCACTTCTGCCCTTGTTGTATAGGTGGGCATTTTACAGTGCCGTAGCTGCAAAATACGCAACAGTCGCCGGGTAGTGGTTTTAGCCTTGCTTTGCATTGCTCACACTCATAAAAATAGGTACAGGCATCTACCGGCATCTGCTCCGTCTTTTTATGGCCGCAGGCAGGGCAGGTAATAACAGACTGTAATTCCATATGGTAAAGATATAGGACAATTAAAAACAATGAATTATTAAAATAACCTGTAAATGCATGAAAAAGAATAATTTTAGGCACATACACCTTATTCCCTGCGCATACACACTGCGGAAAAATGCTGAAAAATAAATTCTACTGGCCATATATTTTATTCTTCCTTTCCATAGCGGCACTTGCCGGTATCAACTATGCAAAAATAGAAAAGGAGGCCCGGCGCAATACCCGCTATCCCAGAGTGCTTAATGACGCAGGCCGGCAGCGCATGCTAAGCCAGTTGGTAACAAAGCTATGCTACGAAGACTACCTGGGCGGCAATAAAAAACAGCAGATACTGGACAATGCCCGTACATGGAACCAGGTACACTACGCGCTAACGCATAATAGCGCTAACCTAACCCGGTACGACCCTGCACTTACCCGGCAGATAGCGGCCATAGGCCCTGTGGAGCAAGCGTTGTACCATTCCTTTTTACAGGCTGGCAACGGTAAGATAAATGCCACACTGCTCAATGAAATAAATGCGCGCGCGCAGCAATACCTGCCGCGTATGGATGCTATAGTAAATAGCCTGGAGTATGCTGCCGAAAGGCACCAGCAATATGCGCAGCGCTCGGAGGCAACCATCCTATTGCTATCGGCGCTGGTATTAGTGCTGGAAATGTTGGTATTCATATACCCTTACCATAAAAAGCTGATGCACGGGTATAATAAGATGATACGCCAGCAGGATGAGCTGGAGAGCCAGAGCCACCTGCGCAAAGCGCTGAATGATACTTACGAACTTCTGGTAAAGGGCATAGCTGCCGGTGTGTGGGATAGGGATATAGAAACCGGGCAGGAGCAATGGTCAGCGAAATTCTACCAGCTGCTGGGCTACGAAGAAAATGAAATACCCGCCACCTACGCATGTTTTACAGAGCAATTGCTGCACCCCAACGATAAGGAGCGGGTACAGACGGCCACACTCCGGCACCTGCTGCACCAGGAACCGTATAAAGAAGAAGTGCGCCTGAAGCATAAAGATGACACTTACCGCTGGTACGAGATAAGCGGACAGGCCAAATGGGACGAGGATGGCAGGCCCATACGCATGGCAGGATCCCTGATAGATGTAGAAGATATGGTAAATGCCCGTATGGAAGTTACCGACAACCAGTTCCTGCTGGAAGAAGCAGGTAAGATAGCGCTGCTGGGGGCATGGGATATGGATATACTGAAAAAAGAAATGAAGTGGTCTAAGACCATTTATGATATCTACGAAGCGGAGCCTGATTATAAATTAACAGTCAACCGGCTGGCAAACTATGCCCCTGAGCACCATGCACTCATCAATGAGGCGATGCATAAAGCGCAGAAAGACGGAGCGCCCTTTGATATAGAAGTGAAGCTGATAACAGTAAAGGGGAATGTAAAATGGATACGGTCTATAGGCATACCTATAAAGGATAACAGTGGGCGTGTGGTACGGCTAAGAGGTCTGTACCAGGATATAGACAAGCAAAAACAAAGAGAAGAAGAACTGATACAGATAAAGGATCGGGTAGAGGAGATAAATAAAACAAAAGATAAGCTGTTCTCCATAATAGCGCATGACCTGAAGGGGCCTATAAACAGTCTGCAATCGCTGCTGGATCTGGTACAGGATGGCAGTATCAGCACAGACGAGTTTACTGTCTATGTAGCAGAGGTGCAGGTAAATGTGCGTTTTTTAAATGATGCAATGGATAAGATGCTGCAATGGGCTAAGAGCCAGATGCAGGGCTTATCTATAAGCCCCGTGACGCTGAATATTATGGATGTGATAAACAATTGCCTGGGGCTGTATGATGTGGCCATAGCGGCAAAAAATTTGACAATAGATATAAAGGAAGGTAAGCCGGGCATAACGTGCTTTGCTGACCACGACCATGTAACTATATTGCTGCGCAACCTGATAAACAATGCAGTGAAGTTTACCCCTGTAGGCGGAAACATTACTATAAAAGTAAACGAGATAGGAAGCAAGGTGTTCATCCATATTATAGACAGCGGCATAGGGCTGAATGTGGAACAGTTGGAGCAGGCAAGGAACAGGATGCTGTTTACTACCCGCGGCACGGAAGGCGAAAAAGGCACAGGCCTGGGGCTATATCTGTGCTACGAGCTGGCAGAGAAGAACGGCGGCAAAATAGATATAGATAGCAAGGAAGGGAAAGGGGCAAAGTTCACCCTGTCGCTGCTTAGTGGTGTATGATGCAATTTACTGTACAGAGATGTAGTGCGTCTTAAAATCATAATCCTTATCCAGAAAATCGACTATTGACTGGAAGTGGGCGGGGTTGCTCACAAAATCTACGGTAGAGGTATCTATGATGATGGTTTTCTGTATCTCCTGCTTCAGGTATTGCTGGTATACGGCCTGCACTTTCTCCAGATATTCGCCGGTTATATTCTGCTCATAGGCACGGCCGCGCTTTTTGATATTCTGCTGCAGGCGATTGACGGGGGCATGAAGGTAGATGAGCAGATCGGGTGGTGATAGCTGGGGATCTATGATACCAAACAGTTTCTGAAATAACTCGTACTCATGTTCCCGCAGATTGACCCGAGCAAACAACTTGCTCTTGGTAAACAAATAATCGGTAACGATCTTTTCGCGAAATAGATCCTGCGCTGATAGTAATTGTCTCAACTGTGTATAACGATCAGCAAGAAAGGACAGCTCTAATGGGAATGCATAGCGATCCGCATCCTGGTAGAATTTCGCGAGGAAGTTATTGTCGGCAAACTCCTCGAGCACCAGCCGCGCATCGTAGTGGGCAGCCAGCAGCCGCGCCAATGAACTTTTACCGGAACCAATATTCCCCTCTATAGCAATATACTTGTAAGACATAGAAAGCCTAAAGATAAGGGCACACCACGCAACGATGAAATAATGTGGATATCTAATGCAGGTTAATATCTAAACGCAGGGTGGGCAAGGGATCAGGACATTCATCCAGCAGTTCCTGTATAGTTTTTTTCAGCACAGGATGCACATATGCAGGTGCTATGGCAGCCAGTGGTGCCAGCGTGAAACGGCGCATTGGCGTAGATGGGTGAGGGATGGTGAGCAGGGGTGTATCTATTACTACATCATCATAAAGCAATATGTCTATATCCAGTGTACGTTGCCCCCATTTGATGGTGCGTTGCCTCCCCAACTCCTTCTCTATATCCTGAATTTTTTCCAGCAGGATGAATGGAGATAGCGTGGTATGGATGGCAATTACCTGGTTCAGAAAATCGGGTTGCTCCTGGAGCCCCCATGCTGCGGTTTGGTAAACAGGGGAGTATTGGATAATAGCGCCGCACGAAGCGGAAATAAGCCCATAGGCGCTTTGCAGGTACAGGGTTGTATCCCCTTCGTTGCCGCCGAGCAGCAGGTATGCGGTGTTCATAAGGTGGCAAAGATAGAGCAACCCGTGTTAAGCTATCTGCAATGAGCGCATAGATATGGAGCCCATATCGAACTTGGAATTGAAGAAGGTAACCTGCTCTTCTTTTTGCTGTAGCCCCATGATGTAAAATAATGGCAGCAGATGATCGTAAGTAGGGTGTGCCATAGTGGCTGTATTGCCCAGTATCTGCTGGTAATTGACAAGCGACTTATGATCGCCGGTTTGTATCCAGCCGCTCATTTTGGTATCAAACTCCTGCGCCCAGTCATACACCGTGTTACCACCGCTCCAGTCCACACGCTGTAGGTTGTGGACAAGGTTGCCACTGCCAATAATCAGCACGCCCTTATCGCGTAGCTTATTGAGCTGCTGTCCTAATTCGTAGTGGTAGGATGCAGGCTTATCATAGTCGAGGCTTAGCTGGTAAACGGGAATATCAGCAGCAGGATACATAGGCAGCAATACGCTCCACGTACCATGATCCAGTCCCCAGGTATTGTCAGCATGTACAGATGTTGTTGTTATTAGATCCTGCGTGGACTTAGCCAGTTCGGGAGCACCCGGCGCATTGTATTGCTGGTCGAACAGATTCTTAGGGAAGCCGCCGAAATCGTGAATTGTTTTCGGTTGCGCCATGGCTGTAACGCTGGTGCCATTGGTAAGCCAGTGTGCCGATATGGAAAGGATAGCCTGGGGACGGGGCAATGTTTTGCCAAGCGCTTTCCAACTCCTGCTGAATTCATTGTCGTCAATTGCATTCATAGGACTGCCATGGCCGATGAATAGTGCAGGCATGCGGGATGCAGGGGCCAGGCTATTACCGAGTGCTGCTAAAGCTGATAAACCATTCATAGGAAGAAATGGGGCCATTGCCAGCAGCCCACTGTTTTTGATGAAAGAACGCCTATCCATAATGATAAGTTATTACCATACAAATTTAGATGTATGTACATCAATTACCAAATCCATACAGTTAATGCATCTATAAGGTGTGCTTATACAGCCCGTTACTATTACATTTGCAAGATATACCTGTGCTGATTTGCAACCAAAAGACCACTACCGAACACTGGGCATATCCGCTAGCGCAACAGTAGCTGAAATAAAAAAAGCATACAGGGCGCTGGCATTTAAATACCATCCCGATACAAATGTGAACAATGCATTTGCAGAGGCACACTTCAGGGAGGTACAGGAGGCATACAGCGTGTTATCTGATGTACATAGCCGAAGAAAGTACGATGGGGAATGCTGGCTATCGGGGATGAGCAACCGGATGCAGCACCGCCAGGCCATAACGCCTGAGTGGATACTGAAGGAAAGCAACAAACTGAAAAAACATATAAGCGATATAGATACCTACCGCATGAGCCATGCAGCACTACAGGAATATGTATTGATCATCTTATCAGACTCGCACCTGGCAGTATTAAAAAATGAGGGGGATGAAGCAATAAGGGCAACGATAATTAATGTGCTGCTGCATGCTACCGAGCGCCTGGAACTGCGATATAGTCATAGTGTGGCTGCACGGATGCTGCTACTTGCGGAAGGTGCCGAAGAAAGTATCCGACAGATACACAGCCAGCTACAGGAAAAGGAGAAGAAGGAGCAGAAAAGAAAAGGATTGCCGCTGGTAATTATACTGGTAACCCTGGCATTATGCGTACTTATGTATCTATATGGCAGGCGCTGAAGGAGCATCTGAAAATGCAAGCTGCTGCTTCAGCTCCTCTACCACATTATAAATAATAGGACAATTGCCATAGTGCATTAAAGTACCGGCGAAGCGGGCACGAAAACCGGGCTTATGCAGATGCGGAAAATCGCGGCATTCTTTAAAGCGGTTGGTATAAACTGTACATTTATTTTCAGATAGGAAGTTGCATGGCATAGTGTTCATAAAACAATTTCCCTGCTGGCTTTCCTCAATGTATTTATCATTGAAATCTGCCAGTGGCATACCCAGGTGATCGGCAAGGTGGGCCGCTTCGGGTCTGGTGACGTTGATGATAAGCGTTTTGCAGCAATTACCGCATTGGGTGCAGTCGATAGCAGCGCTCACTGTTTTGTTGATCCCGTGCACAAGACGATCAAGCGCCAAAGTGTCTTGGTGCTGTAGCGAACTGGCAAACCGGTCGTTCTCTTCCTGCTTCTTTTGGGCAGTAAGAGAGATGATGGCAAGATCTGTCTGGTAAGTAGTACTCTGCAATGGAATGATTAAGCTGCAAAATTAAGCAACCAGCCCTAATAATCTGTCAGTATATCCTCATACGTTTGGTTTCATCTGGTGCATCTGCCTGATGTTGTGCAGCTTTTTTACCGAAGTTATAAGCATATGTAAGTGTGGCTGCTCTGCTACTTCCACGATAGGTGGTGCGTGTTTCAAACCCCGGCAATGTATCGTGGTAGGCGTAAGTATTTATATAAAAAGTATCGCTTACGTTCAGGCTTAATGTACTATCAGAGCCGAATTTCTTAGATACCCCCACGCTAATGTATTGTGTGGGCGCAGCAATGGAAGTGAGCCCTGCAATACTGGTGCCAACGAAGTAGTACATAAGCTCTGTCTTCCATCCGCTGGGTAATGTAAATTGGCTACTTGTATGGAATACGTACCCTGTGCCTGTTGCTTTTGTAGATTGTATGCCTGTAACCCCTATATATTCAGCATAGAATGCAGACGCAGACATATTCAGCATCCACCAGTTGTACACCTCTTTGCTAAATAATACGGAGCAATGAAGCACTTTGCTACTGGCGATATTCTTAGTAGTGCTAAATATAATACCAGCGGTGTCTTTAGCAAGGATATCATTAAAGGCGTTGTTGGTAGCCGCGTAACTGATGGTAGTAATGAGCTGGTTCTTATAGCTATGCTTTAGCTCTAGACTGTTGGTATATTGCGGCTGGAGATAAGGATTGCCAACAAAATAATTGTACTGGAATGAATAATAGATAAATGGGTTCAATGTTTGATAAGCTGGACGATCGATGCGCCTGCCATAATTCAGTTGGAATTCATTAGCAGAGTCCAGTTTGTAAGAAATATATGCTGTAGGGAAAAATGATACATAGCTTCGCGAGAGAGTCTGTTCGTGTACCAATTGCGTACCCTTGCTATTTGTATTTTCGGCCCGCATACCTGCCTGCGCAGACCACCTGGAAGAAAATGCTTTATTGAGACTTAAGTATAAAGCATTGATATTCTCGTTGTAAATAAAGTGATTGCTGCGTGTAGTATCGGGCTGCCAAACACCATTCCGGTAGATATCGAACATTGAATTATTACCTGTAGATACGAAGCTTGTTTTTATACCTGCCTCCAGCTTTATACTGTCTGTGAGCATATTTGTATAATCTGCTTTAACGCTGTATACGCTTATGTCAGTGGGTTTGGCACTGCGCAGTTCTATATTACCGGGCAATGGCAGCATATTGGCATCGGAGGATGATGTTGATATACGCTGGTGTGGATCATTGATATACAGCAGGTAATCAAAATTTAAATTGAGATCGCTTTGCTTGCTAAAATGTGTTGTGTAATAGGCATTGGCAGCAAGGTCTTTGCGTACAAAATTGTCGGGTGTTCTTGAAAGAGAATAGACAGTGTCTTTATTGACCAGATCAATGGTACGATAGGAAATATCATCGCGATTGGTATTTGTATGATAGGTGCCACTGAAACTGCCGCCAAAAGTGCTAGCTGATGAATACTCGTAATCAGCACCGATGCGTGAGCTATGGGTTGCAAAATGCTCTACAGGATGAGAATGGAAAGAGCGCTGACCAGTAACATTATTATTATCATCTTTAAATGTTTCTGTTTCTGTCCAGTCGGCAAAGCCGATTGCATTGTTGGTACTGCCTGTAAGATATAGATTCATTTTCCCTTTCCTGTAGTTAACGCGCATATCGCCTTCTCCCCACGGATAAACACTCTGCCCGTAAGTAACAGAACCATTGCCATTAAATCCGATCTTGTTATTTCGTTTCAGCCTGATATTGATAATGCCCGCGTTGCCTTCAGCATCATAACGGGAGGATGGTTGTGTTATTAGTTCCAGCTGAGCCACTTCATTTGCTGAGAGCGTTTTTAGATAATCTGCTAATTCCTGACCCGAGAGGTACGTAGGACGTTCGTTGATCATTACCTGCACACCATTCTTCCCCAGCATAGAAATATTACTATTGGCACTAACCGTAATACCGGGAGACTTTTTTAATAGGTCGAGTACATTGAGGCCTGCGTTGGTTATTGAGTTTTCTACATTTATAGTTGTTTTGCCTAATCCTAATTCTATCAATGGCTTTGTAGCTGTGATGACCACATCCTTCAATGATGCCGTATTTTTCTTTAGTGTTACTATAACCGGATTTATATTTGCTACTACAACCTGCACAGGAGCGAATTCTAATGAGCGTGCATCAATAATATATTTTGCAACTGTAACATCCTTAAAGGTAAATGCACCATCATCCGCAGATAGCTGTGTAGCCACCCATGAAGAATCTGAGGCCTGCAATAATGTTATAACTACGTTGGTAACAGGCTTGCCGGTACTGTCTTTTATAACCCCGGTAATGTTGCGTGCCGATTGGGCATAGGCACTGCAAGTAATGAAAGCGATTGCAAGGAGTAACGCAGAACGCATAGGATAAAGTTTTAGGAACGAGTAAGGGCTAAGATAGACCACCAATACAATATGCTGGTTGGGTAGGAGACCTTGTTTGGCAAAATTTTAACCTGGAAGTTAATGCGGGTTAACATAGGTAGCTGGGAAAGAAAATCTAATTTAAACTGGGTTTCTCTAAAAAAATTACTGGATAGCCTCATTGGGGCTATCCAGTAATTTAACTTCAGTCATTAGATACTATCTGATTTGTCTAAGAAATACCATGCATCATTTTTTGCAGTTTCCTGCACAACAGGAACAACATAACAGCTGCTGTACCTGAGAACGCGACAAATATCATAAAGTAAGTATGCAGGCTGTCTATTTCTATATTGAACAGATGCGGATGTACCGGGTTTTTAGGATCAGGATACAATGAGCTCATAGTACCCGCCAGTTTATTACCTGTGGCAATAGCCAGGAACCATATACCCATCATTAGCGATGTAAACCTGCCGGGAGTAAGCTTATTGACCATTGATAAGCCTATTGGGCTAAGGAACAGCTCGCCAATTGTGTGCAGAAAATACAACCCGGTAAGGAATAGTATACTGGCACCCTGCTGCGGTATAGATTTAGAGCCGAAGGATATAAAGAGGAAACCTAACGCAAGAAATGCCAGACCCATCGACTGTTTGTATGGCGCCGCAAGATTGACACCCTTTTTTGCAAACCGTACCCACATGGCACTGATAATAGGTGCCAGGATAACGATGAAGCCTGCATTAAAGCTCTGGAAATAACTTGCCGGCATTTCCCAGCCTAAAATACGGCGATTTGTTTGCTCAGAAGCAAAGAAGGTTAATGATGCACCTGCCTGCTCAAAACACATCCAGAAGAAAATAACGAAGATCATGATGATGATGATCACCCAAAGCTTGTCCTTTTCTATTTTAGTAAGCGATTTATCTGTAATGATAACGAAAGGGCCTACCAGCGTCATGCCATATATTAAAGAGCCCCACACATCCACATGGAATCCAAAGTACAAGATAGAGAACATGGTAACGATACCGCCTATCAGTATCAGCAATTGCTGCTTGCTAAAACCACCACTACCGGCAACCGCATTACCCGTAGTATCGGTTAGTTTATTTGGTCCTATGCCAAGCTGCCGTCCATCAGGGGCTACAACATATTTATTCTTGGTAACATAAAAAATAAGCAAGCTTACCAGCATACCCAGCCCTGCTGAAAAGAAGCCCCATTTAAAATCAACATTCTCACCCAGGTAACCACAGATCAGGGGCGCAATGAATGCACCAGCGTTGATACCCATGTAAAATATTGTATATGCGGCATCTTTACGAGTATCATTTTCTTTATATAATTGCCCCACCATGGTAGATATATTGGGCTTAAAGAAACCATTGCCGAAAATCAGGAAGGCCAGACCTGCCCACATGAAAGATATGGCCATTCCCTTGTCAGTGCTATGAGAGAACGTGGCTGAAAAGAACATAAGGAATTGCCCCATTGCCATCAGCAATCCGCCTACAAATATTGATTTGCGATTGCCCCAGTACCTGTCTGCTACATAACCGCCTATGAGGGGTGTAAGATATACCAGACCTGTGTAGCTGCCATATATGTTACTCGCAAGTGCCTTGTCAAGTAACAGCATTTTGGTCATGTACAGCGCAAAAATGGCGCGCATGCCATAATAACTGAAGCGCTCCCAGAATTCGGTAGCAAACAAGACGTATAAACCTTTCGGGTGACCCTTACCTTCCGGTGTAGCGTTCATATCAACCGGCATATCAAGTGCCGTTGCCTCTGCTTGTACTTTATTTTTATCCATATAGCTTTGCTTCAGAAGATGCCAAAATAAATAAAATTATTTAGGGTAGTATCCCTCTTTTTACTTTTTTTGCCTTCCAACAGCATTTATAATGAATATACTTCTTCTTGGGTCGGGCGGGCGCGAAAGCGCAATTGCATGGAAAATGAGCCAAAGCTCACTTTGTAATGAGCTGTATATAGCACCCGGCAATGCCGGCACAGCAAGCTACGGAACTAATATCCCCCTGTCGCTCACCGACTTTGAAGAGATAAAAAAGACCTGCATCAATAAACAGATAGATATTTTGTTCCCCGGTGGGGAGGATACACTGGTAGCCGGCATCTACGACTATATAAAGGCAGATAGCCAGCTGAAGCATATAATAGTGGCAGGCCCATCACAAGAAGGCGCGAAGCTGGAGGGGAGCAAGGCATTTGCCAAGCAGTTCATGCAGCGGCACAATATACCAACTGCTGCTTACCGGGAATTCAGTAATGATAATTTTGAGGAAGGCATCACCTATCTGCAGCAACATACGCTGCCGATAGTAATAAAGGCCGATGGGCTTGCAGCAGGTAAGGGTGTGGTAATAGCAGAGGATACGCAAACCGCTGTAGATGCCTTTACCACTATGATAAAAGAAGCACAGTTTGGCGATGCAAGCAAAAAAGTAGTGGTAGAGGAGTTCCTGACGGGTATTGAGCTCTCTGTATTTGCTATGACTGATGGCAGCAATTATGTGCTGCTGCCCGAAGCAAAGGATTATAAACGCATTGGTGAAGGTGATAAGGGATTGAATACCGGTGGTATGGGTGCTATATCGCCTGTGCCTATTGCAGACGCGGCATTTATGCACAAGGTGGTACAACAGGTAATAGAACCTACTGTAAAAGGACTGAAGGAAGAAAACATCACTTACCAGGGTTTTATATTTTTCGGGCTGATAAAGGTGAATGGCGACCCCTATGTAATAGAATATAACTGCCGCATGGGCGACCCCGAAACGGAAGTGGTAATGCCCAGACTGCAAAATGACCTTGTAGAACTGATAGTAAAAATGAATGAATGCAGGCTGAATGAAGTGAATGTACTGCACGACAAAAGGGCTGCATGCACGGTAATGCTGGTCTCAGAAGGTTATCCGGGCAGCTATACAAAAGGTAAGTTGATAACGGGCGATAAGGAAATAACCGACAGCCTCGTATTTCATTCAGGTACCTCAAAAAAGGAGGGTGATACAATAACTAGCGGTGGGCGGGTAATGGCAGTAACCTCTTATGGCGATACGGTTAAAGACGCGCTGAAAACATCCTACACCAGTGCGGAGAAGATACAATACGAAGGCAAGTACTACCGCAGGGATATAGGCTACGAATTTGATTAGCTAGTGAGATTTTTTAATGAAGCGAATGCGTGGCCCAGGTTATCAATGATATCTCCTGCTATCATTGCTTCCATAGATGATTTTTCTGCGGCTTTATCACCGGCCAGTCCATGCAGGTATACGCCCAGCATTGCGGCATCTCCGCCATCATATCCCTGCGCTATAAGACCGGTAATAATACCCGTCAGCACATCGCCCGCACCGCCTGTTGCCATTCCCGCATTACCGGTCATATTATACCAGCATTCACCTTCCGGCGTTACTACTGCGGTATGATGCCCCTTTAGCACTATAAATATATTGTAGCGCATAGCCTGTGTGCGTGCGTGCTCCAGCTCCATCATGCTATTAACACTCTCTCCGAATATGCGTGAAAATTCTTTGGGATGCGGGGTCAGCACCGAGCCCGGTGGTATACGTGCCAGCAGTTCATTATGCTTTGCCAGTATATTCAGTGCGTCAGCATCTATCACTACCGGCTGCTTGCATTCATCTATAAAGTCAGCAAATGCTTTTACTGTTACGGTGTTGGTATCCAGTCCGGGGCCTATACCTATAGCCTGATTTTTTTTCCAATCTGCTATTTCCCCAATGTGCTTTTCCCCACTGGTAAGGCACATTACTTCCGGTACTGCTGTTTGTACTACCTCGTAGCCGCATTGCGGCAGCAGGGCTGTTACGAGTCCGGCGCCGGCACGTAAAGCTGCCTTAGCGCTAAGGGTTATAGCGCCGATCTTTCCATAGCTGCCACCTATTATCAGGGCATGCCCATAAGTACCCTTGTGCGAGAAAGGGGTACGCGGCCGGTACATGCTTTTAACCTTCTCATGATCTATAGTGTGGTATTGTGTATGGGTACCCTTTATAAATGTTTGCTCAAGCCCCAGGTCTATAAGATGAATTTTACCTGCATACACCCCGGTTTCGGGGTGCAGGAATGTGCGTTTATAAAACTGGAAACTAAGTGTGTCGCTCACCTGCATCACCACGGCATCCTTATCAGGTATATTATCTGCCGGCATACCGCTGGGTATATCTACAGCTATTCTGCGGTTAGGCAGGCTGTTTAGCTGGTTAATGAATTTTGCTACCCATCCCTCTACCGGCCTACTGAGGCCGGTACCCAGTATGGCGTCTATTACTATAATATTGGCCGGTATGTCTGTTATAAAGGTTTCCGGCTGTAATATTTCTATAAGGTCAGGATGGTCTTTTTGTAGTTTCTCCAGATTAGCGGCGCAATCAGGAGAAAGGGTTTCACTGAATCGGAGCAGGAAGGCTTTTACACCATAGCCCGCATGATGCAGCAGACGGGTAACAGCCAATCCATCACCGCCGTTATTGCCACATCCGCATACTACTACGAACAGGGTATCTTTTGGAAGATGAGCTGCTATCCATTCCATACATCCGATTGCAGCCTGCTCCATCAATGCAAGCGAGGTAATACCCCGGGCGTGAATGGTATAGGCATCACAGGCATGTATCTGCGCAGCAGAGAATATTTTCATTATGCCAAATTACAGTATTTGAAATGTTTCCGATAATAATTATCGCTCACGAATTATTGCATTAAAAACAGAATGTATATAAAAAACATACCTTCACCACATAGTCTGCTTCACCTTTTGGCTGCAATGGTCTAATCCCTATCTTTGCTCGTCTTTTACAGATAGCATTGCATACACTTACCTCTCAACCAACTTAACCAGTATGTGGCATAAACGCTCTTACCTGTTCAGCGTATTACTTCTCTTATTATCATTTGCAGCTACGGCGCAGAATAATGCAGGCATCAAAGGATTTGTTTATGATAGAAAAACGGGGGAACCTGTTATCTATACCAATGTATACCTGCGTGGCACCAAAACAGGCGCACAAACCGATGTGAATGGATTTTACTCTATCACCCAGGTACCCCCCGGCACCTACCAGTTGATGGTGAGTATACTGGGCTATGATACTACCATTGTAACGGTAGTAGTAAAAGCAGGGCAGGAGCTGACGCAGAAACTATACGTAACAGAGAAAGATATAGCGCTTGGTGAGGTAGAAGTAAATGCACAGAAAACAGAAAAGGTGACGCATATTAATGTAGGTGTCACCAGCATAGCACAGAAGGATATAAAATTGCTGCCCAGCGCGGGTGGTGAACCCGATGTATCACAATACCTTCAGGTAGTACCGGGTGTAGTATTTACCGGCGACCAGGGCGGGCAGTTATATATACGCGGTGGCTCGCCTGCACAAACAGGCATATTGCTGGATGGTGTGACTATTTATAATCCATTCCACTCTATAGGCTTTTATTCAGTATTTGAAACCGAAACCATACGCAACGTAGATGTACAGACAGCGGGCTTCAATGCGGAGCATGGCAACCGGGTATCGGCTATATTGGATGTGCATACGATAGATGGTAATAAGAACCGCACTACAGGCATATTGTCTGTATCACCTATCATGACAAGGGCGGTATTACAAGGGCCGTTATTGAAATCTAAAAAGAATGAGACGACCAATCTTACCTATGTACTATCTGCTAAAACAAGCTATCTGGACCAAACGTCCAAATCGATATATGGTGGCTTGGGTGAACCATTTAAAAGCGGGTTACCTTACAGCTTTACTGACCTTTATGGAAAAATAACACTGAGCGGGGATAACGGGAGCAAAGTAAATCTGTTTGGATTCAGCTTTAACGACGATGCCCGACTGGTAGACCCCTCAACACATGTACAGACTGCAGATTATAAGTGGAAAGCACAAGGCGGCGGCGCTACATTCGTAGTATCCCCTACAGGGTCTGCTACATTGATAGATGGTAAGTTTGCCTACTCTAATTATAGCATTGATGCCAGCCAGCAGGGATTAAATCCTGCAAGCAGTGGCATTAGCGGGTTTGAAACTGGTATTAATTTTACGAATTTCCTTAAGGGTTACAGCGAGGTAAAATACGGCCTTGAAGTATCAGGATTCAGCACCAATATTAACTACTACTCAGGTGCCATTTCCAATGTACTGAACCGGCAGAATACATTAGCGGCAGTTTATCTGGTGTACCGTAAGGATATTAGCGATAAGCTGATACTGGAGCCAAGCATCCGTTTTCAATACTATTCAGAATTGTCTTCTATATCTCCTGAGCCCCGCATCGGTATCAAGTATAATATTACGGAAAATATACGTCTTAAGGCAGCAGCAGGTACCTATACCCAGGATATCATCACCACCAAAAGCGATAGGGATATAGTGAACCTTTTTTCAGGCTTCCTGCTTAGTCCTGACGAAACAATAAAGAACACTAACGGCGATAATGTAGCTACCAATCTGCAACGGGCATATCATGTACTTGGTGGAGTAGAAGTGGATATTAACAAAGTAGAACTGAACCTGGAGCCATGGTTTAAGAACTTTACCCAGGATATAACGCTGAGCCATATAAAAACTACCGCAGCGCAATCTGATTTTACAGCCAGCACTGCAAAGGCCTATGGAGTAGACCTGTCTGGTAAATATAGCTCGGGCAGGGTATATCTGTGGGGTGTAGTATCGGTACAGAACGTGATGTTTACTACAGTTGTTCCTGATCCTGCAAATCCAGGTAAAACGCTGGTCGCAACTTTTCCCGCTCCTTTTGATCGCAGGCTGAATGTTAATTTACTGGGTGCGTACAATGCCGGCAAACATAAAGACCTGGAACTTTCAATTCGCTTTAATCTGGGATCGCCGTTCCCTTTTACACAAACCCAGGCGTTTGCTGAAGGGGGCATAAGTCCATCAAGCAATATCTCTACTAATATAAACCAGAATAATGGCACCCTCAATATCCTGTACCCTAACGATATAAATGGTGGCAGACTATCCTGGTACCACCGCCTCGATATATCGGCTAAGAAATCTTTTAAGCTGACTAAAAACACCAGCATTGATGCTACCGCGAGTGTAACTAATGTTTATGACAGAAGAAATATATTTTACGTTGACCGGGTTACCAATGTAAAAGTTTATCAACTACCTGTTTTCCCTAGCCTGAACCTGACGTTGCGTTTTTAAATCCTGAATGAGGCAAATAAAATTGAAACGGTTTATACCCGAAATAACCTGCATGCTTCTGGGCCTGCTTCCTGCTATACATGCAGGCGCGCAGTCATCTGCGGCACAAACTCCATCCTTATATATAAATATTGCAGAAGATCAATACCTGCAACAACATTATCGCCTTGCTGCGCAGTCTGCAACAAAATATATTGCGGCTGTTAAAGATTGGTCGCCACAATGGCCCTTTGCCAAAGAAACAAATAGGGCAGCTTATTATATCAGCTCCTCCCTATTACAGCTCGATAGTAAAGGATGCGCTGATACAGCAATAGCGTTTCTGAAGCAGACGGCAAGCAGCGCTTATCATGATCGGATAGCATATGCATTAGCCCACTACTACTTTATACATAATGAACTGGCTGCTGCAATACCCTATTACGAAACAGCAGATATAGCCAACCTAAGTAACAGAGAGCTGATAGACGAAAAATTTGAACTCGCGTATTGCTACTTTAATAACCATCAATTTGATAAAGCCACTATATTATTAGGTGCCATTAAAGAATTGCAAGTGGGCAAGTATTATATACCCGGTAATTATTATTATGGCCTGCTTGCCTACAATGAAAATAATTATAAGGATGCGTTGCAAAGCTTTGAACGTATAAAAGACCTGAAGGAATACCAAAGTATAGTACCATACTATATAGCGGAGATATATTATTTTACCGGCGAGCATGAACGTGCGCTTGTCTATTCGAAAGAGCTGATCGCAAGGCCTGAAAAATTATACTACGATAATGAGTTGCATTTGCTTGCCGGACAATGCCTGTTTGAGGACCAGAAGTACAGCGAGGCATTACCCTATTTTGAATACTACTATAATAATATAGAGCAGATAAGAAAGGAAGATCTTTATGAAATGGCCTATTGCTATTTCAAAACAGAGCAATGGGTACAGGCAATAGATAAATTCAAACCACTGGGAGATGCAAAGGATTCGTTGGGCCAGACAGCAATGTACCTGCTGGGCGACTGTTACCTGCATACAAATGATAAAATGAGTGCACGCACTGCCTTTGCTATATGTGCTGATATGCGCTTCAATCCTGCGCAACAGGAAGCTGCATTGATACTGTATATCAAGCTCTCTTATGAGATGGGCTACGATGATAATGCAATGGATGCGCTGCACACATTATTAAACAATTTCCCATCGTCTCCTTATCATGATGAAGCAAAAACCTTACTATCCGGATTACTAATAAGGACCAGTAATTATTCTGATGCACTGGTGCAGCTACAGGATGTATCTATAAAGGATGAGCATTACAAAAGGGTAGCACAAAAGGTAACTTATGGCTATGCGATGCAGCAATTGAGAAATGGCGATATACAGGCAGCAGACAGTTTCCTCACCCTATCCCTTCAATATCCGGAAGATATGGATTATGAGGCGGTAGCAACATTCTGGAAGGGCGAACTGGGATACAGGATGCACCATTACAAAGATGCGGTTAGCTACAACCGCGATTTTATATCAAAGGATATACGTCCTCAGGCAGTACACAGGCTCAGCAATGCGGCCACCGTACAACATGCTAACCTTACTATCGGGTATGCCCTGATGGAGCTTGATGAATACAAAGATGCCCAAAACTATTTCAGCCATGCACAGCATATAGATAATGAAGACAGTAGCACCAATACAGTAGCCCTGGTGAGGGAAGCCGATGCAGTCTTCATGCAGAAAGACTACAACAGGGCAGAGGCGCTGTATGACCGTATAATAGCCGCAAAGGGAGAAGATGCAGACTATGCCCGTTACCAGAAAGCTATATTGCTTGGATTGCAGGGTAAGGATAATGAGAAAACACAGTTGCTTCAATCTGTTATCAGCCAGGTACCTATATCAAAATATGCGCCGAATGCCCGCTATGAATTGGGCGTAACAGATATACAGGTCGGGAAGTATGCCGCGGCTATCGCCATGCTACAGCCACTCATCCAGGATGCCGCTACACAAAGCTTTGCCCCAAAAGCTTTGCTGAAGATGGCATTTGCATACCAGCAAACTGATAATGCAGATAAAGCTATTGCAGCCTATAAAAAAGTTATTACTGATTACCCGGTATCACCCGAAAGGCTAGCTGCATTGGAAGCGCTTAAGAATATCTATATAGAGGCAGGCAAGCCAACAGAATATACTAATTTATTAAAAGAAAATAATTTACCCGTTGCTGATAGCGGCGCTGCTGATACAACCTACTACGCTTCAGCAGAGGCACAGTTTACCAGTGGCCGGTGGGATAAAGCAATACTTGCGTTTACACAGTACCTGGCCCAGTATCCTGCGGGCATTTTTACCGGTAAGGCACATTACTATCGTGCGGAGAGTTACTACCAGAAAAAAGATTACAAATCTGCACTGATGGATTATAATATTGTACTTCAATCTCCATGGAGCGATTTCTCTGAGAACAGTGCGCTAAGGGCAGGCGGCATTGCTTACCAGCAAAAAGATTACACCGCGGCAATTGGTTATTACACACAGTTGCGCAACAATGCTATTGGTAACGAGAACCTGCACTATGCGTACCAGGGATTAATGACCGCCAGCTATGCAGCAGCTAAGTATGATATGGCCGCTAATTATGCTGATACGCTGGGTACACTGCCCGGTAAAAATGAAGAAACTGATGATCTTGCAATTCTGTACAAGGCAAAGGTGCTGCAACACAATGGAAAGGCGGATGAAGCGCTGGCCGACTATAAACTATTAGAAAAAACAAAGAACAGCGAAACGGCTGCTGAAGCCCGTTATCACGTTGCAGAAATTTATTTTACCCAGGACAAGCTTAAAGATGCAGAAACTGCTGCCAACTTCAGTATACGCCAATCAGCGGGATACGACTACTGGATCATCAGGTCGTATATATTGCTGGCAGATGTATTGACGAAGGAGAAAGACTATTTTAATGCAAAGGCCACCCTGCAAAGTATTATAAAACATGCTGCAATTCCTGAATTAAAAGAGGAAGCGATAAACAAGCTGGAAGAATTAAAAAAACTGGACAAGCATAAAAGCAAACTATCCGGAGAATAACTGAATATGCGTAATAGTGCCTTACATATCATTATCCTGCTATTGGCCGGCGCCATTACAGTATCTGCTCAACAAAAAGATACTGTGATAAAGACGAATACTATAGAGATAATACAATCCTACAAACCGGAAATAAAACAGCATCCGAAGCCGGAAGCTACCTTCAGCCTGCCCCCTGCTGATACATCGCGGCCTGTATTTACTTATGTGGTGCCACAGCAAAACCTGAACTATACTTATAGCTCCCTCCCGTTAAAACCATTAGCGCTAAGCAAAGACACAGTAATGCCTCCTTATCAGAATTACCTTAAGCTGGGTGGCGGCAATCTTTCTACACTTTATTTTGATGCTGGGATTGGTAGTGTGCATGGCAATAATTATGAAACAGCATTACACCTCCATAGCATCTCCCAACAGGGTAATATAAAGTATCAGCAAACATCACTTACCGATCTGCAGGCCGATGGCACACTGCACACTGTAGATAACACCTGGCATGCCAGCCTTACAGCATTGCGCAACGCCTGGTATTACTATGGTTATGATCATAACCGGTACGAACATAGCAGCGATTCTGTAAAACAGGTTTTCACAGGTGCGCGGCTGGCGGTAGATATGACACCTGCTCACGTAAAAAATATCTTCTATCATCCTTCCATAAGTGCATCTGCCTATAACGATAAATTCAAGGCGTCGGAAACATCATTTAATTTTACTGCCCCATTTTCCTACAGCGTAGATAGCAGCCTGCAGTTGGAGCTCGCAATTAGTGGGGCGCTCACAAGCTTAAGCGTAAACAAACAAAGCCATGGCAATAACGTATTTGCAATAGCACCGGGCATACGCTACACCAGTACTACTTTTTCAGGATATGCTTATATTATACCTGCTATAGGGCAATACAGGAGTTATATCTTACCGGATATTGCAGCAACTTACCATATAGGTAAAAACCTCGTAGCCATTACAGCAGGATGGCAATCAAAACTGCGACAGAATACTTACGAACAACTAACTACTGATAACCCATATATCTACAATACTTACTCGCAAAGGCAAACACGTACAGATGAAGTATACGCGATGGGTGAAGGCAGTATAGGCAGTCATATAGCACTTACAGGCCGTATTAGCTGGTGGCAATACAGCGATCTTCCCATTTTCCTGAATAACACTTACGACGGTAAACAATTCAATATCCTTTACGAAGACCACCTTACAGCATTTTCACTTCAGGGGGGCATACGCTACCAGGTTGCAAATGCATTTTCAGCAGGCGTGCATATAGCGTCATACACCTATTATAATGGTTCCCTGCCTCAGCCCTGGCATCTGCCGGGTATTAGCGTAAAGGGAGATGTATTGTTCCAACCTGTACCTAAGCTCAGCATTACAGCGTATTTATATGTGCTGAACGATATTAAGGCGCTCGATAACATGGGGCAAACTGTAACAATTAACGGTATTTTCAATATTGGAGGCGGTACAGAATATAATATTATCAGGCGTTTATCTGTATTTGCCCGGATAGATAATCTGTTGAACAGCCCTAATGTAAGGTGGTTAGGATATAATGGATACGGTTTTAATATTTACGCTGGCGTGCGGCTAAAATTTTAATACCTAACTTTTATAAAACGCAACATATAACTATCTTCACTTCAAATATTTCTAAGGGCAGTAGCTATATGAATATAAACAGGTACATAGGATTATGCATTTTAAAATACCAGTCATGCTATGTGGATGGTATTGGCAGCCTTACATTAAAGAGGGTACCTGCTTCTTTTGATGGGGCTATTATTATCAATGCAGCGCACGAGGTCGTATTGAATGCTGCTGCTGCACCTGATAACAGACTTGCACAGCTGATAGCTAATAATGAATCAATTCCGATAGACCAGGCAAAGAACGAAATACAATATTTTAGCCAGGAAACACTGGCGGATATGGAAAGCGGTAAAGGGATGCAGATCCCTGCGCTTGGCAGATTAATAAATGAGGGGTATGGATTTGAGTTTGAAACTAACCCTGTGCTGTTACAAGCTTATCCTGCATTGCCAGCAAGCCGCACACCCCGGACTGCCCAGCCAATAGGAGGCGTAGCGGTGCAGCTACAGCCAAAATCAACACCGGTACATTATACCACTCCTGAAAGATTACCGCACCAGAAAAAAACAAAGTTCAATCCCGGAAAGGCTATATTCATGGTCTTTTTAGCCCTTATAATTCTTGCAAGCGCTTATTTTGGATATAACTATCTGCATAAAAGCATGGCATCTTATAAGAAGAATAAGATCAAGGATTCTACTACTACAAAAACCACTACAAGTACCACACCTGCTGCGGAGCCTGCTGCACTGCCTGCTGATACCGCAACCATAGTAACCGGCAATCTGGATAGTATGCACATCCTTAGCCTGCCAGGTATGCCACTTACCGTGTTGAAGCCGGGTACAGTTGCCCCTACTATTATTTACCCCACACAAACGGCGCCTGTTAATTATGCGCCCGCTGATAACTCAGGCAATATTGCTGCTAATACAACTACTACAGCAGCGGCAGCGGCCACCTCTCCCAATATACAATTAGGTACACCGGACAGGTCGCCTGCTAATTATACGGAGGAACCTGTAAAGAGGGAAGTAAATACAGGCAGAACCTATCACTATGATGTAATACTGAATAAATTTTACACACCCGAGCAGGCACAGATAAGGCTGACGCAGTTGCAAAATAGCGGCAACCGCGTACGCTTGCTAACAAGAGATTCAATTAACTACTACATTATTTTGCCCGTTACCAGTTCGTCTTCCCGAACAGACCATATATTGGATTCGCTGAGTAAGAAATTCAATAGTACAGAAGTATCTATTTACTAAGCTGGGTTTCCTGGAGTTTTTCCAGTACGGCAAATGTGGCAGGGCATACGGTGGCATTCTTCAATGTCAGCGGCACTCGTTTTAGCAATACGTCTTCATCAGTATAGGGATATCTGCGGCAGTCGCTGGGTCGGTCTTCGTATATACTGCAGGCATTATCCGTGCCTAAGAACGGGCAGGGTTTAGTTCTTGTTACATAATCACCCTCTTCATCCAGGCGCAGGTAAGTGCTCACCATTGTGCCTTCTTTCATACCCAATACTCTGGCTATGCGCTTGATATCCGGATTTTTAAAACGGGGGGAATAATTCTTACAGCAGTTAGCGCAGGAAAGGCAATCAATCTTGCTGAATACTTCTTCATGCAGTGTGGGTAATGCGCGGAGCATTTTATTCCAGTCGCCTTTTTCCAGCATGCGTTTGTAAGCCTTGCTGTGCTCGCGAGCCAGTTGCTCCCAGTTATGCGGTATCATTTCCGTTTCCTCCATTATCCTGCCCGCATTTTCTTCGTAACGATTACAAATTCATTTTACCCATGATGCGCTCCAGGTCTTCATTGTTGTAAAACTCTATTACAACAGCGCCCTTGCCATTCTTTTTCCTGCTCAGCCTCACTTTTGTGGAGAAGTGTGAGGCCATGTTATCCTCAATGCGTTTATATGCGGGTGGCAGCTGTACCTGGGGGGATGCCACTACAGAAGAGGAACGCTCTTCTATCATATTTTTTACCAGTTGTTCCACCTGGCGTACAGAGAGTGTTTTTTCCAGTGTTTCGCGGAAAACATACAGTTGCTGGTCTACCTGGTCAAGTCCCAGTATAGCACGTGCATGGCCCATAGTAAGGCGGCCGTCACGTACCGCTTTTTGTAGGTCTGGTGGCAGGCGTAGCAGGCGCAGATAATTGGCAACCGTGCTGCGCTCTTTATTCATCCGCTCAGCTAATTGCTCCTGCGTAAGATCGCATTCTTCCATCAGGCGCTGGTAGCTGAGCGCTATTTCCATAGCATTCAGGTTTTCCCTTTGCAGGTTCTCGAGCAATGCCATTTCCAGCAGTTGCTGGCCATCTGCGGTACGTATATACGCTGGTATATCTTTCAGCCCGGCAAGTTTGCTGGCACGCAGCCTGCGTTCGCCTGATATCAGTTGGTACTTGGTAGGGTTGATGCGGATGACCGTTACAGGCTGTATCACATCGTGCAGCCTGATACTGTTGGATAACTCCTGCAATGCCTGCTCATCAAAATCGCGGCGGGGCTGCTTGGGGTTTACAATTATCTGCTCCAGCGATATACGGGTAATGGTACCGGCATTATGACCAGAAGCGGCAGGTACCGCATCTATATTTCCATTCAGCTCCTCATCTATGTTGCTTAGCAGGGCACGGATGCCTTTGCCAAGTTCCTGCTTCCTATTGGTCTGCGACATGCTCATCAAATATTTTATCTTCGTTTTTTATTTTGGTCATATTGTTTTTCTGCAATATCTCCTTGGCAAGGTTAAGGTAGTTAATAGCACCTGTACTGTCTGCATCATAGAGCAGCGCAGGTTTGCCAAAGCTTGGCGCCTCGCCCAGCCGAGTATTACGGTGTATTATGGTATCAAATACAAGGGTGCCAAAGTGATTCTTGATCTCTTCCACTACCTGGTTGGAGAGGCGAAGGCGGCCATCGTACATAGTCATCAATATGCCTTCTATTTTCAGCTCAGGGTTTATGCGGGTCTGTACTATCTTAATAGTGTTTAATAATTTACCCAGCCCTTCAAGCGCAAAATATTCGCATTGTACAGGTATAATAACGCTGTCAGCGGCAGTAAGCCCGTTGATGGTTATCAGGCCCAGCGAAGGGGAGGAGTCGATGATAATGAAATCGTATTTTGATACGATCGGCTCCAGCATCTTTTTCATTACATGCTCGCGGTTAGGATGGTGTATCAGTTCTATCTCAGCACCCACCAGGTCCAGGTGCGATGGCATTATATGCAGGTTAGGTGTTTCCGTTTCCAGTATCACTCGTTGGGCAGGGGTATCATTCACCATGCAGTCATAAAGGCTTACCTGTATATTCTTCAGGTCAAACCCATTTCCGGTAGTGCTGTTAGCCTGCGGATCAGCATCTATAAGCAGGGTTTTATATTCAAGCACTGCAAGGCTCGCAGCTACATTTATAGCCGTTGTGGTCTTTCCCACCCCTCCCTTCTGATTCGCTATTGCTATTACTTTTGCCATTATTATAATATACTTCCTCTTATACCCAAAAAAGTAGATGTGCAAAAATAGTCTAAAGTACTGAGTATAAAGAGTGTATTAAGCACCCACACAGAACCATTTATGCACATTTCCCGCACAAAATTGTTGTCGGGTAAACCCTATTGTATTATGGTAAACTTGGCGCGGTACACATTGCCGCCCGAGCGCAGGATGCATACATACAGACCGGACGATAGAGCGGAAACATTTATATCCGCGCCCATTACCCCGGTGTTAATGGAATGGGACAATATGGTTTGTCCGGAAACATTAATAATATCTACCAGTGTAGCGCCTGAGGCAAAATCCTTTGTCCAGGACAGGTACAGTCTGTTTTTCGCCGGGTTAGGATAAATTTTCACCTCATAGGCAGGGGTAAGGGTATTGCTCACTATTGCCGGCGGCGGAGGTGTTGCCGTAGTGTCATTTTTATATAGTTTTAGCCCTCCCATTACATCGCCCACTACCATTTCCAGCAGGCCATCCCCATCTATATCTGCCAGTGCCGGCGCAGATCGCATTCCGTTATAGACCCCGGTCTGGTAAGTGGAATTATTATGCAGTAGCAGGTAAGTGGTATCTATATCGCCATACATAGAATCGAGCATAGTATAGGTTCCGGTATCATTGCCTGCCTGGAATCCATCGTAGCGGTAAATAGCGCCTGAATTGCTGCCTACGAGTAAGAAATCCTTTCCTGTAGTATCTACCTTGCCTATATAAGGCACGCTGTAATAACCGCCTATTCCGGCATCTACTCTTATACTGCTTAAATGGTCGTTGATAAGCTGCAATGCTACTTTCCCGGTACTGTCGCTAACGTTGCGGAAATACTGTAGCGAACCCCCGTATTCGCCGCATATGAGGTCGGGCTTGCCATCCTTATTCAGGTCATACATAAATGGGGCAGCATGCCCACCTACATTAATAACGGTGCCCGAAGCGTTTTTGAGTGCGGTCTGGTATATCTGCCATTTGGGGGTTACTGTATTAGATGATGCGTTATTAATAAACAGAGAGATGGTGCCGTCCGGATGGCCGATAAGAAGGTCGGTCTTGCCATCATTGTTTACGTCTCCCGTTGCCAGCGAACTACCGGTAAACTGGAAGGTATCTATATTCAGAAAGTCTGTTGTCTGCAATGTAAGGGAAGGATGCCCCGGCGTGCTGGTATTGCGATAGTAAGATATACGGCTGCGGTAAGTTCCGTTAAGCTGGTAATACCCATCAGAGCCTATAAAAAGATCAGGCTTGCCATCCTTATCATAATCAAAGAATAGGGGGTATGCCCCGCTGCCCAGGTCTATAGTTTTATCAACCAGAAAAGTATCTCCCTGGTAAGTGAAAGAAGGAACTGATGCAGTGCCGGTATTCTGGTAATAAGCAATGCAATGGTAATTTTGCGATAAGCTGTTAGGGGATATTAGCAGGTCAGCTTTGCCATCCTGGTTGATGTCTACGTTGTAGGTTGCAGGCCACAAAGGCATATTGAGTGTATGGCCGCCGCTTTGCCACATGGTGTCCTGTGTTACCATGCTGTCCGGCCCGGAGCTATTATAGGGTATGCGTCCGTTGTTACAGTATACTACATACGGGAAAGAGACGTTGCCACCCAGGTAGTCTTTATCTCCGTCACCATCCATATCTACAAGGCATATGGCATTGCCGGTATGGGTTTTACGTTCGGTACCTGTAGTTCGGTGCAGCCCCGAATTATTACAGTTATAAGGCATTTTATAAGACAACTGGTAGGATTGCAGGATCTTCCCCCAGCAATAGTCCCATAAGCTCACACGCACACTATCCGGCGGCAGTCCTAGTTCCACCTGCATATTTCTATAGTAGTTTATTGTTGCGCCGTTACCATCATACGATACAAAATCAAGATCCCCGTCATTATCTACATCCACAATAGCAGGTATATCCCCTGGATTTACATAAGCATTTGCGTGAAAGGAGGTGCTGGGATCATTAAAATAATAAAGCTGCTGGTAATAAGTAAAGCACAGCTGGTTGCTGCTGTTATAATATCCTTTGTACAGAGTAAAGCCGGGTACGCCTTCTATCCCCTGCTGCACCAGGTCGGGTATACCATCCCTGTTATAATCTACAAGGAAAAGATAATTGACTACCGCCGGAAAATTGACTTCGTAAGATGGGTCATACCGGTAATTAACTCCACCTGCTCCGGTACCTGTATTAATAAAGGTACGCACACCTATATTGCGCTCATATACTACCAGGTCTGCCTTGCCATCATGGTTCAGGTCGCCCATGCTGAATTGTGGCCTATCGAACCCGCCACACCACGCCAGTGTTTTCTCTGTACCGTCTGTGCCAAATACCTTTATACTGCTATCGGGCTTGTAAGTGCGCCCCTGGTATTGTGCAAACGAATGAAATGAGGTAAATAAAAGGATAGGAAGAAATAGATAGGACAGGGTTTTCATCCGGAATAAATTATAAATAAAGTTAGTGCATTTCCCTGAAGTAAGCACCCCTTTAACCCTTTAACCATGCCATCGCATTCTTATAGAGCAGTTGCTCCCTTAAGTGTTTATCCTGTATATGCTCTTCTATCAGCTTACCGGGGTGATGCTCGCCCAGCGGAAAAGGATAATCGCTGCCGAGGCATATCTTATCCGCCCCCATCACATCTATTATAAAGTCCAGCGCTTTGGGGTCGTGTACTAGTGAATCTATCCAGAATTTACCAATATAGCTTCGCGGATCCTCTTTGTTGTCTACAGCGCATAGGTCAGGGCGTACATTAAAGCCATGCTCTATCCTGCCAATGGTCAATGGAAAACTACCGCCCCCATGGGCAAATGCCACACGCAACTTAGGATAGCGCTCCAATACCCCGCTGAAGATCATAGAGCAGATAGCGCGGCTTGTTTCTGCAGGCATACCCACCAGCCAGGGCAACCAGTATTTCTGCATTTCTTTCTCGCCCATCATCTCCCACGGGTGTATGAACAGGCAACAGCCCAGTTCTTCAGCAGCCTTCCAGAATGGCTCAAAATAGGGGTCGCTCAGGTTTTTGGAATTGATGTTTGACCCTAATTCCAGCCCCGGCATTTTCAGTACCCTTACACATCGCTCCATCTCTTTTATAGCCATATCCATATCCTGCATAGGCACGGTACCTATACCCATAAAGCGGGTGGGGTGCTGCGCTACACAATGTGCTATATGGTCATTAAAGAAGCGCGCTGTTTCCAGGCCATGCTCCGGCTTAGCCCAGTAGTTGAATAGTACAGGTATAGTACTGAGCACCTGCATCCCTACTTCGGTCATATCCATTTCCTTCATGCGCACGGTAGTGTCCCAGCAGTTCTGCTCCACTTCCCGGAATACCTTATCGCCCTTAATCATCCTGGCACAGCAAGGCTTATGATGCTCTAAATGGATGAACTCCCCATATCCATATTTTTTGAACCAATCCGGAATATGCTCCGGCATAATGTGGGTGTGGATGTCAATTTTCTGGTAGGTCAATGCTTTTAGTGTTTAATTCTTTATAATAAAGATAAGTCCTCCAGACATGATCCCAGTCTTCCGCAATATAGCCAGAGAAATGACCCTTATATGGGCCATATTTATTTTCAAATTTCCCCAAATATTCTTCCGCTTGTTTACTACCTGATACATAGGCCCAGAAAAGTTGGTATGCAAGCAAAAGAGTTTCCTCACTATTTTCTTTTTTGAAAGATTTATTAAATTGATCAAGTACAATTTTAATTTGCCTCAAATTGTATCTCGGGAAGTCGTTTCTAAAGTATTTTTTTGAACACAAACGGTTTTTATCATAGTAGTATTCATTGACAAAAAATGGCTTTTGTATTAACTGTAAATTGCTGTCAATAGCTAGCCAATAAAGTTCCGATATTAATAAGGTGTCATTAAATTTAGATATCGTGCAAGAATGAACTGCGCCCCAAAAGAAAATAGTATCGTTAGCAGACCAATCGATAAGATGAAATTCTGAAATAGTAGTGTCTCGCCCCTTCACTTCAACCCATCCTGCAACCTTTAGCAAATTCCCATTCTTAAAACGATAGGATTTGCTCACGTTCCCTGACCACTCATTCTCTTTTTCTCCCGTTAGGCTTGAATATTTAATATTATAACCCTGAGCCTTTAGAAAAAAGGACAAAGTTGAAAGTAGGATGGTGACAAAGTATTTCATCAACTAAACCATTTCATAAATAATAGCTGCACCCTGCCCAACCCCAATACACATAGTAGCCAGCCCATACTTTGCATTGCGCCTGCGCATTTCATAAAGCAGGGTGGTAGATATGCGCGCTCCGCTGCAACCTAAAGGATGCCCAAGCGCTATGGCGCCACCATTCACATTCACCCTGGCTGATTCGAGCGCCAGGTCGCGTATACAGGCTATGCTCTGCGATGCAAATGCCTCGTTCAGTTCTACCAGGTCTATATCGCCTATCTGTAGTCCCGCGCGCTTTAGCGCTTTCAGCGTGGCAGGCACTGGGCCTACACCCATCAGGGCAGGGTCTACCCCTGCTATGGCCATCGCTTTTATTTTTGCTATTGGTTTCAGGTTGTATTTCTTCACTGCTCCTTCTGATGCAAGTAATAAAGCCGCTGCACCGTCATTGATCCCGCTTGAGTTGGCAGCGGTAACACTACCATTTTTTTTAAATGCAGGTTTCAGTGCAGCCAGTTTTTCCAGTGGTGTTTGCCGCGGGTGTTCATCTACTGAGAATATATTGGTCTTACCTTTCCCCAGGTCTATTGTTACTGGTACTATCTCCTCTGTAAATTTCCCTGAGGCTGCCGCTGCTGCATATTTTTCCTGACTGTTGTAGGCAAACTGGTCCTGCTCTTCTCTTGTCACATTCCACCGTTCAGCTACATTCTCAGCGGTTTCCCCCATGGTATAGGGGTAGTATAGTTCGCTAAGCTTTTTATTGATAAACCGCCAGCCAAGCGTGGTATCAAATATTTCAGGGCTACGTTCATATGGCGAGCCTGCCTTAGCCATTACAAATGGTGTGCGGGTCATACTCTCCACGCCGCCTGCTATCATTATTTCCCCATCACCGCACATTATGGCTCTGCTTGCATCCATTATAGCCTGCAAACCGGATGCGCATAAGCGGTTCACAGTGTTGCCGCCTACGGTAACGGGTAATCCTGCCAGCAGTGCTGCCATACGTGCCACATTGCGGTTATCTTCCCCCGCCTGGTTGGCAGCGCCTGCTATTACATCTTCTATTGCATTTACATCAATACCCGGATTACGCTCCACCAGTGTTTTGATCACTAAAGCCAGCAGGTCATCAGGTCGTACACTTGCCAGGCTCTCACCATACTTCCCTATAGGTGTCCGTATCGCATCAATTACATACACATTACTCATAATTAGCTAATTAGCTTGTGATTTGATTTGCTTTTGAAGTGCCAATAATTTTATTTAAAATTTTGCAAACGGTTTGCGTTTTAAGAAGTAAGTCATTAATTGTTGGTAGGCCAGTAACAGCATTACATATTTCAAAATAATATTCCAGTTCATCTGCTTCCTTGGCAGCTATTTTCATTTTATGAATAAAATCATTTTTACTCTCTGCGTTTTGAGCTTCTTTAATATTAGCGCCAATGGACAATGCTGCACGCATCATTTGATTTGATAAGGACCATTTTTTCAATTCATCCAGTAAAGCGCAATATTGTATAACATCTATTGCAAGTTCAAAAGAAAGCTGTAATACAATGTTTTTATTCTTTAGTTCAGTCTGCATAATATGAAAATTAGCTAATTGCTTGTTTGTGCTTTAATTTGTTCTGCAAATTATTAAAATCAGCTAATCAGCTAATTAGCTAATCAGTTTGATGGCCTGGTTTAAGTCATTAATAATATCTTCTATGGTCTCAATTCCCACGCTCATTCTTATCAGCCCATCTGTTATACCAAATGTTAACCGCTTTTCCCGCGGCACCCCCACATGCGTAGTGGAGGCAGGATGAGACACCAGCGTATCGCAGGTGCCAAGTGATACTGCGCTGGTACATACTTTTAGTTTATTGATGAATTGCACACCCGCTTCAAATCCGCCTTTCAGCTCGAAGCTCAGTACAGCCCCTGCGTTTCGCATTTGCTTTAGCGCTATGGCATGGTCGGGGTGGCTTTCCAGTCCCGGAAAGTTTACATGCGCTACCCCTTTATGATTGTTTAAATATTCTGCTACCTTCTGTGCGTTGCTGCAATGCCGCTCCATACGTATGCTGAAGGTCCGCAGGCCATTGGTCAGCAGGTAAGCCTCAAAGGCGTTGCTGTTGCCACCCAGCAGGCGGTGCATTTTTGTTACCCTGGTGTTCATGTGTTCCAGGTCCCTGCCTATTACTATTCCCCCTACTGCGGTGCCATGCCCGTTCAGAAATTTTGTGGTGGAGTGCATCACAAAATCTACCTGGTACTTAAATGGCTGTTGCAGGTAAGGCGTGGCAAATGTATTGTCGGCACATACTATCAGTCCATGCTCCTTGCCAATCCCCGATAATACCTCCAGGTCTATGCACTGTAGTGTAGGGTTGGCCGGTGTCTCCAGGTACATCAGCTTTATCTGCTTATCCCCCTTTATTTTTTTTACTACTTCATCATGCTTATGAAAATCTACTATGATCGATTCAATACCTAGCCCAGGCAATATCTTATCTATCATTTCCTGAGTACCGCCATAGAGGGAGTGATGGGTAATTATCTTATCCCCCGCCTGCAGATTGCTAAGAAGCATAGTGCTCACCGCAGCCATACCCGAAGAGTGCAGTATCGCCTTCAGCTTCAGTTGGTTCCCCTCTTTATCTTTCAGGCCGTATGCTTCCAGCATGGCTATGCGTTCCTCTGCCTCGTTAATTGTCGGGTTGCCGAACCGTCCGTAGATATACCCCTCTTCCTGTCCTTTAAATACGGCGATGGCCTGCTCTGCACTATCAAAAGTATAAGTGCTGCTCGCATAGATCGGTGTAAGGTGCGCACGGTTATTTTCAGGGGTGTGGCCACCGTGAATGCAGATAGTTTCAAACCCTAAAGCATGGTTATCAGACATGGTAAAAACTTGCTAATTTTAGGTACAAAGTTATGCTTTAAGATGAAGGAAACATTATTGCACTATGCCCGGTATAACCAATGGGCCAATAAAGAACTGATAAATATATTGACAACAATAGGTGATAACCTTTTAGATGCTGTTATCTCCAGTAGTTTCCCGAGCATCAGGCTTACAGCATATCATTCCTGGGGTGCGGAAGACCTTTGGTTGCAACGCCTCCAATTAAAAGACAAACCAGTGTGGGCACCAGGCGCTTTTCAAGGCAATTTCCAGGAAGCATGTATCCTCTGGCAGCAGTCATCCAAGGCGCTGATAAACTATACTGAAACCGCTGAGGAAGGCATATTACGCGAGAATATTAGTTTCTTAAGAGATGAAGTCCAACATATGTATCCACCTTCAAAGATCCTGAACCATGTCTTTAATCACGCTACTTATCATCGTGGGCAATTGGTAACCATGTTAAGGCAATCAGGGATAAAGGATATACCTGCTACCGACCTATCTATTTTCAACTGACATCAATAAATATGCATTGTGAAAACTATAAACCGGAACATAGGGAAGCTTGCATAGCTATATGCCACAGCAATACGCCTCCGTTCTTTACTGAGGAAGAAAATTTACACTTTGCAAACTGGCTGGTTTTTTTAGCACTCACAAAAGCAAAAAAATCATTCTGCCGCACACAATAATGGCCGGTAATACCGGCCATTATCATCCTTATTTATACTAACCAATTTTACTTTACTTCTTCGTATTCAGCATCTGCTACACTGCCTTCAGCGCCGGCCGGGTTTTCGGTATGCTGTTGGTGTTGCTGTCCGCCATCTGCGCCTGGAGTTTCATTTCCTGCACTGTACATGTGCTGGCTTGCGGCCTGCCATGCGGTATTAAGCTCTTCCATTGCTTTATCTATACCATCCAGGTCTTCACTTTTGTGTGCGTCCTTAAGTTTGGCTATAGCAGCTTCGATGGTAGATTTTTCAGCTTCAGGTATTTTTTCTCCGTATTCCTTCAGTTGTTTTTCTGAGTTGAATACAAGGCCATCTGCCATATTCAGTTTTTCTACACGTTCACGCACTTTCTTATCATCTTCCTCATTCACCTTGGCCTCATTCTTCATGCGTTCTATCTCTTCTTTGCTTAGTCCGCTGCCCGCTTCTATGCGTATGTTCTGTTGCTTTCCGGTACCCTTATCCTTAGCAGTTACATGCAGTATACCGTTAGCATCTATATCAAATATCACTTCCACCTGTGGTACGCCACGTGGTGCGGGCGGTATGCCATCCAGTATAAAGCGCCCCAGGGATTTATTATCCTTAGCCATCGGGCGTTCGCCCTGTATCACGTTAATTTCCACGCTTGGCTGATTATCGCTGGCGGTAGAGAATGTTTCGCTTTTCTTTGTCGGTATAGTAGTATTCGATTCTATCAGACGGGTCATTACACCGCCCATAGTTTCTATACCAAGAGATAGTGGGGTTACATCCAGCAGCAACACATCTTTCACGTCTCCGCTCAGTACGCCGCCTTGTATGGCTGCACCTACTGCTACCACTTCATCAGGGTTTACGCTCTTATTTGGTTTTTTACCAAAGAATTTTTCAACTACTTCCTGCACTTTAGGTATACGTGTAGAACCGCCTACCAGTATTATCTCATCTATATCAGATGGGTTAAGGCCGGCATCTTTCAATGCTTTGCGGCAGGGTTCCAGAGTACGTTCTACCAGTTTATCAGACAGTTGCTCAAATTTAGCACGGCTCATTTTACGAACTAGGTGCTTGGGCGCGCCATCTACAGCAGTTACATAGGGGAGGTTTATTTCAGTTTCCTGCGATGAGGAAAGTTCTATTTTAGCTTTTTCAGCAGCTTCTTTCAGGCGCTGCCATGCCATAGGGTCTTTGCGCAGGTCTATGGCTTCGTCTTTCTTAAATTCTTCAGCCAGCCAATCCATTATTACCTTATCAAAGTCATCACCGCCCAGGTGCGTATCACCATTGGTCGATTTTACTTCAAATACGCCATCACCCAGTTCCAGTACCGATACGTCAAATGTACCGCCACCAAGGTCAAACACGGCTATTTTGCTGTCTTTGTGCTGTTTATCAAGCCCGTAAGCCAGTGCAGCAGCAGTTGGTTCGTTAATGATACGGCGCACATTCAGGCCGGCTATTTCGCCCGCTTCTTTGGTTGCCTGGCGCTGCGCATCATTAAAATATGCAGGTACGGTTATCACCGCTTCGGTTACTTCCTGGCCCAGAAAGTCTTCTGCGGTCTTTTTCATCTTCTGCAGTATCATCGCAGATATTTCCTGCGGTGTGTACATGCGTCCGTCTATATCTACACGGGGGGTGTTGTTATCACCCTTCACCACTTTGTAGGTAAAGTGGTCGATTTCACTCGTTACCTCATCAAATCTGCGGCCCATAAAGCGTTTTATGGACATGATCGTGTTGACAGGGTTAGTGATTGCCTGGCGCTTTGCAGGGTCTCCTATCTTACGTTCTCCATTCTTCAGAAAGGCTACTACCGACGGGGTGGTGCGGCGGCCTTCGTCATTTGCTATTACTACCGGCTCGTTGCCTTCCATTACAGATACGCAGGAGTTAGTAGTGCCTAAGTCAATCCCAATGATTTTTCCCATAGTTAACAGTTAAATAATGTATTTTAATTCTTAATTTATTTGCTACTAACTACACTTCAATACATATGCCACACAGGCCGCATCAGTAATATTGTCAGCAATACTGTCAATACGTAACTAAAATGCCTTAATGAACTAACATTAAGGCATTTTGAATATAATTTGTATGTAATAATGTCAATGATTGCTAATCCCGCGTATTTGCAGCCCGGCAGTAATTGGGTTAATACGCAATGAATCAACTGATTGCCTGCTGAAACCAACAATGCTGTCCCGGATAAAGCTGCGCCCTGCAAACAGCCCTACCACATTGGCTCCGCGTATATTAGTATAGGCAGTCTTCACTTCCTGTCCTGTCAGGCCTGAGTTTTGAGTGGCAGAT
This sequence comes from Taibaiella sp., assembly GCA_013815385.1. GTDB lineage: Bacteria > Bacteroidota > Bacteroidia > Chitinophagales > Chitinophagaceae > JACDGL01. Next base: position 45,877 of record JACDGL010000005.1, on the reverse strand, counting down.
ATATTCAGATAATTTAGAAATTCCTGCGATGCACTGTAAATATACAGTTCGCTGCTATCCAGCATTCTAACTATATTACTGTTGGCAGGCGGGCCTATGGCGCTGGCCATAGCGCTATAGATATCTACATTTTTTACCTTGTACACGAATGATCCGCCCGGTGCTCCGGATACTTCCCCAAAAGAAAATATAGCTGATTTCGGCGTTTCGGCTCCTGTTATAAGGTTGCTGTCGTAATAGTGAAACTTTATTTGTGTCTCTACTATATACGCATTAGGAGGGTATGTACCCGCTGCCAGTAAAGTAGTTGAGTTAGGTGAAGTGTGCTCTATATCGAGGTAGGCATTGCTGGTAGTGAAAGGCCCTGCTAAGCTGTAGGCATTTGGGTCGTTCGATATTACTGGTGCATCTGCTGAGTCCGTTTCGCCCGTAGCTGGATTAGTGATCACAAGCCGGTACACGAAGTCAGGACTTAGGGGAGCTTTAAATTTATAAGCGTAGTTAGGAGTAGTAAAAAATGTTCCCGAATCTTTAGGGTATCCTTCAGCAGTCAGGTCTACCCGGGTAAGGGTATAAGTATTGCGTATGCTGCTGCCGCTCATTTCTTCTACTTTCACAGTAAGGTTAGGGTAAAAGCTGGAGTCTGCCACCTTAGCCATTGTAAGGGCGCTTTTGGTCTGGTCCATAAAGCCCTTTTGTATGCGTACGTAATGTGCAGTATCATTTACATCAAGCAGGCCGTATACCACTGTAATATTTTTATAAGGGGCAGCCACATCAAAGTTCTCAGAACAACTGCTAAAACTCAGCACCGCTACCATGGCGCACAATACAGGCAGAAAAAATTGCTTCATCGGTCTTTTTTAGGAAACACGCAAAGATAGGGGATTGTAGTTCAATAAATATATAGGATAACCCCCTGTACGGTATAAAGAAAATGGGTATTAACATATTAAAAATTAGGTGTGTATAAATTCCGGTAACATAATAGGTCAAAACAACTATTTTTGACCTTCTCCCTAAATATTTTATGTTTTGCGGTTAAAGTCGTTGGAAATAAAAGGGTTCAAATCTTTTGCAGATAAGACCCATGTGTTACTGGATAATCCCATTACAGGTATCGTAGGCCCAAATGGCTGCGGCAAGTCTAATATTGTTGATGCCATCCGCTGGGTTATTGGTGAGCATAAGATAAAGGCTTTACGCTCGGAGAATCTAGAGGATCTCATCTTCAATGGTTCCCGCACGCGCACAGGTTCTGGCATGGCCGAGGTATCGCTCACTTTTGAGAATACACGCAACCTGTTACCTACTGAATTTACTACTGTAACCATTACACGTAAGTTTTATAAGAATGGCGAAAGCGAATATCGGCTCAATGATGTTACCTGCCGCCTTAAGGATATAACCAACCTGTTCCTTGATACAGGTGTCAGTACCGATTCTTACGCCATTATAGAGCTGGGCATGGTAGATGATATAATAAAGGATAAGGATGGTGCCCGCCGCCGTATGTTGGAGCAGGCAGCAGGTATATCTATCTACAAGACCCGTAAGCGTGAAGCAAAGCTGAAGCTGGATGCTACAGAGCAGGATCTGAACCGTATAGAAGATCTGTTGTTCGAGATAGGCAATAACCTTCGCACGCTCGAGAATCAGGCGAAGAAAGCAGAGAAATATTTTCAGGTAAAAGGGGAATACAAAGAAGTTAGCATTGAACTGGCAAAGGCGTCGCTGGAGCATTTCAATGATCAATATAAGATACTGAACGAGCAGCACGACCAGGAAACGGACCGTAAAGCTGGTCTGGAAGCTGTAGTGGCCACTGAAGAGGCTGCCGTAGAGCATGATAAGGTGAAGCTGATACAACGGGAGCAGGAATTGAATGGCTTGCAGAAACAATTCAATGAGCTGGTAAACCGGGTACGACAGCTGGAAAGCGATAAAAAGCTTGCGGCACAGCGTTTCGATCACCTGAAAGAGCGTGAAAAAAATATTGGTGAATTTCTCTCAGGTGCAGGCACTCAGCTGCAAAAACTGGAAGAATCGATCGCCTTTGCGAATAAGCAGATAACAGACGAAAATACTTTGCTGGAACAGCTACGCGGTGAACTGGAAGTACTGCGTAAGAGCGTTGATGAAAAGCGCAGCATGTTCGACCAGAAAAAAACGGTGGTTGAGCAACTTCGTAACGAACACCAGCAAGGACAGCGCAGGCAGTTTGAGGCTGAAAAGAAGGTGGCGGTTGCCGATACATCAGTTATGAACCTGCAGCGCAGCATACAGCAGGTAGATGACGAACGCAACCAACGTGCCAATCAGATAAAGCAATTGGATACTGAACGGGAAACCGCACAACAACAGCTGAAGGAAAAGAATGAGGGCCTTACAAAGCTGGTAACAAAGCACGAGGAAGTAAAGGGAAAGATATTAGAGAGCCAGGAGCAGATGGAAAAGTTGCGCGCTAATCTGGTTGAGGAAAATCGCAAGCTTGATTCCCGCCGTAATGAACATGCCCTCCTAAAGTCACTGGTAGAAAGCCTGGAAGGTTACCCTGATAGTATCAAATTTCTTAGTAAGAATAAGGATTGGAGCGCTAATGCAAATGCTCCCCTTTTATCAGATGTATTTGTAGTGCAGAATGAATACCGCACCGCACTGGAAAACCTGCTCGATAGTTACCTGAACTATTATATAGTGGATAACATGGAGGAAGCTACAAAAGCTGTACGCCTGTTAGAAACAAATAAAAAGGGGAAGGCTAACTTTTTTATCCTTAGCAACTTTAAGGATTACATGCCGGCTGCACATGCAGCACCTGACAATACGATCCCTGCCCTTAGTGTTGTGAATGTAGATGAGCAATATCGCACACTTGCACAGCACCTGCTAGGGCATGTGTATATTTCAGCAGATGATACAGACCCTTCTTCTATCAGTTTGCAGAATGGCAGTGTGCTGGTGCAGAAGAGCGGCAAGATGGTACGTGGCCGGTATACGTTAGGTGGTGGCTCTATCGGGGTATTCGAGGGCAATAAGATAGGCCGCGCCAAAAACCTGGAACGCCTGTCTAAGGAAATAGATGAACTTACGAAAACTACTTCACAGCTGAAGCAGCATATATCTGATACGCAAACGCTTATCACAGGTTTCAATCAGGAGCTGAATGATAAAGCCATCGAGCAATCGCGCCAGGATATTAACCGCTTGCAGAACCACACACTCAATCTCGGCAATCGTGTAGAAAATTTTGAGCAACTTAACCAGACAGGTGAAAAGCGTCTGCAAGATCTGAGACAGCAGTTGGAGCAAACTTCTTCCGGCATCAACGATACGCGGAAAGAGCTGGAAAAGATAACCGCCGAATTACAGGCACTCCTACAGAATATCCAGAATGCAGACAACGATTTCCGCGCGGTAGAAAAGGATTTCAATGACGCAACGCAACAATATAACCAGCAAAACCTGCAATATACCCGCCAGCAAAGCAAGCTGGAAGGGCTGAAGCAGGAAGCCACTTTCCGTACCAACCAACTTGGCGATCTTACCCGGCAGATAACTGCCAATAGCGAACAGTTGCAGCAGACAAGCACGCAGCTGGCGGAAACAGAGAAACAACTGCACGTGGGTGATAATGAGCTATATGACCTGTTGAAACGTAAAGAAACAGACGAACGCGATCTGAATGAGAAAGACCGTTCTTACTATGAGATGCGCAATGCCATCTCTGCCCAGGAAGGGAACCTTAACCAGAAACGCCGCGAAAAAGAACATGCCGAAACATTACTTAACAGTATCAAGGATAAGCTGAATGATATGAAGCTGAAGCTTGCCGGTATGAACGAACGACTCAGCATAGAGTTCAAGGTAACCCTTGAAAAAATACTGGACGAGCCTCGTTACGGCGTACAGGGCGTTGATGAACTTACTGCAGAAACCGAGCGCATGAAAAAACGCCTCGAGAATATGGGCGAGGTCAATCCCACTGCTATCGAGGCTTATACCGAAATGAAATCGCGCAATGATTTTATTGTAGAGCAACGCAATGACCTGGTGAGCGCCCGCGAATCTTTACTTGCTACTATTGAGGAAGTGGAGAATACAGCAAATGCCAAATTCCGCGAAACATTTGATCTGGTTCGGGAGAACTTTGTGCAGGTATTCAAAGCCCTGTTTACAGAAGATGACAGTTGCGATCTGCGCCTTACTGATCCGGACAATAGTGCAGATAGTGGTATAGAGATCTATGCGCAGCCAAAAGGAAAGAAGCCTAGTACATTAACACAGCTATCAGGTGGGGAGAAGACACTCACCTCCACAGCATTCCTGTTCGCTATTTATCTCATCAAGCCGGCCCCATTCTGTATCCTCGATGAAGTGGATGCGCCACTCGATGATGCTAACGTGGGCAAATTCACACAGATGATCCGCAAGTTTTCTGATAACTCGCAATTCATCATCGTGACGCATAACAAGCAGACAATGGCCTCTGTAGATGTGATCTACGGTGTTACCATGCAGGAACCCGGTGTCAGCAAGCTGGTACCAGTAGATTTTAGAAGTCTAAATTAATAGCACATACTATTATATCAATTATAAGGCAGCTAAGGCTGCCTTATTTTTTTTGTTTCTGAGAATAGATTCCTTTCCTGCGCACCATTTTTATGCGTTAGAAAAGAGGGTAGTAAGAAATAAACATTAAATTGGCAGTTCTGTATATAAACCAACTTATGGAAGCTACACAACAGGGAGAAGCAGAATTAGAAAAGATACAAAACTTCGCTGGCAAGTATCCAAAGCAGCTATGGCTGTTGTTCCTTTCAGAAATGTGGGAACGGTTTTCTTTTTATGGTATGCGTGGTATGCTTACCATCTTCATGGTCGAAAAGCTTTTGTTGTCAGAAAAGGAAGCAAACCTGAAGTACGGAGCCATACAGGCATTTGTATATACCATGGCATTTGTCGGAGGGTTGTTTGCAGATAAGATATTGGGTTTCAGGAAGTCGATCTTCTGGGGTGGGCTGTTGATGATAGTAGGCAGTTTTATCCTTGCGTTTTCTCCGGAGCATCTTTATTACATAGGCATAAGTTTTACCATAGTGGGAACGGGCTTTTTTAAGCCTAATATTTCTACCATGGTCGGCAGGCTATATAAGAGCGGCGACCCGCGCCGCGATGCCGGTTTTGGATTATTTTATTCTGGTATCAATATAGGTGCATTACTGGGTGGTTATCTCTGCATCTATGTTGCTAAAAGCTATTCCTGGAACGCTGCTTTTTCACTCGCTGGTATCGGTATGATACTTGGTCTCGGAATTTTTATTTTCACCAAGCGCACACTTGGGCCTATCGGCCTTTCTCCACTGGTTGGTAAAGTGTCTGTGGCAAGGCACCGTTCCTACGACTGGATGGTTTACATAGGCTCGTTGCTTGCCATACCTTTAATTTTATTGCTTGTTTCTAATTCTGTCTATACTGATATTTTCATGTACACCGTAGGGCCGCTTACATTGATCTACATTGTTTATGAAATGTTCAAGTACAACAATACGGAACGGCAGAAACTATTGGCGGCAATGATATTTATCATCTTCTCTATTTTCTTCTGGGCTTTCTTCGAGCAAAGTGGGGGGTCACTAAGCCTGTTTGCTTTGTACAATGTAAAGCACAATCTCCTTGGCGTTACTACAGATCCCAATGCGGTTAACAATGCTTCTAATTCGTTATTTGTCATCATTCTTTCTCCATTAGTTGGGCTATTATGGCTATGGCTCAGCCGGCGAAAACTGGAGCCAAATACAGTGGTGAAGTTTGGACTGGGTTTTCTTTTTCTTAGCCTTGCGTTCTATGTGTTTTTCTATACCCGGTTCTTTGCAGATAGTCATGGTATGACCTCCCTTAATGTATTTACACTTGCATACCTGGTTATTACATTAGGCGAATTATGCCTTTCTCCCATAGGGCTGTCTATTATGACCAAACTGTCACCGCAGCCTTTGCATGGGGTAATGATGGGTATGTGGTTCCTGGCAAGCGCTTATGGGCAGTATGCCGCCGGTATATTAGGGGCAGGTATGGCTACGGTCAATGAAAAAGCTTCATTAACAGAGAAGCTTATCTCTTATACAGATGGATATAAACACCTGGCCGTATATGCGCTCATTGCAGGGGTGGTGTTAATAGCCATTTCACCATTGGTACGTAAGTTGATGCACGAAGTGCATTAGTACATCAGGTACTCCTTACCCTTATGCTTCCAGCCGGCATCACCTGGGTGTTCAGTAAAGTAGATAATGAGGCTTGCATCTGTCTTGTAGGGTGTGAAGAAGATTGTTTTCTTTGCGTCATTCTTATATTCTGAAAAGTACCACAGGCCCTTATTGCCTTCTGCATCGGCCTTGTACTTTGTTTTATATACTACCAGATCTGCGTCATGTTGGTATTCGGCCACAAATACCCTTACCTCTGCATCATTTTTATGGTCGGTAGCAAAAACGGTCTGTGCTTTGGCCTGCGTGCCGGCAATTACAACAACCATAACTGCTGCTATGCGCAGTTGTTTTCTTTGCATTCCCATTATTATGGTGTTTTTTTGTGGGGTATTCCTTTTTTTGAAGTTACGATGTATGGGCTATAGTGAAAAATTTGCGGTGATCGTGGCAGGCGGTAAAGGCGTACGCATGGGTAGTGCATTGCCAAAGCAGTTTTTGCCCTTGCACAATAAGCCCGTGCTATACCATACTATACAGGCATTCGTCAGCACATTGCCTGATATACATATTATACTGGTGTTGCCGCACAACCAGCTTAGCTATGCGCAGATGGTACTACTGGCGTTTCCTGAGCGGCTGGATATGACCATTTTGGTAGGCGGGGAGACCCGGTTCCACAGTGTGCAGAATGGCCTGAAAGCAGTTTGTGATAACAGCATCATTTTCGTGCACGATGGGGTGCGTCCGTTAGTAAGCAGCGATCTCATACACCGCTGCCATACACAGGCATTAGAAAAAGGTAGTGCCATCCCGGCCATTAAGGTGCCGGACAGCCTAAGGGTGATGGAAGATGATGGCAGCAGGCCTGTGGACAGGGAGTATATGCGGATCATACAGACACCACAAACGTTTCGATCGGATATCCTGCTACCTGCTTTCCGGCAATACTACCAGCCTTCATTCACAGATGAGGCTACAGTGGTAGAAAGTAATGGCGGGGAGGTATTCCTGATAGAGGGGGAAAGAAGCAATATAAAAATGACCACCACTGAAGATATGCTGGTGGCGGAGACTATGCTAAAAGCAAGATATCCTGATGCAGACTAAATTCCTTTGTTTTCTTGTGCTGCTTGCTTCCCTGCATTGCGCTGCCCAGCATCGCGATTCCAGCATTTTTAAATATCCGATACAGATGGATGAAGTGGTAGTAAAAGCTGCCAGGGGCGGATGGGATGTAAAAGGATTTATACGGCGCGTACAGCACGATACTACTTTTTACAAAGCTTTCCGGTCAATGAACCTTGTATCTTATAATGCGGTGAATGATATACGGATATATGATAAAAATGAAAAAGTTCAGGCATCACTTTTTAGCCATACGCACCAGGTGGCCAGCAAAGGCTGCCGCAGTATGAAGGTGCTGGACGAAAAGGTTACCGGCGATTTTTATAAAAGGAACCGTAAATACAATTACTATACAGCAGAATTATATGCCTATCTTTTTTTTACAATTGATACGGTATGCGGCGAAAATGATATAGTAAGCGGCAAGCTGGATGAGCATGGGAAGGGGAGCCTGGAAAAAGCAAAATCGCAATTAAAACAATTAATATTCAATCCCGGGGGGCACATAACAGGTGTTCCGTTAATGGGCGATAAAGCTGCGATATTTGATGCCGATGTAGCAAAACGGTACGACTTTAAATTGCTTTCAGAAGAGTATGACGGGCAACCCTGTTATGTGTTCAAAGCAATACCAAAAACGGGGGAGGAGAAAAATGTAGTGTATAATGAATTAAGCACCTGGTTTCGTAAGAAGGATTATTCCATTGTGGCCCGCGATTATTCTCTATCCTACCACACCTTCCTGTACGATTTTGATGTACACATGCATGTACGCACACACCAGGTTGGGCGCAGGCTATTGCCAACCTCTATAGAATATGATGGCAACTGGCATGTATTTACCAGAAAGCGGGAACGTGTAAAATTCACTACTCAATTTAAATACTGATCTCGCCCTTATCTTACTACTACATAGTAGTCAGTATGATCATTTTTAAAAAGGTCAGATACTATTGGGGAAGATATTGGCGCGCAATTATTATACGGTTCCTGTTCCGCTCGCGATGCTTCCAGGAATTGCAGGTCTTTTCGGTTGTTCAGCCAAAGTTGTGTGCAGGATACTTTTTTCTTTACAATAATGTGCGTGTATCCTTCATTCATCAACTGTTGGTGGGAGGCGGGAGTGAACGGCATCCATTTCATGGCCGTTAGATTTTAGAAAGCTTAAAAAAATCAGTACTTCAATTAATCTTTACCAGGAGTATCAGGCAACCGCATGCTGAAGAGCATATTTCTAAAGTCAGATAAGTGCCGCTGGGTGCCCTTGGCAGGTAAGAAACTTTTAGGATAGGGGTTAACCGCGCATATATTACTTACGCTCAATATAAATTTACCATTTTTTCGAACAATTACATAACAATTATTTTATTTATTTGCCTATTTTACAAACAGCCCCGGTGGCTAACAGGTTTACTGTAAATACCTGTACTTATACAGCGGGGTAGTACAGGCCATAAACAGGAAGGACAAGAGAAAGGGCCTTTTGTATAGGGTTAGGTAGGGCCGCTGGGTTTATCATACTACACTATCTGCTGTAGCATACTACAGTATCTGCAGTGCCATACATAATTTCCCCTCCCTTCTTATACCACTGTCGTAATTTGTATCATTAAGCGCTATAAACATGCACCATATTATAAAAATAGATAAAAAACCTCCCCGTCAAATCCCTCCAAACTTCCGTTCCCAACTCAAACTTCCGGCGGAAGTTTCCGCATCAAAACCTTACCTATAAATGATATACTAAAAAGTGATAACGGAAGTTTGAGGAAGTTTCAATCTCAAAACACTCCTTTTTCAAAATACGAGGGGAGCCTGTCCACCGGCAGATTATCAGGCTACTTATCCGCTTGGTACGGATTGTAAATTCGTTAATACTTCTGCTGGTCAATACATCTTATTATCCCTGCACTTTTTAATAACTTAGCAACATGATAGCTGCCGGCTCTATACAGGAAATCTTAAATCGGGCCGATATTGTCGAGATCATCGGGCAGTTTGTGCGTTTAAAGAAAAGAGGGGCCAATTTTATTGCCAATTGCCCTTTCCATAACGAAAAGACCCCCTCCTTCTATGTTTCCCAGCCCAAAGGCATATACAAGTGTTTTGGCTGTGGTAAAGGGGGCAATGTAGTCACCTTTATCCAGGAGCATGAAAAACTTACTTATCCTGAATCTATAAGATGGCTGGCCGATTTTTACAAGATAACGCTGGAAGAATCAGAACGCACACCGGAACAACAGCAACAGCAGCTGGCAGAAGAAAGCCTGCGTATATTAAATGAATATGCTGCGGGTTACTTCACAGATATATTACTGAATACGGAGGAGGGGCAGGCTATTGGCTTGTCTTATTTTAAGCAGCGTGGCTTTCGTAAAGAGATAATTGAGCGCTTTCGCCTAGGCTACAGCCCCGAGGCATCCGATAGCTTTTACAGGGCAGCAACACAAAAAGGCTACCAATCAGAGATACTGCAAAAGGCTGGCCTGGTAAAGGATAGGAACGGTATCCATTACGATGCCTATCGTGGGCGTGTTATTTTCCCGATCCAGAGCATGACCGGGCGTGTACTGGGCTTTGGCGCCCGTATCCTCAAAAGCAATGACAAGGCGCCGAAATACATTAATACGCCGGAGAATGAATTGTACATCAAGAGCCGTGTGCTGTATGGCATGTACCAGGCGCGCCAGTCTATAGGCAAGCAGGACGAATGCTTCCTCGTAGAGGGTTATACTGATGTAGTATCGCTGCACCAGGGCGGGGTGGAGAATGTAGTGGCAAGTAGCGGTACTTCACTTACAGAAGATCAGTTGCGCCTTATAGGCCAGCTGACAAGAAACCTTACTATCCTTTACGATGGTGATGCAGCAGGTATCAAGGCCGCCTTGCGCGGCCTGGATATGGCGCTGGGGCAAAGCTTTAATGTGCAGTTGGTATTGCTCCCGGATGGGGAAGATCCGGATAGCTTTATACAGAAATCAGGTGTTTCCAGGTTTCATGAATATGTAAGCAGCCACAAGCAGGATATTATTGGCTTCAGGATACAGGTGGGTATTGCGGATGCGGGCACTGACCCTGTAAAAAGATCAAAGCTGGTAAATGAGGTAGCAGAAAGCATAGCCCGTATCAATAAGGCAGAAGATTTTGCATTGCAGGATCATTATATACGCGAGGCTTCGCGCAAGCTGAGCGTGGATGAATCGGGCATGGTGAACCTGGTAAACAAGTATATACGCGAGCGGGTAGACCAGGATAAAAGACAGCACAGGCGGGAAGAAGTAATGCCTGCCCCAGAAATGCTGCCGCAACAGGAAGAGCAACAGGTAAAAGAACAGGCAGGAGAGGAAGAACAGGAATGGCAATTGCTGCGTGTACTGATAGAATATGGCGGAATGGTGTACGAAGGTTATGATAGTGTTTCTGCCTTAGTGCAGGACCGTGTGGATCCTGATCTTATTGAGAGTGCCTTGGTAAGGCAAGTGTACGATAGCTATTTTACCTATGCCCACACGCACCGTACGGTACCTGCAATGAACTATTTTACCAATTTCCCTGATGCGATAGTACAGCATAGAATGGCCTCGCTGCTGCATACAAAAAATGACATCAGCCCAAAATGGAAGGAAAGCTATGGTATTGATACACTGAATGGCGACCTTAACTATATAGATGATGTGGATAGTACGTTATCTTATTTTGAGTTTAAGAAGATAATGATAATGGAAGAGGAGATAAGTAAAAAGATAAATGAAGAAAAAGACCCACAGCGCCAGTCTGCATTACAACAAAGCTTCATGGACCTGAAAAAAATGGAACGGGAGATTGTGAAAAAACATGGTACTGTGGCTATAAAGATCAACAGGCGTTAAAAAAAACAAAACTGCAATTGGCTCGCATACTGGCATTGGATTATGGTAAGAAACGCACCGGCATTGCCGTTACCGACCCATTAAAAATAATTGCTACCCCCCTCGATACTGTAGATACAGGCGAGCTGATAGGCTTTCTAAAAAAATACATGCAGGCAGAGCAGGTGGAAAAAGTACTGGTCGGTTATCCGCTAAATTTTGATAATTCCGCTACAGATGCGACCCCTTTAGTAGAGAAATTTTTAGGAAAATTTGCCAATGTTTTTCCTGGTATGGCGGTAGAGAAAGTAGATGAACGCCTTACCTCGCGCATGGCCTCGCAAGCTATAGCGCAGATGGGCCTTAAAAAGAAAGACAGGGAGAAAAAAGAGCTGATAGATGCGGTAAGTGCGGTTATTATGCTGCAGGAGTATTTGCAAAGCCTCTGAATTACGTACCTTTGCACTCCTTATTTTTAAGAAAGTAGATTTTAAAGAAGATTCATGATACTACCTATAGTAGCATATGGCCACCCTGTACTGCGCAAAGTTTGCGATGATATTGCTCCCGATCATCCTGGTCTGAAAAAATTCATAGCAGATATGTGGGAAACCATGTACCACAGCTCGGGTGTAGGTGTGGCTGCACCACAGGTCAATAAACCAATTCGTCTTTTTGTGATAGATACCATACAGATAGTGGATGGTTTTGATGAAGAAGAGAAAAGGAAATACGCAACAGAAAAGGGAATAAAGAAGGTGTTCATCAATGCACATAAAATAGAGGAAACAGGTGAGCCATGGGCCTATAATGAAGGTTGCCTGAGTATCCCCAAGATCCGCGAAGATGTACACCGCCCCGAAAATGTACGGATGCGCTACATGGACGAACATTTTAAAGAGCACGAAGAAGAATTTGATGGCGTTACGGCCAGGGTGATACTGCACGAGTACGACCACATAGACGGTAAATTGTTTATCGATTACCTGCCGCAACTTAAGAGAAGGTTAATCAAAAAGAAACTGGATGATATAAGCGCCGGAAAGGTAAAGACCGATTACCGGATGTTATTTCCAAAATAAATGTATTTTAGCCGCTGATTAACCCATTATTCTGCCCACAGTTACCTTATATAGCGAAGAAGAATTGATCCTCCTGTTAAAGCAGCAGAGCAGGGATGCATTCAACTACCTCTATCGCCAGTATTCGGCGGTATTATATGGGGTAGTAAATAAAGTCGTTTACGATCCGCAAACCGCACAGGATGTGCTCCAGGAGGTTTTTGTAAAAATTTGGAGCAATATTTCCCAATTTAATCCTGAGAAAGGCCGTATTTATACCTGGATGATCAATATAGCCCGCAATGCTGCGATAGATAAATTGCGCTCAAAGGGCGAAATAATGAAGGGAAAAATCCGCACAGGTGAAGAGATCGTAAATAATATGGAGCGGAGTTTGAAAATGGAGCAGTCGACCGATACCATTGGTTTACAAAAGATGGTAGCTGGCCTGAAGCCGGAATATCAGACCATAGTAAACCTGGCTTATTTTAAAGGCTTTACACTGGACGAAATATCAAAAAACCTGGAGATACCGCTTGGTACGGTAAAGACCCGTATGAGGCACGCTTTGCAGTTATTAAGAAAGAATTTTAGCATATAAGAAATAGTGAACACGCAGGAATACATAGAATCAGGCATATTGGAAGCATACATGCTGGGCGCCCTATCACAGCAGGAAACTGCTGAAGTAGAGGCCAATATTGCATTGTATCCTGAGTTGTCTGCTGAAGTGTCTGCAATAGAAACGGGTATACAACATTTTGCGGAACTGAATGCCGAAGAGCCACCGGTTTTTATGCAAGAGCAGATCTGGAATGCTATACAGGGTCAACAACACGAAACTGCAAAACCTGCTGCAACTAAAGTCATACCACTTGTTCCTGTTGGCTCAACCGGTATGGCAGGGTGGCAACGTGCTGCTGTTCTGGTAGCGTTGGTAGGTAGTACCTTGGCGAATATCGTGCTTTTAAGTCAGCGTAATCATGTTCAGGAGCAGGAGATTGCTTTGCAGAAAAAGGTAAATGTTATTCAGGCACAACAGCAGGTACTTGCTGCGCAGGTGAGCCAGTACCGTAGCGAAAATGATATGCTGGCGGATGCCAATATGCAGCCTGTGCTGATGCGCAGTATGCAGAAGGGGCACCCAATGGCAGCGACTGTTTACTGGAGCAAAGACAAGGGCGATGCATACCTGGCTATACAGAAGCTCCCACTGCCACCAAAAGGTATGCAATACCAGATGTGGGTAATGCAAAAAGGTAAGCCTGTAGATATGGGTGTATTGTCAAATGCGATAGTGGCAAATGATATGGTACAAAAATTACCAATGCAGGTGAAAGAGGGAGAGGCATTTGCTATATCACTTGAGAAAGAAGGTGGCAACCCCACGCCTACTATGGCAAATATCTATGTACTGGGTAAGGTATCTTCCTGATCCCCTAAAAAATCACTTTAATTCGAGCGCTTTATTGGTTGTTGCTTAGCAGCATTATAGTTGTCTGGTTAAGCAATGTGCGATTGCAGTACAGTGCATTTTGTATCTTTTTTTGCACGTTACGTTTTACAATTAATTCTTCCGGGACATGGTTGTTTTTGATGATGGTGGCTGTAACCCATGTACCAAAAGCTGATGCTGTATCGTATTCCCCGCACAGATGCTTGTATGCTGCTATGGTAGCATTGGGATAGTCTGCTAGTATCGTATCAAAAAAGAGTTGGTTATCCTTATCCCCGTTCATACCGCATACTATTGTATCTATATCATCCGGGCTTAAGTTATTGGCCTGCAATATATTATTTATGGTCAGTGCTGTTTCTGCAGCATCTGCATCAGGTAGCAATTCGATGCTATGCAAGGCACACATGGTATCCTCAGGGTTATTCGTAACGGTAACAAAGGCGGAACCTTCACCGGCAATAGTACCTGCGCTCCGGTTATGCAGCAAAAGCTCCAGGCTGTTTATCCTGTCTTTTTTCCAGTAGCCGATCTTATCTTTTATGATGTAATATTCATCGGTCATATTGTCAAAGCCACCTACCAGCAGGTACTTGGTTGCAGTTGTTTCATTCAGCATCAGCATAGCATCAAACAACGCGAGATCGAAGGATAGGCCCCGGTGCACATAGGTCTGGTTATAGGCGGTGCATTTAGTTAGCATGGCCAGCCAGCCATTAACGGAATTGTTAGTGCTCTGGATAAAGTAAGTGGGGTTCAGTGCTTCTTCGTTCAGCCTTATCATATCCTTCAGGAACTGTTCCATGTCCAGTGTGCTTCCTTGTCCCGTTCCTGTTATGATACCATGTATCTCATTAATGCCGGCTTCCTTTACACACTGCATGCCGCTGCTGATACCCATTTTCAATAGCTTGCTCATGCGCCTGATGGCTACAGGCGATATATATTGGGAGTGGTCTGGTTGTATGGCCTGCAGCAGATTAGTATCAGCAGATGTCCAGGGCTTTCCAAATTCTTCTTTATTAAAAGAATGTTGGGGAGAGATAGCACATGCTGACTTTATATAGATTGGCTGCTTCATGATTTGCTGAATACCAGAGAGACATTATTCCCTCCAAAGCCGAATGAGTTACTGAGTATATGGGCTATGTTTATATTTTCTTTTAGCGTGGCTGTGGGCTGCAGGCTCATCCCTTCCATACGGGTCTCAAAATTCAAATTGGGAATAATAAAGCTTTGCTGCATTCCGTATATACTTAGAATAGCCTCAATAACACCCGCTGCAGCTAACGTATGCCCGGTATAGGGCTTGGTAGAGCTAAAATATGGAATGTTATCGGTGAACAATGTTTCTATAGCCTCCCCTTCCGATTGGTCATTGTTTTGTGTTGCTGTGCCATGTGCATTTATATAGCTGATATCCCCGGTACGCAAGCCCGCTTTTTCTATGGCTTCCTTCATGGTGCGGTAGGCCCCTTCGCCATGTGGTGAAGGTGCAGTGGGGTGGTAGGCATCATTACTATTGGCATAGCCACTAAAGACAGCCAGTATTTCTGCACCCCGCTCATTTGCCGAAGCCTCAGTTTCCAGCATCAGGTACCCGGCACCTTCGCCCAGGTTTAGTCCCATACGGTTTTGGTCGAATGGGCGGCAAAGATTCCGATCTACATTCTTTAACGAATTAAAGCCGTTAAGGGTAAAGCGGCTGAGTGCATCGCAGCCCCCGCAAATAGCTCTTTTCACCAGCCCCTGCGTTATCATACGGTGCCCCAGTATCAGTGCATTAGCCGATGAGGAGCAGGCAGTGCTTATAGTTGCTTCAAAAGGTTTTATCTTATAATATTTACTTATACGGCGTGTACTATCGCTGCAATCCAGTGTATCTATGTATTCCAGGTTTTCCGGCTTTGTATCAGGGCCTATAAAGTCCATGTACATATTTTCTACGCTGCACATGCCGCCCACTGTATCCGCATTGATGAATGCAGTGCGTTCTTTATGCAATAGTTCTATATCTGTATTTTTCAGCAGGTCTTTAACGGCAGTAAGTGCCAGCAGAGTGGTACGGGTGTATCCGTTACCAGAAGTGGGCAGATCCATCAGCGCAGCTAGATCTTTATCACTTTTATCTGCTTCTCCAACTACAAATTCTTTAGCATGTACTGATTGAAGATATCTGGGATAGCGCATACCGCTTTTGCTGCTGCGTAATGCTGCTATGTGCTCTTCCTGCCCATAGCCAAGGGCTGATATTATGCCAATAGCAGTAACTACTATTTTTTCTGCCATCAGTGTAGGACTATAATTTTCGGTTAGCCTGTATATATTCTGCCATAGACTGTACAGATTCCAGCACTTTCCGCCCGTCACGTGCATCTTCTATTTTTATACCATAATTCCTTTCCATCAGCACCATAAGCTCCAGGGAGTCGATGCTGTCCAGTCCCAGACCTTCGCCAAACAGGGGGGCATTATCATCTATGTCTTCAGGCTTCATTCCCTGTAGGTTCAGCGAATCTATAATTTGTTGTTTCAGCGTGCTTTTAAGGTCTTCCATAGTCAGTTATGATCGTAGCAAAAGTAACAATATACCCCGCCACTTTTGTTGTTTGTACAATTTAATAAGTAATACCTTATTTCTCATTGGCCATGCTTGCCACAGTCTTTGCAGTTTTACCCTCGCTGCCTTCGAATGCTTTTTCTATCAGTTGTTGTTGTTCCTGAGTATGTTTCTTGGAGAATCCCGTAGCGGTAGACGCGCTTGCAGGTCTGCCAATGATATTCATCGGGAAGGTATCAACCAGGTTTATCTTCAGGAAGGTAGCCGCACCCATGTTCAGTGGTTCTTCCTGCACCCAGGTCCATTCTGCTTTTTTGTATTTTTCCCGAAGGGTATTCAGTTGCTGTAGCGGTGTTGGGTATATCTGTTCCATACGCACTATGGCAACGTCTGTACGATTTTCGGTAATTTGTTTTTCGCTCAGGTCAAAGTACATCTTCCCACTGCACAATAGTACTTTCTTCACCGTTTTTGCGTCCTTTCTATACGGATCATCTATTACCTCCTTAAATCCACCATTGGTAAATTCTTCCATAGGCGAGGATGCGCGTACGTGGCGCAGGTTAGCTTTTGGAGCAAAGTTGATCATTGGTTTGCGGAACTGCCATGCCAATTGCCTGCGCATGCCATGAAAGAAATTGGATGAGGTAGTGATATTAGTAATGATCATATTGTACTCAGCGCACATCTGCAGGAAGCGTTCCATACGTGCACTGCTGTGTTCGGGACCGCCGCCTTCATATCCGTGAGGCAGCAACATTACCAACCCATTCATATACGCCCATTTCTGCTCAGCGCTGCTTATGTATTGGTCTATAATTGTTTGGGCGCCATTGGCAAAATCGCCGTATTGCGCTTCCCATATCACCAGATTATTCGGGTTGGCCATCGCATATCCATACTCAAAACCCAGCACGGCAAATTCGCTTAGCAGGGAGTTATATATGTGTAGCAACCCCTGTTTATCAGTAAAGTGGTTAAGGCGGTTATAAGCTGTATTCGTCGTTTCATCATAAATAACAGCATGCCGGTGGCTAAAGGTGCCCCGTTTTACATCTTCTCCGCTCAGTCGCACATTATATTTATCGAGCAACAGGCTTCCATATGCCATTAGTTCGCCAGTTGCCCAGTCTACTTTATTTTCTGCTTTAAATAATTTCACCTTGTCCTGTAACAGTTTCTCCACTTTTCGTAATGGCTTAAAATCAGCAGGCCATTGCATCAGCTTATCAAACAATAATTTAAAAGATTCCGGTTTGATAGCAGTAACGGGTGATTGGTCAAAGTCTTCTGCTTTAGCAGTACGCAGCTCCTTCCACCATAGTTCAGGTTTCTGGTAGGTATAGGGCAGTGGCTTTTGCTTTACTTCATCAAGGCGTTGCTGCAAGTCGTCCCAGAAGCTCTTCTCCATTTCCTTGGCCAGCGTTTGCGCATCCGGCTCGCCGTGATTCAGAAGATACTGGGTATATACTTCCCGGGGATTAGGGTGCTTATCTATCAGTGCATAAAGCTGTGGCTGGGTAAACTTAGGTTCGTCTCCCTCATTATGGCCATGCAGGCGATAGCACACCATATCTATGAAAATATCTTCATTATACTTCTGTCGGTAAGCTACCGCGAATGAAGAAGCTTTTACAACTGCTTCAGGGTCATCCCCATTCACATGCAGCACAGGTGCCTGTACCATTGCTGCCAGGCTGGTGCAGTAGTCAGCGCTGCGGGCATCGTCAAAGTCTGTAGTAAAACCTATCTGATTATTGATAACAAAGTGTAGTGTGCCACCGGTATAGTATCCTTCCAGCTTGCTCATCTGTAGCAGCTCATAGATCACCCCCTGCCCGGCTACTGCACTGTCTCCATGTATCAGTATGGGCATCACTTTATGATACTCTTTATTATATAAAGTATCTGCTTTAGAACGTGCGTATCCCGCTACAACCGGATCTACCGCCTCCAAGTGTGAGGGATTTGGTGCCAGTTGTATATTGATTTCTTTACCATTAGGTGTCTTGATATTTGAGTTAAAGCCTAGATGGTATTTTACATCGCCACTGCCCATTGTCATATCCGGTGGCATATTCCCTTCAAATTCAGAGAATATATGCTCGTAAGTTTTTTTCAAGGTGTTGGCTAGTATATTCAGCCTGCCACGATGTGCCATACCTATCACTACCTCCAATACACCGGCATCTGCAGCATCGTTAATAATGGTATCCAGTGCCGGAATGGTGCTTTCTCCGCCTTCCAGTCCAAAACGCTTCTGCCCTATATATTTTGTATTCAGGAATTTCTCAAAAATTACGCCTTCATTCAGTTTTTCCAGTACACGTTTTTTCTGCGGGATCGATAGGTCCTGCTGCATCATCTGTTCAAACTGCTGCTGTACCCAACCGCATTTTTCAGTATCATTGATATAGGTGTACTCAATTCCTATGTCACCTGTGTACAATTTTTTCAGGTGCGCAACTATATCGCTGAGTTTTGCCTTGCCTAATCCTATTACTGCACCGGCGCTGTATTGAGTATCCAGGTCTGCGTCCCCAAGCCCAAAATATTGAAGGTCTAGCTGTGCCTTACGGTCTTTTCGCGCACGTATAGGGTTAGTAGTTGCTACCAGGTGCCCCCGTTTGCGGTAAGCCCGTATCAGTTGGAATACTCCAAATTCTTTAGCCAGCTGCTCATTGCTAACTGGGGCCTTATCACCGGTCGCAGTACCATTAGAGCTGCTGTTAGTTTTGGTAATAGCAAAATCAAAGCCTTCGAAGAATTTTTTCAGTTCCGGATCTACACTGGCAGCATCTTTCTGGTAGTCATTATATAGTGCTTCAATATAGGCAGGGTGCGATCCCATCACGTACGAAAAATCTTCCATTGCTTTGATTTGTAATTAGGTATGCTGTTCTTAATTGATACTTCGCTCCACTATATTCCTGCAGCACCGCAAAATTAATTCCTCACACCCACAAAACCTTGAATAATCCTCATTTTCTACCCATATGGAACTATATTTTCAAACACATTGCTTTTGATATAAAAAAATGTAATTTTAAAGAAGAAAAATTATTGTGCGTTAGGTGTGAAGTTTATACCCCCAAGGATTTTCTTTAATGCGTAGGAGTTATTACCCCGTATTTAGTTCTTTAGCCTGGTTTTGTGGATTGCCATTGCGTTGTTAACCATTAAACAATCAAGTATATGCGCCCCAAACCGTTTAGTTTCGAACAAGCGAGTACTATCTGCAAAGATTTTTCTCATTTATTAGGCACCGAGTACCACACTGGCTCTGGGGTATCTATTAAGCATGTAGCAGTAGCCCCGTTTGATGAAGAGAATAAAGATGTTTTCATTTACAATTACAAAACCCAGAAAAAGATTACCAAGGAGTCTTTGCTTGGCTATTCGGGGCCTTTTTATGATGTGCTGGTGATAGGGCACCATCAGGAAGACCCTAATGATATACACCATACCCACATCCGCAACTACGCTAAGACCAGGGATGTGAGCTATACATTTCCTGAATTTCCATATCTGTAAGTATTTAGTATTGCATTATCCCGTTACCGGGTTATATAAGAGACTGCATTCTAAAATTGTATTAAAGGGCTATATTGTTTTCAATACGGCTCTTTTTTAATTGTGCTATGTCTGGTTTCTATTGTTTATTATAGTAAGCCATTGCCAGCCGTATTTCGCCATAGGTATAGTCATCGCCAAGCAGGTCTTTTAATGGTTTTAGTAATCCTTTGCTACCTGCTGTTTTTATAAAGGGTTGCATATATGCCAGTTTTTCGGCGCTTACCAGTTTAGTTATCTCCAGCTCGCCAGTTATTACAAAAACTGCCAGGTGTCCTTCCACTGTTATCGGGCTCAGGTTGCGTTGCGCGGCTATTTCCGCCACGCTCAATCCCTCATTATATAGTTGTAGTGATGTGTGCTGGGTATTGGTGGGGCCACTGGCTTTGGTTATAGTAGTTTTTCTTTCCTTTTTAGGTGCTTTCAGATGCATCTTTGATTCCAGGCTGCCCGCACGCGCATGCTGTTGCAGCACTTTCATAAAGGCCGCACCATACTTCGATATTTTATAATCGCCAAAGCCGCTTATACCCTTTAGCTCTTCATAAGACTGGGGCAGATAACTCGCCATTTCACTAAGTGCATTGTCTGCTATTATGATATAGGGCGGTACATTTTCTTCTTCTGCGAGTGCTGTACGTACACTTCGCAACTCTTTCATTAGCGCCGCATCATAGGTGGTAACAGCATCTTCCGGTTTTTCTTTGTCCTCTTTCTTCATCACCAGTTGTACCTGTAGCCTGCCCTGTAGTATATCCCTGCTTACATCATTTAGTTGAAGGGTGCTATAGGTATCCTCCGTGCGGCCCAGCATCTTTAGACGCAGCATTTGTTTTACCAGCCAGTTCCATTCATCCTTTTTCAGATGCTTGCCTATGCCATAAGTTTTTAGCTCTTTATGTGCAGTATATATTTTTTCACTCTCAGAGCCTCGCAGGAAATCAATAACATAGCCTGCGCCAAATCTTTCTCCTGTTCGGGCTATGGCAGATAATAGTTTCTGCGCATCTACTGTCATATCCTTTTGTTCCAGGCTCGATAAGCAATAGTCGCAGCTGCCGCAGTATGCAGGTGCGGCTTCGCCAAAATATTGCATTAAATACTGCCTGCGGCATCCTTCGCTCTCGCAAAACTCCTGCATCAGGTTCAGCTTCTTAATGGCTACAGCGGTCTGTTGCTGGTTACCATCTACTATCACAAAGTTTTTCAGTTTGATGATATCTGCTACAGAGTAAAAAAGTATTGCATCACTTTTTAATCCATCACGCCCAGCCCTACCTGTTTCCTGGTAGTAGCCTTCTATATTCTTAGGTACATCATAATGTATCACATACCGCACGTTCGATTTATCTATGCCCATACCAAATGCTATGGTAGCTACGATCACCCTCACCTCATCCCGCTGGAATGCCTCCTGTACTCTGGAACGCTCTTCTGAACTCATTCCTGCATGATAGTATGCTGTTTTAATGCCATTATTAGCTATCTGCGCCGCTATCTCTTCTGTTGCCTTACGCGATAATGCATACACAATACCGCAATCGTCTGGGTGTTGTTTTATGTAATCAATTACATGCCCTGTAGTATTTTTTTTAGGCCGTACGTAGTAGTAGATATTTGGCCGGTTAAATGAAGAAACATACTTCTTAGGGTTTTGCAGGGCCAGTTTATCGGCAATATCATTTTGCGTTACTCCATCAGCGCTGGCGGTAAGTGCTATTACCGGTGTACCTGGGAAATTCTTTTTTATGGTTGCCAGTTGCAGGTATTCCTGACGGAAATCGTGCCCCCATTGCGAAATGCAGTGTGCTTCATCTATTGCAAATAGCACTGGTTTTATTTCTTTCAGCAAGCTGAAAAATGATTGATCGTTCATCAACCTTTCAGGAGCTGCATATAACAGTTTCAGGCTATTGTTCTTTATTTTTTGCAGTATTGTTTGCTGCTGTGCTGCGGTCTGTGATGAATTAATGAAGGCAGCCTCAATACCAGCTGCATGTAATGCATCCACCTGGTCTTTCATCAGCGCTATAAGCGGGGAAACGACTATGGTTAGCCCATCTAGCAGCAAAGCAGGGAGCTGATAGCATATGGATTTTCCGCCGCCGGTAGGCATTATAGCCAATACATCCCTGCCAGCCAATACAGTTCTTATAATATGCTCCTGCTCCAGCCTGAAATCATCATAGCCAAAATAATGCTTTAAAGCTCCTGCCAATTGTCCTGTTGTATACTGTATCATCGTGCCGGCCAAAGATAGATTACCACAAAATAAAATAGCGCCCGGGCGCTATTTTATTTAACGTATTTGTAGAAAATGACTTAGTCTTCTCTGCGGAAATTAAAACGCTCCATATTGCTGACAATATTATAAGGGAACCGGTAATGTATGCCCACGGTTACAGGATATGCCAATATAGTATAATTCAACTCCTCGTGTGGTGCTATAAGAGGAGCTTCCGCATCATACTTCAGGGTGTACATACGCGGTGCCACTTCTATATTCAACCCCCACTGGTCATTAAGATTAAATACATAACCTATCTGCCCTCCATAGGTAAAACCGTTTCCACCATCCGGTGCTATGTAAGACTCGTTCTCAGTATGGCTATGTGAGTTGCGCCCCACGCCCCATCCTGCGGCTGCGCCCAGGTAAAGTTCATGTCTGCCAATGAAAAAGGATTTATTCACGGTCAGGCATAGTGCGGTGGTCACTTTGGAATATACAAAGCGCTTATCATCTCCACCTATTGTACCGCCATATATGCTGGTATAGGTAGTTGAGGAGGTCCCTGATAGTTCTGAGACATTAGCCTGCAGGCCTACCTTAAAGCCATAATGAAATACATATGCCAATTTGGTGCTTGCCGCGTAGTTAATAGTAGATTGGTCGGCCTTGTAGTACATATTGCTACTTGGTGCGCCATTCTGGCTAACTCCGCCACCCAAACCAAATTCCCAGTATTGGGCATTTACAGTCAGGGGTATTAAGGCAATGATCATAACTATAAGTTTCTTCATGCAGTTTTTTTTATGTGAATTAAGTATGGGCTTATGGATGAGGCAAAATATAAAAATTTCCTGTTAATCAATAGCGATTTCATTATGTTTTTTGAAATTTATAAAATAGGGTGCTTTATCGGTTTACAGGAGAAACAGATCAATAGGATTGCGCACCGCATTTACAGCCCGTTATTTTGTAAACAGTAAAAGGAAAAACAGAGATGGGAATTACATTTCCAGCAAGGTTTTCATAGGATCTTGCCCAAAGAGAAGCAATTCAGGATTTTCAAGTAGCTCCTTCACGCGCACCAGGAAGCTAACTGATTCACGGCCATCAATGATACGATGGTCGTAGCTAAGCGCCAGATACATCATGGGCCTTACTTCCACTTTTCCGTTTATAGCCATAGGGCGCTCCTGTATCTTGTGCATACCCAAAATGGCGCTTTGTGGTATATTGATGATAGGAGTGGACATAAGCGAGCCAAATACACCACCATTAGTTATAGTGAATGTGCCGCCGGTCATTTCTTCTATTGTCAGCTTATTGTTGCGTGCCTTGGTGGCCAGGTCTATAACCGTGGTTTCTATCTCCGCCATGCCCAGGCTTTCAGCATTTCGTATTACCGGTACTACAAGCCCTTTGGGAGCCGATACTGCAATTGATATATCGCAATATTCATGGTATACCAGTTCTTCTCCGTCTATATAAGCATTTACTGATGGCCATTCGGTAAGCGCTATACAGCAAGCCTTTGTGAAAAAGGACATAAAGCCCAGGTTCACACCATGAGCCTCTTTGAATTTATCTTTATACTGCTTGCGTATATCCATTATACGGGTCATGTCCACCTCATTAAATGTGGTGAGCATGGCCGTGCTGTTCTTAGCTTCTACCAGCCTGCGCGATACTGTTTTTCGCAGGTTGCTCATCTTCTCCCTCCTGTCCTGGCGGGTAAAAGCGTCGCTTCCGCCCTTTTTGCCAGGGTGACTCAACGCCTCCAATACATCCTGCTTCATGATGCGACCTTTTGCACCTGTACCCTTTACATCAGCGCTTTTTACCTGTTTGTCGGCCATGATGGCCTGTGCTACAGGGGTGGCTTTTACGTCAGTAGCAGAGGCGCCAGTCGTTTTATTAGTTTTTGATTCTTCTGACGGTTTTTCTGTTGCAGGCGGAGTTTTTGCTGTGGCTTGCTTTTCTTCTTTTTTAGGGGCTTCAGGCGTAGCTTTTGCAGCAGGGGCTGCTGCCGTTTCATCTATTTTGCAGGCTACATCGCCTATAGCCAGGGTAGCGTTTTCCTGAGCTACTATATGGAGTATCCCTGCCTGTTCAGCATTCAGCTCAAAGGTTGCTTTCTCAGATTCCAGTTCGCACAATAGTTCATCACGGTTCACGTAGTCACCGTCTTTTTTCAACCATTTTACTAATGTTACTTCACTTATCGATTCGCCAACTGTAGGAACTTTGATCTCTATCATGAGGAAACTGGTATTGCGGTGCTAAATTAGCAAACCCGCGGGGATTATTCAAAAACAGGTAATAAGGGGCTATCTGGCTAGCCACATTCCTGCCCGGCATAGTGCTATCCCTATCACCACACTTAGTAGGGTGTAGAGTATTGCTAGTCCCGTATGCTGCTTTCCTGCCAGTGAAATATTATCCAGGGCAAATGAGGAAAAAGTGGTGAAACCGCCGCAAAAGCCGACAGCCAGCAGCGACCAGCCAACATCCTGCAGGTAAGTATTGCGTTGCGCCAGGCCGAACAATATCCCTATAAGCAGGCATCCGGCCAGGTTGATCGTGAAAATACCAAAAGGGAACTCAGTCTTTATGATACGGTTTATGCCGTAGCCTATACCATACCGGGCCATACTTCCGGCCGCGCCCCCTAAGCCCACCATCAAAAAATTTCGGAGCATCTGTTTATTGTTTAGCTTTTTTTGACTTTTACTATTGATTTCCTACTCCACCCAGTCACACACAAACACATTCGTATCATGTCCGCCACCATTGTTTCGGTTGCTGCTGAAGATAAATTTCTTACCATCTGGTGAGAACATAGGAAACGCGTCGAAGCTGCCATCGTGGCTAATGCGCTGGAGCCCGGTACCATCTGTATTTATAAGGTATAGGTTAAAAGGAAATCCCCTTTCATATTCATAGTCACTTGCAAATACTATGCGTTTCCCATCGGGCGTAAAGGCGGGTGCCCAATTAGCTTTACCCAGGTTAGTGACCTGGTGTACATCACTCCCATCCGCATTAGCAATAAAAACCTCCATTTTTATGGGCATTACCAGTCCCTGTGCCATCAGCGCTTTATATTCCTTTATGTCTTCAGGAGTTGTAGGCCTTGATGCGCGCCATACTATTTTTTTACCATCGGGCGAGAAACAGGCGCCCCCATCATAGCCCAGCGTATTGGTGATCTGTTTCACATTGGTGCCGTCCAGGTTCATTGTGTATATATCCAGGTCGCCATTGCGCATGCTGGTAAATACTATTTTGTCTTTTTTGGGTGATATAGTTGCCTCTGCATCATAGCCGGGAGTATTGGTTAATTCCTTCACGATCTTGCCATCCAGTGTCGCTATATAAATATCATAGCTGTCATAGATAGGCCACACATATTTTTTTATAGCCGCGCGGTCAGGCATTGGTGGGCAGTATTCTGATCCTTTGTAGGTAGATGCGTAAAGGAAATGTTTTTTATCGGGCATCAGATAAGCACAGGTAGTGCGGCCTTTGCCGGTGCTTACCATTTTGTAGGTAAATGGCGCTGCGCTTTTTTTTGGTATAGCGCCATAAAAGATCTGGTCGCACAACAAATGCTCTTTAGGGTTTGTGCGCTGAAAGGTTATATGCTCGTTGTCAAACCCGAAGTATGCTTCTGCATTATCTCCCCCTGTTGTCAGTTGCCGCATATTTTTAAAATGTACCTCATCTGCATAGGCAAGACCTTTGGGTTTTACCGACCTTGATGTATCTGTTATTTTTTGTAGTGGTATATGGTCATGCTTTGGTTGCGCCTCCTGTGCATAATTATAAATAGGTAGGGACAATAAAAGTATTGTAGCAGCAACGACCTTCATAAGGTTTGAATTTGAATAAAAGTATAAAAACCTGTTCTTTATACACGTCTTATTTCAAGGAATAATATTCATTTTTTCTTATCTTGACGATATTCCTGATTCATCTGCTGGTTTATGAATATAAAGAGACTTGGTTACCTGTTAATGTTTTTCTTATTATGTGCGTTCTCTTTGCAAGCACAAACATACAAATGGGTACAAAAAGCAGGAGAGAATAATAATGTTAATAATGCCGGTACCACTGTTGCCTATGATCATCATAATAATATTATTGCTGCCGGGGTATACTCTGCCAATAGTATGTTTGGGACTGTTGTTTTACCGGGCTCATTGGCCGGTAGTGCTTTTGTAGCAAAATACGATTCAGCAGGGAATCTTCTCTGGGTAAAGACGATACAGGGGCAGGGTAGTGATGAAGCAAAAGGTGTGGTCATAGATGCAAATGATAATATCTATGTAACAGGCAATATGAATAGCCAGGCAATTCATTTTTCATCTGCTGATTCTTTAACTAATGATAGCCGAAATGGTAGTAACGGGTTCCTTGCCCGCTATGCGCCAGATGGTACCTACCAATGGTCGCAAAGTATCCGTTCTGTGGGTATGGTAAAAGCCCTTGCACTTACACTTGATCCCGGAGGGAATCCAATTATAGGCGGCTATTTTCAGCAATATGCAGATTTCTCCGGCACTATTTTAAGAGGTGGTAACACCAATACATTTCTTGCTAAGTACACGAACAGTGGGACACTGTTATGGGCCAATGCGGGCAAATCAACTGACAATTGCCTTACCACTGCCCTTGCTACTGATGCTGCAGGTAATATTTTTGCTACCGGCAAAATAAGTGGCAATACTGCGTATGGTACCAAACAATTGGGTACAATTATAGATCAGCAATTTAATAATCCCTCTCTCCCGGCTAATTTTTACTCCTACATACCTAATGTCACACTTAATTTTACAGGCACAGCTATGCAGGCTACGGGAGGGAACAATTCCTTTTACAATTTTATCTATTACAACTATTTTACTGACATGGAAAATTTCAAGGTAGAGTCCAATGTGAAAGTAATTACCGGTGGCAAAGGTGTAGGGCTTGCAAGGTTTTGTAACGTTTACTTTGTAGCAAATTTTCCGTTGTCAATTACAGATAGTAACAGGATAATTCTGTTTAATTATTCTGGCGCCATTGATTCCAGTATTGGCTACGCTGTTTCTATCGGCGATTCTATTAATGTAGCAATTCAGAGAAGCTACGATACATTTTCTGCAACCATTATTAATTATACAAAGCACTACAGGATATCTAAAGGTTACAGATACACAGTAGGACCGCCCACTACAAATTTTATAATGCCTAACAATGGGTACTATGGTATGTATTTTTTAGGAGGCACTGAAAATGTTTATAATTTCAAATTAAGCAGTACTGAAAATTATGATCCGCTAACAGTCTTTGTGGGTAATAGTATAACTACAGGCTATTATTCGGGCGGTAAGGGGCATCGCTACCAGGATGTTTTATACAATACTAGTCCTTATCTATATGCTACCAATGCTGGTGCGGGAGATCAGTCAATTAACGTGTTATATGATACTACAGAAATAGTAAGCCTGCATCCTAAATATGTGTGTATGAAGATTGGCACCAATGATGCCAATGCGGGAGTAGATACTAACCAATACCAGACTAACCTCGTTAATCTTGTCACTTGTTTCAGAAATCATGGTATCATTCCTGTACTGGCTACTTTGCTCCCGTTGGGAGGCACAAGAGTTGATCCATACATCAGGCGTATCAGGGCAGTAGCTGCAACTTATTCGCTGACTGTAGTTGATTTTTATAGCGCGTTAGTGGATACGGCTACCACCTACATGAAAGCCATCTATAATTATGATAACGTACACCCCAACCCGGCAGGTAATATAAAAATGGCACAGACTATTGCTGCGCAGGCACCATTCCTGCTTACAGATACTACGGCCTGGTATGGCGCGCACCAGGTAATGCAAACGCCATCGGGCAATGATAGGGTATTTGTAAGCAAGTACGATCCCGCAGGCAATTTATTGTGGTTCCGGCTTGATAATGCAGGCACAGCCGTGGGAACGTCAACGCTCACTAATTATTCCTGTGGTAATGGCATTGCTACTGATAATGCAGGCAATGCATATGTAGCCGGTAATTATCTGGATGCTATTTATAGCACGGGCACAGGGGTAGTAGCCCTGCAGGATGCATTTATTGAAAAATATTCGGGTACCGGTACACGCCTGTGGCAGAAGCGTTTCGGGAACAGCACTAATGATGCTACAACCGGGATTGCATCGGATGTATCTGGCGATCCGTACATTATAGGCAATTATGGTGGTAATTTGACAATAGGCGGTACCGCTTTGCCTGCTGCTGATTATACAGATATTTTTATTGCAAAATTTGATACTTCCGGCAACGCTATATGGGTTACTAACGCTAGCGGACACGCGGACTTCGGGAATGCTATTGCAGTAGATAACACAGACACAACTATTGCAATTGCCGGGTCTTTTAATAACACTGCTAAGTTCGGTAAGATAACCGTTACATCTTTACTCACACCGGGGTATTATAACTACGATGCCTTTGTAGGCAGGCTAACTAATCAGCCTCCACTTACAGTTGCAAACCTACAAGGCGTACAAAATAGTTTTACTATTTATCCAAACCCTGTCGACGAATTACTCGCTATTAGTTTTAATACTGCCGGCCTTCGTAATATCTTAGTACATAATACACTTGGCCAGGTGGTAATCGCACAACAAACTTATGAACGGCTTATGCAGATTAATACTGCCAATATTCCATCAGGCATCTATTACATTTCAGTAAAAGAGGAAAACAGCAGTGTCGTTACTAAAATGTTGGTAAAAAAATAGAATATCTATTAACGCATCGCTCATAGAAATCTATCTTTTATTCCTATTTATTAATTAAGAGTTACTACTAGCTTCAAAATTTGAAGGGCATCTCTTATTTCTATAATTATTGTATCGCAACAAAAGATTACAACCATTGAAATATTGATCCTATATATTAGATTTAAGGGAGTAATTATTAACCCTATATGAAAAGATTATTACTACCCGCATTATTTTTCACTTTATTTATGCTTTCTACTTTCTATTCTGGCCGGGCGCAAAGTTGGCAGTGGGGAAAAAGGGGCGGTGGCTCTGTTAGTACCGGAATATACGGAAGTACGGAAAATGTAATTGATATAGCTACCGATAAATGGGGAAATTTATATGTCCTTGCCAACGTATTTGGCTATTCACCGGATATAGATGGGCATGCAAAAACAGGATATGGATACCAGAATATCAGCATCGCCAGCTTTAAATGTGATGGCACTTATCGGTGGAGCAAAGTAATAGGCAGCCTAAGCGCAGATAATGCTGCACAAAGCATAAAAGCCGATACCCTCGGTGGTGTTTATATAGCAGGATATATGCAGGTAATTCATGGTGTAGGACCGGCATACATAGATAGTGATACGCTGATCACAGAGACTAATAAATCGCTCTTCATCTTAAAGTACGATACATCTGGTGCTTATAAATGGATAAGGATGCCGCAGTCTGATACCGTTTCAACAGGCGCTATCGTAACAACTGTACCTATAGATATGGATGCAGATAAGGCAGGCAATACGGCCTTACTATGTATGTTGCCGCCCGGAGCATACGTGGGGGGTATATATATAGTTACTTCCCCGGGCCTGTATCTGATGAAATATGATAGGAATGGCAAATTTATAACAGGTCATAGCATGCAGATAACCTATTCTGTCCCAAATGTGTTGCAGAATATACATATGACTTGGGATGCAAAAAGGGACTTGTATTATATTGGGGGTACGCACTTCCCGTCAGGCTCTTCTGTGTATAAATTTGGAGCCACCAAAGTTAGTTACTGCCTCTATTTAGGCGCGTTTGATAATGCGGGCATAAACAAATGGACAAAACAAAATAACGATTCAGCTGGCTATGGGGGAGTGGCTAACCGACCGCTGGTAGACCCTCAGGGATATATTTACATTACAGGTGCTACAGCACCAGGATATACATTTAATGGAGCTACATTCCATAACAGCTTTGGGCTTTCATCGGTAGCGTCGCCCTTTTTGATTAAGCTGGATAGTAATGGCGATAATATATGGGCTACCAATGCATCAACTGATGCAGCAAGTGAAGGAAGTAGCGTGGCTCTTTTTGGTGATACTGTAGCGGTAATAGGAGATTATCCGGGTAGATTCAGTTGGGATAGTTATACCAGGAATACTAGTGGCTATCATATTTTTATTGCCACGATAAATGCGCATTCCGGATTAGTGATAGGAGTGGATACTCTTGCCGGTGGAGATGCCTATCCCACCTCTTTAGGAGTGGATAATTACGGTAACTATTACGCTGGCGGTCAGTTTCAAAGCAACATTATAGTAGCCTCTGAAAATTTACATAGCAGCGGCGGTGAAACAGATTTTTTTATAGCAAAGTTTGGTCGTCCAAACTGCGAAGTAGATAGCAGTACTAGTATAAAAAGCTTTCCTTCATTGAATGAGGTGGTTATATTTCCCATCCCTATGGAGGATAACATTACAATAGAAGGACTTCACGGCATTACTCTGTACAAGATATTTGATCTTACTGGCAGGCAAGTCTGTACCGGATTGATAAGCAATAA
Source organism: Taibaiella sp. (assembly GCA_013815385.1). GTDB lineage: Bacteria > Bacteroidota > Bacteroidia > Chitinophagales > Chitinophagaceae > JACDGL01. The sequence continues at coordinate 15,220 of JACDGL010000005.1, read as the reverse complement.
TAAAGAAACAATTTATTTGGATCGACTGCATGCCGGCACCTATTTATTGCAATTAGCATCCGCTGATGGTGGCCGGTTATATAAGACATTAGTGAAAAAGTAAGTGATGCTGCTTTTACCCTTTCCCTTTTTTTGTCTTGTCTTTACCTTCACCCGGTTCTCTTTTAAATATTGCCCCTGTTTTTGTAGGTAAGAAATAATACATCACAGATAATCCGAAAAAGGTAACATTGCTCGCGCTTACCTTGCCGCTGTAAAAATATTGTCCGAAGTAAATATTAAAGTGCAGTTTGTCGTTATAAGCGTATTCTATGCCGCTAGTAAGCTCAGTCATGAAATTCTCTTCAGCTCCAAAGATGTATCCGATACCCGGAGTAAAGGTATTGGTAAACTTTCCCTGCTGAAAAATGTTGAGGTTTGGCCGTACCTCTAGGTATATGGTTGTGTCTTTGCCATCTACCTTGCCGAGGCTGGTACGTCCAATATCAACACCCAGGCTAAATACATCCCATTGCCTGCCTACTTCAAAAGATATATTTGCCTTTTCTCCCAGGGTACCTGGGCTATTGGTGAGACAAGGAACTAATGACATGTAAGTTTGGCCCATACAGTTATGGGCGATCAGGAATAATATAAAGAAGGTCTTCTTCATGCTCTAAGTTATAAACATAAAGAAATAATCACTTAATATTTAGGAAAATAGGAATTACAGATTATCCTTACTGCATGTCTTTAGGTAATAATTGCCACACCACCCTTTTAGGGGGATATTTGTTTTTATACTAACGACAGTTATAATAGATACGTCAATAGGGAAATGTTAGTAAAATGAAAAAGGTCTGCTCTTATCTATTGGTGCTTGGTTGTCTTGTATGTAGCCATTATTGTATTGCTCAAAACTGGGTTAAAAAAGGAGATTTTATAGATGGCCTTACCGCTGGCGCTTTTTCATTTACTATAAATGATACTATATATGTTGGCGGAGCGGGCGATAGGTCGTTCTTTAGGTACTACGCACCCACTGATACCTGGTTGCGGATAGGCAATACGCCTGGTATAGTAGATGCGCGGGAAAACGGGATTGCGTTTGCTATAGGTGGTAAAGGCTACATAGCGCTGGGCAACGACAGTACTCACTTTAAAAAGGACCTTTGGCAGTATGATCCCACCAGCCGTACATGGGCTCAAAAAGCAGATTTTCCGGGCGGCATCAGGTCTTATGCCAGTTGCTTTGTTATTGGCAATAAAGCTTATGTAGGCGGTGGGTTGGATACCCAATCCATCGATCCTCACCGAGTTCCTAAAAACGATTTTTGGGAATACGATCCTGCTACCGATGTATGGACAAAGAAAAGGAATCTGCCATACGACTCAAGCTATCTGCTGTTACCGTTTTCTTTTAGCATTGGCAGCAAAGGCTATATATCGGGAGGGGAGATAGATAGTATTGTACATGCCGGAATCTTTGATATTAAATTCCCCCGCTTTACCTATTCATATGACCCTGCAGCAGATAACTGGAGTAGGGTAGCAGATTTCCCTGTGCTGGGAAGGCTGGGCGGTATTAGTTTTGTGATAAATAATAAGGCATACTGTGGTATGGGCGAATTACTGGGTGATACCGACTTTCATGATTTTTTCGTCTATGATCCGGTTACTGATGTATGGACCGCCTTGCCTCCTTCTCCTATGCCTGCCAGGTCTTATTTAATATCAGGCACACTTAGTAATGGCAAAACGTATCTGGGTACAGGGATCAATACCTCCACAGGGGGTATGTATTACCAGGATTGGTGGGAATTTTCTCTGCCTGCTTCAGTAGCCTGGGTAAGTGCGGACGTGAACACTATTTCCTGTTATCCAAATCCTGCTATTAATAAAGTGCATATTAGCTTTACAGGTAATTCTATTCCTAAAAACTGCACATTTACTATCTACAACATAATGGGCCAAAAGTTAATGGAGGGCGGCTTGCCTGCAAATAATATATTAGATATCACGCCGCTTGCTTATGGGCAATATTTAATAGAGATAACCAAAGCAGGTAACTTACTGGGCAGAACCGTGTTAATTAAGTAAAGGGTAAGCTTAAATTATCAGGTGCTATTAGATTAGACTTTCTGGCAGGCCTTCTTGCACAGAGCAAAGGTCGCTGTTTTTATATTCTGCGGTACATTCCCGTCAAATACAGGATCATTGATGCAATCTATAGTGACCTCGTATTTAAAAATACCTCGGCTTTCATTTTTTGTGCCTGTTACGATCAAAGAATATCTGGAATTTTCTATTTGCCTAAGGGTAGCCAGGTACCTATAATTAGATAGCATAATATCTTCCGAGAATACTTTTAGTTTCATGGGGTTAAGGTACGTCCATTTTACAGATATACATAAATAAAGATTTATCGGCAGTCTTAGCCGGGAGATAATATATCTGTCTTTATCCCGAATGCTAATCTGGATGGACGTGCTCTTATACCTACCGTATCCTCATGCCTGCATTACCGTTACGCCTCGTCATTTACAGGCCGTGCCACTCTTCTGCTACCATCATACAATTCAAATTCCATTAGCCTGCAGTCGATGGTGCTTGTATAAAATTCTATTCTCCTTTTTGCCTTTAACCCTATTTTTTTGGCCAGCTCCAGGTTGCCGGTGAATACATAGCCAAAGTACCCGCCGCACTTTTTCTTCATAAAATCACCAATGCGTTTGTAGGTGGCTTCCAGCTCCGATTCCTCGCCGAGGCGTTCACCATACTCAGGGTTCATGAACATGACACCGCCTTTCCCTTGCGGCACATCTGTTGTCTCAAAATCGCAAATAGAAAATTGGATAAGATCGGCAACACCCGCTGCCACAGCATTTTTGCGGGCATTGGCAATGGCCACTTCACTGTAGTCGGTGGCTACGATCGCCAGTCCGGGTACATCTGTTATCTGTTTATTCAGCGTTTCCATTTCTTGCTCATACACTTCCTTGTCATATCCTGCCAGGTGCATAAAAGCATAGTTAAGCCTGAATAAGCCCGGCCGGGTATTGGTGGCTATCAGTGCAGCTTCTATCGCCACAGTGCCCGAACCGCACATGGGATTCACAAAGGGCGATAGCCTGTCCCAGCGTGTTGCATATATGGTAGCTGATGCCAGCGCTTCCAGCATTGGTGCTCGGCCCGGTATTTTGCGGTACCCATGCCTTGCAAGTGAGTCGCCCGATGTATCAATAAATACTTCTGCATCGTCGTTCTTCCAGAATAGGTGTATCACGGCTCCGGTCAGTTCTGCACCTGTTGAGGGGCGGCTGCCTCTTTTCTCACGTATCCTATCTACTATTGCATCCTTCACCCGCAGGTTGGCATACATACTGTTATTGATAGTGTCGTTTAGCACATTGCTGGTCACGGAGAAAAAGCCGGGGTCGGGGAGTACATTTTCCCACTGGTAATTTTGCAGGTTTTTATATACATCGTCCGCATTCTGAGCCTCAAATTTCTTCAGGCTGTATAATACCTGGCTGGCACAGCGCAGGTTCAGGTTCAGGCGTATGCAATCGTTAATGGTGCCGGTGAGGCGTACCCCTGTCACAAATGTTTCCTCAACGGTAAATCCCAGGTCTTTTACTTCCTGTTCCAGGTAAGGTGCAATGCGTTTATGACAAGTTATGGTAATAGGACCCTGGGTAGTGTATAGATTCATGATTCGGTAAAGTTAGGCGGAAAGCGGAAATGAAATAAAAAAAGAGTATAGGCTCATTTCTTGTCAAATGCCAAGTATTTGTTCAATTAGCCAATCTTTATTTGTACATAAAATTCAACGATGGTTTCAAAAAAGTATATTTGAAATGTCAAACCTATATTATTCAACCCCTATAAATCCTCAAAACATGAAAAAAATTTGCTTTATACTTATTTGTTTACCGGCATTCATAATTAACAGCGCAGCTCAGAGTTGGCAGAAAGTAGGCATAGGAATCCATGGACTTAATGTAGCCGGGGGCAGCCTGTATGCCGGGTGTACTGATATCCATGGTAATATATATACATGTGGAGAGCTTATCGATGATTCCGGAGGCCATTCTGTATATAAATGGGATGGTACATCATGGAATGAATTAGGTCATGGTTCATCTTCACTGGATCCATCTGCGGGGCAAATCAAGACCGTTTTTGCTGACATAGCAGGCAATGTATATGCCCCTGCGTTCAGCCAATCCTTAGCTGGTTATTATGTAGCCCGGTGGGACGGCGCATACTGGAGCCCTGTAGGTACAGGCTTCCCTGTTGCTTCAGATATATCTGCTATTGCTACAGACAGGCACGGAAATCTCTATGCCGCAGGTGGTTTTCATGATGCTTCATATAGGTATTTTGTGGCTAAATGGGATGGCGTAAGGTGGAGTGAGGTGGGAACAGGCAGTCATAGCCTCAATGCAAATGCATATATTAATTGTATGGTCGTTGATACACTAGACCACATATATGTTGCCGGAGCTTTTTCGAATAATGCTAGTGTTACCAAGGCCGATCTATATGTGGCAAAGTGGGATGGCACCAACTGGTCAGAAGTAGGCGGTGCCGTTGCGTTTAACTATTATCATGGAGAAAATATAGAGGCGTTGGCGGAAGACGCTGCTGGCAATTTATATGCGACGGGGTGGTTTACAAATAGCAACCACAAATATTATGTTGCCAAATGGGATGGCACTACCTGGTCAGAGTTAGGCACAGGCGCAAATTCTTTAAAAGCCAACAATATAATCTTTTCTCTATGCCTTGATGGGCAGGGGAATTTATATACCACAGGTAGCTTTACCGATACTACAGTTAACCTGATCAAACCGAACTTAGACCTGACTACCGGAATTGTTTATACCAGGGATACAATACATCCGTGCTATGTAGCAAAATGGGATGGAACAACCTGGAGCAATACTGGTATTGGTGTAAATGCTTTAAATGCCAACCAAGCCATATACTCTATTTGCTCCGATGCAAATGGCAATATTTATGCAGCGGGTGCTTTTACAGATACTACTGTCATTGTACCCTGGCTTTCACCTACGCGAATGCATACTGATTACACCTATCCTTCCTATGTAGCAAAATATAGAACCTCCATAACGGGCGTCGCTCCTCTGGCTCTAAATAGTAGCATGGTTATTTACCCTAATCCTGCCAGTAACATATTGACAGTTACCGCTCATGATAATATTGCCAATATAGAGATATACGATGCTGCTGCCAGAACTGTTTTTAGCAGGCAGTATAATACCCCGAATGTCCAGGTAAATGTAAGCGATCTGCCACAGGGCGTCTATTTTATTAAGATGAATGGTGTTGTAATAAGGAAGTTTGTAAAAGAATAAAAAACATATCTCATTAGCAATACTTACATAGGCGCTCTACTTTTTATCCATTTTTGACCAACCCAAAACGATATTTATCCCGTCTTACATAATTTGCTAAAAGCCATTGTCATTGATGAATTTGTAAATAATACAAACTCTAAAATATATCCCTATGCATCATTTTAAAAAATTACTGTTTATAACCATTTTGCTGTTTTCATGGACATCCGATGCTACCACACGAAAAATATTATTTATTGGCAACAGCTATACCTACACGAATAGTATGCCTGCGATGTTGCAATCTTTAGCAGCAGCAATGGGCGATACATTGGTATTCAGCCAGTCCGACCCTGGAGGATACACATTCGAAGAGCACTGCTCCTATGCGCCTACGATCTCATTGATATTCTCGCAGCAATGGGACATGGTAGTGTTGCAGGAGCAAAGTGAGCTACCTTCCTTTTCACCCTCCCAGGTAGACACTCAGGTTTATCCCTATGCGCATAAGCTTGATAGCATGATACGCACCAATGATAGCTGTACCCAGACAATGTTTATGATGACATGGGGCCATGCAGATGGCGACCGGGCCAACTGTGCTATTTATCCGTTCATTTGTACCTATGATGGCATGCAACTCCGTTTGAGAGAAAGTTATTTGCAAATGACAAAGGACAATAATGCTATAGTAGCCCCGGTAGGTGCTGCATGGAAGGTTGTGAGAGACAGCTTTCCTTCAATCGGGCTTTATCAGTCCGACAATGTTCACCCTGCGCTTACCGGTTCTTACCTGCAGACATGTGTACTGTATAGCTCTATATTTCATAAACGGACTACAGGATCCTCTTATCTTGGTGGTGTCTTATCAGCAGACGCAGCCATTTTACAACACATAGCAGACAAGGTAACAATGGATAGCCTTATACAGTGGCAGCAGTATGGCCATTACCCATATGCCGGTTTCAGCTACTCGCTGTCTGCGAATACAGTCACTTTTATAGCAGGTAACCCAATTGTTGCCAATAATGAATGGACATTTGGCGATGGCGCTCACAATACAGCTAGCGATCCGGTACATACCTATAGTAGTAGTGGTTCGTATATAACCAGTCACACAGTTTCAAACAGTTGCTTTACAGAAACGCAGACAGGCACTGTGCACATAGGGATGACTGGTATAAATAATGTAGGCCACAGCAGCATGCTAAAGGTAGCAGAGCAAGGCAGCAACATTTCTTTTATATCTGTAGGCAATGATCCTTTTGATCAGATGAATGTGTATAATATGGATGGCAGGAATATTGGTCATTATATATTTAAGAATAATAAAGTAATTATCAATCTGCCTCCAGGTATATATATATACAGGGCATTTTCACTATATGGCGATCTTGTCTCCGGTAAGCTTTCGGTAAATTACTAATGGGTGCATTCATTTGTTATACTGATGTACAGCGTAACATTTAAAATTATTTTTAAACAATGAAAAGTAACGTACAATTTCAAACTATTAATTGAGACATTATTCAGAAAATAGAACGCGCAGGTAAAACTGGAATGCCTGAAAACAGTTAAATGTATGATAAGATTAAACCAACAAAATTATTGTGAAAACAATATTTGACAAAACAACTAGAAACGAATTGCCAGGATTAATACTCTTAGTGAAAATAGCAGAGTTTATTTGGGTAAGATGAAATACTGTCATGGCGCTTTCTTCATTTTTAAGATAGTGGAATCAATGCTTCATTTCACTAAAAACGATAATACCATACGTCCAATTTTGGACTTGACCTTCGCTTTAAAAGTAAAAATGGAAGATTTTAAACGAGGAAAAATTAATGAGTTTGATTCGTTACTGGAATATATATTAGATGAAAGTTTCAGGATTCGTTCAGCGTTTCTATGCGCAAGCTTTTCCTTATCATTTTTTGATAATTGAGCAGTATTTAGAAATTCCATAGCTTCGAAATTGTCCCCAAAGGGATCATCTACCGAAAACAAGATATTGTCAATACCTAATTCAGCTAAAGCGCAATTTAAAGCCGCATGATCAAAGACACCACTCGTGGTAATAAAGACGTTATTACGCATATAGTAAAATACACTTTTTTGCATTGCTTTCTGCGTCCCTGTTCCAACAGCTTTTGATTGACCTGCAATAAGCCAATTCCCCAATGTAAGAGCTTTGTTGATACGCTGTAAATTATATGGGATTAATTCTCCCATGTGTCCAATAATAATCTTCAGGCGTGGGTACCTGTCAAAAATGCCACCACACATCAATCTTAGAAGATGCGTCCCAGTCTCTACCTGCCAGCCCCATCCTCCAGTTACCATAGCTGGATAGTCTTTATAATAAATATCGGTGATTGCCTGTGGCGGATCAGTTGGATGAATATATATCGGCACATCCAACGCCTGGGCACATTCTAAAAGCGGCGAGAAAGAATCATCATCAAGATAAATTCCGTGTGTATGGCCATTGATCAATGCTCCTTTAAATCCATACTTTGTTACTGTTCTTTCCAATTCCTTTGCAGCCTCATGTGGAGATTGGGTAGGAAGCATGGCAAATGCGGCAAAACGTGTTGGATAATGTCTAATTATTTCAAATAGCCAATCATTGATTTCTTTTGATAAACTGATAGCTGTATCACAATCAAGATTCTGTACACCAGGTGAGACATGCGAGAGTATTTGTAAATCAATTCCTGCAGCATCCATACGCTTAATTCGTTTTGGGCCGACATCAGTAAGGCGATCCTTGATCAAGTCGAGTTGCTTAACATAAGAAGGTTCATACAATGCACGAAGTTTGGGATGCAGAAAAGCTTCTTCAAGGGCAATGACCCTGGTAACTAATTTTTCTTTTCCTGGCATGATAATGCAATATTCATTTTTTACTCTAAAACTTCACATTTAAAATTATATTTATTAGGTCAATAATTCCCTGCGATTGAAAATGATCTCCTTTGACTCTTAAAATTTTATCACAATCAGATAAGTCAAAGTTTATTATATGATTTGGTAAACGACAAATAAGTTGTTTGAGAAGCATTTTTGCTTCATTATTTTTTTGAACGTTTGTTTTGAATACTTCTACCATTTGAATAAAATCTGCTTAATACATTATTACAATAAATAAGTCTTAAAATTCTCTTTGCGGAATCCAGCTAATCACAACAGGTGAAATCCAATTAAGCTCCGAATTGTCGCAGGTGATGGTCGGTATGCTTGTATGCAAAATACCCAACTTGCTCTGTTGTCATCTTACCAAAGAACCAGTGCTCAAAGTTGTCATCTGAAAAGTCTGCGTATGACTCAATGAGACTTATCCATTTTGTCTTTTCTGCTAACACATCGCCTGTAGTTTCCGTTACTATAAAGTTGGGGGACGTTGGCGCATTCCTTTTTATAGGACGCTCATCTTTCAACATGCCTTTCAGCGCAATAAGTCCGAATAGATAACCCAAGAATGTGCGCTTGTATTTCTTATTGCCCAAGTACATTTCTTCGCAGAGCGTGCAATGCTTTAACATCTGCCAGACATTCATTTTGCCCCACTGCGCCTTGCTGTGCTCATTCAGTGTATTGATACGGCTTATCAATTCATCCCTGTTTGCTTTGTTGATTACTGATCTCATAGCTAATGCTTCTTATTGTATAATTTTTTTGAACAATTGGTCCATTCGGAGATGGTGATCTGTAACATTCTTCTCTATTGCCGACTTGCTACCATCACGGTCGGCTACGGAACTATATATGGTATGCAGGGTTAGTTTCGTTTTCCGTTCACCTGCTGATTCAAATAGGGCTATCTCTAATGACACATGTCCTTTTTCAGGTAATCCTTCCATCTCGAATGTGCGGATAAGCCTTTCGTCCTGTGCTAATTCATGCATTATGCCACGCATGGCAAACTCGCCCATTTCACCTTTATACACAAACCGCCATCTGCCACCGCTTTTATGCTCGTATTGGTCGATTCGCCAGTTTTCGGCCCCCAGCCATTGGACAATTAGGTCGGGCTCTGTAAACGCACGGTAGACCAGTTCTTTGGGTGCGTCAAACTCGCGGTATATAAATAGTTCTTGTGAGCCGTGCTCGGCTATGATCTTTGTTAGTTTGGTTTCACTCATTTTGATTTGTTTTTATTATTAGGTTGCATTTTTAGTAATAATTTATCCAGCTTATCAAAGCGTTCTTCCCATGTTTTTTGGAAGGGCTTTAGCCAGTCGGCTACCTCTTTCATCTTTTGCGGATTTAAGTGATAATAAATCTCCCTACCTGTTTGTTGTTGCTTCACAAGCTGGCACTCAGTAAGTATTTGTATATGCTTTGAAACCGCCTGCCTGCTCGAATTAAAATGTTCTGCAATAGCATTGGGCGTCATTGCCTGTAATGCGATTAAACCTAATATAGCCCTGCGCGTTGGGTCTGCTATTGCCTGAAATACATCTCGTCTGATCTCCATTATTTTCTCTTTTTGCAATTAAGTGATTGCAAATATAGATGCAATCAGATGATTGCGCAAATATATTTTTACACTCTGCCATTCTGGTGGTTTCAGTAGTGGCTACTTTGGATGCGTTCGGATTTTTCAAGGAATGCAGTGAGTTTTTTATTTGTGATCTTTATCGAGCGAGTATAGGGGCAATCGGCAGGAACGGCTAAAGGGAAAGGAAAGTTTTTGCAATTCTTGAGCAAATTGCATTGCATTTAGAGATGGACGTGGGGAACCGGAATAAGGTATAGTTCTCTCTCTCCTCATTTTTAAATACCTTTGTATCTTTGAATTTCGCAAATAGAAAGTATGAAACCGGCTACTATTGAAGACTTTTACAAAGACACCTCAAACCTTATCCCCGAAGGAATAAGCAAGGAAATTGGGCATTTTAATATTTTTAGCATAGCCGATGTTATAGCCAACTTTAAGGCAAAGCACACCATGCCTTACAACCGAAGGGCTTATTACAAGATCAGTTTGATGATAGGTAAAAACAGGGTAGAGTATGCTGACAAAGTAATTGAAATAGAAAAATCGGCAATCCTTTTTTCAACTCCAAAGGTACCTTACAACTATTTACCCCAAAACGAAAAACAATCAGGCTACTTCTGCATTTTTACTGACGAATTTTTAGTAAGAAATAAAAGTGGTGTTGTGTTAGATGATTTACCCATTTTCAAGGTGGGTGGTTATCCGGTTTTCCAACCAAACCCTAATGAAGTAAAAGAAATTAATTTCATTTTTGAGAAGATGCACAAGGAATTAGCATCAGATTACGTTTATAAATACGACCTAATACGGAACTATGTTTTGGAGTTAATTCACTACGGACAAAAAATGCAACCTGCTACGGCACTCTATCCCACCCATAACGCAGCAGACAGAATTACTTCATTGTTCATTGAATTATTAGAACGGCAATTTCCAATTGAATCACAACTGCAAAAACTAAATTTGCGAACAGCTAAGGATTATGCTGATGGATTAGCTGTTCATGTAAACCATTTGAATAAAATACTCAAAGACAAGACAGGTAAAACTACTACTGAGCTCATAACTAACAGAGTAATCCAGGAAGCCAAAATTTTATTGAAACAAACCGACTGGAATGTTTCTGAAATATCAAATAGTTTAGGGTTTGAAGAAGTATCGCACTTCTCCAACTTCTTTAAGAAACAAACATCACAAACCCCTTTAGTTTTCCGTTCTTAATTCAAATACTTTGAATTTTGCAAATATCAGATTGATATTTGCAAACAGCTGACCGCCATATTATGGTACTTTTGTTCCATCATTATTAGATAAAAAGTAAGATGGAAATAAGTAAAAACACAATTCTGATCACAGGCGGAACAAGTGGCTTCGGTTTAGAATTTGCCTGCCAATTGCTCAACTTGGATAACACTGTAATTATTACAGGAAGAAATCAATCAAAACTTGATGAAGTAAAAAAACACTTTCCTAAAGTTCATGTTTTTAAGAGCGATGTAAGCGACCCCAAAGCGATTATTCAACTCTATGAGGAAGTTGTAAAACAATTCCCTGACCTCAATATTTTGATCAACAATGCAGGTGAGATGCGAAAAATTAATTTACATGATACCTCAATTGACTTAGAAGATATTACTCGTGAAATTGATATTAATCTCTCAGGGCCTATTCGTATGGTGCATCAATTCTTACCGCACCTCAAAACAAAAAAAACTGCTGCCATTCTAAATGTTACTTCAGCATTGGTATTGGTACCATTTCCTACTTCGCCAATTTATGGAGCAACAAAATCCGGGCTCCGTTCTTATACAAGATCATTGAGGGTGCAATTAAAATACACATCAGTAAAAGTATTTGAATTGATTGCCCCTGGAGCCAACACCCCTTTGATTGATAAATTTACTGACGATTTGGACAGTAAATATCTTATGCAACCTGACAAATTAGTCGGTGTTGCGATAAAAGGAATGCAATCGGGAAAATTTGAAATTTATCCCGGTATATCCAGTGTAGTCAGGATCATGAGCCGGCTTGCACCAAATCTTATTTTTAATCAGTTGGCAAAAAATGTCACTGCTGCTTTTTTAGGCTCCAAATCAATCTAAAAGATTCAATAGTATCAGCAATACTAATTATGCAATTTATTGCACTAGGAATAAAGAGAACAATGGGAATAATAATCGCAATGCTGACTTTAGCGGTTGCGATTATTATTATTTTTCGTCAAACATTTTTTCTAGCAAACATTGTAAATGCGTTAATAATACGGTTGATTATGCACCTTATTATGACTTGTCAGCACATCGGCTATTTACGCATTTTCCTTAGGCTCAAAAAGCCCACGCCATACCAGTGCCGCCAAAATGCCGCCGGTTATGGGGGCGGTCATAAACAACCACAACTGCTGTAGCGCCTTGCCGCCGGCAAGTATGGCGGGACCAAAGCTGCGGGCAGGGTTTACGGAGGTGCCCGTTATGGGTATGGCCACGAGGTGTATCAGCACTAGCGTAAGCCCTATGGCAAGGCCGCTCATATTGGTGTTCCCGGCCTTGGAGGTGGTTGCAAAAATGACGAATAAGAATATGAAGGTGAGCAATGCCTCCACGATGAAGGCAGCAGTGGTGGTATAACTCCCGAGATAGCCCGGCCCCCAGCCGTTCGACCCCAGCGCCCATTCGCCCATTTTAAAGCCGGGCGCGTCTTTCTGGATGGCGAGCAGGGCCAGCGCGGCCACCACTGCGCCCGCAAACTGCGCCACTATATAACCCACGGCATCCCGCGCGCCTATTTTTTTGGCGACCAGCATGGATATAGTTATGGCGGGATTGATGTGGCAGCCTGATATGGGCCCGATGGCATAAGCCATCACCACCACCGTAAGGCCGAATGCCAGCGATATGCCCAGCAGTCCTATGCCCGTAGGCGCATCGGCAATGGTTACGGGAATGGTTTTGCCTGCCACTACTGCTGCCCCGCAGCCAAATAATACTAAGGCAAATGTGCCGATAAATTCCGCTAAATATTTTTTCATAATTCGATTCGTTTTTTGATTTCACTACAAAATAGCCCCGTTGAGCGTAGTATTCTCAAAACTATAAAAATATTTCAGATCGGCGTATATCTCCGACTAAATCGGAGTGGAACTAAATCTCCTGATTTTATATAAAAGAGAGAAGAAACAGAGCGAGAGTGGAGGTAAAAAGGAGAGCGGAGAAAGTCTGAACGCTCTCCACTCTCTTTCTCCGCTCTCATTTAGGTGCCCGAAACAGGAATCGAACCTGCACTACCTTTCGATAACCAGATTTTGAGTCGCGCTAAGAAAGGCTCCAAATGCATTGAAATAAGCACTTTGCCATGTAAATTATTTATGTATCTATCATTCTGATGCAATAGGATGAGTTGAGTTCAGTGCAATTTAAAGTGCAAGTTCTTTTTACCAGACTTTTTATGTGCTGGTTAACAACCTGTGATATGTGGAACAAACGCTAAAATTACTTAACCATTTCATCGGCATCAATAAATCTGCTACACTCGCATAAAGCAGATCATTTTAATGACCAACAATAATAGCAATAATAAAGGTTCCGTTTATGCCTTTGTTGATAAAAGAACACCGATGGCAAATGGACTTATTTGGCCCATAAAACTTACAGTGTACATTAAGGGCCAGCAGTTCAGAATAGGGATTAAGAAGTACACGACCGAAGAGATATATAATAAAGAGAAAGGAAAGTTTTGCAATTCTTCAGCAAATCGTCTTAGACTAGGGGGTCGGAAGCAGATTTATAAAGACGTCGCTTGTGCGCGACATTTCGTCATACCTTTTATGCAGAATTATGGTAAGCTTTTAAGGAACTCGATTTAAGGAACTCGATAAAATATTTTTTATAAGTTTTGCCTATTGGCAGCAAAGCGTTAGCTATTAAGACCTTTTCATTTTCTACTTCTCGTATTTTAACCACATTAATGATATAAGACTTATGAACCCGAATAAAAATATTTCTGGGTAATTTATCTTCCATTTCATTCATAGTCATCAGGACTATTACCTCATCAGTTTGGGTATATAATTTTATATAGTTACCCTTGCTCTCGATATAAAGGATGTTACTTGTTTGAATTGTTATAAGTCGACCATCTACTTTCAGTTCAATATATTCAGCAGTGGTATTTGTTTTCTGCATTCCGTACCATTTCTGCGCTTTTTCCATAGCTATGACAAATCGCTCAAAACGTATGGGTTTATGCAGATAGTCAACAGCATTATACTCAAAACCTTTTAATGCATAATCAGAATAAGCGGTAGTAAATATTACAAGGGGCTTGCTCTCGAGCATTTCAAGTAATCCGAAACCGCTAACCTGTGGCATGTTTATATCCAATAAAAGCACATCAACCTTAACATGTTTTATAAAGTGAAATGCTTCAATAGCATTAGTGAATTTGCCTGTAATTTCAGCATAGTCTAATCTGGCCACATATTCTTCTAATATGTGATGTGCGCCCATTTCATCATCAACAATGATACATTTCATCATCATACAATGTTTTTTAATTCCAGGGACACACAATACTTTTTATCTGGGCGGGTAATATCAAGAATATGGCGACCTGGGTAGAGTAGCTCCAATCGTCGTAAGGTATTGTCTAATCCCGTTTTTGTAGATGCCAAAATGGGTTCACAGATATCATTTGAAATAAATAAATTTAATGATGCACTATCGGCAATGATATTTATTACAATTTCCGACGTGTGGATGGACGTTGTACCATGCTTAAAAGCATTTTCTATAAAATTGAACAGAACAAGAGGCACAATTTTAAACTCCATGTCTTGGATATCTTTGCTGTATAATGTTCTGCAACGATTACCCAATCTTTCATTTTCAAATGCAATGTAGTTTTCAATAAATGCTATTTCATCACGTAAAAGTGTCGTGTTGCGTTTACTACTATCCAATATGTAACGCATCAGCTCACTTAATTTGAGCACTAATTCCCGTCCATCAGAGGAATTACGTAACAGATGGCTGTAGATATTATTAAGTGAGTTAAAAAGAAAGTGAGGATTGAGTTGCTCGTTTAATTGTTTTAATTCTATTGCTCTGCGTATATTTTCTGCTTGCAATAATCGCGTATGTTCATCGAAATATTTAAAGGACAGGTAAATACCCAGGGCAATATAAGTATATATAATATCGGCCCAATAAATGAAAGCCCAGAAAACAGGGTTATATTCTTTAACACAACTATCCGAAACTTTTTTGCCTGAATAGCGTCCATACCTTTGGTTAAGAACGACCAAAACACAAAAATATGGGGCTATTCAAACGTAGTAAAAATAATAACAAACCATTACTACGCCAAATAC
>JACDGL010000023.1 GCA_013815385.1 Taibaiella sp. | reverse complement strand
GGTATCCCCAAAGCTGTTCCATTTAGCTTTCGTAGACGCAAACGCCGCATCCAGATCCGCTTTCCTTAATATATAGGCATACGGTAGGCTCGTGCACTCGCCAGGGTTCAGATCCCCTAACTTAAATGCTAAGCCTATACCCTGATCACTGGTATTTGTTCCTGAATATTTATAAGCAGTGGTAGTAACACCATCAAGGCCCGTACCATTATTATACATTGCATCCAGGCCATTCCCATTACCATAGCCAGAGCTAGGGAATAACCCAATATTAATAATAAAACATCTTGCACGGCAATCCAATGTACCAAGACCCAGATAAGCAAGCGAAGAGCTTTGTCCTACGCCCGATACCAGGGTAGCACCTTTAGTATTGGGTAGTTGGTACTCTATAGTATTTACAGTAGTAAATCCTCCTCCCGGTTCCGGCTCATCATTATCAGGATCAAGCGTACGCAGATAATAAATATTGTGCTTGGCTACAGTAGATATGTTGTGTATCTCTACATACACCGTAAAATATACGGAGGTAGTATCCATAATCGTGGTCTGGATAATATTAAGGCTGTCAAATATACCGGTCCATATAGTAGTTTTTAATTTCCCCTGTACCGAATATTTTACATTGGCAAAACCAGGTTCTATACGCTTAGATCCATAATATGCAAAAGCATTTCCGCCACACCCTGCTGAACCATTCCAGCCATCTATACGAAAAGAGTCTGCCTGAAGGCTCCAGCCTTCCTGGGGAGTACCCGGTAGAAAATAGTCACCAAAGTACGGGGGCGTACCCACCGTCCAGCCATCTTTGGCAGGATCGGCCACGAAACCAAGGCCATTACCAAAGGGTACACAATTACTAGGATAACAAGTATTCGTCACAGAGGAGCCGCCCTTGGGATGGAACCCCGGAGGCGCGGATACGCTGGAGCCATAAGCGCCATTCGTATTAACACCTACTTCTATGAATGAACCTCCTAAAAAGGCATTACAACTGTCAAGCTGGGCAAAAACAGAATGGGCCAGCAGCATTAAACATAAGACACTGACAAACTGTACAAAAAATAGTTTTTTCATTAGTATAAATTGATAGAGGTGTATTAAGAAGCTTTCTTTTCAAAAGAAACACTATGAACTTTGGTATTATCAGGTCCATATATATCTATCTTATATTGTCCGGTAGGATAAGATGATATATCAAATTCTTTATCGTAGCGGTAGCTGGCCTGTGCTGGTTTCCAGGCGGTCATCTGTGTGCCGTTGCTGTTAATGATCTTCACGCTCAGCATCATATTGTGCGGGGTGTTCAGGTTCATCTTTACCACATTTACAAACGGTGCGGGGTATAGGGCATAGTTCACATTTATATGCTCTTCCAGTGTGCCGGTAGTTTTACTGATGTAAAAACTGCCCATATTTGGAGGTACGTGCTGCAGTGCAGTCTGTGCATTGGAAAAAAAGCAAATGCAGGATAGAGTAAACAGTAGTAATAGTTTTTTCATAAATATTGTTTGAATATCTTTAATTATACTGCACGTCTTTTTATATTATAGTGCACGCCCCCTAAAATTACGTATTTCTTTTATAAAACAGCAACTAATGCTAAGAAACATATAATAAAACTATTTATTTCTTTTTGCACGTTCGTATTGCAAAGGCCACTCTATCAAATCGTGCAATTCCGAAGCCGCTTTTAAGGGGAAATAGGGATTACGAAGCAGTTCTCTTGCCATCAATACCATATCTGCTTCACCATCCGCTATGATCTTATCTGCCTGCGCTGGGTCCACGATAATACCTACCGCACCTGTCAGCATACCTGTAGCCTGACGAATTGCTTTAGCAAAAGGCACCTGATATCCTGGCTTAGCAGGTATCTTCACCCCACTAACTACCCCACCAGAAGAACAATCTATCAAGTCCACTCCTTTTTCCTTAACAACATTAGCCAATACTATAGAATCATCTATCGTCCATCCACCATCTACCCAATCCGATGCCGATATCCGCAGAAATAATGGATAGTCTACAGGCCACGCTTCACGGATAGTTGATATTATTTCTATTAAAAACTGCAACCTGTTTTGTATAGTGCCGCCATATTCATCAGTCCGTTTATTGCTGAGGGGGGATAAAAACTCATTTATCAGGTAGCCGTGCGCTCCATGTATCTCCAGCACTTTAAAGCCGGCAGAGTATGCTCTTTGCGCTGCTTTCTTAAATGCGAGTACTATACCATTGATCTCCTGTAAAGATAAAGAATGCGGAAGGGCCGTTTCTTCAGCAAAAGCAATAGCGCTCGGTGCCACTGTTTGCCATCCGCCATCAAGTAACGAAATGTAATGATCGCCAAGCCAGGGAGCAGTAGTACTTGCTTTGCGACCTGCATGGGCCAGTTGAATACCTGGCACACAATTCTGCGCTTCAATAAAAGTAGTTATACGCTTTAGCGCATCTATGTGCTCATCTTTCCAGATACCAAGGTCTTGCGGGGATATTCTACCCTCAGGAGATACCGCTGTGGCCTCGGTCATAACTAATGCTGCACCACCAACAGCCCTGCTACCTAAATGAACCAGGTGCCAATCATTAGCAAAGCCATCTTCGGATGAATACTGGCACATGGGGGATACAATTATTCTATTCTTAAAATCAATTCCCCTGATCGTAAGTGGACTAAACAATGCAGACATACTAAAAACTTTTAACTAACAACTTGCCAAAGAGCATCCAGAAACCAATGCCGGCTATCAAAGAAATGTGCAATAGGCTTAAAACTGCTATCAATAGCAAATGTATCGGTTTGCGGTACAGTGTACTTCTGTGATATTTCCATAAAAATGGGTTCTCCTTCAGTAAAAGACACCTGACCTGCTTGCCCTATTCTTACCTGCTGATCCCTCAGACTGACAAGAAAGCTTTTAGAAGCACCCGTAGCTTCATCATACTGCGGCCTGTGAACAAATTTGTCAATATCAAAATCTGCATCCAGTTCTTTATTTATGCGTTTCAACAGATTTAGATTGAACTTGCGCGTAAAGCCTCCTTTATCGTTGTACGCATTTAGAATTACTTCAGGATCTTTTTTAAGGTCAAAGCCTATAAGCAGCAGATCACCAGGCGACATATTATCTCTCAGAGAATTAAGAAAATCCAGTGTTTTTTCGGGAGTAATATTTCCAATGCTGGAACCAAGAAATAACACTACTTTTTTACGAGAAGAAATTTGTTTTACCTGACTCAACATTTCAAAGTAGTCACCATTCAATCCCTGCATCTTCAGACCTTTTATCTCCTTAGGCAATTCTTTATTTAAAGACTGGATAACATTTGTAGATATATCGATCGGGAAGTAGGTAAAGTCAACATTGCTAAGCAGTAGCTCCTTTATTAAATATCTTGATTTTAAAGCATTCCCAGGGCCCAGTTCTACTAAATCGAAATCAGAGAAAAATCCGAGTATCACTTTTGCCAGAGCTGTGGTTTGCAATGAAAATATTTCAAGCTCACAGTTGGTAAGATAATATTCCGGACTGTTCATTATTTCTTCAAAAATCTTATCCCCCTCTTCATTATAAAAATACCGGGAGTCAAGATACTTTGGTGTTGCGTTCAACCCTTTCCATATGTCTTTAAAAAATTGATTCATGTGCTCTATTTTGCTAAACGTATGCCTGTATATTGCCAGCGCAGATATGGGTGGAAAAAATTACGATACGTATCGCGACTATGGCCTTCCGGTGTTACAGCTGATGCACCTCGTAATACCATTTGATTGATCATAAATTTCCCATTGTATTCCCCAATAGCGCCGGGCGCTTTTTCAAATCCCGGATATGGTAAGTATGCACTTTCAGTCCATTCCCATCTTTTCCCCCAGGCAAATTGCTTTGCAGCTGATTCCCATTCAAATTCTGTTGGCAGTCTCATCCCTTTCCATGATGCATAGGCAGCTGCTTCGTAGTAGCTAATGTGGCAGAGTGCATCATTCCAATTTAGAGGTTCAAGCCCACGCAAAGTATATTGGTTCCATTCACCATCTATATTATGCCAATACATAGGGCAGGTAACCTGGTTATTTTTCACCCAATCCCATCCCTCTGCATGCCAATGCCTGAAATCAGTATATCCGTTATCATTAATAAAATCAAGGTATTCTTTGTTTGTCACCAGACCTTTAGCTATTTTATATTGAGAAAGATATACCTGGTGCCGCCCCAGTTCATTGTCGAAACAAAATTCATTCCCTGCGTAGCCTATTGTGTGCAATCCTTCCGGAATGGTTATAACCCCTTCTCTTGCTTCTGTAGTTATATTTTCTTTATGATGTAAATCATAAGCAGGAAATAATGGATTATTACCAAGTATGTATTTAATATCTGTTAGGAGCAACTCTTGATGTTGCTCCTCATGATTTAGCCCTAATATTATTAGATCAGCTATTACAGGCGAGGGAGCAGTACTGATAAAATCTACCATGTATTTATCTACATACTCGCGGTATCGATAAATATCGGCAACACCTGGCCTGCTGAGGTTTCCCCTATCTGTGCGAATCACCCTGCTACCAATTGTTTCATAATAGCTGTTAAAGACGAAATTGTATTGCGGATCAAACTCTATATAAGACGGTACATTAGGTTTTAATATAAAGGTTTCAAAAAACCAGGTAGTATGGCCTATATGCCATTTAGGCGGGCTTACATCTGCTACAGGCTGTACTACATAATCCTCGACCTGCAAAGGCCTGCAAATATCCTCTGTATGCTTTCTTACTTTTTTATATTTATCTGCTAGTATCATTTCTTATCAAGATAATTTTTCAGTTCAGATATTGTAGTAACATTTAGATCTGCAGATTGTTTTCTACGCATCATCAAAGCGTAGCTATTATTAAATCCTATTGGCAGCATCCACCTAAGGTGATATTGTTTATGAAACTGGTCGCTTACGAAGTTATATACCAGTTTATTACTTTTCAAGGAATTAACCGTTTGCTCATCTGCTTTCAGGATCACCAACAAACCCGTACCGGTGTATTCAGGATACATATCAATCTGGTTATTCGTAAGGGCATCAAAACATATTTTGGTGCCGCCAAGTCCGGTTTTAGTTGCTACATCCATATCAGTATAGCCCTTTATCAGCATACTATACATGGCAGCAAGGATATATTGTTCTGCAAATATTTTAGAACCTATTCTTATGGTTCCATTATGTAGATGTGTAGGAGGTTTATACAGACCATTGTTTACAAGAAAATCCAGTGCAATTTTTTCAGGAGATTGATGCAGGCAATCAGCTTTAAAATTTAATTCCGTCATTACTGAATCTGATATCCTGCCAGATAAAATATTTATTACATCTGCTAATTTCGAGTATTTAGCCAACACATCCTCCCGCACTACCAAAGCTGCATAGTAAGGTGGAAAAATATTTTTATCATCCGTTAGTGTCATCAGGTCATATGCCTTCAGTCTTCCATCCGTACTATAACCGCTGATGACATCCAGTCTATTTTCATAAGCCGCTTTATACATCACCGCATCGCTGATAACTACCGTACGAATATTAAGATCGTAACGTTTTTTTAACCCTAAGTACCCATCACCACGTCCCATAAATTCAGGAGTAAACCCTGCAAGAAGCTTTGTACCATATGCCGCGGGTAGCAAGTAGAAAGAAGAGAGCAACAGTACCATGACAGGTAACGAGAATAATACCGCCTTGTATTTTCTGAGTTTTATTTTCTGCAGCCGTGATAAAAGAAAATCAAATGTAATAGCCAGCAGCGCAGCAGGGATAGCCCCGGCTAATATCATATTGGTATTATTCAGTGATATGCCACCAAAAATAAATTCGCCCAGACCACCGGCGGCTATATATGCAGCAAGTGTAGCAACGCCCACATTAATTACTGTAGCTATCCGTATACCCGATAATATTACAGGCATTGCAAGCGGCATTTGTATTTTCCATAATACCTGATTGGGCCTCATGCCCATTCCGGTAGCTGCTTCTGTAATGGCAGTATCTACCCCTATTATCCCGGTATAAGTGTTTCGGATAATAGGCAGTAAAGCATACAAAAATAACGCTGCAATAGCGGGTTTGGGCCCTATACCCAGTATTGGGATCAGAAAACCAAGCAATGCTATACTTGGTATTGTTTGCAGCACACCTGCAATACCTAAAACAAACCCGGCAAACTTTTGCCGCCTCGCTATTACTATACCTAATGGCAACCCTATTGCAACCGCTATCAATAACGATATAAATGTGAGTCCGATATGCGTAACTGTCTGCTCCAGCAACTTACCCGATTGCTGGGAAACAAATTCTAACAATGTTTGCTGGTGCTCCATTATTGACGTTTCACCATTTTATATTGCCTGTACGCATCCATTAGTGATAAAAGCGACACTGTTTTAATATCCCCATTATCATTTTGAACATTTATCTCCTCTATCCCTTCCGGGTCCGTAAGCATACCTAGTCCTTGCCAGAGTGTAGTAGCTGAAGTTATTTTTTTCGTGTTATCATTTTTGTTGGTAGTAAAATGCTCCCAGAGGTCGTGTAATCGTATATGTTTTAAGGATAGCTGCAATGTGTATTTACTAAGAAAGTTGCGGACAAAATCATTGCAAGGATTAAAAAGTAATTCTTCAGGCGTGCCCTGTTGTACTATTTTTCCCTGGTCCATCAGGCATATTCTATCTCCCAAATCAAAAGCTTCATTTACATCATGGGTCACCAATACGATCGTCTTTCGTTTCAGCTCATCCAGTTGTTTAAAGTCGGTTACTATATCATTTCTTGTAATAGGATCCAGTGCGCCAAATGGTTCATCCATCAGCAATACATCAGGATCAGCAGCGAGGGCCCTGGCTATATTTACCCTTTGCTGTTGCCCACCACTAAGCTGCGACGGATATTTATTAATAAACTGTAAGGGAAAGCGCAGTTTACCTGCAAGTTCTTTTATCCGCGCGCTTATCCTCTCTTCATTCCATTTGAGTAGCCGGGGCACTACGGCAATATTTTCTGCAACAGTATAGTGGGGAAATAAAGCATTGTGTTGCAGTACATACCCTATCTTCCTCCGCAACTCTTCTTCAGGACCACTATTAATCTCCTTTCCGTTTATCAGAATATTCCCGCTATCCGGTTCTATCAGTCGGTTTATCATTCTAAGGGTGGTGGTTTTGCCGCAACCGCTGGTCCCTAACAACACAAGATTATCGCCTGTATTTACAGTAAGGGTAATATCATCCACTGCAACAGCGCCGCCAAACTTCTTAGATACATTTTGTAGCGAGATCATAGATATCTATTCAGTCACCTTTACTCCCTTCCAAAACGCAATCCGGTCTTCTATGTTTGCAGCTGCAGGTTTGGGATCAGGATAATACCACACAGCGTCCTTATTCGTCTTGCCATCTACCACTATATTATAGTAAGATGCTTCTCCTTTCCAGGGACAGATTGAATGTGTAGAAGATACTGTGAGTAGATCTTTTTTTACTGATGATGCAGGGAAATAATGATTATTTTCCACTATTACGGTATCATTGCTTTCCGCTATAACTTCATTTTCCCATATTGCTTTCATGATCGATAAGTTTTCAGAAAAATACTGAATATCTTATTAGCAGACAAAACGATATTATTATACCGATATATTAATTTTGGCAAAAGCATTCCTATGCGTCCTCGTTCATTTCTGATCATTACACTTGCATTACTTTCCATTTTTGTAGGTCATCTGCTGTCTAAGGCATCATGGGTAACACGAGTAGGCATGACATTTTTCTACAAAGAGTATAATTTTTTAAAGATTTGGTGGCAGGGCGCTATTGCTGTGTTTGTAGTTTGGATGCTCGTTATGATGGCACATAGCATCATCCACAGAAGATTCGCGTTACCAAAAGCCAGATTGATCAGTTTTCTGGTGTTACTCTTAGCTTGCGCCGGACTATATGCTACCTACACTGATTTTCATAACAATTTGGCCCACCGCCTTCTTGGTAAGCGCTTTCATACAGGTTTTTACCTTTTCTGGGGTGGATGGATGATAATAAGCTTATTCTACCTTTTTCAAAAGAAAGTAACCGCTACAGGTCCAGGTAGTAAGGACGCAACAGTTGTTTAAATGCGGATGTGTAGGTATTATCCCCGCTCCTGATATAAAGAGATTGTTCTTCTATCTCAAACGGCTCATTTCTTCCGCACAAGCTGATGATCCTGTTTGGCAAAAACGAACCTGCCTTTGGGAAAACAGACAGCCGGCCATGTATATGCCAGCCTATCTTTGCTAATATCGATACCCATTCTTCATGTGCTGCAAGAGGCAGCATTATTGAGGCATACCCGTTATCATCGAGCATACGTTCTAAAACTGATGCTATATCTGAATAGCTTAAGTTAATTGTATGGCGGGCAATATTGCGTTCGGTATTATCGCCTAACAGGCTATTCTGAAAAAAAGGAGGGTTGCAAATAATAAGGTCGTACTTATCTGCCGCAACATACTGTCGTACATCCTGGTGCACCAGACTTAATCTTGCATTCCAGGGCGATGCTGCAAAATTCTCCTCTGCCTGCGCTGCTGCCCTGGCATCTGCTTCTATCGCATCTATCCGGGCATTACATCGTTGCGCCACCATCAAGGACAGTAGTCCGGTACCTGCACCTATATCCAGGATCTTATGTGTTGTATCATTTGCCGGTGTCCATGCGCCTTGTATACAGGCATCTGTAGAAACCTTCATAGCGCACGCACCCTGCTCTACCCTGAATTGCTTAAACTGAAAGTAAGTATTGCTCATGACCAGGCAGCCCTTGCGGATGGCGTTACAGATAAATCGGCAAATTGGCCTTTCAGGTATTTATAATGTGCTGTAATACCTATCATAGCTGCATTATCTGTACAATATTCAAACTTAGGAATATGTACCGTCCAGCCATTCTTTTCCCCGGCAGCTGTTAAGGCAGCGCGCAGCCCACTATTTGCTGATACGCCCCCCGCTATGCCTATTTCTTTTATACCTAATTCAGCGGCAGCTTTTTCCAGTTTCTTCAAGAGCATAGCTACTATTGTGTATTGTACTGATGCGCAGATATCTTTCAGGTTATTGGCAACAAAATCAGGATCTTTTTTCTTCTGTGCCTGCAAAAAATAAAGTACGGCAGTTTTTATTCCACTGAAGCTGAAATCATAACCATTCATGTCAGTAACGGGAAATGGGAAACGGCGGGCATCGCCTTCTTTTGCCAGCTTATCTACCAGCGGGCCACCGGGATATGGTAATCCCAGCATTTTAGCCACCTTATCAAAGGCTTCGCCCGCAGCATCATCTACTGTTTCGCCAAGCACCTGCATATCCAGGTAGTCTTTGCACAGCACAACCTGTGTATGTCCACCTGATACTGTTAAACAGAGAAAAGGAAATTGGGGTTTTGGAGCATCTATAAAATGAGCCAGGACATGCGCCTGCATATGATGTACTGCTATAAGAGGCAAATCTAAAGCCTGGGCAAAACCTTTTGCAAAGCACGTACCTACCAGTAATGAACCTATAAGGCCTGGCGCCTGGGTAAAGGCCACAGCATGAATATCTTTTTTATCTACTCCAGCATTTTTCAATGCAGTATCTACAACCGGCAATATATTTTGCATATGGGCACGCGATGCCATTTCCGGCACTACCCCGCCATATTGCTCATGCACTTGCTGGGTTGCTATCAGGTTACTGAGTACTATGCCATTTTGTATGATGGCTGCACTTGTCTCGTCGCAGGAAGATTCTATTGCCAGAATATTTACTATACTCATAAAAACTAAAAAGCCCCAAAACTTCTGTCCGACAGCGCCTTGGGATTCTTTTTGTATAAGCTGTGTGCTTACAATGTTAATATATCAATTATTATGCCAGACTACCATTATTTTCAGTGGCAGGTGGGGCATCAATATCGGTCTTCAAATCCTCTTCCCTGTTTGTATTCCACTCCACTATAAAGTTATTGCGCCCGGTGCCGGTAAGTATGGAAAGGAATTTCTGCTGTATCAATTCCAGTAAAGCCAGGAAATTGAATATAGCATGTATCCTGTTCTCGCAATCCATAAATATGGCCTCAAAAGCTACTTTTCGTTCTGTTTCCAGCCTGCCCAACAGGTAGGTCCGTTGCCCTTCCATGGTGTGGTTGTATTTCACCACCACGTGCTGTGGCTTATCATTTCGGTCTTTAAAGCGCTTCATTACCTTTTCGTAAGACTGTAGCAGCTTATACATTGTTACCGTTTGTATCTCGGTACCTTCTGCGTATTCTTCACCAAGCGCCTCCAGTTCCTTACGTATATTCCCTCTTTTTTGTTGTAAAAGGCGTTCTGCTTCCAGTATAGCCATCTGCTCAGACGCTTCTTTAAACCTTTTGTACTCCAGTATCTTATCTACAAGTTCTTGCCGCGGATCTATTTCGTTGCCATGCAAATCCATTTCCCTGCGCGGAAGCAGCATCTTGGCCTTAATACGCATCAGGGTGGATATAAACAGGATGAACTCGCTGGCCAGCTCTATATTCAGCGTTTCCAGGGTATGTATATAATCCAGAAAATCATTGGTAATACGGGTGATGGGTATGTTATAAATGTCGAGTTCATCCCGCTCTATAAAGAATAGCAACAGATCAAAAGGCCCTTCAAATTGCGGAAGTTTTATCTGGTAAGATGTAGACATTTGGCTTTAACGTATCTCGGAATCAGGTAAAAATAACCAGTTTTAACGGTGTTGAATAAAAAATCAGAATTTATATTCAAACCCTAGTGTAAATATCTGCTTGGCTTGCAGCCAGCCAAGGTTTTTGCCAGGGTTATCCTTTTGCACTACAATCCCACTTTTATCAACATAAGTATTGCTGTATGGTATGTCATTATCGTAAATAAATGTAGCTGCAAATGTAATATTTAGATATTTTGATAATTTATATTCCAATAGATTATCCCACAGTACCGCAATATTACCGGGGTTATCGCGCTTTACGATGTTACCAAGACTATCGGTCCGGTCTTTAGCCAGGTAATTGCAATACAGGTCAAGCCTTGTTTTGAATGAAATATCCTTATTTATCCGGCCTACATACCGAGCTGAAAAATAAGCTCCAAGCTTCATATGCGCCGTTTTACCGTACGGTACGCCAAATGCGCCTTCAGGACTACGTAAGGTATATACCTTGTCCACCAATGTAAGCTTGGCTGCCAATGGGGAAAGAAATATACTTATGTCAGAGCCTTTTCTATATTCTAACCCTATACCTAATGTCAGATAGGCAGGTGAAAGAAATTTGGACGTGGAGGAGGTATCCCACCGGGGCAAAGAATAATCATGTCCCTGTGTAAACTGTGTCTGAAAATCAAATAGCCCTGAAATATAAAAGTTCTTCGCTGTGTCTAAACGAATTCCATATTTGGAAGAAAGATCTATCCGGTCATCTGTTTTATGTGGTATAAATGCTGTAGAGTAAGCATAGTAAAGCCCATAAGCCATATCCAGGTTATTACTCCATATCTTATTATGATTCAGATAGGTAGCATTGCCACTGAAGATACTGCTTATTGTCAGTGAGGCCAATTCTCCCCCTGCCTGCCAGTTGTGAAGAAAGCCCTCATTTATCCCGACATTAATAAATCCACTTTTGGTCCAGGCAACAGTGTCTTTGTTTTTAGTTTCCAGTCCCTTTTTTACTTTATCGGCTTCACTTAGCTGTGCACTTACTATAGTAATAGAGAGCATGCTACATACTGTCAGTAAAAATTTTCTCATGTAAATAGTTTTTGTGAACATTGAAATATAAGTCACTTTATTTATTCGGTTTGTACTTTGCTTCCTGCAAAAATTTCTGCGCATCGTTTTCCTTTAGCAATTCATTCAGGGTTATCTGCGGATGCTGAGCCACATATGATTGCACTATCCTATATCCCAGCCATGAGCCAATATTACCCGGGCTTTGAGGAGGCATTCCTGTTGATGTAGGACCATCATTTACATAGCGTAATACTTGTTGCCAGTTGGTCTGGTAAAACAAATTATCCCTAATAAAAAAGTTATATACTTCTGCTTCGCTTTCTGTGCACCATTTCAATTGTTTCTGTGTATAGCCGTAGCGGGTGGTATCTGCCACAAACGGCAATACTTTATGCAGGAAGTATTGTTGTTTGCCCCGCTGTATTATCATATCCAGCAGGGTGCGTTCGTCCGTCACAAACGGATGTATGTTATTGTATATGGCACTGAATGTTGCCACAGGTATATAATCTGCGGTAAGATGAGTATAGAGATAATCAGGTAAGCCTATGGAACGGTAATAAGGATATCTGGCACCCAGGAACATATCGAGCCCTATGCCAACAAAATTATCACCATAGGTAAACGCCCCCCAGTTATTCAGATACGATACCAGGTACACCACCTGCGGCACCTTGAATGTGGGATAGTAATATTTCATGTATTGAAACCCTTTTGCAAGCTGCTCATCAATACTTTTAGTATCAGGATAGTGAGTGGCAACTGTATCCAGGAGGCCTTTATAATCTTTGTAAGTGAGGTAGGTCTTTAATCCTGTGTGTATAGCAGCTACTGTATCGTTATAATTCCGGTTAATATTCAGCCCAATAAGTGTATCCAGATAAAAATCAAGGAAATCAGGATAAGCCTGTTTTAATTGTTGCAAACCGGCCGCAAGGTGATTGGTGTCTAATTTGGCCAGGTCTCTGTCCAGACGCTTTACCTGCATATTTATCTTAATTCCCGATACATCAGGTACCTTTTCACCATTATTACAGCCACCAGTTAAAAAAGAGAAGGCTAATAATGCAGCAAACACGGCGAAAGAAAAATTTCTCTTAATAAATGAACCCATCGGGAAATACTTTTATTTTGTTGGCAAAAGTAACAAGTACGCGCCAATGCGTAAAGCAAAGCAGAAATAGGCAAAATTCCACTTCGTATGAAAAAATTATTATTCTTACCTCTTATTGTTTTAGCTATTCATGCCAGTGCACAGACCTATGAATACCATGATGTACCTGATGGAAGTACCAAACATAAGCCTGGGCCTGCCCGCAGCCATGGCCTAGATCTTAATCATATTCGGTTTGGTGCCTATTTTTCGCCCTCTATAGCCTGGATGCACCCTGTGGCATCAGCCAGCGATGACGGACATTATCACATCAGCAGCCAGGGGAGTAAAGTTGGCTATATATGGGGCGTAATAGCAGAATATTATTTTGCACCCAATTATGGTTTGGCTACCGGCTTTAATCTGAATGTGGCTGGTGGCAAACTAAATGCAGACATTAATAACAACATAACGCCTTCATCAGGTGGTACTGTATTGCATTCTGGCTTCAATTATCGGCTGCAATACCTGGAGATCCCATTTGCCCTTAAACTACGGTCAGACGAATTTCCAAAAAATGGCATGCATGTTTTTGGCCAGGTAGGGTTGACTGCTGGAATAAACATCAGCAAAAAGGCTTCTTATGATGTCACCTACAACGATAACAATGGTATCCAAAACCACGTATCAGAGGACAATGTGACACTAAAGGGTACATTTGCCGCAGCACCTATTGTTTTCCAGTTAAACATTGGTGGGGGAATAGAATATCCGATCACCGAAAAACTTTATTTCTTTACAGCTCTTTTCTTTAATAATGGCTTTTTGCCATCCGCAGTAAATCCCAAAAATTATGATCTGGGGTACAAGGGTTATTTCACCTATCCCAATATAAGATTGAATACCATTTCATTGCGCGTGGGGTTGTTCTTCTGATGTTATTACAGATTGTAAACGAGGCTTATTGTAACTTTGCACCTGCTATCTACACATAGTAACTAATGAAAATATTCCTTTCGCAACAAAACTATCATATCGGCAATTTCGAAGCCAATACAGCTAAGATACTGGCAGCAATAAAAGAAGCAAAACAACAAGGCGGGGACTTGATCGTTTTTTCTGAATTAGCTGTATGTGGCTACCCCCCACGCGATTTCCTTGAGTTTGAAGATTTTATACAGCAATGTCTTGCCGCAATAGACATGATAAAGGCGGAAGCCGATACCATAGGTGTATTGGTAGGATGCCCATCCCGTAATCCGGTTGCAGAAGGCAAGGATCTATTTAATAGTGCCTACCTCCTCTATGAAAAAGAAATAAAAGGAATAGTTAACAAGACACTGTTACCCACATACGATATTTTTGACGAGTATAGGTATTTTGAACCTGCTTATGAATGGAATATTCTCCAATTCA
Organism: Taibaiella sp.; assembly: GCA_013815385.1. Taxonomy (GTDB): domain Bacteria; phylum Bacteroidota; class Bacteroidia; order Chitinophagales; family Chitinophagaceae; genus JACDGL01. The sequence goes on along the minus strand of JACDGL010000023.1, from coordinate 7,464 downwards.
AGGGAAAGAGGCTCGCAGTTACGATCTGTGAAGATATCTGGAACCTGGGGGATAACCCGCTATACAGAGTATGCCCTATGGATATGCTCATGAAGCAGCAGCCGGATATAATGATAAACCTGAGTGCTTCCCCATTTGACTATGTACACACGGATGGCAGAAAAGGAATTGTAAAGCAGAACGTAGCTAAGTATAAGCTGCCAATGATCTATTGCAATACTACGGGCTCACAAACAGAAATTGTATTTGACGGCGGCTCCCTGGTTATGGATAAAGACCAGAACATAGTAGCGGAGCTTCCTTATTTTAAAGAATCGCTTCAAAGTGTAACCCTCCATGATGATGGCTCTTTTGCAGAACCGGTGATACGCCAGATGGCCGATGTACCTCTAGTGCAAATGATGCCTGAAAGATTTGATCCACATTTAGGCACTGCCGCTATTTACGATGCATTATTGCTGGGTATTCGCGATTACTTTAGTAAGATGGGGTTTGCCAAGGCTATTGTAGCATCATCAGGCGGTATAGATAGCGCAGTAGTCATAGCCCTTGCTTGTCATGCACTGGGAGCGAATAATGTACGCTGTCTGCTAATGCCCTCCGGCTTTTCAACGGGACACTCGGTAAGTGATGCGGAACAGCTATCTAAAAACCTCAACACGCAATATGACATCATTCACATTGAAGATATTTTCCAACAGTATTTAAAGGAATTGAAACCTGTATTTAAGGCCCTCCCATTTTCAGTAGCTGAGGAAAATCTACAGTCGAGAATAAGAGGGGGGCTCGTAATGGCACTATCCAATAAATTTGGTTCCATATTGCTCAATACATCCAATAAGAGCGAGCTGGCTACCGGCTACGGTACGCTGTATGGCGATATGGCAGGAGGCCTGGGAGTACTGGGTGATCTTTATAAAATGCAGATCTATGCTCTTGCCAAATACATTAATCGTGATAAAGAAATAATACCCATCAATATAATTACTAAAGCGCCCAGCGCCGAGTTACGCCCTGACCAGAAAGACAGTGATAGCCTGCCTGAGTATGATGTGCTTGATCCTATCCTCTATCAATACATAGAGCGGCGCCAGGGTCCCAAAGAGATAGTAGCTATGGGTAATGAGGAGACGCTGGTGAACAGAATATTGAAAATGGTGAATATGAATGAGTATAAAAGAAACCAGTTCTGCCCTATTATAAGAATATCGCCCAAAGCTTTTGGCATTGGGCGAAGGATACCTATAGTAGGCAAATACTTATCTTAAGTTAAGCGATACTGTCATATACGGGGGTTTCTCTTTCTTCATTCCTTATGTGTAAGAACCAGAACATAACAAATGAAAATGGTACAAGCGCTGCTAATATTAACGCCCACATAAGTTTTGTACCACTATTTATGTTCCTCAGTTTAGTAAGGTGAACAAAAAATGTAATTAGCACTATTGCGGATATAATAGCAGATGTTGCTATCAGGTAGAACATTGTAGTGTAGTTATGAGCAGTGATGGTAGCCATCGCTATCCCATCATGTACTCTGCGGGCCTGTATTAACGGCATCAATGTATATAAATAATAAAGCAAAGTAATACCCCACGCCACCACCGGAATGAATGCAAGGATACCGAAATTGCGCTTCATCTTTTCGTCCATTATCATATTGGTTTCCATAACAAAAATTTTAGGTGAACAACTGTGTATATCAACGAACAAACTATGCCGCGAAGTACTTTTAAATTGTTAATTTCAAAGCCAATTCACAACAAATGTTCAGTTATTGGGAACAGCAGAGCTTCTCTTATTATGACCACATAATAGTTGGAGCAGGATTAGTGGGAATTAACCTTGCCTTGGAAATTCGAAAGCTATTTCCTGCTGATTTAATACTTGTCACGGAACGTGCACTATTACCAACCGGGGCTAGCACACGCAACGCAGGTTTTGCATGTATGGGAAGCGCTACCGAATTGCTTGCAGATCTGCAACATTCATCTACGGAAGAAGTAGTACAACTATTCCAATGGCGCATGAAAGGGATAGAACTGCTGAGAAAAAATCTTGGCGATGCAAACATAGGTTACAGCAAAAATGGCGGCTATGAATTACTTTTCGAAGATCATTTATATGCGTTAGACAAATTAGACTACCTGAATGAATTATTAATGCCGGTTACTGCCCAAAAAGCATTTGTCCCATCAAATCATCAGCTTAAAAATTTTGGTTTCTCAGATAAAGTAAAAGGCCTGATAGAAAATACACTGGAGGGGGGCCTGGATAGCGGCATGCTGATGCGCACATTGATTAAAAAAGCAACGCAGGGCAATATTGAAATTAAAACCGGTGCTGAGGCAATAAGCTATTACGAGAAAAACGATCAGGTTTCGTTAATGATAAAAGATCCGTTTAGAAAAGAGAACTGGGCGTTAAAATGTAAGACGTTAAGTATTTGTACCAATGCATTTGCCAGGCAGTTATTGCCCAATGTAGATGTAACACCCGGTAGGGGCCAGGTATTGGTTACCCACCCCATTGAAGGATTAAAACTGAAAGGTATCTACCATTTTGATGAAGGTTATTATTATTTCCGCGAAATAAATGGGAGAGTATTGTTTGGAGGAGGAAGAAACCTGGATATACCCGGTGAAACAACAACAGAAATTGCACTGAATGAGCTAATACAGGGGCATCTGGAGGAAAAGCTAAGGGAAGTGATACTACCGCGCGTTCCCTTTACAATAGATCAGTGCTGGGCCGGCATTATGGCCTTTGGTAAAGATAAGCAACCCATAGTCAGGTCATTTTCCCCTCGTGTGTTTGGCGCTTTTAGAATGGGCGGTATGGGCGTTGCGCTTAGCAGTCATGTAGCACATACCCTGGCTGATATTATCTACAATAGCTTTAATAACGTATAAATAATCAGATACTGATCCTTACTTTTGAGAGCTATGAAAAGGTTATTGTTCTTATTGGTATTAATTCCCTCTTTAGTACATGCGCAACATTACACTCGTCGCGAAATAAGAGAAAGTGCAGATACCATTTTACAAAATGTTTTAGGCAATAGACTTTTTGAAGCATGTACCTATACGCACAAAGGATATTACAATTACCTCGATAGTACAGGCAAGTCACACTATGCAATGGTAGATAAACACAAGAAAACAAAAGGAACTATTCAGAGTATTATTATGACCTACAATTTCAACTACAACTACTCAAAATGCGCTGCGTACAATAATATAACAGGTGTTATCCACTTACAGATGAACAACGAACTGGGCATGGTTCTATCCCCTGATATTTCCTTTATACCCTCCTTTGTAATAGACAATACAGGCTGCCGGCTGGCTACTAAAGAAGAAGGTATAGAACTTGCATATAAAAATGGCTTTAAAGCAAGCAAAAAAGGCCCTGTAGCAATGATCGATTATGATAAAACGACCAAACAGTTTACCTGGAATATTGCCAATCGCATACAAAAAGATTCTACCCTACAAAAAAAGTATATAGTGCAAACCATACGCATCAATGCAGGTACCCAAAAAGTAGTTAGCTACACTAAAGCTCCTAAAGCGGCAAAGCCTCAATATTAATTACATCACTTTTTAGATGACTTGTTAAAAAGATTATATCCTACAGATACCCTGAAATACGGTTGCGTGTACACGCTCCTCACATTCGCATCAGAAATATTATTCTGATTAGACAGAACCTGTGTCATCATCAATTCTACGAACATTTTGTTCTTAAAGCTATAATCAACTCCAAGCATATACCCTAACCGAACCTGCGTAGCATTATTTACAAGTACTGCGGGGGTATAAGAGAGGCTGGAATGTGTGAACTGTACACTATTCAAGAATGAATCTACCTCGTTAGGTGCAGCCGGGGCCAATGGTGGAGCATACTGCACCCCGGTTATATGTTGGGTGGTTACCACCTCTCCTATAGAAAATATCTGGCTTATATCAACATTCATTCCACCTAATAATGCTAAGTTATTTGCCACCTTATATTTGAAGAGTATCGGCATTTCAAAACCAACATACCTCGATTTTAAATTTTGAGTTTTCACAGTAAGTGAATCAAATATTTCATGATAATGGTAAAAGAACACGGCACCCGTAGATAGCGGAGTAGAATCAATGATCTTCTGCACATTGTTCACATATGTCTTAGAGCCATAATAAATTGGATTATTAAGTGTGGTCTGTTTTATTCCAGGCTGTATTACAATCGAAATATTTTTAGAAGGCGATATTTCCACATAGGCTGATCCTATTATTTTGCTGGCATTATATTTTCCAAAACCTTTTTCATAGCCGGCTTTTATTCCGCCATTCATACTAAAGTGCATTTTATTTTTAGGTGCAGGGTCACTTATGCTGCCGCCCGTTGCATTATTTACCTCATTCTTTCCTGCATCGATCTTAGGGATTTCCTTTGCAATATTATTCTGCGAGGCTACTATATGATCAACACTCTTTATGTCGCTACTTTTTTTGTTATTGCCGGTTGGTGAAGCGGAGCTTTTATCCTTTGGCTCGGTAGCGTTATACTTATTTCCAGGCAGTGGCTCCAAACTTAGCGGCATACCTACTTCTTTTTTAGTAAAGTTGGTGGTCATAGCTATGTCATTAGTAGCCACTACCCGAACTTTCGCAGATGCCATAGTGGCTATATTATCTGCTTCGTGATGCTTACTTTTTGCAAATGAGTTGTTTAGTGGTGCATGCTTACTTTTGGGAGTTGCAGGTTTTTTATTTTCTGCCATAGCATCCTCGGTGTTTTTTTCATTGCTAACCGGCTTTCCAGATGTTAATAATGTATTGGCATTGTCCTTTACCATAGCCGATTTGGTAGATGATACTTTCTCTAATGGCTTCTTATCTATTATTTGCTTATTTACCACATCTTTCTTTGGCAAAGAAGGATATTCCTCATTCGTATTTGCGCCTGTAGCAAAGCTTGTCACCTTAGACTTGTTACTGGTCGCAACGGTTTTTGATGCCGCATTTGTTGTGGTTATATTCTTTTTATCAGAGACTGTAGATGCATTAACCGTTAAGGCTAAATTTTCCGGTTTTGTATTCTCCGATGCAGTTTCATATACCGCTTTTATGTGGTTTTTTTTCTTTACCACGGTAGTAAGCAAAACAGGAGCAGGTGATGCAGGTACGCTTTGTCCTGCGTCACTAGCCTGCTCCATAGTTTTGACTTTATCCGGGGTAATATTGTGTTCAGCATTGTTATTTATGATCTCATTTGCAGCAACATTGTCGCTGTTTTTTGTTTCAGTTACTTTCTTTATTTTAATGGTGGCTACTGTGTCATTAGCTAATATTCGGTCCTTTTTCCCTATCTCATCTTCAGTCCTTACATTTTTACCTATAAATGTTTTTGTGCTATTCTCGATGTTGGCAGGCACATTATTATTAGTTCCTTTAGTATTTATATCACTGTTCTTACTATTAAGCCTATTACTAACAATATTGACCCAGTTAGCTTTTTTGCTATTATGATAATAGCCAATATAGGCTGTTACAGACAATAGCAATGCACCTACTGTAAACCATATAAACCTGTATGAGCGCTCTTCTTTTTTATCAGCTAATCTATCCAGATTTGCTTCTATTTTAGACCATACCATTTCCCTTGGGGCTTCACGATAATTGTGCAGTTCCTCGCGGTATAGATCATCAATATGTTTATTTTTGTCTTCCATCTCTTTCCCTATTTCATGGAATTGATCGTTTCCTTAATTTTTTTTCTTGCATCATTCAGGTACCATTTGCTATACCCTTCACTTATGCCCAGCCCGTCTGCAATTTCTTTATGTGTTCGTGATTCAAAAACAAACAGGTTAAAAACGATCCTGTGTGTTTCAGGCAATGTGTATATCACCTGCAGGAGTTCTTTATAAAATATTTTACTACAAATTTCATCTTCTATATATGGATCTATTTTTTCGAAATCATCCGTGTTAATTACTTTTTTATGCTTTGCATTTCTCCTGAAATAGTCAGTTGTGCAGTTTATCGCTATCCTTTTCATCCACCCTTCAAATGATCCGCTAAATGAATATTGCCCTAACTTGGTAAAAATGATGATGAATACGTCATTAAGTATTTCCTCGGCCATTTCCAGGTTGCATTCGTATCGTCTTATTACCCCAAATAATGTCCCTGCATATCGGTCATACAAGCTTCTTTGGGCTTTTCTGTCATTGGCAATACATTCCTTAATCAACCTGAGTAGATCATCTTCAAAGGCTAACTCCTTATCCACACTATTATATATAAGTTCCGCAGTGATCAAATTACTACATGCTAAATGTCATTAAACACTACATTTATAAGACGTATTATTATATCCGGACGTTGAAAAGTTATTCAAAAAAGCAATAAAAAACCTCTGAGTGATAGTAACAGACAGAGGTTAAATATGCAACGAGTATAATGCTATTCTACTACCAGCTTGGTAACATATTCTTTTCCATCGTGGCCTCTCACCTTTACAAAGTATAAGCCATTTATCAGATCATTTTTTCTTATTGTAATGTTTTTTGTTTGTACGCTATTGTAACTATGTATATTTCGTCCCGTCACATCGCAAACATTTACCTCGCAGGGTAATACTATGCTATTATCTAATGTAAGAACAGAAGTATTAGACATTGGATTAGGATACAATTTTATTTTCTTGGCGTTTTCTACTTGAGATATTTCTACGGGATTAGCGGAGAAATTGTCTATAAATGTTATAGCAGAATCTGTAATAATTGATGGCCTTCTGGCGCCAATCCATATATATGTGCTTCCACCATGTCCTGGAGGAATTGAGCCTGTTTGTAGCATCCAGACATCTCCCACAGGTGCGGTAATTGTCCCTAACACTAGAGTATCTGTGGTACCCGCGCTATCTATGCCTACACCATATTCCAGATCAGCAGCATTTCCAAAGCCTGCGGGTGGCCCCTTATAATAAAATGTAAAATTAAATGGCTGGTCTATGGGCATAGTAGTACTTAATCTTAGTAATATTTTACTGCCATACCCATAATGAGGGCTATAAAACACTCCCATATAATGGCTATCCAATTCCGCAGGGCCGCTTGGGCAGGTACCATCCGCTATATATGCCGAATGCGGAGCGCTTACCTCAAGAAAAACATTAGGTATACTATTTACATGGGCCACATCATTATCCGCACAAACGGTAAAACTGGAACTGCCATTAGGTTCCAGGCTACCGTTTAGAAATCTTTGCGCCCGTGCGCTTATAGAGAATATACCTACAAAAAATAATAGAATAAACGCTTTTATCTTCATCACAGGTCACAACTATCCGAAACTTTTTTGCCTGAATAGCGTCCATACCTTTGGTTAAGAACGACCAAAACACAAAAATATGGGGCTATTCAAACGTAGTAAAAATAATAACAAACCATTACTACGCCAAATA
>JACDGL010000022.1 GCA_013815385.1 Taibaiella sp. | reverse complement strand
TTCGGGGTGGTCAATTTGCCCCGGAATGCCTGGTCAGTTTGCCCCGGAACGGGGTGGTCAATTTGACGCGGAATCACTGGTCACATTCCGCCGGAATCGGGTGGTCAATATCAGCGGTATATCCAGCATCTACCACCGAACTTCGTGGAGGCCACTTTGAGAAGGGATATTGTTTTTCGGTCGGTGCTCAAGTGCAATCAAACTAAAAAAGCAAAGCATACTTTCAGGAAAGTACTACCTCAATTCTTTTGCGCAGGATATAAAAATATCTCTCAAATAAATCTTGTTTTAAAACGTATTTTATGAAAATTTAATTTATTATCTTTAATAAAGTGAAAGCTTGTTTATTCATATTATCTCTTTGTGTTTCTACCCTATTGTTTGGGCAGAAGGTTTGCCATATGGTTTCAATAAAAGGCATTGGGGGGACAGACGAGGATCAGATGGGAGTAAGTCCGATAGTTAATACTTCAGATGGAGGGCATATTATCTCCTTATATTCCGGGTCAATGATAGGGTCAGGAAATATTGATTCAATATGTTCCATGAATGGGTTTAGGACTATATTTCAAAAGAGAGATATAAATGACAATGTGCTTTGGAATAAGTATTACTCTGAAATGGGAGATAGCGGATTGCAATATATCTACCCTTTGAACAGTGGCGACTACATACTAGGGGGATTATTTCGGACAACAGTCGGTTTTGGATTTATAATTACCAAACAAGATGCTTTTGGCAATACGATATGGAGTAGAAACTATAGCAAGGGAAATGGTCCTATCCTCAGGTCCATGACTGCTACTAATGACGGCGGCTATATTATGTTTGGCATAGCCAATAATATAGATACGAATGTTACCACCCACGTAGGGGGCGTGCTCTCCGAAGACTTATGGGTACTGAAACTGGACAGTAATGGCTACAAGGTGTGGAGCAAGGTATATGGCGGCACGCAGAATGAGGAGGCGGTATCAGTGATACCGGCACCCAGAGGGGGCTCTTATATTTATGGGTACACCTTCTCCAATGATTACGACTGCACAGGGAACCATGGGGGCGTTGACGGCTATCTTGCCCGTTTAGACAGTAACGGAAATATGATGTGGCATCATTGCCTGGGAGGCACTGGAAACGAAGCGTATGGTGCGATGGTATCAAACCGGAAGAACGGGGTCCTTATTGCCAACGCTGCAAGTTCGCCTGATGGTGAAGTACATCATTATCACGGTGGTGACGATTTTTGGGTGCTGGAAGCCGACAGTAACGGTACTATACTCTGGGATAACTGTTATGGCGGCACGGGCATTGAAGACCCAAATTCTATTTGCAAAGCAAAGGATGGAACAATTTGGATAGCAGGTTCATCGTCAAGAAAAAATGGGGACGTATATGCTAATAATGGCAATATAGATGCCTGGGTTGTACATACAGATAGTGCAGGAAATCTTCTAAATTCCAGAGTGATAGGCAGTAGTGCTGAAGATAAGGCACAGGTTATTTACCCCCTTTTGAATAATAACGTTATTGTGGGGGGATATTATTCAGCAGCGGGCACTTCAGGAGAGCAATTGCCTTCAATATTTTATGGTTATATGGATATTTTCCTTGCTGAATTATCCCCTGAACCGGAAGCTGTTTATGAAATACCTTTTGCCGATGCAGTAGCATTATTTCCTAATCCTGTATCAGATATTTTAAATATAAAATTGGTGCATCCTTCCAAACTGGAAGTCTGCGTTATAGACCTGCTAGGAAGGCAATGGTATCACGCCTCACCATTAAATAATCAAAAGGTTCAAATTGCAGTTAAGGATTGGCCACGCGGCCTGTATGTTGTGAAGATCGAGAGTGAGGATGGTTACCAAGTTGAAAAAAAAGTAGTGATCCAATAATAACTTCTTAAAATCCAAGAAACATATTTCTTATGAAAAAGCTTATTTTTCTAGGCTTATTAGTATGCCTAAGCATAAACGGATTTTGCCAATCCGCGCTCAGCATAAAAGTTTCCCATTCTACATTTGAAGGTGTCGGAGATTCAACACTTGTCAAAATGCGAACAAACGATCCGGCCGATACCACCGAGGGTGGAGATCGTGAGGCATTTCAACGCTGGATGATGTTTAGCGGAGGCCGTATCAGTAATAATGTTTCGGTAGGATCTTCTGTTATGTCTCCCGGTGCTTATGCAATGAGCACCTATATACAACATTTAAGCAGCTATTGTTCAAATAGTGGCTATGCCGGTAACTGGAAATGTGTTGGGCCATTTACCAATGCATTTGATACTCTCCAATACCAGGGTCGTATAGAACATGTTTGGGTAGATCCTGCGGATAACAATAAAATAATAGCAGGGAGTAATTCAGGCGGATTATGGAAAAGTAATAATGGAGGGCATAGCTGGCATAATATCTCTGATCCTTCCGGGAATAATGGTTTGATTATTCCAGGCACTATGGGAATAAATACTTTTGATGTTAACCCTCTGAATCACAAGATCATCTATGTAGGGATGGGCCAGGGCGCCGTACCACAGAATAGCTGGCCCTACGGATTGGGAATAGCCTACACAAAAGATAGCGGAACAACATGGAAACTGGATACGAACTTTAATAACGTCACCGCTCAGCCAATAATCGGATCGAATGTGCAAAAACTGGCTTACATGCCCGGCACGCAGAAACTATTTGCCATATACAATATCAATAATTTAAATGCTGATGTTTTATACAAGCCTGATAGCTCCAGTGCATGGCAGGATATTACTCCGCCCGGCTTGCCTGCCGGCATCGCGTTTAATGATTTTGAATTCTCTGTGTTATCAGCGGGAAAAGTGATTTTCAGCTCCAGCGCAAAATCAAATAATGCCAAACTATGGATATTTGATTACACCCAGCCAGTAGGGTCCCAATGGAGAAGTATCAGTATTAATCTTCCATCTACTTATTACTATAGAGATACTGTAGACGGAGTGACAAATTTTTCAATTTCAGGAGGTGATACTGCATTTATGCTTGTGAGAGCAAGAGATAGTGCAACAAATGCCATTGCTCCTTTATTAATTACAACGCCCATAAGCACAGCGAGTCTAACTATTGTAAATACTGCTGCTGGCTATCAATATATACAAGTATCAACGGTTAACCCAAGTAATGTGTACGTTACTGTACATGATGGATATAATAATTTTTATCGGTCGACTGATGGCGGGGCTAATTTCCCTTATTATAATACGATGAAAGGCGCAACACATGGAGATGCCCGTTGTTTTATCTTGTATAAAGCAAACCCTACAAGCGATAGCGATGTGTTGTATGGTGGTACAGATGGCGGAGTGGTGGAAAAATCTGCAGGTAGTAACTTTTTTCATAGTATTACGGGGGACAGCCTTTGCATTACACAATTTTACGGTTTTTCAAATACAGAAGGAGATGAAAATATAATGACCGCAGGAGCGCAGGACAATGGTGGGTTCTCGTATATTAAAAATACTTCACTGCCATGGGTGCAGCGGGATTACGGGGATGATTACCTGACAAAATTTATGCGTAATGGGTCGAAACTATCTTTTGGTGAAGAGAATCCCCCTAATATGTATAGCCTTGATTTTTCTGCGGGTTATGTATCAAAAACTGAATTAGGTTTCCCAACCGGTACAGATTGCGGCGAACCGTCACCCCCTAATGGAGGCCCCTCCGACGGATGCAATAACTGGATAAAGCCTATCGCGTTTGATAAAGATAATACTGCGTTTGTTGGGTATAATAGTGTTTATAAGAAAACCTATGGAGGAAGTTGGCAACCAGCTTTTACTGGTGATCCTATGAGCTCTTCAGTTGATTTAGGCAACCGGAAAATATGCGCCATTAAAATATCTGATGCTAGTGATGATACTATGTATGTTGCATACCGTTATCCTGCTTATGAAGACCCGACAGATCCAAGCAATAACACGAGCGCTAAACTGTATTATTCAGTTAATAGTAGTGCTACTATTCCTACGTGGAGTAATATAACCCCTTTAATAGTAAAAGATTTTCGTATTAACGATATAGAAATTGATCCTCGCCATACGAACCGTATATGGGTATCTGTTGGAAATATTGACTGGGGTAATATCTATACTGCTCCTTCAAGCATGGTCAACCGAGTGCTGTATTCAAATGATTTTGGACATACCTGGCAAGACGTATCCACTGGCCTGTCCCCACTGTCTGTAAACAAAATTGTGTACCAGAAAGGCAGCGATGATGTGTTATTCGCCGCAACAGATATTGGCGTATACAGGTGGAACAAATCAACACAGGCATGGGAATGTTTTAATTCAGGACTACCGGGCTGCATAGTGACTGATCTGGATTTCAACTATTGTGCTGGCAAGCTTCGGATAGCAACTTTTGGCAGAGGCATCTGGGAAACTCCATTAAACAATACAAACAAAGTAACCGGATTCGAAGACTCAATTACTTCAAATCCCATCTGGACACAGGAATTGTATAAAAGTGGCAGCATCTATGTAAGCCCGGGCCATACACTAACCTTACAAAACATGACCCTCCACATGCCAAAGAATGGAAGGATAGCGGTAGCGCCCGGGGGCAAGCTTGTAGTTAGTAATTCAGTTATTACTAACGATTGCAGCGCCTGTTTCTGGCAAGGAATAGAAGCTTGGGGTAAAACCAGTTTTCCCCAAACGAGCGCAGCCAACCAGGGTACAGTAATTATTAAAACCGGTTCTGTTATACAGCATGCAAATGTAGCTGTAAGCAACTGGAACAGCAGCGATTCCACAACGTCACTAACCAGTACGGGAGGCATAATACAAGCAACGAACAGCTCTTTTATAAACAATCACAGGGCAGTAAGCTTCTATGAATATCATAATATTGCCCCCTGGGGAGGAGGAACCCTGCTTCCAAATCAGAGCGGCTTTGGTAACTGTATCTTTTCGGTGGATACCAATTACAAGGGGGATGCTATCGGATACCCTTTCCTTGACCAGGCAGACCTGTATAAAGTGGAAGGAGTGGGATTTGCAGGGTGTACTTTTAGAAATGGCAAACTCTATGGAACAGGTATTTACTCTTACAATGCCGGATTTAATTTGTACAACTATGTCCCACCTGGCCTTATTGGTGCAGGTTCGCCAAACACCTTTGCGGGGCTAACCTATGGCGTGGATGCGGAGGGAGATATAAACAGCAACCCTACCATTTCCATTGATAATGCGAGTTTCGATACCTGTACTGTAGGTGTACTTGTAGCCCACGATGATAATGTATCAACTACCCGATGCAACTTTACAATAGGTAATGGTCCATCTGCGATGCAGGTAATTGGCGGCGGCCCCTGCTACCAGAATATCGGTATCTATGAAAAGAATATCAATGGCTTCCAGATAGAGGGCAATACATTTTCAGGCAACGGTTCCACAACCGTGAGTAACTATGGCGTAGTGATACAAAACACTAACAAGGAAACCAAAGTATACCGCAATACTTTTAATTCCCTCCGGTATGCCTGCTATGCAATCGACAGGAATAATACAGTTTATTTAGGTGGCCGACCACATGGTTTACAATTTAACTGCAATACATATACCAGTAATGCGTGTGATATATTTGTTTCTCCTACTGACCCCAATGACGCCTTGCAGACAATTGGCGACCAGGGTAGCAGCGCAATAGACGCAGGCAATACATTTACCACGCCTCCGGGCCATATTATTAATAACAATACACGGCTATCCATTTATTATTTCTGGAACGGCACAAGTCATAATCCGGGAACAGTGACAAATGTATCACTGCTATCAGCGACCAGTGCCAGTGGCTGTAGTTCATCATTCGGTACTCACTCAACCGGCACAGTGGTACTGCTACCGACGGTTCTTACTGCAACAAAAGGCAATTTCCTGACAGCAAAGTCTGGATGGAATAGTTCACTAGCAAGTTTTACCGCGCAGCTTGATAACGGCAATACACCTTCGTTACTGGGATTAGTAAACGCATCCTCTTCAGCGGATAGCACGAGCCTGTACAATACGCTCTTAGGGTATTCACCGTATGTGTCTGATACCGTACTGCGCACTGTAGGGGCGTTTAGTAAGCTGCCCTATACTAAATATGTGACCATACTGTGCCATAACCCTGAAGTATGCAGGAGCAGTAACCTGCTTACCTATTTAGGCGCATCCATTCCTTATCCAGTACAAACGATAGATATAGCCAAGCTGAGGGATACCTCACATACGGAAACTGCCCGAACCACTCTTGAAAGCAACATGGCCGATTATCATTCGGACATGTACACAAACGCTGACAAGCTGCTAATGGCAATGAAAACGGATACAGCCACATCCTACCGTTTTATGGATACGGGCAGTACCAGTGCAGTAATTGACAGTACGCGTTTATATGTAAACTGGGATAGTATAGCTCCATTACTTACCAGCGTTGGTGAGCTATGGGCACAGTACCCGCTTTCTGGCTTTTACTTTGCAAATGGAGATATTACAAATGCACAGGTAGCTTTAAACAATGTAAGCGGATATACGCTTTCTACAGCCCAAGCGAATGAATACAGCCATTACCAGACAGTATGGGCAGTGCTCGATAGCCTGCACGCGAGCGGAAGGACATCTGCACAATTAACAACCGGGGAAATAACGTCTCTTACTACGATTGCAAACCCTTTTACTTATGATAACGGGTCAGTAATGGCATCTTTGATACTCGGTTCCTATCCTGTAGGCCCTCCTGGCCCGGTCTTTAAATTACCTTGTCCGTATGAGTATCCGATGTCATCACCCTATAAGGCGTCGCATCCAATAAATAACCAAACCCAAAATGAGCAGGTCTCCGTTTATCCAAACCCTGCCAAAGATGCGGTTACATTCACCTATGAGCTTAATCCGAGGGCTACAGACATCCGTTTGATTGTGATAAATATTGCAGGTGAAAAAGTAATGGAAAGGACAATCAGTAACACGCAAGGAAACATCATCTGGAATACCGAACAATTACCGAGCGGTATTTATATTTATAAGTTCAGTACAAATGCAGGAATAGTTAAGCTTGGCAAGTTGACGATTTCTAAATAATTTCTATATTGATCAAAAGAATCCCCAGCATTTTTAATGCTGGGGATTCTTATTAGTTAATAGTATTTATTAATTTCTATAAAAAGATATTTACTTCATAGTTGAATATTCCTTTTTCATACCTTTGTTTCGGATATATGTTTTAGACAGGATTTAATTACGATGATAAAAAGTACGGCAGCATGGGATTATTTATTACAAACGTAAGTGGCGCGGTATATTCAGGCTACAATGCAGGCAGGCAATTATACAGAGAGCTCATGGCTGCCAAGAAAGAGGTTAAGGTTATTTCCCCTTTCATTACCGCAGGATATGCAAAACGATTGCTTACGCTCCATGAGAAAGGGATCTGTGTTCAGCTTCTTACCAATGGTACATCTAAAGATTTCGTTACTGGTATACGCAATGTAGAACTGGCGGGAGTCCTTGTTCGACAACTGAAAAGTAAAGATGGCTATTCGTATGAAAGGCCTTTTCCGTACAAGATGTGTGATCCAAAGTATCATTTCATCCATAGCAAATGGTACATAATAGACGAGGCCATTGCTTTTATTGGCTCTATGAATATGACCTGCTCAGGCTTTAGCAACAACTATGAAACACGCTTACGAATAACCGAAGCTGCTACAATCGTGCTACTAAGAAAAGAGTTCGATGCTCTTTTCAATGACCAAAAAATACAAGAAAAAAGCTTAGAAGAATGGGGAAAGGAAATCTACCAGAGGGCAGATTGTGTTGGATAACACTAATAAAATATCCAGGCTTCGGTTCCTTGATTAAACTTTTGTACTAACTCTCAACAAACAGATTTCTATGTATAAACCAAATCTATTTTAAATATTAATGCTATATACCATTCCTTTCATAGAAACATTAAAATTTGAAGATTATCCGTCCACACATATTTCTGCCCATATTATAAATGCCGAAGTGACCATTTGGTGATTGAGTATAATACTCAAAATATTGCAGCCTGCTTAAATGAGATTGATAACTAGTATTAAACAGATTATTGACAGCCAGTTGAACCTGTATTTTTTGCATTTTTGTGTACTGTATATCAGCGTGAGCTGATACATTAAATAATACATAGGCAGGTGTAGGTGTTTCAGTATTATATAAGCCCATGTAACGGTTTTGCGCCATATTGTAATCCGCTTCCGCCTTGAACGTGACCAACTGTGCTATTTTATTTATGATAGGCAGGTCATAGCTAATGTTACTTAAACATCTTGGGGGAGGAGTAAAAGGCAAGTATTCGCCATTTATACCGGCTTCCTTATATTTTGGATTACGGTTATAGCCGTAAACTATAGAAAAAGAATTATCGAAATGAAACCCTTTCCAATCATAAGGATGAATATTCAGTGAAGCGTCAATACCATATAACTGCGCATCGGTCTGCTGAAACTGGAAAGTTTTATTTCCAGGTACAATAACGACAGGATTACCGTTTTTATCTACTTCCTGATCCTCGTAAATATAATTCTGAATATAGTTGTTAAAGATGCTAAGGCTGAAAGAAATATTCGTGAATGTCCCAATGACACCCATATCTTCCTGTAAATTGAATTCTGGTTTAAAATCCAAATTTCCTTCATATACAATATGTGCTCCGGGATCTAATCCGTTAGAAGCAATCTCAGTAATATTAGGTGAGCGGTATCCTCTTGCAATATTCGCTTTAAAGCTAACATTATCATTAAGCCTGTAAGTAGCACCAATGCTACCAGATACCCCCTGGAAAAGCAGATGGAATGTGGAAAATTGTTTTGAAGCACCAGGTGAATCACTCAAAGCGACCTGCCTATAAAACCCCGTCACAGGGTCTGGCTTAATATACATTGCATCACCATTTTCATTCCGGTGATCATATCGGAATCCACCTGCTATGGTCCACTTTCCATGTTTCCATTTCGCATATGCACACGTTCCAATATCGAACAGATTATAATTCGGTATGGGGAAATCAGTAGCATCCCTATTGGTATTTGTTTGATACATGCCATTCACGCCAAAGGATGGTTCAACATTCAAAAAAGAAGGAGCATTATACCGTACACCATAGTTCATCGTATTCAAAACAACATACATGCCAGCCTGTTCCGGGTCTGTCGGATGGTTATATTCCCTGCGGATATTTTGTTCAAACCCTAACGAAGCTGTAATGTCACCTTGCCATAACTGATAGCAATGATCAGAATATAAACGGTAATCTTGTATACGCTGAGACAATGGGCTGAGGGTATAAGAATTCAAAACATTATCCGGCACAATCGACCTCGCTTTGATATCGTCAACTAATGTTTGAATGGTATTTTCACCTTCACCCTCGTAAACCTGATAAGTAAATTTTCGGGTAAGCGAATCCCTGCTGCCGTCAGGGATGCCTTGACGGCTATCATAGAAAGTAAAATTAAAATGCGAATAGCCTTTTTCATTATGAAAGCCTATAAATGCGGAACCATTAGCCGTCTTAAACCCTGTATTATATGCTCTGCCATCTATGGGGTTGGTATAATTCCTTGCAATACGTTCCGAGCCACGTACAGCCCATGACCAGTGCGTATTCGCATACGACAGGCTCAGACCATTACCTATTAAACCATTATTTGTTTGATACTCGGACAAATATTTTCCGTGGATGAACTTATCAGTATCCAATGGAATTACTGGAAACAAACTCAAGACACCTGCGATAGCGTCAGAACCATACATCAAACTTGCAGGTCCTTTAATGACTTCTGCTTTTTCAATAATATAGTCATCCATTGGTACACCATGTTCATCCCCCCATTGTTGTGTCTCTACACGAAGTCCGTCATATAAAGTAAGCACACGGTTATACCCTAATCCATTAATAAATGGCTTGGAAACATTCGGACCTGTTTTTACAGTCTGGAGTCCCGGTGCATTTTTTGAGATAGCGTCAATTACATTGTTTTCAACAGACTGTTCTATTTGCTTAGTAGATACAATTTCAACTGCTAAAGGGTTTTCCTTTATTCTCGTAGCTTTTGAAACACCGGTAACGACAATTTCATTCAATTCAGAGGCTTCTTTTTCCATTACAACATTTATTATAACCTTGTCGTTTGGAGATACTTTTATATTGCAGGACTTATAACCAATAAAAGAAACAATCAACTCGCAAGTATTTTTTGGAACATTATTGATACGATAATCCCCATTTTTAGCAGTAGTAGCTCCAAGATTTGTTCCTACAATGATGACTGTTGCAAATTCAAGTGGTTTTCCATTTGAGGTAACCTTACCAGAAATACTATGATTTTGGGCTATTGTGTTGATGGATAACAGAACAAAAAAATATGTGAAGTATTGTTTTAGTTGCATTTCACTATTTTTATTATAACTGCAAAACTATAAAGTTAGATTAATCTAACAAATTTATTTTGTAGAAAATATTATTACCCTATCTTGAATACAACTTTTAATTATTTTTGACATATGATCTCTCTTGCAGAAGAAAACTATCTTAAGGCATTGTTCAATCTTTCGAATGAAATAGGGGAAGTGAATGTAAACGAGCTTTCCAAAGAGCTGAAAATAAAAATGCCTACTGTAACAAGTATGATGAAAAAGCTGTCTGAAAAGAAATTAGTGTATTATGAAAGCTATAAACCTGTGAAACTGACAGAGAAAGGGAAAAAAGAAGCTGGGCTTATCATACGCAAACACCGGCTCACAGAAATGTTTCTAGTAGAAAAAATGGGGTTTGGGTGGGAGGAAGTCCACGAAATAGCAGAGCAGGTGGAGCATATACAGTCATTTAATTTTTTTGAGAAAATGGATGAGTTACTTGGTTTTCCCCAAGTTGATCCACATGGTTCTCCGATCCCTGACAAGAACGGGAAAATAACATGGGTTGAATATAATAAACTGTCAGAGTGCAAAACGGGTGACATAGTGAAACTCTCTGCTGTAATTCATACTTCTTCTGATTTTTTAAAATTTTTAAATACCAGGGAGTTAAAGCTTGGTTTAAAAATAAAAATAAAATCTATTGAATCATTCGACAAATCAATGGTCGTGAGTTATGGCAAAAGACCTTCTGAATCTTTGAGCCATACTGTTTGCGAAAGATTACTTGTAGAGCATGTTTGAGTATTAATATACAGAATACTGGTAATTAAAATCAAAACCCGAATTGTCAGTCTTCTTACAAATCATACAGCATTGTAAACATACTCATTTGAATAAGGCCTGTTATCTCTAACGCAAGCAAAAACCCGATGAATTAGCTTATTTCGAATGGCATTAATAATAGACATCTTATTCTTTCCTTCTGCTACTTTTCTGTCAAAAAAGTCATGTAATTCACCTCTATAATGAACAACTGATAATGCAGCCATGTGAAGACATTTCTTCAAATTCATATCTGCCATCTTAGATACCCGGTTCTTACCACGAACACTTGTTCCCGAAGTATGTTCAAATGGAGCTACGCCACAATAACAAGCAAATTTCTTCGGATCAGCAATGTTCTTGAACTCATTGGTCGAGATAATGATCTGAATAGCTGTAACACGGCCAATGCCACGTACAGATGTAATGAGACTGAATAAGTGCTTTATTTTTTCATCAATTTTGACGATTTCATCAATAGCACCATCTATTGATGCCAAGTCGTGCCGTAATGCTTGCAATGAAGCCTTGGTGGTTACCGTTGTCATTTGTACGAATTCTTTCTCATAGAAGCTGTTTTCGCTAAATACCTTGCTTAAGATGCCAATCGTTTTGAGTATCCGGTTTCGTAGAGACATTAAATGCTTTAACTTCAAAAGCTCTTTTCTTGGTGGTTGCCATAATTTAACTGCATCTCTGTATCTAAAGGCATACAGAGCTATTCTTTGTGCATCCACCTTATCATTTTTACCTCTTTGAATTCCTAATGACCTTTTTATTTGAGTAGGAGATTCCATCCAAATATCAAGCCCTAAGGTTGTTAAGTAGGATAACAAATGGTTACAATAAATGCCGGTATGCTCCAGACAAAAGATCACATCTTGTGATGAAGTTCCTAATTTCTTTAAACCTTTTAAGAACATTTTGACCCGCGATGTTGAATTTGGTGTCTGTAAATATTGTAACTGTTCACCATTGCGGACTACTGCATAGTCCAATGTTTCTTTGGAGACATCAATTCCAACAAAAAATTGATACTGTTTCATAAGCTAATTTTTTAAGTTATCAATAGCTAACTATCTAAACACAATCAAACCTCTTATACTGAGCCTGTAGCTCTAATTTCTATTTGATGCCTGTTTAGAAAAAAACAGCAGGGATCTCAATCTGGCGATGGGTCTTGTACCCAAGTAAATCGAAAGTGCGCCCTGCTGGTGTTAACTTTGTCTAAAGTTCTAAAAAACCAACAAGGAACTTAATCTGCGGTTGGGTATTTAACCCTGGTAAATAGATAGCTTGCCCCTGCTGGCAACTCACAACCTTGATTGCAGGTGCAATACTAAGAGGTAAATAGGTCTCCCTCCGATCGCAGGCGCAAAGAGAACGCCGGAACAGCGCAACCCCTTTCTCTATCTTTTATTTTTTTGGATAGAAAGGAAATGGGCTGCCTAAAGGTTGCTATCGCAATTCCGACATACTCTTTGCCTGCCTTGCGCTCTCCGTTCGGGGAGCTTTTGTGTCCTACAGGTAGCCCTACTCGTTCCAAGCCTACGCTCCACTCATTACGTTCATTCACGAGGCGCACGCACATGGCTTACAGAAGCATGCTCTTTAGCCTGGTACACAGCCCTATCCTTAAAAGAGCACAGCTTCTTACAGCCGCCTCTGGTGTTCATTCACTTCCATTCCTGCCGCTGCGTCTCTCCACTTCATAGTGCCCCCTGTAGTCCACTCGCTCCCTTCGTTTGTGCTCGCCTGCGCTGCACGGGTCTGCGTTACGGCTTTTTTGCTTTCTTAAACCTACGCTTATTTACATGCCGCGCAAAAAGTCTTCACTGTGCGATCTCCGCAGGAAGCCTGCTTTACAGATACGCGCCATCCCCATGCGCTCGCAACTGCATTCACTGCTCCGCTACGTTCATTTCGTTTTTGAGGGCGAGCGAATACAGTTGCCTCCCCATATTTGGCACAAAAATCAATTCTGTTTGTTAAATATGAGATAGCGAACTACATTTGTGATACTGAATTACTGTTCTGGTAAAAAGGATAATACATAGCACTGTATCAATATGGCTGGCCATATTACTTCTTTTTGGGGGTACCCCTAAGGAGGCAATACATTTATTAGCCGACCACCACGATACCATAGATCATGTACACAAGCATGGTGTAGCCTTTGAAGTTAAGCATACGCACTGCGCATTTGTTCAATTCCATCTGCTGCCCTATACGGGAGATATCCAGGTGCCCGGTCTTGTTTTTGTACCACAAAAATATTTTATAAATGTTACGGGTATAGAAACACCTTTTATCCCCCGTTTTGTATCCCACTCATCCCTTCGCGGCCCTCCCGCAGTTTAATAAGTATAGTAGTATCAAGTTGTAGCGTATGTGTTGAGCATTTGTCTCCGACATTATCGGAATTACAGGTCTTTTGTATTTCCCTTATTTTGGTTACTAACCGTATCCTTCCCGCTATTAGTTTTATTAAACGTTCTAAAATTTAAATCAATGCGTCACATATATATATTAATTATTTTTTCTTTCGGCTTTATTTTTTCTGCATCCGGTGACCCAATAAATAATAATTTATTAAAGGGTACCATCAAAGATGAAAAGGGGAATGCAATAATAGGAGCGGTTATCAGCATACCGGATCTTAAGATTGGAACAGTATCTGATACTAATGGGAATTATGTTATCAATGATGTGCCCAAGGGGCGGTTTTTAGTGGAGGTAAGGTTGCTGAGCTATAATACAGGTGTGGTGAACGTAAACATTAGTAACGAAACCATCCAGAACATTACGCTTAAGGAAAGTGCCCTGGAAATGAATGAAGTAGTTGTGACCGGACAATCCAAGGCTACAGAATTAAAAAGAAGCCCCATACCTATTGTTGCCATTAATAATGAGTACCTGCATCAGAATTCGAGCTCAAATATCATTGATGCCATTGCAAAAATCCCGGGGATCACAGCGGTAACCACTGGGCCCAATATATCAAAGCCCTATATTCGCGGGCTTGGTTATAACCGTGTACTCACTTTGTACAATGGTATGCGCCAGGAAGGGCAGCAATGGGGCGACGAACACGGCATAGAGGTAGACCAATACAGTGTAGATAGGATTGAAGTAATAAAAGGACCTTCCAGTCTTATCTATGGATCAGATGCCTTAGCCGGTGTAGTAAATCTTATTCCGGCCCCACCTGCACCAGATGGCAAAATTATTGGTGATATTACTGCTGAATATAAAACCAATAACGGCCTGGCTGGCGGGTCTGCAATGCTTTCCGGAAATAAAAATGGGTTCTACTGGCTGGCAAGGCTTTCCAATAAGGAGGCAAAAAATTATCAGAATCCTATTGATGGCAGTGTTTACGGCACTAACTTCAAAGAGACTGATGCAAGCGCTTCGCTAGGCCTGAACAAAAAGTGGGGATACACCCACCTTGACCTAAGCCTTTTTGATGACCTACAGGCCATACCTGATGGGAGCAGGGACTCCGCATCGCGCAAATTTACAAAGCAAATAACAGAAGCAGATACCCTCAGGCAGGTAGTACCGGAAAATGAATTAAATACCTATACCATACCGGTGCTTCACCAGCACATTCAGCATTATCGTATTCTTTCATCCAATAGCTTTTACCTGGGGGAGAGTAAGCTTAATATCAACGTTGGGTACGAGCGTAGTGTGCGGCGGGAATTCAGCCATCCCGAGGCCGGTGATGTTGCAGGCCTTTTTCTGCAATTAAATACCTATACCTACGATGTGAAGTATTACCTGCCGGAATACAAGGGATGGAATACTACCATTGGGATAAATGGGATGTACCAGACCAATAATGTGATAAACGGAACAGATTTCCTGATCCCTTCTTACCACCAGTTTGATGCCGGGCCGTTTGCATTACTGACCAAAAATTTCGGCAGGCTGGATATTAGTGGTGGCGTACGATATGACAGCAGGACATTCAATAATGATGAACTGTATTCTAAACCTGACCCTAATACAGGATTTGACAAATATGTAACCGGTGCAGATACTGTAGGTGGAGATCATCATTTTAATCAGTACAGCCACACTTTTTCCGGGTTTACCGGTAGCCTGGGGGCAACCTATATCTTTTCCAATAGTTTATCTGCCAAAGTAAATGTAGCCAGAGGTTTCTGGGCACCTAATATTGCTGAAATATCATCCAATGGCGTTCACCCCGGTACGGCCAGCTACCAGTTAGGCAACACGGATTTTAAACCGGAATTCAGCTTGCAGGAGGATGTAGAGCTGGACTATATATCGAAGCATTTGTCAGTTAGCATTTCTGCATTTAATAATGATATTACCAATTACATATTTAACCAGAAATTGCTGACCAGCCAAGGAGCGGATTCAATAATAACACCCGGCTACCCTACATTTCAATTTCAGGCAGGCCATGCGCAGTTATATGGCGGTGAGCTAAGCATTGATATACACCCACACCCCCTTGACTGGCTGCATTTTGAAAATTCCATTTCAGTAGTGTACGCGCTTAATAAAGGCACGGGTGGTCAGGTAATAAATGACAGCGCCAAATACTTACCATTTATACCCCCGTTCCATGGCATATCAGAACTGCGTGCGAATTTTAAAAGAAATGGCAAATACCTGCAAAATACTTTTGTAAAGATCCAACTCCAATATTACGCAGCGCAAGACAGGGCTTATCTCGCTTATAATACAGAAACCCCAACACCGGGATATACACTATTCAATGCTGCTTTGGGAGCTGATATCACCAACCGAAAGGGTATGAAGTTGTTTAATGTTTCCGTATTTGGAGACAACATTTTTGATGTTGCTTATCAAAGTCACCTGAGCAGGTTAAAGTATTTTGAACAATATACTAACGACCCACGGGGCCACACAGGTATATACAATATGGGTAGAAATTTCGGTATAAAAATATCAGTACCATTATTGCTTCGATAACAGAGGATTCCAGGCTTCACTATCTGCAATTCTACCATTGCCATGCAAACCGTTAAAGAAAGCGATATAGATCCATCTGATTTTACCGTATCGGGTATTCACCATGCCCGGCATTGGTACAGGGAATTGAATTATATCCTCAATAATGAAGACCTCAATAATAAGGTGCAAATAATTTTTGAGACACGTAATGGCACTAGAAAAGTAGAAACAACTATTGTAGATATAATTGAGAATTATGTAAAGATCGATGGAGGGGTTATTATTCCGATGAGCAGTATTTCGGAAATTTATTTTAAAGACCAAGCGATAAAAATACCAACTGGTAGCCTTGTGTTTAGAATAATCGCATCTATTATATTGGTCGTATTATTTATTGCATTATTCCTATTGATTTATAAATAAGTGTACGTGTAAATATTTATCAGTAAAATTGTTTGCTTGCTAAGTTCTCTAAAAATATACATGACGCCTTGATGAGTGCCTGGGCAGCCTTTTCATTAAAACAATTTGATGCATTTTTCACAATAATATATTTATGATTTATAAATAAAGCCTGATAAAATAAATTTATCAGGCTTGTAGTTTAATTTAAACCCAAAGTACGCACAACATCTTCGGATAATTCCCATATTCGTTCTTTTGGAACAAAGTAAGCACTGTCATAATTTTCCTGATCTTCCAAAGCATTGAGCAAGTAGCTTTCTTCCCGAAACCAGTCGTATTCCATGAGGTGCTGCACATATGGCCAAAAGACAAGTACATAGTTCATACAGACAGGTTTTAGGATTGATATTCTGTCTGTATGTCAAGTATGTAGTCCGTAGCCTTCTGCGCAGCAGAGGAAGCGGTAAAGATGAACCGCTTGTCGTCCTGTAGCTTTTTAAGCCAGGATTGGACATAGGCGGTACTGTTCTCTACCGGAATATCCAGCCCTGCATAAGACTGCAAGTAACAGCTTCCGATCTCCGCCACCAATTCTTCCAGAGAGTAGGGTTCGGAGCCAAATTCCGCCATGTCGAGGATGCTTGCGCGATGGAGCCTCGTTCTATGACCTGTGCTATGCACTAACTCGTGAAAGAGCGTTCCGTAATATGCTGCATCGCTCGAAAAGGTCTTCTGCTTCGGCATGTTAATAATATCCCGTAGCGGATCATAAAAAGCAGATGCCTCCTTGTGCCTGATGGCCGGACAGTTCGGAATCCCCTTAATGATGCCTTCGCAGGCTTTGATAGGCTCTATAGATCGTTCTTCTGTCATCGGCACTAGTCCTTCCGGCAAGTTCTCGCATTGGGCCACATTGAACACCTGGTAGTAGCGCAGGTAGGGCTTGCCCTTTTCTTTGGGTGTGTCCGTAGGCACAGTGCCGTCTTCGCTTTTTTGTTCCTGCTCTGTGTAGTTCCAGAATACAACCATGTGGCCGTGCTCTCCTTTTTTCACTTTGCCTTTAAGATCATTTACCTGTTTGAAGGAAAGGAACCAGTTGTGCTCATAGCCAAGGGAAGCTAGGAGTATGAGGTTGATGCCTCTATACGGCTTCTTGGTGATGCAGTTTCGAGGCAGTCCGGCCTCCGTCCATGGCTTCTTCCACGGAACGGTGCCTTTCTCCAGTTGCGCAATGATCTTCTCGTTGACGAGGGCGTACACGTCTTTGGTGGCGGTGCCGTTGGTTGGTTGTGTTGTTTCTTGCATGTTTACACTGTTTTGTTGTTAAGGAATGTTATTTCAGTAACAGTGTATAAGAATCAAATAAGTGGGGTAGAAGGTAAAAATTGCTTTTTTAGGCAACAAAGAATGCACTCTGCCACAGCAAAGGATGCACATAGTCTTCGGCCTGCAAGGTCTGTGCTTCGCTTGCCGCTGGTGCCAGCACAAACAATCTCCACCCTCCATTACGGTCTTTGCCATAAGCTACCTGCACTCCCGGGTAGTATTCTTTATGCCGCAACCTTGCCTGCCAATTCCTATGTGCAAAATGGGGGCTTATCACAGTGCATAAGGCTTTTTAAGCCGCATTGTCTAAAACTTAAAACGTAAACTATGGCACAGACAGAAAGACTATCCCGCCTTATGAGACTAAGCTGGGACATTCAGAAAAGAAAGCGCTACACGCGCTCAAAGGCCCTCATATGCGCCTGGCTCATACTTGGCACGGAAGACATAACCGTGCAGTACCTCACCCGCAAGCTCAATCATCATAAACCCGTCAAATGGGAGGTGCTGAACCAAATGCATTTATTCAATTCGTAAACCTTTAAAAAACAATTAGTATGGAAATCACAGGCAGAGTGACCAAAGACGCAGCAGTAAGGAAAGTAAAAGGCGGCAGGGAGGTAGTAAGTTTCTCCGTTGCTATCAATGACCGCTACAAGACAAAGAGCGGCGAGCAGAAAGAAGAAACCACCTACTTCCAGTGCTCCTATTGGCTGAGCACCAAAGTAGCTGGACAGCTAACCAAAGGAAGCATTGTACACCTGATGGGCAGAGTAGGCATCAATGCCTACAAGGACATGGGTGGAGACTATCATGCCACGCTGACCTTTCATTGCAATGCCATTAAGGTTATTGCAAGAGGTGGCAAGAATGAAACAAAAGAGGTATTGCAATCAGTAGATTTAAAAGACGATTTGCCGTTTTAGGCATCAAAGACGACCTCACAACTGACGATTGCGTAGTTGCCCAAGTCTTTGCCATATTTGAAATCGTGAAGCTCGGTTTCAAGGGCTTTTTGCGCGGCAACCTCCGTCTTGTAAAATTCCCCATGCCCGTGTACGCACCAGCAGAGGCCGGCGCTTTCGGTTGCAGTCCCTTTAAAATAGATTGCCCACATAGTTTCTGTTTTTGGCATAAGGATAGTATAGCGCTGATAAACGAATATGGCTATAAAACACACAAACCGCCCAAAGAGGCGGTTTACGTGTTGGCCGCAATACTCAATCAAGAGATTGCTTTGCCAGTCTACATCTATTGGTATTGGTGTCAAGACCGTTCTTGTAAGTAGCAGGCAGCAGCGACAGCCTCGAAGATTTTCAGATATATCGTATTTTTCTGCGTTTTCCTGTATTCATAGGTGAGTTCAGGGTAGCGTTGAAGAATATGTGCGACTACTGAAACCTTGGATCCTTTTAACAGGGGCACGTAGTGATCCTTTAGCTCGCCAAGCGTAAAGTAATGTGCTTTTAGCCCCATGCTTTCTATGAGTACATTGAGCGAGCCGATGAGCTGCATATAGCCTTTGGAGATAGGTAATCTGTCCGGCACTTTTATTCCGACACTACTAATACAGTTTTCGACTATAAGCCGCTCGATGCCGCGAATGATGCGCCGCAGTTTTTTGTCTGACCATTCTTCATGATAGGCCTTGACCCGCCAATCTATGAGTTCGTCACCCTGCATGATGACGATTCCCATTGATCGGGTACCGATGCTAAGACCGAGTACGTTTGCCATAGCCTTGTACGAGTGAGGTGTATAATGCGCCCCTGCTAACCCGTATCTGGGTTTGGGGCATGGAGAGCGCCTTTGTGAGTTTGGTTCGCAGGTAGTCTTCTGAATAAGTGGCGACCATCTTCCTGTGCGATTGCAGGCTGTCCATGTCCTCAAGTGCATGGGCAATTTCAAGTGCAAGGCGTTCCTGGTGTTCTGATAAGGTCATGATATTTTTATAACTGTTTTCTAAAAAACAGTTGTGTTAATGATAAAGCTGTGGAAAAACCTGTGGAGTCTGCACGTACGTTTATACCGTGTACGTTACGTTATATATATAAACGTGAACGTACGTTACTAGGAGGGAATACCAATTCTGCTTAAGAATCATCTTCTCCGAGTGTATGTAATGATGTGAACCAGGTACCAATGCTTGCAACATTTTCTTCGTCAATGTTGGGGAATAATTCATAGACAGATATTTTGTACAAGCGGGACAGTCCCATCGCATGCGCAAGACTTGGCAGTTGTTCGTCATTCTCCCATCGGGAAACAATGTCGACACTGTTCAAATTCAACGCGCTCTTTACATGCTTCTGGCGCAGGCCTGATATCCTGCGTGCTTTACGAAGTCTTTGTCCGGGTGATACCTCTCGACCGTTCATGTATTGAGTATTGAAATTTATTGAAAGGAACGGTAGATGGTAAAATTTGCTACAAACAGCAACTTTTAGGGAAAAGTAAAAACCTCATTTCAGTGAGGTTTTCATCATGCAAGTATAGCGTGGAGTAGTTAAAAAAATGCTAAACCCTTTCCACTATCAATATCCTTTATGGGTATAAATTTTCCATAAATAGAAGATATCTAATTGCCTTTCTTATGCCCTTGACTGAAATTTAGTAAAGGGTATAATTTGTTTATGACAAATGAAAAAATACATTATGAAAGTTCAAACAAAGATGCATGGGTTTGTATTTGCGGAAACACACCATCCGGAGATGGATTTTACCCTTGTGATTACGAAGGAAATGAAATTGAGCCAGGAAAGAGCGCAAATTGGGGTGGATTATATGTTTGTGGTAAATGTGGAAGAATAATAAACCAGGATTCGTTAGAAGTTATTGGAAGAAATCAATTAATTAAACCTATTGCGTCTAATAACGTTTAATCGAAAAGCCTTTTGATTATTTCTACGCTCGTTTCTATTTCAATTGAATACTTATTTAGTTCGGAAATCCAACCCGTAGGGTCACCCACAGAGTAAAAACGACTTTCCAGCACCTGCAATCCGTTTTTACACTTTATTCTCAACGTATTTTCAGAAAGGGAAAGTTCGGAAAAGATTTTTCGCACATAGTCCTCTCTTTCTTCAGAAACAGCATTTTTATAATAGAAATAAAGGCTTTTTAGCAGTTCGGAAAGTTCTATGATCTCCTTGATTACTTCGAACATGGAGATGTCGGACACCTGCTCTTTGCCTTGTAAGCTCGCTATGTCGCCATATAACCTAGTTTCTTCAGCTATGAAGGTTTCCGGTGTATATACGCCGGAACGGAGCAGCAAGAGTCTGTTAGCGTTCAGATAGGTCAAATCTTCCCTAAGTTTGCGCTTCTGCCTCTCCTGCATATCCAATTCAGTGATCCTCTTTTGGTCAAGCAGTGCGATATCTGTTTCTGTCGTTGCCTCCAGGCGGTTAAACTCATCTTCTGTAAAAGACAGGTTGGCTATGAGGCAACCGATCTTTTCTTCAAGAAAAGCGAGGTTAATATTCTTTTGGCTGTTCGAGCACTCTTTTGCACACTTTGCCCCGAAATACAGGATACCTTTCTTGGTGTATGGGGTATAGCTCCGGCTACAAACGCCGCAGCGCAGCAGGCCTCGATATAGATGGTTGAGCTTTTGGGTGTAATGCAAACTCACTCGTTTATTGCCAAGCTTATGCTGCACCTTTTCAAAAAGTTCGTCTGATATGAGGCGTTTGTGGCTGGCGCTTTGTATGTATTCTTTGTTGGTGCCAAGTATCCTGCCTGTGTAGAAAGGATTGGTCAGTATTTTATGGATGTTGTTATAGGTCAACGGCCGCTCTACGGCCTCTATCTGTAGCAATACCTCGTCTTCTTCTTCTGCGAGTACTTCTTCTTCCGTTCTGCGGCGGCGCACAGGTGGCATGGTCATTCCATGGGCGGCGCTCCAGCGGGCAAGGTCAGCCAGGCTGTACATCCCGGTAGCATACAGTTCGAAGAGTTGGCGTATAAGGGGCGAACGTATTGGGTCAAAGGGCTTATGCTCCATTGTGCCAGTGTTGAGATATCCGACCGGTGCCTTATAAGTACAGATACCCTTACTTCTCTGGTTTTCTATATTGAGCGATACCTTTTCACTGGTAACCCGCGAATGATGCTCGGCGAACATACTGTCTATATCCATGTGGAGCGCACCGGAGCTTGTCTTGTCATAGGTTGCAAGCGTAAAACGAAAATCACAGCCTTGCTTCATCAATTTTTCAATGATGGTATTGTCGCCTTTATTCCTGCTTACCCGATCCCAGCACAGGACTATGACACCTTTAAAATACCCTTTGTTCAGGTATTGCACCAGGCGGTAGAATTTCGGGCGCTCTACGTTGTATTGCACCGTGCCATTTTTACCAAAATGGAGTGTGGAGTCTTCTTTAAAACCTGAATGCTTTTCGGAGATAATGCCATTTAGCGAAAACCCTTTGGCTGTTATATTTGCAATAGGTAAGTGAAAGCGCTTGGCAAAGCGGAGGTTCTCAGCTTTTTGGTACTGGATTGAATTTTTCTGATTATTCGGCTCATCCGTGCTTTTACGGTTGTATATCAAATAGTGATCTCGGAAAGCACCGCTTTCCGCAGCTTTCAGGAATGCTTTTTCATTTGTCCATATCTTTGATATTCCGAGGATGTTGACCACCTGATTCCGTGGCAAAGTGACCAGGCGATTAGCTGGCGAACGATAGCAGCGAGAGCTGTAAAAGCGTTTTCAAAGTTAGTTATTAAAAGTGGTTATTGATAA
>JACDGL010000021.1 GCA_013815385.1 Taibaiella sp. | reverse complement strand
TAGGTGAAGCATCACCTGATACCATTCGTAATTACATTCTTTCGCAAGGTTAGTTTACCTTAGCGTTTGTCGCTTACATCCCATCCACGCAAAAGCGATGGATGGGTTTTACGCTCCGTTTTATAAACACACCAGCACCGAACTAAGCCACCTGCTGGTACAATTTGAAAAGGTGTATAAGGATTATTTAAAAGCTATTTAAACGAGTTGTAATTGAATGCGTACTTATGCCGCCAAAAAACCGTAGAACTACGCAGTAATATTTAAAAACCACTTTTTAACTTTGTAAAAAATCAAGTATGAAAAATGCTGTTATAATATTTATAATTTTAATTTCCTGCCAAGCGAAAGCGCAAGTAAAATTCAAGAGGTACGAAACGCAGCTAAATGGGACAGCCATTACGATACAGCGTTCCACAGATAATGACTTATCGCGATTAATGGATAAGAATAGCGAACAGTTTATATTGGGGACTAACCTGCTCATATTGCAAAGCCGGCTGGACATGTGCATGGGGGCTGTAAAAGCCCATTCTCCACTACCGCAACTAGAAGATTGCAATCGGGCATTATCTGCTATTAACAAGGATATACCCTCTTTTGATCTTACGTATTACCGTAAAGAATTGAGCGTTTATAATGATTATCAGGCTATGCTTGATGCACCCAGATTGCATCAACAGCAAAATATCAGAGATAGCATACAAATGGTCAGTAATTTCAGGGCTGCTAAAATTGCATCAGATAATATATTGCTTGAGCAAAGATTAAATGCTTTCCACAATACCATTGATAGTTGTATGAAAGTAGATGATCAATACGATGTGGCAGCATTGCTCACCAAACAAGATAGTATAAATAATCAAAATTTTATACTAACGTCACCTTTTGATAATAATACTGTTGATGCCAGGGAGGGATATAGCAAAATTGCATACGCACGCGTAATTATTGAGAAACAAAGGAAGTTAAAGCAGGCGCAGATACTTGAAAAACAACGTACAGTTGGCAATGACATGTTTTATAAAGAGCGCATTTATACATTAACAAAAAAGTATGGCGCTAAAATAGCTAAGCGCCTTGCCGATCGCCAGGTATGGCTGGGCATGACCTCGGCTATGTGCATAGATGCCCTCGGTGGCGCTGACCATATACGTACAACCTATACAAAACAAGGCAATGTAGATACCTGGTATTACGATTATCAATACGGCAGCCTTGTATTTAAAAAAGGGGTATTAATAGCAATCAATGAATAAAAGTGTCAGCATGGGCTATTTATCTAAGACCATCTAAACCACGGCCACTGTTTCTGAAAATAAGAAAGCGGTGGCCGTTCGTTTTTCAGCCTGGCACCTAAGTGGAAATTATCGCTGATCACTTTTAGCAGGGTACTTACCTCGAGATAAAATTCATCGGCCATTAGCTCAAATACTTTTTCGCTCCGCAGATCGGTAAAATTGTTGTAGTAATACAGCCTTGCCATCAGGTGCTCGTTGCGCTTTTGTATGGCCTGCTGGCTACGTCCTTTAGATACCACGGCCAGCCCGCCATCTGCGGTTTCTTCAATTTCAGAGTTTAGTTTTGCAAAGAGGCGACCACCTGTAAGCATGCGGTGTGCGGAAGTTGTGTGTACTGCAAAAATATAATGCTTGTGCCGATAAGGTATAAAAAAGATATTCACAATATCAAAAAGGTTTCGCCCGCAGAAGAGGGCATGAAAATTTACGGATCACCTCCGCCACTATTAATGGAACGATGCCGATATAACGGGCACAGCTGCGTGTTCCAGTTCCACATTTTGTGTACTGAAATCATTGAATGCCAGCCGGTACGTGATGCGCCTTACCCGCAAGCCTACCGCCTGGTTAACGGTAGCTACGTTGCTGCGGCTCATGCTGCCGCACTTGGCCACACCGGGGCACCAGCCCTGTAGTGCTGCATGCAGGGAAAATTCGGTATCGTAAAATGCCAGCGCTGCCTCTTTCCACTGCTCGGGGGTGTATTGTGTGGTATTGCTGTACACATCGCGCACCAGTGTTATGGTCACATCACCCTCGGCATCCTGCGCGTTCTCGCCGTAGTCTGTAAAACTCCAGTTGGAGAAATCAATCAGTACCGCGGGGAAAGAGATAGCGGGGCGCGTTTCGAAATGAAGTTGCAGCAGGTCCTGGTCTATATGTTTGATCTCGGGTACCTGCGCCTGTATCCTGCTTTGGATGGCTAAAAATATTTGTGCAAATGCGCTATTCATAATACGCTATTTAAACTGGTTTAAAATCTCAGTTATTATCATTTTCTCCACCCTGTTATCCAGCACCGGGCTATTACCGGCCATGCGCCGCTGCGTCTGGTGGATAGTGTAACTCCCCACATTCACCTTAGCCATCGCCACGATCTTACCGCCCTTGCCATTTGCTTTAGCAAAACGTTTCTGTCCGCCCCGCGTTTGCCTGAAGGATAGTGTGCGTGCCCCGCCTGGATGGGTGCTGGTGCCGCCCTCATTGTGTATCCGTGCATAAGGCAGGTTATTGCCAATAGTAACGCTATCGGGCCCCTGCGCGGTAATGCTCCAGTTCTTTCTAAGATTGCCGCTCTGCACCAGTATTGCCCTGCCATTAGATTTTTTTGTTTCGTGCTTGCGCTGCGCCCACGGCATAAAGGTGATGCCCTGAAAACCCTGAAGCCTGAAATTCTCATCCACAAACTCCAGCGCTATAGCGCCAGCCTGCTGCACTATCTCCGGCATGGCTGCGTGTGCGGCAGCTTCCAGTCTTTTCAGCGGTATCTCCAGCGGGTTCTGCATCTAATCTTCGGTTTTAGATCGGTCGGGGGCATGTTGTTTTACAAAGCGTTTCAGTTCTTTGCTTGGCGCGCCGATGTAGTAGCTGCTGCCATTGGGGTACACCAGTTTTTCTTTTGCAAGGTTCACGCGGAACATATCGGGTATATCCGGGGTTTCCAGATCAGCGTCTGGTGTTTCGGTACCATCGGCCAGTTGCAGCACCGTGCAGCGGCAATTCCAGCCGTTTGGCGGGTAGTACTCCTTCCAGAAGCTGTCATCTACCGGGCGCACGGTACCATCCAGTATGCGGTGCGCTTCGCGTACACGGCTATCGTGCACGGTGCTGTACCTAAGCAGGGGCATCTGCTTTTTATTGGCCTCAAACCGTACCCAGTGCCCTGCCATTGTACTGCTGCTCACCGCGAGGTCGTACTCTGTTTTGCCCCAAACATTTTTCCACTCGTCCACTACCTGGGTGGCCATCTTCTTAAATTCTGCATAGGGCCGTACCTTATCGCCATCTCTCAACAGTTCGTTAAGGGTCTTGTTCATCTGCCAGTTCTTTGCCGCGCTGAAACGGTAAACGTTCTGCTCCAGGTGGCGTAGCATTTCATGGTCGGGGGTATCGTAATCTATTTTGTCAAAGCCTTTGCCAAAGCCCTCCGTTACCCCTTTCATAAAACCTTTGGCGGCATCTACGGCCGTGGGTGCATCTATACCGCTTACCAGCTCACCGTTGTATATTTTCTGCACCAGCGCAGCATATAGTTCGTCCAGTTCTTTTTCGCCATCAGACAGCGCAATGGGTTTTACGCAGCAGCCCTGGTAATCTTCCCGCACCAATGCGGCCACCTCATGCCCGCTTATTTGCGGGCTGCGCCGAAAAAACTGCTTAGCAAAGCCGCAGCCAGTTGTTTTTTGCTCATCGCATTTGCAGGCTTGCCCGTTTTGGGTTGATTTTCAACTTTGCCCGGCTTCGGTGTGGCTTCGGGGTCGTCGGGGTTGGGGGTGATCTGTTGCGATATCACTTGCAACAGGTCTTCGCCATCTTCGGGGGCAGGTATACTGTAGGTCTCATAAAGATATTTTAGCCCTACGGGTAGACCGGATTGTATCAGGCCCATGTCGATGATCCATTTTTCTGTCATGAACGTGATATCAGCCTCCCTGCCGAATGCAAAGCGGCCACCCTCCACGTTATAACCGTAGCTGGCCAGTATTTGCAGGAACTGTGCACAGTTTAGCTGGTTGCGCACGTAAGCGATATCGCTCTTCGTTATCTCCAGCTGCTGCTCCATATGGGTCTTGCTCTTGGCCCCGGTACCCGTTTTGCTATTCGTGGTGGTTTCGGTATTGCCTAAAATGCGCACGCTCATCTCGGCGTTCATCGCCTGGTAGAATTTCTCCTGCAATTCTCCGTTACCGTTGCTGGTCTTGCCATCTACAGGGTCAGCATCAGCCTCTTTCGGTACCACTATCTGTAACTGGTTGCCGATATTCTTAACAATATTATCCAGCGCTGCTTTTGTCTGCTGGTCATATGCATGGTACTTAAATACCCATGCAGGCTGCCCGAATACCTCTATGTAATTCGCCCAGTCTCCCTGCGCGCCGCGTTTCAGCAGGGCATACTGCGCCACGCTTGCCAGCAGCCCGAGGTCGTCGCTTTTACCCAATATCCACACGTTCCACAGGTCGGTATAGTCCACACCGTTATACAGGTCGTTCTGCTCAAAGGAGATTATCTGGGTTTTCATTTTGATATGCTTGCGCGGTATCTCTTTCCAGTCAAACTCTTTGCCTACCGTGAACTGCATACCCGTGCGCCCCCAGAACTGGGTAAGCATGATATTGCGCAGCAAACGCCTGAAGGCATCACTCTGTATCAATATATCAAAATCCTCATCGCGCGCGAAGCCATTTTTGCCGTCCTTTTCGAAGTACACCTCTTTATTCAGTACGGTATCTATGCGCTTGTCCGTGATGCCCGCGAGGTGTGCATCGAGCAGGATATCGGTGTAAATATCAAAAAGCCTGGTATGGTTGGGTGTGTAAGGGCTTTCACCATTGCGGATGCCATCCCTCCATGTATCAATACTTTTGGGGGAGCGGTCTACAGCGCGCACCTGAACATTGGTAAGCACCGGCTGCGCCTTCATCCCGTTTATCGGTTTCTCCTGGTCTTGCGTGGCGTTCACCAGGCCATTATTAGTATCGTTAGTATCTGGCATAACAGAATATTAATAGTTGTTACTTCTTTTTGGGTACGAATTGAAAGAAACGCTATCGCCTATATTTAGCGGGGCATTGGCAGCGTTAAATACGGGCCAACCAAAAGGCTCGGCGATACCTGCCTGTATCTCTTTCAGGTATTTTACTGCATGGTTGTACCGTATCTCGAACAGCGGCAAGTCTATACTTGCATTGCAGAGCACGATCAAGTCCCAGCAGGCAATATCCTTTACTGTTCTCGTGAGGTTAGCATCGGTATACGTGGGATCGGTGGTGGCGTTACCGAATAATGCCAGCCTGTCGTACCGCGATAAAAAACTGGATGCCTTACTGATAGCGCCATTAATAGCATCGGTAACGATGGCATCTGTACTGCGGGTTATCTCGGTAATAACTTCCGGTTGGATGTGCGTATAAAGGTCTGTCTTCACTAAAAATGGCATGGTTAATATTTTTTGTTGTTATTGATCTTGCGCCCGGTAAGAATAGAATCTGCGTTAAGGCCAGCTACTTTATTATTCAGCATCCACACCGCACCCTCCACCGCATCGGGGCCATCTTCGTGCGCGCGGCTGCCCGGTGCCAGGGCGAGGAACTGATCGTACAGGCGCTGCATGTGCGGTACCGGCTTTTCGCGCTCGTTGAGGAATAACTTACCATTACGGTTCAGCGGCTCGAGCAGGCTTTCTATACGGGTAAACTTATCGGGCTTCTGGCGCTGGTCTCCTGCTATAGGTATGGTCTTGCCTTTAATAGCCCCCTGGCTATAATACTCCTGCAATAAAATATCCTGCAAGAACACCTGCTCCATGTAGTAATAGCACGCGCAGGAGCCTACCATTTCCATGATCGAGTAACACCATTCCACCATTTTAGCGGTGATGGTCTGCTCGAGGTAACATTTGATGATGTGAAATTCATCGCGCCACTTGCCTACCAGTACGGTGGCTTTAAAATCGTTTTTCTTACTTTCTTTAAAAGAA
Source organism: Taibaiella sp. (assembly GCA_013815385.1). Classification (GTDB taxonomy): domain Bacteria; phylum Bacteroidota; class Bacteroidia; order Chitinophagales; family Chitinophagaceae; genus JACDGL01. The sequence continues at coordinate 17,813 of JACDGL010000021.1, read as the reverse complement.
GGGTCGGTGTAGCATACCAGCAAACTGTATTCGCTCATAGGCCTTGCGGGCTTGTATGCCATATCTTTAAACACAGACCCTTCTGTTATTGGATTATTGTAGTATTCTTTCTGCGCTGAGGCGTAGCTTTTTTGAGATAGCACACGCTCTATAGCTTCCTGGCTATTTTTAGCAGGCCAGGTGCTTTTACCCGCTTTATCGCATATGTTCACTTCGCTTACTTTATCGGCTATTTTCATAGCACGTTCCATGCAACAGTCTACTGCTATACGGTTACCGTTAAAGATGATAAGCATCGGTTCTGAAATAGACCGCGTACCAATAGCCGCATCTTCTATCCACTTCCATTTTACTTTTACGAGGTCGGGATTACGGCATTCCTCGTCGGTATCCATATCATCAAACAGCAGCACGTCTGGGCGTACCTCCTCGTTCCTTGCACCTCGCGGGCTTTGCCCTGCACCCAATGCGCGAAAAGCCACACCACCCTGGGTTATAAATTCTTCGTCCGACCAGCTGCCCTCTTTCTGCTGCAACCCATAATCATTTATTATACGCTGGTTGCCTTGCAGGTTTGCGCGGTATGGCATCAACAGGCGCACGGCATTGCCCAGGCTATTGCTGACCAGCAATACAAACTTTTTCTTTTTGGTGAGTATCAGGTACAGTACCTCCATCATAGTGCGCACACTCTTTGCCAGCTCGCGGCTCCAGATGCGTACTTCCACCCATTCAGGATTATTCAATACCCGTTTGGAAGACTCTGTATGAAAATCAGCAGGCGCCGCATAGGCATACTTCGGAAAGTAATAGCGCACCCACTCTTCAAAATCTGCCTCCAGGTATTTGATACGCTTTTTCTGCTGCTCTTCGGTTTCGTTGGTGAGCAGAGCGGTGGTCTTGCGGATGTTATCAACAAAATTTTCCCAATTACGCAGCGCTTCTTTTTCTGATAGTTTCTCAGCCATTTAAAAGCGCTTTAAACGTTCTTTGATAAAGGTGTCGTACTGGTTAGTAACGTGTAGCGATAGTGTAGGGTCTGCATTGCGTAGAAAGTTGATGAATTGTTTACCAGCTTCCATCAGTTCGCCAATGCCGGTATCTGTTTCCAGGTTGCGGATAGCTGCCGTCAGCTTCACTATTTTATCGGCATCTTTGGCCTCGCCGCCCGCGTCATCCATCTTCACACTTTCATTGTCCAATATCTTGTAAAGCCTGCGCAGGATAATATTTTTAGAGGTAAGCATCGACTGCCTTTTCTTATCCCACGCACGGTCGTTTGCCGCCACCCATGCCGTCATTGTCTGTTGGCTCACGCCCACCTTTTCGGCTATCTCCTTTTGTTGCAGGTCGTTCTGCATAAAAAGAATTTCTGCCAGCTCTTTCTTTTGGGCTGTGGTCAGCGCGCCGCTTTTAGCGGGTTTGCTGGCAGGCTTTTTTATAGTCTCTTTTGGCATCTCTGTTTGGCAGCCTTTCTGGCTGCTACAAATTTCACCCGTTGCGGCCTTTCTTACTAATCCTAAATCTATGATATCTACTCTGCGGGTATATCATATACACTAATGGCCTATCTGCTGAAATGCTGATTTGGTAAGGGTTTCAGGGCGTTGCATTTTTACATCGCAAAGCAAATAAATACAAATCCAAACTGTATGTAACCGATGGATGCAAGCCAGAAAAAAATTGATAAAAGATTTGTTTTAAGCGATAGCGGGGTTAACTGCTACGGCTTTCGTTTGCTTACAAACGGATATCAATTAGGCGAATTTCAGAAGAACCCTATCGGCTACTTCATGCATAACCGCGATGAGGGTGTGATGCTGCGGTGGGACGATATTAAAATTGAAGGGGACACAATTACCGGTACTCCTATTATTAACCTGAACAATCCAAGGGGCACTCAAACTGCTACAGAGATTGAAAGCGGTTTTTTAAATGCGGCAAGCGTAGGGCACATAGTAGTGCTGGAATATTCTACCGACCCAAAAGACATGCTACCCAATCAGAAAGGCCCCACAGTTACCAAGTGGTACAACAGGGAATGCAGCATTGTGGACATACCAGGCAATTACAATTCCTTATGCAAGCTATTCGATGCTGATGATAAAGAAATAAATCTGGCTGACTTCAATAACCAAATAAAAAATCTATTAACAATGGAAAATACAGTTTCTCCCGAAATGATACAGGAGCTAAACCTCGCAGCAGGTGCTACGCCAGATGTTGCGATGCAAGCTATCAAAGACCTGAAGGCGAAAGCTGCCCGGGTAGATGACCTTGAAACACAGGTGACTGACCTGAAAGCAGGTGCAACGGCATCAGCAGTAAAAACAATTCTTGATGGTGCACAGAGCGAAGGCCGCGTAACCGTGCCTGTGCGCAAAGAGTTGGAAAAACAATACGCTGATAAGCCAGAAGACCTGAAAGCGCTTGTGGCCACATTCCCCAAAGCAAGCTACCCACTGGATAAGGTGACAGTAGCCGCCGACAAGCAGGGCAAGCAATACCAGGCGCTGGCCGACAAGACCTATGACGAGCTGATGAGCAGCGGCGAAATGGCTACCGTAAAAGAAAAGTACCCAGAGCTGTATGCAGAAAAGTTTGAATCAAAATTTGATAAGAAGCCTGAATAATTAAGGTCACACACGTATCAGCATTAACTAATAAAATTTACTTATTAACCTTTTAAAACAGAACGATGAAACGTTTCTTACAAATAGCGGTAGCCATCCTGATGATCGGCGCCAACGTAACCCCCGCCCACGGGCAGGCGGCATACGTCAATAACCAGTTCAAATTTTCAGTACCGGGCAGCCCCGCGCTGATATATACGAAGCTGGATACTACCACAGCCAGCGGCAGCGCCGTAACTGACACCTTAAAAGTGTCGGTTAGTGGATTTATGCGGTCGGTAACCTTCCAGGCCAATGTTACCAAGATCAGCGGCACGGTAGGTGGTACCATTATAGTTTACGGCTCAGCAGATGGCGGGCTCAACTTTCTGCAGCTTACCAGCATTACCGTCACCAACACCGCAGGGCTGGTACCGTACCAGTACCTGCTAACTGGCAATGCCTACACACATTACTGGTTCGTAAGGACCACGGCAGCCACCGAGAGTAGCAGCTGGATAGGGTACCTGCTCTTGCGGCCTTAGCGGATACCGCAGCCACCATTACCCAACATCAAAAACAAACATCATTTACACAACTTTTTAATAATAACCAACAATGATACAAAAGGAAGTATGGCAAGACCGGATAGAAGGTAACCTCTTTAAGGATAACGATTTTATAAAGTCCGGTACGGATGATAGCCAGTATATAAACTACAAAACGGTGCATATTCCAAACGCGGGCACACTGCCAACAGTAGTTAAAGACCTTGCACTGGGCGGCGCGCGTCAAAACACCGCCATCCGTGTAGATACGCCGATAGACTATGGTATCCATACCTACTTTGCCCTGCCCTGGTTAGTTACCAATGCGGAAAAGGTAGAACTGAGCTACCCTAAAATGGACAGCTTGCTGAGTGAAATGCAGGCGATACTGAACCAGCGAGTAGTAGAGGATATCCTTTACGCATGGGGCGCTACGGGACTTGCGGGTACAAATAACATACTCCGCACGAGCGGTTACGCCAATAACGATACCAGCGCAGCACAGTTTGCAGCGTATGATCTGAACAACCCCGCCGCCGGTAACCGGTTGTTATTCACCCTATGGGAGATGCGCCAGGCGAAGAAATTCCTGGATAAGCAGGATTGCCAAGCAGCTGGCCGCCACATGTTGGTGAGTGCCAACCAGATGGACCAGCTGGTAAATGACCTGATAGCTACCAAGTACCGCAGCCAGATAGGCGACGCGTTTGACATTAAAACAGGTATGATACAGAAGCTGATGGGCTTTACCATATGGCAGCGTAGCTCCGTACTGCTTTATAGTAATGCGGCTACCCCTGTTAAGAAAGACCCTACAGCAGTTACCGCGCTCGATGATAACGAAGCAGCGATCTTTTGGCAGGAAGCAGGCGTAAGCTTCGCAAAGGGTGGCGTAACGGTACGCTACAACCCCGACCAGGCAGATGCCTTCGGCGATATGATGAGTGCTGAAGTGCGTTTTGGCGGTGCCATACGCCGTACAACCGAATCAAAGGTGGGTGCAATAGTACAGCGCCAGCCAGCAGTATAAGACACACTAAAATAAATTTTCCCGCAGCAGCTAATGGCCACATCATTCGTGGTGTGGTCATTTTTAAAAACAGGCAGAAATGAAACGCTTCATCCAGCTCGCTAATGAACCAGGCTTTGACAAAGCACAGCTATTCATCCTGTTGATGGTAGATATACTGGTACTGGTGCTGGCAATGGTTCTTCATTTTGTGTTCAACAAACAGCTTGACGGTGTAGCAATGATCATCAGCGCTTTTATTGGTGCCATGAATATTTTGATAGGCTTTAAATACGGCAGCAGCCAGGGCAGCAAAGACAAGCAGAAAATCATTGATAATATTTCAAAGCAGGACAATGGCTGAGGAAAAGAGCGGAGGTACAAGAGTACTGGAGCGGGTAGGTGTATGGCTAACGATAGTGGTGGGTTTTATTGCTGTTCTATCAAAAATAAGTGATGTGTCGTCAAAATTTACTCATCATTTCGACGTGATTGAAACGCACAACGAGATATCAGATACCATCCGTAATATGAGATGGAACAGGCAATTGGAAGTAAACGCAACGGTAAGCGGCAAGATTGCAGACCACGACAGCCAGTTAAAAGTGATCAACGAACAGTTAAGGAATTGCGCAAGAAAATGAAACTATTCACATACATATCACTCATCTGCCTGCTCGCATCGTGCGGCACTACCCGCCACTCGCTGGTAACCACCAGCGCCGTGAAGGACAGCACAAGCAAACAAAGCATACAGGTAGTGCATGACATCGTTACGCACACAATAGAGACCAAAGTGCATGATACGGTAATAGTAGTATCCGGCCACACCACAGAGCTGAATGTAAAAGCTGAAGACCTGCAACCGCTCTATAATAAAGCGGGGATTAAAAAGCCGCAGGTGTACCGGAAAGATACCGTAGGCATACACATACTGGCAGTACTGGACACATTCGGCAATCTGAAAGTAAAGGTGAACACCGATACCCTTCAGTTCCTGGTGGAGAACCTTGTGTACCAGAATGAAGTACTGCAAAGCAAGAACGACAGCATGTGCGCGGTGGCACAGATAAAACTACACAGCAGCGATACGGCCGTGAAAGAAAGTACCGTGAAAACAATAACATCCGTATGGATGCGCATTGCGGAGATCGCAGGGATAATAATATTGATAGCAGCGCTGCTGCTATTCATCTACAAAAAAATTAAATCAACATACCGTGGCGGACTTTAATAAAGCAATACCATTCGTACGTGTACATGAAGGCGGCTACTGTAAGGTGCCCGGCGATGCAGGCGGCGAAACGTATTGCGGCATCAGCCGTAAGGACTGGCCCAACTGGGACGGGTGGCCATCGGTAGAACTGGCAAAGCCGCTGCGCTATAACGAAGTGATACAGGATAGCGGATTGAACGACCTGGTAAATACTTTTTACAAAAAACGCTTCTGGGATACCCTGCTGGGCGACCAGATAAACAGCCAGAAGGTAGCAGGCTTCCTGCTGGACTGGACAGTAAACGCAGGCCGGAGGGCACAGATCACTACGCAGCTGCTATTGGGGCTTACCGCAGACGGTTCTTTCGGGCCGCACACAATAGCAGCTATCAATGATCAGGATGAGGAAACCTTTTTTGAAAAACTGAAAGCCGCAAGGATACAGCACTATCATTTGATAGCAAAGATCAACCCGCAGGATCAGCAGTTCCTGAAAGGATGGCTGGCAAGGGTAAACGATTACGCTTAAAACAACATTAAACCGCATTTATATAACCATTAACCGCTCAAAAAAAAGTTTATGAAAAAGATATTAGTACAATACCTCGGCATCATCCAGTCAGCCATCGGCCTGCTGGGCAAAGAAACAAAAGAAGCCTACACCGCGGAACTAAACGCGATCATCAACGCCGCAGATGGCGAAGAGGTAGCTGCAAGCGATGAATTTACAAATTTCGTAAACCATGCCCTTGCTGATATTAAGGAAGAGGAAGCTGATGTAAAAGCAGCTATCGCCAGCACGCTGGAACCCCTGAAAGAAGCCAACACCCACGTAGAGGGCTGGTTGAAAAAAATAGAGAACGCCGCCGCCGGGGAACTGCGCGAAATAGCAGAAAAAATAAGCAAGTTCTGGCACAACGTAAAGAGCACATTCGGGGTACATGATAAGCCTACCCTGCACTTTACCGATGACGGCCAGGCATTCTTTAACGTGAACGATGCCGCAGGCCATGCCCAGCGCCTCGATAATAAAGAGGTGACCAGCGTAGACCGCGCCCACTTAGATAGTTTGGCACCTACCTGGGTACCACCCACAACTCCTGATGCAGTTGCAGAAACAGCAGCGGTAGTAGGTGCCACACAAACAGAAGAAACACCAGCACCCGAATTACCGGCTACAGAAACACCAGCACCCGAAACGCCCGCTGCTGAAGAAAAAAAAAGCGAAGCGCTGGTAGACCACGGAAGTGACGGGGAGTAAAGAATAAAAGACCACAAAGCCACACAAACAACAATTATTTAAAACAATAAAATATTAAGATATGCCCGTAATAGTATCACTTGGAAATGGCAACACTGCCACAGCTATAGCCAATGCAGATGGTATAGCCTGTATAGCACTTACAGGCGTATCTGAAAATACAGTGGTACAGGGTACACCGTTTCTGGTCACTACAATGGCCGATGTGAACAATACAACTGTTGCTGGCCTCACAGTTGCCAACAATGCCTTTGCCTTCAACAAACTGCAAAACCTCTTTAACGAGCTCACCATCTTGGGCATTACCGCAGCCAAACTGTACGTAATGCTGATGGCGCCCACCGTGCGCGCCAGCCAGATATGCGATAACACCAATGCCAACGGCATGGTGAAGCTGCTGAACTTTGCAGGCGGTACTGCGCGCCTTTGTGCGGTATGTGTGGATGATGTGGCCGCGGAAGCTGCCAGCGTTACCATTACCGTTACCAATGGCATCAATGCGGATATATACACCGCAGAGAGCAATGCGCAGGCACTGGCGATAGCACGCTTCAATGTGGAGCAGCCACTGCGTATCATTATCGGGGCTACCTCTTTTACAGGTACCGCCAGCGCACTTACAGACCTTACTACGCACACCAATAACAGGGTGGCTATACTGCTGGGCGATGTGGCAGGCCACGCTACCCGCAGCAGCTCCATGATAGGCATAGTGCTGGGCAGGCTGATGGCCATACCCGTGCAGCGCAAGATAAGCAAGGTAAAACTCGGGGCTATCAGCAGCGTCACGGCCTATATTGCCAATACCAGCGCCGACCAGTATAGCCAGGCATCGGTAATAGCAGGCAAGGGCTTTATTACCGTGCAGACCGTTATCGGCAAAAGCGGGTTCTTCTTTACCGGAGACCCCACCTGCACCGCCACCACCGATGATTACGCAAGCGTAGCCCGCGGTAGGGTAATAGACAAGGCCCACGTACTGGCCTACGCTACAATGGTAAGCGAGATAGACGGTGAAGTGCCGGTAAATACTGATGGTACCATAGATGCTGGCTTCGCCAAATACCTGGAGCAGCAGATGCGCAATGTGCTGGACCTGAATATGCTGGGCAATAAAAATATTTCGCTGGCCTCCAATGCATTTGTAGACCCAGCGCAGATAGTAAATACTACCAACAAAGTACAGGTAGTGGTAAGCGTGAAACCATACGCCTATGCCAGCGAAATAGACATTACCCTCGGCTACCAGAAAAACTAATAATCTCATTTTTTAAATATTATAAGCTATGGCAGTAGTAAACGGAACCCCTGAATTTTTTGACAGCAAAGAGGCCGAATTTGCCGATTTGCAGGTACGCATCGCAGGTGTGCGCCTCATTTCTTTGCAGGGCCTTATGTGCGGCATTAGCCAGGAGAAGGAATACCTGCACGGTGAGGGAGATAACGTTATTGGCATACAGCGTGGCAACCGCGTACCAAAGGGGAAGATCAACATATTTAAAGTTGCGCTCGACCAGTTGAACCGTGCCGCTATTGCTGCCGGTGGCCGTGATGTGCTGGACCTTGAATTTGATATAGTAGCCGCCTGGCGTGCAGCATCAGACGGTACGCGCCCGCTGAACATATATACGCTGGTAAAATGCCAGATAACAGAATATGAAATAGGGGTAATGCAGGGCGATAAGAAAGTACCTGTGGAGCTACCGATCATGTTCAAAAACCTGGCAATAACCTAAAGAAATACCGCGCGGTAGAGCAGCGGCCAGCTCGCCGGGCCCATAACCAGGAGGTCGGTGGTTCGAATCCACCCCGCGTTACAAACAGCCTTTTAAGGGCAATTAATTAACAATTAAAAACCGTCCAAAAATGAAAAAGTTCTTTATCGTATTCCGCGACCCGCAGGCAGGAGATAATGCCGGTGGCAACAATGATACACCCGTAGCTGCCAAGCCACCAACACAGCTCCTTAAAGGCGAGGCCACACCCGAAGAGATAGCCGGGTGGAAAAAGTTATACCCGCAGGGTATCTACTCAATAATAGTGGGTGGTAAAAGTGTGCTCTATTTTAAGAAACCAGGCCGTTCTGAATTGAACTATGCCAACAGCAAAAGAAATCCTGATGAGGAGTTCGATTACTACGAAGCCATATGCTTCGTTACCTGTATTGGTGGCGCAAAAGACCTGCTGAACGATGAGCAGTCGTTTCTGGGCATTGTGCTGCGGATGCACACATTAAGCATCGGGGAGCCAACCGAACTGGTAAACTTATAGGGGCGTCAAAAGGCGGACGGGAATTTGACCCCCTGGGATACTTCAACACCATGATGGAGTATTACTTACCCGGATTAGACCACAGCAAATTAAGCAACCAGGCGTATGCGCAAAAGATAGCTCACCTAACCAAAATAAGGGAAGATGAAGCGCGCCGCAACGGACTATAATAATGGAAGAAAAGGTAACATTTGAGCTGGGGTTGAAAGACCTGTTGAGCGAGGGACTGAAAGAAATACAGTCCCTCGCTCAATTAGCTTTTGGGGGTATTGATAAAAGCATTAATGCCACCAAACGTAACCTTTCTGACCTCGCGAAGCCTACCAAAATAGCAGTAGATGCCTCCGCGGTAGATAAAGTCAACCAATCATTAAAGAATCTTAAAAGTACCCTGAACAAACTAGGCCCCGCAGCTCCTGGCGGTGGCGGCGGCGGCCTGTCGTCGTTCGGGAAAATGATCGGTGCCTCAGCCATCGGCAACTATGGTGCACAGGCAGCAATAGCGGCCGCCCGCAAGCTAAAAGAAACCGCTGCCAGCACGCTGGAACAGGGCATGAATGCTGAGCGCACTATTACCGGCCTATCTACATTTGTTGGTGATAAGAAAGCCCAACAGATATACGACCAGCTACAGAAGCAGGCCGTATATACACCTTTTACATCTTCCCAATTATTGCAGGTAGAGCGGGGTATGCTCCCTTATAAGAGCCCTACCTATGCCAACAAGGCCACAATGGGGCTGGCCAATGCGGTAACGGCTACCGGTGGCAGCGACTATACAATGGAGCGCATGGGCTGGCACATGCAGCAGATGGCGGCAACCGGTAAGATGGAAGGGATACAGGCGCGCGAATTTGGATTTGCGGGCATACCCATTTACAAGCTGCTGGCCGATGCCTTTATGCCCGCTGTAGAAAGCAAAAAAGCACAGGAGAAATTGCACAATATGACCATATCGTTCGATATGGTAAATACCGCACTTGAAAAAGCCGCACAAAAGGGGGGCATGTTTGCCGATGCGCTGGAAAAGCAAAGCCAGACGATATATGGTAAGTGGACGACTATAAAAGATTTTTGGCAGATAGGCCAGCAGAAAATGACCCTCAGCCAGTCCGGCAACATCAAATCACTGGAGGACATGGCAATAGCGGGGCTGCAAGGTATACCGGAAATGGTAAGCAAGATCACCCCTTTTATTGGCGGTCTATTCGACACGTTCAAGACCTTTCTGCCTGACCTGAAGGATAAAGCAGTGATGCTGGGTGAAGGGCTGAAGCCCATAGTAGGGCTGCTGCTAAGTGATGGGTTCAAATCACTTGCCCACAGCGTTATGGACTTAACTACGGATATCGGAACCAGCCTGATACCCGCTATAAGTTTGGCCGCCCAGGCATTAGCACCATTAGCAAGGCTTACCGGGCGCCTGACCACTGGCATAGATGAGATACTGAACCCGCAAGCAATGGCAGAAGTAAATGCAGAACCTAATTCAACTTCCGCAGCCTATTGGGCTAATCAAAGGGGTGGCGGTACTGTAGGTATAGGCCATCAGCTGGGCCGGGCTGCTTTAGTAGGCGCCCAAGTATCGGGGCACAACAAATTCAAAACATGGGATGAATTCGCGGATTTCCAGTTAGCTAATCAAGAGCGGAAAAATTTCGCACAGATGCCAGCGGGATTATTTCCTAATCCGGGTTTCCGGTTTGACAAGGACATGGGTGGCGATGGTAATGCCCCGGTGTTGGGGAAAGACAATAAGGGCTACCAGGACTTTGCCAGCGCTGCCAGCGCTGCCAGCGCAGCCGAAAAGGCAGACAAGATAACAGGTGGCGGCCGCAGGATCATCAATATCAACTTCAACAAATCAGCTTTTGATATACAGAAAATGATAGTAGAGGGCGGCGGCGGCAGGCTTGGCGGCATAGACCTCAAAGACCTGGAAAGGAAATTTGAAATGTGGCTGGTGGAAACCTTACAATCTCTAAACTTAGTACAATGAGCTACCGCGATGGTCAAATAATATCTATATCAGTTGAAAATCTTTTTCAGGATTACTTCGGTTTCAAGCCCCAGCAGTTTGATTTTGGCAAGCTGCCCGTGCTTAACCAGAAAAGCAAAAAAGGAGTACCGCTTTATGATATAGACCAGTTCGGGGAAACGTATTTTATGCCCGTAACCCTCAAATACACACCCGACGACGGTACCGGTGGTGCGGTGCAAACATTAAAACTATCGTACCCGAGCGTGGAAGTAGACTGCCGCAAAAACATGGTGATAACAGAACTTACCAAGCGCGGCAGCGTAAAAGAACTTATCAGCAATTCAGATTTCCGCTTCCGGATACGAGGCTTTATCATCGGCGCAAACAACCAGTGGCCGGAAGATGAACTACAGGCATTAGAGCAGCTATACGAGCAGCAGCAAAGCATGGTGATACAAAGCGCCATTACCGATATATTCCTGATGACGAAGGTGCGCGGCGGCAACGATAAAGTAGTGATAGAAAACCTGCACTTCCCGGCTGGCCGAGGGGATATACGGGTACGCGCCTATGAAATGGAGCTTGTTAGTGATGAAAATTTTTCACTCGAAGAAATATAATGGCAGTATTTGAATTAAATAACAGGATAACGATAGGTAAGCCGGGCATCAACAGGTTTGCCTTTAAAAGTGTGCACGAAGTGCGCATCAAGCGTAGCCTGCTTACCCATGTAGATACTGCCACCATCAGGCTGCCCTCGAGGGCACGGGTAAAATGCAAGATCGGCAGCAGCCAGCCGCAAACAGTTACAGTAGGTAATCTGTGGCAGGATGGCGACCCGGTAACTATAGAACTGGGCTACAATGGCGACCTGCGTGAAGAATTTAGAGGGTTTATAAAAAGAAGAGACCTGTCTTACCCGCTGGAGATAGAATGCGAGGGGTATAGCTACCAGATGCGCCGCAACAGCATTACCCGTACGTGGAAGAGCATTAGTTGTGCCGATCTGCTGAAGGCAGCCATCGTGGATACCTATATTAAAAAAATAATCTGCCCGGCAGACACCGTATTTACCAACCTGCAAATTACTGATGGTACCGGTGCAGACATCATAGAAAGCATTAAGAAAAATACAGCGGGTGCGCTGAGCGTATTTTTTATAGAACCAGACGTGCTTTGGTGCGGGCTGGTATACACCCCCTACCAGCAGGGGCAGGATGCCTTCGGGCTGGGGCAGGTGAAGTACCGCATAGGCTATAACGTAGTACAAGATAACGGACTGAAGGAGCGCACCCTGAAGGACAACCAGGTGCAGCACATATACGTGCACAAAACGCAAAAGGGCGAGCTGCTGTACGGTAAGAGCTCTGTGTTCTTTCAACAGATACGCAAGTACAAAAAGTTCCTCAACAACCTGGCCCAGGCGCTGCACCTGAAGGAATGCGCCCAGGAGAATATGCTGCGCGATAACTACACCGGGTACGATGGGAGCATTACCCCCTTCCTGCAACCGTATTGCCTGCCGGGCTATACCGCGCTGCTAAAAGACAGTCGCTACCCTGAGAAGGACGGTATATACATGGTGGAAGCAACAGAAGTAATCTTTGGCGTGCAGGGTGCGCGCCGCATAGTACAGATAGGCCCCAAAGTGGGCTTTGACGTGGCAGCAAATGGGACAGAGTAATAAAAAAATAGGAGACGGGCTAAAAAAATTAGCTGCCAAACACCCGGATATACTGAGTGGTGTAGTGGTGAGCGTGGATGCTACCGCCCACACCATAGAGGTACGTACCAGCCTCCAGGAAGATACCGATACCGATACGCTGACCGTGAGCCTGAGTGCAGTAAGCGAGAACGGCAACGGCCATATATGCTACCCCGCGGTAGGCAGCAACGTAATAATAGGCTGCGTAGATGGCCCCGGAGAGTACACACTGATACGCGCCAGTAATATAGATAAGCACGTAATAACGATAGGCGGACAGGTGCTGACAATGGATGGTACGAAGTACACCATCCAAACAGGCAGCGAAAGCCTGGGCAGCATCATGCACGACCTGCTGGCCGCATTGGAAGCCCTGACCGTAGGCACTATTGGCGGCCCCAGTACTACACCTATCAATCTTGTGACGATAACAGCAATTAAAACCCGTTTAACTGCCTTTTTAAACTGATATAAATGTTAGATAAAGTAACACTTGCCGCATCGTTAGAAACAGCCTTTAGTAATAGGGTACCGGGGGTAACTAGTGCGCAAACTACCGCAATGACCGCGCTTGCTAATGACATAGCAAATGCGATAGATACCTACGTGAAGGGGATGCAGATAGCTTATACAACAGGATTAGTAAACGGCGCGGGCGCGGTAACAGGTGCCTTCGGAAATATTATAAGCTAATGGCAAAACAACAGATCGATTTCGCGCTAACCGCTATAGACCAGCAGCACGATGATATCACCATTGCGGCGGGTGATTTTGTACTCGCCGAAAGCACTTTGCAGCACGGCAAGCAGTTGATCTATAACGATAAGGGCGCGTTCAAAGAAAACCCAACTATCGGTGTAGGGGTGTACGGGTACCTGGATGATGAGGATGGCTTGCAGAACCTGATAAGGGACACAGTAAAAGAATTTAACCGCGACGGCATGCATGTAGATAGCGCAGAGATAGATGCCTCCGGAATGCTGAACGTAATAGCACACTACCCAGACTGATAACAATGGCACCAACAATAACCATAACACCCAATCAGACCATGTTCGACGTGGCTATAATGGCTACCGGCACTATTGAAAGCATGTTTGATATACTGGCGGCCAACAATAAGAGCATTACCGATATACCGCATAACAATGATGTATACAAGGTTCCTGCTACGGCGGCCACCGACCCCGATACGCTGGCTATGCTGGCAGAACTGGGCTTTGGAACGGGTACTGGGCAGCAAAAACTGGCAACGGGTGATGACCCCACACTATACATAGGCATCAGCTACTGGCAGGTAGGGGTGGATTTTAAAGTAAGTTAAAAGCATTCAACTAATGGCACGTACAATAGCACAAATACAAACCGCACTGCTTACGCAGGTAGCCGCAGACAGTACTCTGGGGCCTTTGCTCACCAGCACCAGCAATGCGGCTATCTGGCGGCTGATAATATATGCGGTGGCCGTGTGCCAGTGGACAATAGAAAAGTTATTTGACCTGCACATAACCGAGGTGACTGGCATACTGGCCACGATGGTACCCCACACACTGCAATGGTACGTAACCATAGCAAAGGAATTCCAGTACGGCTACGCGCTGCCGCTTGACTCAGATACCTATACTGTAACAGATACAGCGGCCCAGGTGGTTACCTACGCTGCTGCAATAGAAGTGGCGAAGGGTGTGCGTATAAAAGTGGCTACCGGCAGCGCAGATGCATTAGCGGCGCTCGGCGGCCCGCAGCTGACCGCCTTTACCGCATACATGGCGCTGGTACGTGATGCGGGTGTGCGCCTTTACATCACCAGCGGCAACCCCGACAGCCTGAAACTGACCTACGCAATTTATTACGATGCGCTGCAACTGGATGCCACCGGCGCGCGGCTGGATGGGAGCGCGACAACTCCAATACCGGATGCTATCAATACCTTTTTACAGAACCTGCCGTTTAACGGGCTCTTTATCCTCGACCGCCTTACCCAGGCGCTGGAGAAGGTGCCGGGAGTAGTTATAGCGGTGAATAGTGCCGCACAGGCTACCTACGGTGCGCTCCCTTATACTGATATCCGCACCCTGCCCGCACAGCAATACCAGCCCGATGCCGGATACCTGAGAATTATAACACCCGGTACTGACCTCACCCTAACCTTTACCCCGCATGACCCCGTTTGATATAGACTATAACGTACTGGTAAAAATATTGCTACCCCGCAGGCTACGCCAGGCGAAGCTGAAAGCGTGGGTGAATGTACTGGTAAGCCCCGTGGTGTATATCTACAACCTGTTTATGCTTGCCCGCTACGACCATACTTACATACTGGCGCACATGAGCCAGGTAACCAAAATGCAGGGTGCCCTCAATGATGCTTTTGATGTGGTACGCAGGATAACAATAGTGGATGGTACGGATTATGATAGCGGGTACGATTACCTGGCGGCAGAATTGAAACCATCGTATGACTACCTGATAAGCGAGGCGCACGCGCCGCAGCCCTATCTATACACGAACGCAGAAACGGTGGCCAATGGTTACGATTTCATAGTGCAGATACCAGCGGCTATTGTGTACAACACGGCATACATGAAGGCGCTGATAAATAAGTTCAGGTTGGCGAGTAAGAATAATTACCAATTAAAAGCAGTTTAAACAATGAGCAAGCAAGTAGATTTTACACAGACAGGAGGCATACCGCGCAACCAGGACTTGTTCGCATTTATGCAGACGGGCTATACAGAGGCGATAAAGGCATTGGCCGCAATGACCGCACAATATGGGCTGACGCTGCCGGTAATAGTAAGCGGTATGGTGCCTGATGGCAGCGGCGGCACTACCGATGGGTGGGTATGGTACAATGGCGACCTGGTACACTTCCCCGCCATATCCGTTGGCATAATTCCTACTTGCGGCGGTGGTACTGTGCTCACCTGGATAATAGCGGCCAATAACAGCAACCTTACCTTTGGCGATACTACGGTAAAGCCCGTACTACAGGACAAAGCAGTAACACTCTCCTGTAGTAGTGCTGGGCTTACCAGTACTACTATACCCTACAGTACCGTGATGCTCAACTTCAACTATGGCCTGCGCGAGCAGAGCTGGACGCATATAGTGGTAAGTGCAGGTGCTACTACAGGCGATATTTATTATAAGAAAAACTGGCTCACTAATACATTACAAATAAGAGGTTCGCTGGTGATAGGGACCGGCGTCTCGGCGCCACCGGTGTACAATTTTATCACCACCCTCCCTGCTGCATACAAGCCTGCCAACACTACTCCCTTCAAAGCATTCTTCCGCTACCATAGCAGTACGCTGGAGGAAAGCACCTCACTTGATTATATCAGGGACATAAACTGCGAACTCGATAGTACTGGCGGAATATCTGTTGGCTCTATACGTGGCGCTACTAACTACACCGTATATTTTAATCAACTAATCCCCCTAGACTAATGGCCCAAAGAGACAGAACTACCCTGAAAGGGTACTTTATAACTGGCGCACAGCCCACGCAGCCACAGTTCAGCGATCTTCTGGATAGCGTGTTCCTAAAGAACGATACAGTACCTGTGGGCAATATTACCTACGGTATAGGTACCCTGACGGACGGCACTACAATAACCTGGGACTTCAACACGATCGGCAGCAATGCAACTGTAACCATAGGCGGCAACCGTACCCTCAGTATATCCAATATGCAGGCCGGGCAATATGGGCTGATAGTTGTACATCAGGACGCAACCGGCAGCCGAACGCTGATACTACCAGCGGGTAGTAAGGTAGCAGGTAGCGGCGCAGGGCTGGCGGTGCTCAGCACAGCGCCCAATAGCATAGACATACTCAGCGTATTCTACGACGGCACCAATTATTTCTGGCTTGTAAACCAATCATTCACATAATGGTAACCCTATTTTGCAGGCAGCCTGACCCACATATAACCACTTATATAAATGCGGTGAACGGCAGCGGCTATACCCTTGGCGGTACAGAGAAAGCGGGAATAGCTGCCTTTGTGAAGACGCTGAAAGATAACAGCCTGTGGGGCAGGATGAAAGCCATATACCCAATGGCGGGCAATACTGCTGCCAGCCAAAAGTGGAATATTCTGGATGCGAGAGACCTGGACGCATCTTACAGGCTCACGTATGTTGCCAGCCCATCGCACACAAGCAATGGACTAAAGGGGGATGGAGCTACTTCTTATACTCGTACTCACTTAAACATGACAACGGATGTGGACTATCGCCACGCCCATATAGGTGTATTTGTACAGGAAAATAACCGTACAGGCGCTGATATGGGAGAGTTGATTAATGCGGGGGGTAGTTATGGAAGCGGTAGTTTTCTTAGTTCTACAGCCGGGGACGGTAATTCTTATGGCTCGGTAGGCTACCCACCTATACATAGCGTCTCATCTGCGCACAACGTTAAGTCGATGTGGCTTGTTAATAGAACGGGAAACACAGAAACATTTTATGAGGATGGTACGTTGATAGATACTTATACATTGGCCACAGTCGGTGGCTATGGAGAAATGTATATAGGTGCCATAAACTACGGCGGCACAGCAGACAACTTTTGCAATCGCACACAATCCTTTGTTACAATAGGTGGCGACCTTACCGCTACAGAATACACAACAGTTTACTTACCTGCAATACAGGCATTAATGACCGCTTTCGGAAGAAGCTAAAACAATTTTTTATGATACTCGGATATTATATAGTCTTTGATACAACAAGCGCCACCACTACCTGGTTGGCAGCGATGGAAGGAAAGCAGCAGGGCGCTACTGTATTTGAAACCAGCCTAACAATAGATGGCCGCAAGGTGGCAAATGTGAATACACTGAATGATTTTGCCGCTGACTTCGACGCATTGAAAGCTGATGGCTTTGCGATTAGCCCGGTATCATTATCAGATACAGACTTTCCTGCGCCGCAGCCGCTTTTGGAGCATTAGAATAGCCTATTAAATGAGGAAACAAGCAATAACCATTTAATAGAAGACAGATGAAAAACACCCCTAACGTACTACGGCGGCAAACAGAAGCTGGCCAGTACTATTTTACCGCTCATACCTGAGCATGTATTGTATAATGAACCCTTTAGCGGCGGCGCGGCCATCCTCTTTGCAAAAGAGCTATCAGAGATAGAGGTGCTGAACGATACGAACGGTGAGCTCATTAATTTTTACAAGGTTATCCAGCA
>JACDGL010000004.1 GCA_013815385.1 Taibaiella sp. | reverse complement strand
CTGGCTATTTACTATCAATTATAGCGGCATTAAACCTTGGTAAAACGCCAATAAACAGGCTCAAAAAGCGCTAATATTGTCCGACATTTGGTTTTCCGAAAATTGACAAATCGTTTTGCCGCTCTTAAAAGAACTGTGTGATTCTTTACCTTTTTGTGGATAGCGTTTGCTGTATGCCTTTGCTGCGGCTTTTATTACTTTTTAAAATATGGTAATTTACTGCCGAAAAAGGTGAAGAATGTGCGGTTTTACTTCCATTTCAGGTTAATTTTACTTCCATTTGGGTAAGATTTTAATTAGCTGATGTGCTGATTAGCTTATTAGCTGATTGGGAGTGCGGAAATTCTGTATGTATGCAATATTTCAAAGAACTTGTGGAGCCTCCCCGAAAGGACATTATGTGTATATGTTTCGTGCTCGTGTTATCCTTACTTTTTGCATGGCAAAAAGTAAGCAAAAAGGGCAGCAGGCCAGCGATTACCGCTTGCTGCCTGCAGGGGTTCCCTGATTGGACTGGGGTGCTGCTGTTGTGCCGGGCTTTTGTTGTATTATGGCGAGATTGCTTCGCTACGCTCGCAAGGGGCGGTAGTGACAACCTTCTATTCGTGTACAATATGTCAAAGAACTAGTGGTTTGCAATATACTATTGTATAGGAGGCGTTTCCAAATAAACATATCCACAAATAGCAAGGATACCTTTGAGATTAGTGTGTTAATGAAGCGTGCAGAGAGGAAGAGGCGAGGGTACATATTTCAGCACCGGAAGGAAGAATGCCGGTTGCAAACCGGATGAATTTGCAGGCACAAGAACGCTTCACTAACTCTTGCGCCAGAGGTGGATAAACGGTTACAAAAATAAATTTTATCATATTATTTTTTAATTTTCAACCCGCATAATTGGCACGCTGTATAATAGCCCTCTCCCGGAGCCAAAATTTCTTTTTTAGAAAACAAACCTATAAGAATATTAAATGAAATATATCTATATTTTAATTCGCTTTGTCGAATTAAATTTAATACATACGCGTGATTTAACTTCAAATTATAATAACGAGAGTTGCACTTTATATTTTTCTCGGTAAAGACTTTATAAACAGTATCATTCTTTTCGAAATATAATATGTTGTATTCTCCTATGGAAGCAGTATCAATATTTTTAAGTAAATATTTATCCTTGCAAAAAGACTTGTAACATATTAACAGTAGCGGAAATAAAAATATTATTATTATTTTATTCATTAATATACCTTAAAATCAATTTTATTAAATTATTGGGGATTTCATGACCAGTACCACCATAGCTATGAGCCCAATTGACATCTATACGATAGCTGTATTATTTAGTTATTGCAAGATTAAGAAAATGAAAATAAAACGCATATTTAAGGAATTTCCATCAGGAACATATTGGTAAGATATAATTTTATATGTTGTGGTTTGCATACTATTACTCTTTCAAAAATCTTACCATCTGCATTTACCACGCCATTATAATAAGAAAATACGTAAATTTTATTTGTATCCAAAATTACATCTTCAGGAGGCTCAGATATTACTGGTATTTTAATTTCTTTTTTGGAAGCTGTTATAAACTTATAATTTAAGTAGCCATAAGGATAGAATTCCTGCGGTAAATCTCCTTTTATTTTTACAATTTTACTTTTTGTAAAATCGTAAATAGCATGATGCTTATTTATTAAAATACCATCACTTCTATTTGCTAAAATCATCACACTACCCTCAAAATTTTCCGGAAAAATATAAGTTGCCTGATTGCTAATGAGATAAGCGGCAATTTCAACAACTATAAAAAATATAGCAAAACAAATGATCAACCTTAATATTATCTGTTTAGCTATTTTTAACATTGCTCTAACCCCCCGTTTAGCATAGCTTGCAGGTAAGTCGTTTTTCACGTTCATGCTATTCTCTTTATGTAATTCCTAGGCTTCTGCCTTATCTACATTAGCGAGCTGGCCGCAGGCGGCATCTATATCTTTGCCACGGCTGCGGCGGAGGTGGGCGTTCACATTTTTTGACTCCAGATATTGCATGAACTGCGCTACCTTATCATCTTCCGGCTTCTGGAAGCGGGCGTTCTCTATGGGGTTGTACTCAATGATATTTACGAGGTCGGCGGGTACCTGGCGGTACACCTTTACCAGGTCGTCTGCATCTTCAAGGGAGTCGTTAAAATCTTTGAACAGGATGTACTCAAAGGTGATCTCGTTACCTGTCTTTTTGTAAAAATGGTTGAGCGCTACGATCAGTGCCCTCAGGTTATTGGTTTCATTGATGGGCATTATCTCATTGCGTTTGGCATCGGTGGCCGCGTGTAAGGAGATAGCCAGCTTAAAGCGCACCTCATCATCACCCAACTGTGTTATCATCTTTGCAATGCCTGCGGTAGAAACAGTGATGCGGCGCGGGCTCATACCAAGGCTATCGGGCGAGGTTATCTTGTCTATAGCCTGCAATACATTCTTATAATTGAGCAGGGGTTCGCCCATGCCCATAAATACAATGTTGGTGAGGTTCTTGCCGTAGTGCTTCTGAGATTGTTCATTGAGCAACACCACCTCGTCCACTATCTCATCATAGTCAAGATTGCGCTTGCGGGGCAGATAGCCCGTAGCGCAGAACTTACATGAAAGGGAGCAACCCACCTGTGAGGATACGCATGCGGTAAACCGCTTATCGGTAGGTATGAGGACGCTCTCGATAAAATAATCGTCGTGGAGCTGCAGGCGGTTCTTAATAGTGCCATCGCTGCTGTACTGGCTGTGGTGTGTTTTTACCTTAGGGATAAAATAATTTGCAGAAAGCTTTTCGCGCAGGGATTTAGACAGGTTGGTCATATCCTGTATATCACCGGCAAACTTCTTCCATATCCATTCATACACCTGTATGGCGCGGAAACGGGGCTCGCCTATTTCCTGCATCAGCTCTTCCAATTGAGGGAGTGTACTATGGCGCAGATTTTTCATTGCGCAAAGGTAACCATACATTTTCTTCTTTCTGATGCCAATAAAGCCGCTATGTCATGACCGCATCATATTTATTTATTAAAACGCTATATATATTGATGGTCGTTTTATACATTTAAGGCAAAAATTTAAACAAAATGAAAAAGTTCTTCCGGTTTTTAGGCATACTGGTACTGATACTGGTATTGGCCGTAGTGGTGCTGGGTCTGGTGGAGCCAAAAGATGGTAACATAACCCGCACTACCGTTATTAATGCGCCGCAAAGCGTGGTATTTGACCAGATCGTTTATTTTAAGAACTGGCCGCACTGGAGCCCATGGTACCAGATGGAGCCGACTGCAACCATTACCTACCAGGGTACAGACGGGCAACCCGGCAGCAGCTACACCTGGACCGGCGATAAAACAGGCGCTGGCACTATGACCAATAAGGATGTAATGAACAACAACACCCTGAAATTTGACACGCACTTCACCAAGCCAATGGAAAATACCTGCCCCGGTAGCATGAAGGCGGAAGATGCAGGTAACGGACAAACAAAAGTGACCTGGTCGTTTGATTATCATTCCCCCTTTCCGTGGAATGCCATGCATGCTTTTATGAATATGGATAAGATGGTAGGTAAGGATTTTGAGAAAGGACTGGCTAACATGAAGGCCTATGTAGAAACCCACAACACTATGCCTGTAGTAGCTGTGCAGGAAACACAATTTCCCGGCCACCTGTATGTGGGTGTACGCAAAACAGTGCCAATGGCAGAGCTGCAGAAATTTTTCCAGGAATCAGGCAGCATGTTGAGTAAAAGCCTGGGTAACCGTATAATGGGCCCCTCGGCCGGCATTTTTTACAATTGGGATACAGTGGCTCACCAGGCAGATGTAGCAGTAGTATTCCCCGTAGCAGACAGCAGCAAGCGTGTACCCGGCGCTATGTATATTAATGTGCCTGCAGGTAAAGCAGATATGGCTGTGCAGAATGGCGGCTATAGCAATGCAATGGGCACGCACCATGCACTAATGGCCTATGTGATGAATAAGAAGCAGGAGAAGACAGGTATTATAGAAGAATACGTAACGGGCCCTAGCCAGGAAAAAGATTCGACCAAGTGGGTGACCAATGTTTATTACCTGGTGAAATAAGAGGATAAGGATATTTTTAAGCTCATAAAACGAGCCGCCTGTACAATGTATAGGCGGCCCGTTTCGTTATTAGGGCTGCTGCGCTTATATTCGCAGGCACTATCTGCGCCGGAATGAAGGTATCTGTCATCATTGTCAACTACAACGTTAAATACTTCCTGGAGGTGTGCGTGCATTCTGTGCGGCGAGCCCTGAAGGGTATTGAGGCGGAAATAATAGTAGTAGATAACAACTCTACGGATGGGAGCGGTAGTATGCTGGGGGAGAAATATCCCGAAGTGATACTGATAGAAAATAAGGATAACAAAGGATTCTCTAAGGCTAATAACCAGGGAGTGGCCATAGCCAGGGGGGAATATATACTATTCCTGAACCCGGATACGGTGATGCCCGAAAACTTCTTTGGCGGCATGCTGCACTATATGGATACGCATACAGGTGCAGGGTGTATAGGGCCCAGGCTGATAGACGGTAAAGGGCAGTTTGCACCTGATAGTAAAAAGGCGTTCCCCACACTATCGGTAGCCATATTTAAAACAACAGGGATCAATAAACTTTTCAGCAAGTCGCCGTACTTTAATAAATACTATGCGGTAGATATAAAAGAACACCAACTGGCAGCGGTGGATGTACTATCCGGCTGCTGTATGATGGTAAGGGTAAGCGCGATGAAGGCGGCGGGTGGCCCATTTGATGAAGACTATTTTATGTATTGCGAGGATGTGGATCTGAGTTACCGCATTAAGAAGGCCGGCTTTAAAAATATATACTACCCCGAAGCGACACTGATACATTACAAAGGGGAAAGTACACGCAAGGCTACCTTATCTTATGTGCGGATATTCAATGAAGCGTTATCCTTATTTGTAAAGAAGAATTACAGCAAAAAGCAGGCAAGCTTGTTTATCCTGTTCATTAATATAGGCATAGTGCTGCGTGCCATACTGGGCGGCTTCCGCAGGGTGCTGAAGGTATTGCGTATGCCACTGTTCGATGCGTTGATATTATTACTGACACTGGCATCTATCCAGGATTTTTGGGTGATACATGTTAAGAATATGCAGCCCATACCACTTAGCTCCATCTATGCCACCTTCCCGGTATATATAGCGTTGTGGGTGCTGAGCATGTACCTTAATGGCGCCTATGACCCCCCATACAGGGCGCTACGGGTAACAAGAGGCATGCTGATAGGTACCGTTGTGATACTTGCCTACTATGGCATGCTGCAACCTAACCTGCGCTACTCGAGGGCTATCATCATCTTTACCGGGCTATCGGGTACTGCCATCAT
Source organism: Taibaiella sp. (assembly GCA_013815385.1). GTDB lineage: Bacteria > Bacteroidota > Bacteroidia > Chitinophagales > Chitinophagaceae > JACDGL01. Next base: position 246,566 of record JACDGL010000004.1, on the reverse strand, counting down.
ACTGGGGCTGCATGAGGTACTGTATAAACTGGGTATCCTGAAATTTATCCCTTATGATAAGCTGCCGCGCAAGGCAGTAATAGTAGCCGATGCCAAAGCATACGCTGAAACAGCTACTATACTACAGCGGGTACACTACGCACCGGAACTGGCCGGCAGGATAAGCCCCGATGAGGAAACGATTAATTCCCTTGCCCCGCTGTCTGAAATGAAACAACTGCTATATACTGCGGGTGTGAACGAAGTTATATTCTGCATAAACGGACTTACCTATGCAGATGTACTAAACCAGATGCAGCAATGCGGAGATGCATACGACTATAAAATACACCTTAAGGGCAGCCAAAGCTTTGTGGGCAGCAACAGCAGCCATACTGCAGGAGACCTGTATACCATAGATAAGCGCTATAACCTCAGCAGTTTTGCACAGGCGCGCAATAAACGGCTGACCGACATTGCCGCTTCTATTGTTTTTATCGTTATGTGGCCTATACTGGCTTTGTTTGTAAAGAATGCCGGACAGTTTTTTGTTAATAGCTGCCTGGTGCTTACCGGTAAGTGTACATGGGTAGGTTATGGATACACAGGCGCCCTGTACCTGCCCGTGCTGCGCCCTGGGATATTGCCACCCTATTACCTGATACCAGAATATGAACCATCCGAAGCGGTATGTACCCAACTAGACCATGTGTATGCCCAGCACTATACCGCGGGAACAGATATACAGCTTATGCTTAAAAATTTTAAATATCTGGGGCAAAGCAATAAAAATATTTTGCCGAAAGGATAATCTGACTATTTTTGCAATCCCAAAACACAATCCTCCTTAGCTCAGTTGGTTAGAGCACCTGACTGTTAATCAGGGGGTCTCTGGTTCAAGTCCAGAAGGGGGAGCGTACATGATGGCTGGAATTTTCCAGCCATTTTTTATTAAAGGGATATGGGAGCGCACCAGTGTTAATCAGGGGTCTCTGGTTCAAGTCCAGAAGGGGGAGCGTACATGATGGCTGGAATTTTCCAGCCATTTTTTATTAAAGGGATGTGGGAGCGCACCAGTGTTAATCAGGGGTCTCTGGTTCAAGTCCAGAAGGGGGAGCGTATATGATGGTTAGAAATTTCCCCCCGGTTGGCTTATCTGATCAGATGGGTGACCTTTTGCCCCTCCTCTTATTTTAAGATTGTTTAAGTTTTTTTAAGGTTGTATTGTCAAGTTTATTAATGTAGCCTGGATACATTTGATTAACTCAATAAAACTTTAAGATGAAAACGTTTACACAATTATTTTTAGCTACATTCCTTATCACATCAAATGTACAGGGGCAGTATTGCATGTTGCCAGGCCGAACTCCGTATGCATCAGAGCAACCCGGGATCACAAATTTTAAACTTAGCAAAGAGCATGGATGTATTTATGAGCAAGATCCGTAAACTGTTAAAGGACGCTCCTGATATAGAAATAATAAACGTTTACGGCTCGGGATTTAAGTTGGTAGTCAATGAACATTGATGTATCTATGTAGGTATGGCTGTATATCCACACCGGTATTTCATAATCAATAAGCCATACAATATCGTATCGCAATTTGTTAGTAAGGAAGATGTAGGCTTGCTTGGTGATATAGATTTTAAATTTCCTGAAGGTATTCATGCCATAGGCCGACTAGATAGCAAATCGGAAGGCTTGCTGATACTGACCACTAATAAGAGAGTAACTAAATTATTGTTTGAAGGCAAGACTTTGCATAGGCGTACTTATCTGGTACGGGTAAAAAATGTGGTAACCCCGGAAGGACTGGAACAGTTAAGAACCGGAGTATTTATTCGCATTAAAGGTGGCGTAGACTATATGACCCCTCCTTGCGAGGTTCATATAATAGAAGAGCCAAAGAACTTATTCTCTCATCAATTAGAATTAAGAGATTACGTGCCCCATAGCTGGTTGCAGATATCGCTTTATGAAGGTAAGTTTCACCAGGTACGTAAAATGGTCTCGGCTATTCGTCATCCCTGCAAAAGGCTGGTACGCGTTTCTATCGAAGACCTGGAATTAGGTGATATAGAGCCTGGCCGTGTAAAGGAAATGGAAGAAGAAGAATTCTTCAGATTGTTGAAAATTAAGAATTGGGACAAATAGCCTTATTGAAATAACTGAAGCTGAGCCTGTGTAGCTTTCGTTTTTTTGCTAACTACCTTTTTTTCGTTGTGTATCTGGTATACCGGCGTTTCTTTATAGCGGGAGGCTATGGAGATATGGGTATTTGCAGCCCATTGGGAAAATAGATTCTGAACAAGGTCAGGACAATTATTGTCTTTTGAGAGGTGCGAAAGTATGACATGGCTCATGAATGACGGTCTATGCGTTTGAAATAATGCCAATGCCTGTGCATTTGACAAGTGTCCATTATTACCTCTTATGCGGGCTTTAAGATTATGGGGATAGCGCCCGTTCGTAAGCATCTCTTCATCATAGTTGGCTTCTAGGAAAATGGCATGGCACTGTTTAAAATAATGGTGTACCTGATCGCAGCAGTGCCCTATGTCGGTGAATACGCCTATGGTGACACCGTTGCCACTTACAATAAAGCTATGTGGGTCTGAGGCGTCGTGAAATTTAGGAAAGGAGGTGATGGATAAGCCACCTACCTGTATTACCTGGTGTTTTATAAAAGGCCTTATGAGATCAGGACTTAAATGTACTCTGCTATGCTGCAGGGTAGTGCCGGTAATGTAAACAGGTATGCGGTATTTTCTGGATAAGGTTGTTATGCCATTGATATGATCGGAATGTTCGTGCGATACTATGATTGCCTTCACCTTTTGCATAGACAGGCCCAGGCGGCTCATGCGTATCTCTGTTTCGCGGCAGGAGAGGCCTGCATCTATAAATACTGCTTCATGCTCATTGCTGATATAATAGCAATTACCATTGCTTCCGGAATTTAATGAGGCTATTGATAATGACATTGGCTGTGCAAAACAAAGGTCAACCAATTTCGCAGCTTTTTAATTATTGCTGCAATATCAATTTTATAATAAAGTGTGGTGTGATATGGAGAAGGTTTGTTGGTTCCCATAGCAGGAACCAACAAATACTTTTAGCTTCCTTTTTTAACTTTTACGGCGTTGTATCCTTTAGGTCCCATCTCTACTTCAAAGGTAACCTTGTCGCCTTCTTTTATGGTTTCTGATAGCTGGTTCACGTGTACAAACACACTATCCTGACTTTTCAGATCATTGATAAATCCGTATCCTTTTGTTTCATTGAAGAATGTAACCACACCTTTTCTTATCAGGTCAGCCGGATCTATAATTTCCTGTTTGGCTGCGCCAAGCTGGATGTCTTCCAGTTTTATATCCTTCTTCTTACGGGGATCGGGTGGTGTTGCTGAGATGTTTCCATGCTCATCAATATAAGCCATCATTTCATCGAGGCTTTTACCCTTATTATTATTAGTTTTTCGTTCCTGCTTCTTTTCTTCTTTTTCCTGTCTTTTTTTAGCCTTCTTCTTTTCTTTCTCTTTTTTACCCATTGTTTCCTGACCCATACTTACAATTACCTTTTTTAGTTACTGCAAAGGTCGGCTTTTTTAATCACATATTCAGTAAATATCAAATAATGACCTATTGCGGACATAGAAACGTTACCATGCGCATTAACACTAATTATATTATAAATTGTACATATGCATACAATTCCAAGGCAGTCAAAAACTAAAAATTGTAAAATAAGCGAATATTCATTTATTTTTGATGACATATTTTTTAAAAATGCGGACAAGAGATGCAGATAAGGAGCTGTTGGTAAAACAGACAGCTATCCAAATGCTGGTTGCTGATGGATTTGAAGGATTTAGTATGAATAAACTGGCAAAGGCATGCAATGTGTCTGTAGCTACCCTATACATATACTATAAAGACAAGGACGACCTGATAATAAAAATAGCAATTGAAGAAGGGAAGGAAATGAATGATGCTACCCTACGGAATTTTAACGCAGATATGCCATTTGCAGAAGGATTGCGGAGGCAATGGGAAAACAGGTACAAGTATATGACCGAACATGCGGATTCGCTTCAATTCTTCGATCAGTTGAGGAGCTCTACTTACCAGGAGAAAGTCTTTGATAATATTACTCATAATTTTAAAGAGGTGCTTGGGCAGTTTGTATTAAACGCAGAGAAGCGGGGGGAAATAAATAAAATGGCAATAGAAACTTATTGGTCAGTAGCGTTTGCACCGCTATATGCCCTGATAAGGTTTCATAACCAGGGGAAAAGTATGGGTGGTAAGCCATTCACAATAAGCAATAAGATACTATGGGAAACATTTGACCTGGTATTGAAGGCATTTAAAAAATGACACTGATAAACATACACTATGAACAGGAACCCGGAACATGTACTGGTTTTCAGATCCAACATCAAAACTGAAAATGATAAATACCGCGTAAGCTCTTTGCTGGATACCCATCCGCTGATAAAAGACTGGAGTGTAGATACAAGCGATGAAGATTGCGTACTAAGGGTGGTATCTGAACAGCTGCAACAGGAACAAATTATTCACCTGGTAAGCAAGTGCGGGTACCAATGTGAAGAATTACAGGACTAAACTTTAATTTTTTAAAACTATCAATGAAAAACACGACAACTAAAATACCTTTTACTCCATACCAGAAATATGCCATTTTCATATTGGCGGTAACCCAGTTCTCGGTGATCCTTGACTTTATGGTAATGTCGCCACTTGGTGATATGCTCATGAAATCGCTAAGCCTTAAACCATCCCAGTTCGGCATAGCTGTATCAGCCTATGCATTCAGTGCAGGCATATCCGGCCTGCTTACTGCAGGCTTTGCAGATCGTTTTGACAGGAAAAAATTGCTATTGTTTTTCTATACCGGATTTATATTGGGTACTTTCTTTTGCAGCATGGCCAATACTTATCCATTGCTGATAGCTGCCCGTATCGTTACCGGATTGTTTGGTGGTGTTATAGGATCTATATCAATGGCCATTATTACAGACCTGTTCGATATACATCATCGCGGGCGTGTGATGGGGTTTGTGCAGTTAGGGTTTGGCGCCAGCCAGGTACTGGGTGTGCCTATAAGCCTGTATATAGCCAATGTATGGGGCTGGCAGGCACCTTTTATCATGGTGGCCGCTCTTGCATTAGTTACTGTGATACTCATAATAGTAAAGTTGCAACCCGTTACCAAACACCTGGCAGTACAGCAGGAGCGTAATGCACTCTCCCATCTATGGCATACAATTGCCAACCGCAGCTACCGCATAGGCTTTCTGGCTACAGCGCTATTGTCTGTGGGTGGTTTTATGATGATGCCGTTTGGCAGTGCGTTTGCGATAAACAATCTTCGTATCACCGCGGCGCAATTACCTTTTCTTTTCATGGTATCGGGAGTAAGCTCGCTTATCATTATGCCGATTATTGGAAAGCTGAGCGATAAAATAGATAAGTTCAAATTGTTTGCTATAGCCTCTGTATGGATGATAGTAGTGGTGCTTTTATATACCAATCTGTCTGCAACGCCGCTATGGCTGGTAATGATCTTTAACGTGGCTATGATGATGGGTATTATGAGCCGTATGATACCATCAGGTGCGCTGACAACAGGCATTCCTGATATGAAAGACCGTGGCGCTTTTATGAGTATCAATTCATCACTTCAGCAGATAGCAGGGGGCATAGCCGCAGCGGTAGCTGGTGCTATTGTAGTACAGAAAGATAAATTCAGCCCGCTGGAGCATTATAATACACTGGGTTATGTAATGGTAAGCATCTCAGTGATAGGTGTTTTTATGGTGTATCGTGTTAGTGAGATGGTAAAGAAGAAAATGGCAGAGAAAGTATTATAAGCCTAGTATGGGAGCGTGTAATTGTTTGTAGCTAATGGGGTATAGACAATCATTAGAATGACCATGAATATTAATGCACAATTTTGATAGCTCAAACGGATAGGTAGCATGGCTTACAAAGTATTGGCAATATGCGGAAGCATACGGAAGGAAAGCGCTAACCTGCACCTTATTAATGCCATTGCAGCACTGGCAAAAGACACACTGGATGTGGAGCTATACGAAGACCTGGGTATGCTGCCCCATTTTGATCCGGATTGTGATGAACAGCATACACCTCTTATTGTAGCTGCATTAAGAAAGAAAATAGAAATGGCAGATGGTGTGTTGGTATGCACTCCTGAATATGTCTTTACCCTACCAGGCAGCTTTAAGAACGCCATAGAATGGTGTGTGGCTACTACGGTATTTTCTCAGAAGCCGGTGGCTTTAATAACAGCATCAGGGCTTGGAGAAAAAGCGCACGAAGCATTGCAACTGGTAATGAAAACGATAGAGGCAAAATTTGATGAGCATACCCAACTGCATATAAGGGGTGTAAGGAGTAAGGTAGATAAGCAAGGGGTAATTACAGATAATAATACCCTGGTTGCGCTAAAGGCATTAACCGCCAGCTTTATAGTTAATATAGCACAGGCCCATACATAAATGGCCAAATAATTTTCTGTTACTGGTGTGCAAACAAGAGGATTGAGTTATATTTGTCGTAACTAATTATACTTATTATGTCACTATTGTCGAATAATAAAAAGGATAATAAAAAAGGAGGCAACGCTGCCAAAAATGTGCCTGGCAGTAAATTTGCAGCTAAACCAGGTAAAGGCGCCAATGTATCTAAGAAGCCAATAAAGACAGGAGGAACAAGAGGAAGTTAATTACCAGTAACTAGTATAATCATTTCATGAGGCTGCATATGGTAGCCTCATTATATATGGGCAAAGTGTACTCACCCAAAAAGGCGAAGAGTTCCATAAAAATGGAACTCTTCTTTATTTTATACCCCGTGATAAAAACTCTTGATCAGGTTTTTCTGCTGATTAACAATATAAAGCTACTCAGCTTTTTACCCTTATAAGAATCAATATGTACGAAGTGGAAAGGATAGCCGATGAAACGGAAATAATCCCTTCCCAATAATATATTACTACGCAAAAGACATGGCTTCCCTGCCTGCCATTTTCCGCAATATGCCTAGCTGGCCTATATGGTAGGCCTCATGGTGCATCAGGAAAGACAATAAGCCGAGTATGGTTTCGTCTGCAATAGGTCCCTGGGCTGGTGCCTTGGCTTGCAGTACTTCATCGGGCAGGGCGGCTAAGCCTGCTGATATAGCCGATGACGTGCTCTCCCATTTATCCATAATGGTTTCAATAGTAGGATAATCTCCTCCGCTCTCCCATTTGCTCCCTCTTCCGAACATAGCTACATAACTATCGTCCGATGGAACGCCGGCTATTTTTGCCAGTCCACTAACTCGTGTATTCAGTAAATGCCCGGCCAGCCATTTTATACTATTGATGCCCTCATCAAATTTATCGTTTGTTTCTTCGTCTGCTATATCAAGAAGTGTATTCCTGAATAGACGGGTCTGGAGATCGAATTGGATCTTTAATACAGATGTTGCGTTCATAGTTGATTAGATTAAATGGTAAATGAATAAAACGGCAATGGGTACAAGGCACCCGTTGCCGGTAGAAATGATCTTTGGGATCAATTGTTTGAATGCAAAGCCATACCGTTGCCTTCAGAATCAATGAAAAAAGCCATGTGGCCAATCTCAGGGCTGATCTGTGTTTTAGGCATAGTTACCTTGCCTCCGGCAGCTTCTACCTTACCAAGGGCATTAGAAAGATCAGGGTTGCCATTCAGATATATTTTGGCGCCATCAGTGCTGGGTTTGTGCATATCACTCTGCACCAGCCCACCCGATACTTTCCCGTTCATGTTCTCTATTGGGAAATATGCCATTTTCATACCCATAGCTTCCGTCTCATCCATTTTGATACCAAAAACAGTTTCATAGAATTTTTTTGCTCTGGCAATATCACTTACAGATATTTCAAACCAGTTTAGCGCATTTGCGTTTGCATCCATGTTATTTAGTTTTTAAAGGTTAAAGTTAATTTGATTAAAAAGACAGTATAAAAAGCTTTTATTAATTGTTGTAAAGCAAACTTACTATCTAAATATGACCCGAATGCAGTGTAAATACGCCAATTGTACGGGTTGATTGCGCCAGAAATTTGTCGCAACTTTGTACAAATAACCATTGTGCTATGAAAACAGTATCTATTGTAGTTCCCAAAGGCAATACAATACTCAGTAGTATTATAGGCCCATACAAAGTCTTTAAAGGTGTTAACGATTACTTAGAGCAGAGGGGGAAACAGCCTGCATTTAAAATACAGCTTGTTGGTATAACAGCCGATACAATATTGTATGATGGGCTCTTCTCAGTACACCCCAATGTGATCCTCAGCGATACTACCCATAGCGACCTGATTATTATACCGGCATTAAATCCTGCATCGCTAGGGGAGAACCAACCCTTTGTACAATGGATAAATGAAGAGTACAAAAGAGGTGCTGAGATAGCCAGCCTTTGTGTGGGCGCGTTTTTGCTGGCCTCCACCGGGCTGATGAAAGGAAGGAACTGCACTACACACTGGATGGCTGCGGATAATTTCCGGCATATGTTCCCTGATGTGAAGCTGATAGCAGATAAGATAATAACCGATGAGAACGGAATATATACCAGCGGGGGAGCCTATTCTTTTCTTAACCTGATACTGTACCTGGTAGAAAAGAACTGTGGTAGGGAAGTGGCCGTGTTTTGTGCAAAGCTTTTTGAGATAGATATAGACCGCTACAGCCAGTCGCCATTTGCTATTTTCATGGGGCAGAAAGACCATGAAGATGAACCTATCAGGAATGCGCAATTATTTATGGAGAATAATGTAACCGGTAAGATATCGGTAGACCAGCTGGCAAGTATGTTTTCCATCAGCCGCCGCAATTTTGAGCGGCGCTTTAAAAAGGCAACAGCCAATACCCCGGTAGAATATCTGCAAAGGGTAAAGATAGAAGTTGCAAAGAAAAGCCTGGAGAATACCCGTGGTAACATCAACGAGGTAATGTACTCTATCGGGTATTCGGATAGTAAGGCTTTCCGGACAACATTTAAAAAAATAACCGGCTTGTCGCCTTTAGAATATCGCAGGAAGTATAACCGCGAACTGGCCGTAAGCTAAATATCAGATGCTGCTGAACACAATAGTAAAAAAATGCTTTGCATCGGCATAGTGGTAACTGATAGAGCATCCTGCTGCATCACAGATCCTTTTCACTATAGCTAACCCTAAGCCGTTGCCATCTTCTTTTACATCAGCATGCCGGTAAAACCTTTTGAAGAGGTTTTCTTGCTTTATTTCAGCTAATTCAGAAGTATTAGATATCGTCAATGTGTCGCCATACAGGGTTATATCAATTTCCCCATTAGGGATATTATAGCGTATCGCATTACTAAGCAGGTTGCCAATAATAATATCAGCCAGGTAAGTATGAGATGTGATGGTTAGGGTTTCAACATTCACATTTATTTTTATCCCTTTAGCGAGTGCCAGTTCTTTATATTCTTCCGCCTTCTTCCTTATTAGATCGGTTATAGGAACATCTTCATTAAGGACAAACTGGTGGTTCTCCAGCTTAGTAAGTAATAGCAGGGATTGGTATAACCGAGATAATTTGCGAACTGAATTTTCAATGTCTGCGAACTGTGAAGCATTATTCTTCAGCAATTGTTCGTCCTGGATGATCATATCAAGTCGTGTGCGGATCACTGCAAGTGGGGTCTGCATTTCGTGAGCGGCATAGCTGGTAAATTCCCGCAGTGTCTGGAAATCTTTCTGCACCCGCTTTATCATTTCATCAATGTTCCGGTTCAGCAGGTTAAATTCATCGATCGATGTTGGTTCCAACGTAATTTCCTGCATTTCTTCCACCTTGTATCCTCTTATCTTACTTATGGTATTATGGAAAGGTCTCCAGAGCCGGTTAATGACCGCCCTGTTTATCAAAAAACCGGTAAGCAGTATAAGGCCTATCATACAGATGGTAACAATTATAATTATCTGTAGCAGGTCTTCTGTTTCTTCAAGTGGTTTGCTGATCGTTACCTTAATGGTTTGTCCACCCGATGGAATGCCAAACTCCATTTTACGCGACCATTCATCCGATCTTAAATAATGTACATCAGTGTTGTACACTTTTAAGGGAATGGCTGCTATGGCAACATTGTAAGTAGTTTTTTGCTCGTTCGTATTAATTATATCGGGAAGGGTGTGATGCGAACTGTAAAACGAAGTGATCTCCTGTTTTTCATTGTACAGGCTTTCATCCATTTCGTTGATCAGAATGTACTTAAGTACAAAATAAAACGTACAGCTGCCTATAATGAATACGCTGATAGTAGCAATGAGTGTAAGCCGGTTGTATTTTGTAAACAGCTTCATCGCAGGCTGAATTTGTAGCCCATGCCATATATGCTGTGTATATAATCTGCAGCTCCGGCAGATAAAAGTTTTTTACGCAGGTTTTTTATGTGCGCATACAGGAAGTCATAGTTATCGGCCATGTCCATATTGTCTCCCCAAAGGTACTCGGCAATTGCGTTTTTTGATAATACCCTGTTTTTGTTGATGATGAGGTAGACGAGAAATTTATACTCAGTTCTGGTTAAGACAAGAGGAGCACCGTTTACCACTACGTTGCCTGAATCAGTATCTATTAGTATTTCTTCAAATTGTAATTGGTTATTGCCCAAAACATTTTTTCGCCTTACTATAGCAGATATACGCACACTAAGTTCGGCCAGATGAAAAGGCTTGGTGAGATAATCATCTGCACCAAGCCTTAAACCTGTTAATTTATCATCGAGTTGGTCACGTGCGGATATGATTATTACTCCATCAAGCTTATTTTCTTTTCGCAGGTATTGTAATAAATCGATCCCATTGCCGTCCGGCAGCGTAATATCTAAAACAATACAATCATACTGATACACTTCTAATTTATCCAGTGCATCATGATAGGTCATCACTGTTTCGCACAAATGATCTTGCGATGACAGGTATTCCACCATGCTCCTGTTCAATGAAGGCTCATCCTCTACTATCAGTATTTTCATATTGTATGCTGCCTACGGGAGGTTTTAATCCTTAGCGGCCTTAATGAACTTCCCCTGCTGATCGAATATTACATCCATGCCATTTATCTCTGCTTCGTAATTTACAGTACCGTCTGCTTTTTTTATTTCGGCAGTTTCCTTTATTTTTTTGCCTGAGTAGTTTTTATTGATGTATTCCTTAGCCGCAGAAGGTAATGCAGCCATGGTTACATTGGTCTCTGTTTCCATCCATTTCCCTGCCGGGTCAAAGGTAGCAGACATGTTGTGACTATCCTTTTTAAAGTTGGCTTCATAATTTTTCTTCTCTAATTCCCATTTTGCGGTTGTGCCGGGAAAATTTCTGGTAAATGATTCCTTTACTGCAGCAGGTACCTTACCTGCATCCATCTTTTGCGCGAAAGCGGGGAGCGTAATAAGCATCAACCCGATAAAAGTTAGTTGTTTCATAATTTTTTAAGTGATTTTTATTTTATGCAAGCTCCATCTGGATTCTGTAAATATTCTGAACTATTGATTCGTTTTCTAACGAAAGAGCTAATTAAAAGTTATTACAAATAATATAAAAATCACATTGTATGTTATTTGTAATTACTATCTTGCGTCATATTTAATTTAATAATAGGTATCTATTTCCTACATGAAATCTATAGATAAAGCCAGTAAATTCTACAAGGTTAAAAAAAAGGAATTACAGGAGCTTTACCCGGGCAAGTTTCTCGTTATTAAAGATGGCGAAGTGGAAGGTGCGTATGATACGCATGCGAAAGCCTATGAAGCCGGCCGGATAAAGTATGAGGTAGGTTCATTCCTGATACAAATGGTAGCCAGTAAGGAGTAATATAGAACCACACAAATTCTCGAAAATCCGTAACTTTATTACATGAGTAAAGGTGTATGGAACCAAATATTAACCTACTTCTACATTCGTAAAAGAGACAAAGACGAGCCGCGGAATGTGAATGTAAAAATGATGCATGGCATGAACCGTATTTCACTGTTCATCTTCCTGATAGGCATCATAGTAATGATCATCCGCCTACTGCGCCATTAAAGTAATTATCTCTTTCGCTGCGGTCTGTGATGCATGGGTATCGCCAAGTTTGTGCCATAGCACACTGTATTCTTCCAGCAATTGCTTCCTGTATGCGCCGTTATTGAGCACCTTTTCCAGTTCTGCTTTCAGGTTGGCCTCATTCAGCTCATGCTGTATCAGTTCTTTCACAACCGGTTTATCCATTATCAGGTTTACAAGTGATATGTACTTCACCTTTATAAGCTTAGATGCCAGCCAGTAAGATACTGGGCTGCCTTTGTAGCAGACAACTTCAGGTACGCCAAACAATGCAGCCTCCAGGGTGGCAGTGCCGCTGGTTACCAGTGCCGCTTTAGACTGCGTCAGCAATCTATACGTCTGGTTTTTCAGGAGCAACACGTTCTCTTTGCCTATCATATCGGTGTACAAACTATCAGGTTGCGCCTGCGCCTGCGCTATAACAAACTGGTAGGCCGGAAAATGCTTTACCATTTGCAGCATCACAGGCAGCTTCACCTTAATCTCCTGCGCACGGCTGCCGGGCAATAGCGCTATGATGGGTTTATCGGAGATAGGCAGGCCTTCCGTTTTTTCCTTTTCCTCCTTTACCACTTCTATCAGTGGATGCCCTACATAGGTAACGTCATAATTCCATTTGCGGTAAAAATCCACCTCAAAGGGGAGTATCACTAGCATTTTATCCACGTCACGTTTTAAATTGGCTACCCGTCCTTCTTTCCATGCCCATACCTGCGGAGAGATGTAGTATGCAACGCGGATACCCTGGCGCTTGGCCCACTCCGCGATGCGCATATTAAACCCCGGATAGTCTATCAGCACCAGCACATCTGGTTTGTAAGCGAGTATGTCTTTTTTGCAGAAGTCTATATTGCGCATAATAGTACGCAGGTGCCCCAGCACTTCCACAAAGCCCATAAATGCAAGGTCGCGATAGTGTTTTACAAGTGTGGCTCCTGCTTCCTCCATTCTATCCCCGCCCCAGCAGCGTATATCAGCGTGTTTATCCTGCTCATGCAGCGCCTTTATAAGGTTACTGCCGTGTAGGTCGCCGCTGGCCTCGCCTGCTATAAGGTAATAGCGCATGCTACCAGACGAACTTTATCAATAGAATGAACACCACATAGATCATAGTGGCTATAACAATACCGCGCGATGTATAATCATAGCGTTTGGTGTTGCAGTAGATGAAAGGGGCCAGGTTGATAAGGATACCGAGGTTAAGCACCTTTGCAGCAGTGGAGTGCTCATTCATCATGGCATGAACAAAGCCGGAAAAGGTAGCACCGTGAAAGAGGATAAGATAGGTAATGAAAATGCCTAATAATGGCAGGAACAAACCTATGAAAAAGCCTATAATAGGCAGGTCTCGCTTCATAAAAGTTAAATATGCCGCTAATATACGAAGGCACGGTGCATTTTTGCTATCAATACCCTTTAACCATATCTTTGCCCGGTAAATCAAGAAACCATCACATAATGAATTTCCCACTCACTAATCTCCCAGAACGTACCAGCAAACCTCGTCAGCATGGCTATACTATGGTGATGGATAAAGGCATGGGACTGGAGGGGGTGAAAGATTTCCTTTCTGTAGCAGCGCCATTTGTAGATATCGTTAAGTTAGGTTTTGGTACCAGTCATGTAACGCAGCACCTGCGGGAGAAGATAGAGATATACCGCGCCCATGGGGTACCTGTATATTTTGGCGGTACACTCTTCGAAGCATTTCTTGTCCGTAACCAGGTAGATGACTACCTGAATGTGATAAAAGATTATGGTATCGAATATGTAGAAGTTTCAGACGGTTCTATAACTATCCCTCATGTGGAAAAGTGCGGATATATAGAGAAGATAGCAAAGCATGTTACGGTATTATCCGAGGTTGGGTCTAAAGATGCTACGCATATCATGCCTCCCTATAAATGGATAGAGTTGATGCGTGCTGAACTGGAAGCAGGCTCTACCTATGTAATAGCAGAAGCAAGGGAAGCAGGCAATGTAGGTATATACCGTGGGTCTGGTGAGGTGCGCGAAGGGCTGGTGCAGGAAATACTGACACAGATACCCTACGAGCAGATAATATGGGAAGCGCCGCAAAAGGCACAGCAGGTATACTTCCTGGAGTTGCTGGGTGCAAATGTGAACCTGGGTAATATAGCACCCGCTGAAGTGATACCGCTGGAATCAATGCGCGTAGGCCTGCGGGGCGATACGTTCTACTTGTTCCTTGATAAAGAGCTGAAGGAAAAAACAAAAAATCAATAGTTACAAAGCCCTGCCAGCGCAGGGCTTTAATTTTTATCACATGGCAGCTGAATATGGCATTATCGGTTACCCGCTCGGGCATACATTCTCTCCTGCTTACTTTAATAAGAAATTTGCGGAAGAGAATATTGATGCTGTTTACACGGCCTATCCTATAAAAGACATTCAGCATCTGCCTGTTTTATGTAAAGACCATCGTGATCTGCAGGGCTTAAGCGTAACCATTCCCTACAAGCAGGCCGTCGTGCCCTACATGGATAGCCTGGATATTACTGCTGAAAGGACAGGCGCTGTAAATTGCATCCACCTGCATAACGGTTTGAAGATAGGGTACAATACAGATGCTGACGGGTTTGAGAAAAGCATGCAGCCATTACTGCGCCCGTACCATGATCGCGCGCTGATATTAGGAACGGGTGGGGCGGCGCAGGCGGTACAGTATGTGCTTGCAAAGCTGGGTATCGGTTATACGCAGGTGTCGCGCGGAAAGGAAGGTATGATGAGCTATGAAGAAATAACTGATGACGTGATAAGAGCCCATCCGCTTATCATTAATACTACACCCCTTGGTACATTCCCGCAGGTAGATGAATGCCCTGACATTCCCTATAGTGCTTTAACGGATGCTCATCTGCTCTATGATCTTATTTACAATCCCGCCGAAACGAAATTCCTTTCTCTGGGAAAAGCGCAGGGTGCTGCTATAAAGAATGGCTACGAAATGCTGCTGTTGCAGGCAGAGGCAGCATGGCAAATATGGAATAGCTAACCCACCATATAATACACACAGGTAGTAAGGAAGTCGCGTACGTAGGGGATAGCATTTATGAACCCAATTTGTTTTCGGGGTTTCAGGCCAAACTTGTAGCGGTATATAGGGTTAATTAAGTAAGGCTGTTTATGCAATATCTTCAGCCCGCTTTTGCGTATTATTTTTTCAAATCGTTCTATGGTTATCTGTGTATTCCATATCTCCAGCAGCTCATTAATGATATGGTCGGGCTCGCCGTTCATTTTCAATATGCGTTTGTAAATACCCTTTGGCAGTATGTGGTAGTAGGGCAGTTTGCTGGTAAGCTTATGCTCGCATACCTGCTGGTGGCCGCCAAATGGCATATACCATGGCGGGAAGCCGAAGAAGATCTGCCCGCCTGATTTTAAAAAGGTCTTCAGGTGCAGTACAAATTTTTCCTGTTGCGGTATGTGTTCTATCACATCTTTTAGTATAATGATGTCGAACGATCCTGCATAGCGGTTTACAAAAGGTTCATCATATATATTCTCGCAATGAAAATTCATTTTGCCTGCGGCTATCTGCAGCGCAAAGAATTTTTGTGCATGCTCTATGCGGTGGCAGGCAAGATCTACCCCTACGCAGTAGCAACCCCTGTCTGCAAATGGGGCTAACACACCGCCTTCGCCGCAGCCGATCTCCAGCACACGTATGCCTTCCTGTATTGGTTTGGTCTGCTCAATAAAAGGCATCACGTACATTTTAGAGTTATCTACCTGCTGGTGGTAGCGTACACCTTCGTCTTTATGCTGTTTTAATGCCAATTTATTGCGCGTTACAAAGTTGGTAATGGTACATCAGGCCTTCGCTTCATTATTATCTAGCATCCTTTTCTTCGGCCTGCAAAATAGCAAGTTGTTTTTTAATACTCTCATCATGTATCTTTTCATACAGGGCTATAACAAAATCTTTAGAGAGCATACGGGTCTGTGCATGGGCGCCCCGGGTCTGCACTATCTCGCGCCAGCGAGCCGGCTGGTAGGCAGTCATATTGCTATCGCGCTTCACTGTGCCCATCTGCTCGCTTAGCTCCATTCGCCGGGCCAGCAGGTCTATTATTTCCATATCCACATTGTCCATCTGCTGCCGCAAGTTTTCCAGCTGTGCCTGCTTGCTCATGTCCGCTGTATGCTGCTGGCGGATGACGAGCCAGCTCAATAACTCCCTTAGTTCTTCGGGCGTTATCTGCTGCCGCGCGTCGCTCCATGCTTCATCAGGCCGCGGATGGGTTTCTATCATTAATCCCTCAAAGCCCATGTCCATCGCTTTCTGGGCTATATCTGCCACCTTATCGCGGCGGCCGGTAATATGGCTCGGATCGCAGATGATGGGCAGTTCAGGTAGCCGCCGTTTCAGTTCCACGGGTATCGCCCAGTTGGGCTGGTTACGGTATAGCGCTGTTTTGCCATAGGTAGAGAACCCGCGGTGGATGGCGGCTATGTCTTTGATACCGGCCTGTTCCATACGCTCTATGGCTCCAAGCCACAGGTCTGCATCGGGGGTTACGGGGTTTTTTACCATTACAGGTATGTTCACGCCCCTCAGCGCATCTGCCAGCCGTTGTACCTGGAAGGGGTTTACCGTAGTGCGCGCTCCTATCCACAATACATCTATTCCGTATCGCAGTGCTTTTTCTATATGCTCTGGTTCTGCTACCTCTATAGTTATCGGGATGCCATATTGTTCTTTTGCTTCCTTCAGCCACGCCAGTGCCTCATCGCCATTACCCTCAAAGTTGCCTGGGCGAGTGCGCGGCTTCCATACCCCTGCGCGGAAAAGCTGCACATTCATCTGTGCCAGCGCTGCCGCTGTTTCCATTACCTGCTCACGGGTCTCTGCGCTGCACGGCCCTGCTATTACAAAGGGTCTTCCCGTATTGAAATAGGACATACCGCAAATATAAGATTGAATAGCGGATAAGCAGATTCATTAAAAATTATCCGGGTATAAAGGTATAGTAGACACCTGCTGATACACAAACTTATCCGCTTACCTTTGCGGCGATGAAAATGTTGCCAACGCTGCAAGAACTGAAAGAAGGGGCTGTTATATTAATAGATAAGCCTTATAAATGGACATCGTTTGATGCGCTGCGGAAAATAAAAATAATGACCAAGGCTAAGATCGGGCATTGCGGTACGCTGGATCCCCTGGCTACCGGGCTCCTGATCTGCTGTACCGGAGAGTTGACGAAAAATATTTCTGATTATCAGCGCCTGCCCAAGGAATATACCGGTATTATTCACCTTGGTGCTACCACACCTACCTATGATCTGGAAAGCGAACCGGAAGATCCACGACCATATGAGCATATTACTAAAGAGGAGATAATGGCAGCGGCTGCAAAATATACAGGTGATATTATGCAGACCCCACCTATCCATTCGGCTATAAAAAAAGATGGAAAACGTGCGTACGAACTGGCGCGCAAAGGCAAGGACATAGTAATGGATGCACGGCCCGTAACGGTTGGTGAGTTTGAGGTTACTGCCATCAATTTACCGGAGGTTCATTTCCGGGTTACCTGCAGCACGGGCACCTACATACGCTCGCTGGCTCACGATTTCGGGCAAACGCTTGGCTGTGGAGGGTACTTGCAGGAACTGCGGCGCACATTGATCGGTAACTTTAAGGCCGATGATGCGCTGACGCCTAAGCAATGGCAGGAATACTGGTTCCCGGGCGATACTACTCCTTTATAATATACATAGTTGGTTATTTGCCATGTAATTCAGTGTTTATAATAACTTAAAAAAATATTTACGAACGCATGACATATCTTCCCGTATCTGACTGGTTGAAGCGCTGACAATAAAATGACATTATTTTTAAAAAAATGGGTAAAAACCCGCTGAAACCCGCGCCAGTATTAAGAAACATTTTTTGTAAAATGTGTGCGGTTTTTCGCCATTGTGTTGTAGTTTTGCCCACGCTTTTTATATAAAGGAAAGTTAATTTCAAAATTATTCCTGTGCCAGAATCATTTATGCCGAAGCTCCGGAGAATTGCCATAAGCGCGTTCGCTGTTTTACTTGCATTTTTCTCTAGCAATTTTTCTGCTATTGCTGCTCCTGACGGGAAAGCACTTTTTCAATCCAATTGCGCCCAGTGCCACAATCCTGTAAAGGATGCCACAGGCCCTGCCCTGAAGGATAAGGATAAATCATTTCCAACTAAAGACTGGGTATATGGCTGGGTGCATAATTCATCTGCTGTAATACAAACCGGCGATAAATTTGCTGTAGACCTGTACAACCAATGGGGCAAAACACAGATGACAGCGTTCCCGCAGTTATCTAAAGATGATATAGATGCTATACTGAAGTATGTTGATAATTACCAGCCCCCTGCTAATACACTGGCTACAAGCCCAGGTAATAGTACAAGTGGTAATACAGAGGTAGATAATAATGGGTGGGTATATACAATGATCACCCTGTCATTGCTGCTGCTGGTGATCATATTATGGAAAGCAAACCTGGCGCTGCGCCGCACTGCTAATGAAAAGTCAGGCATCCCTAACGAAAAAGAAATACCGCTATACCGTAACAGGTTAGTAATAGCTATTGTAGTGATACTGACCTTTATATTTTGTGGCTACTGGTTAGTGAATGGCGCCATATCGCTTGGCCGCCAGCAGAACTACCAGCCAAGCCAGCCTATCTTCTTCTCTCATAAAGTACATCCTGGCATCAACCAGATAAACTGTCTTTACTGCCACGCAGGCGCTGAAAAGAGCCGGCAGGCAATGGTGCCTTCTCCTAATATATGTATGAACTGCCACAAGCAGATAAGCGAGTATAGCGGTGAAAAAGAGCATCCGCTGTATAATGCAGAGGGCAAGCATATAGATGGTACTGCCGAAATACACAAGTTGTATGATTATGCGGGCTGGGATCCTGCTAAGAAAGAATACAGGCGCGATGCGCTGGGCAATATCATTACCCGTCCTATAGCATGGGTTAAGGTGCATAATCTCCCAGACCATGTTTATTTCAATCACTCACAGCACGTAAAGGTGGGCCAGGTACAGTGCCAGCGCTGCCACGGTCCTATGCAGGATATGGATGAAGTGTACCAGTTCTCCCCACTTTCCATGGGCTGGTGTATCAACTGCCACCGCCAGACGCAGGTGCAGTTTACTAACAATAACTACTACAGCATTTTTGAACAATACCATAAGGAATTAAAAGAAGGTAAGCGCACCGGTGTTACCGTTGAGGACATAGGTGGAACAGAATGCCAGAAGTGCCATTATTAATAAAAGAGTTTGTAAGCAGAAGAGAAAACAAGGTTTTTAATTAAAAAGTTTATTCGGAACCATCATTATACCGGATCGAGCCGTATGAGTCAAAAACAATATTGGAAGGGGTTGGAAGAGCTGCAGCAACCTGAAGCTCACGTACAAGCAACAGAGAACGAATTCAAAGAAGAATTACCGTTCGACCTGAGCGATAATCTGCTTAATGCTACTACACCCCGCCGCGACTTTTTAAAATTTCTGGGTTTCAGCACCCTGGCCGCTACATTGGTAGCCAGTTGCGAAATGCCGATACGCAAGGTGATACCTTATGCGATTAAGCCGGAGGATATTACACCGGGAGTTCCTAACTATTATGCTTCCACCTTCACAGATGGCGGCGACTACTGCGCGGTTGTAATTAAGACCCGCGATGGCCGTCCTATAAAAATAGAAGGTAACGAGCTTTCATCTATCACTAAGGGCGGTACCTCTGCACGTGTGCAAGCATCGGTGCTGAACCTGTATGATAAAGCCCGCCTGCGCCACCCTTATGCAGAAGGTAATGAGGCTACATTTGATGCGATAGACCGCCGTATTAAAGAAGGGCTTGCCGTTAATACACAGTCTGTATACCTGCTGACATCTACTATAATAAGCCCTACAACAAATGAGGTTGTTACACAGTTCCTGGCAAAATATCCAAATGCCAAACATGTAACCTACGATGCTGTTTCCTATTCAGGTATGTTGCTTGCAAACGAAGCCAGTTATGGCAAACGTGCCCTGCCAACTTACCATTTTGATAAAGCGCAGACAATCGTAAGCCTTGGTGCCGACTTCCTGGGTACATGGCTTGCGCCTATTGAGTTTGCTAAGGGCTACGGATTAGGCCGCAAGATAAATGCAAGAGACCTCCGTCTTTCCAGGCACTACCAGGTAGAAGCTAATCATACTATATCCGGCGCTAATGCCGATCATCGTGCTACCTGCAAGCCATCTGAACAGGGTGCCGTAGCTGTGGCATTGTATAATGCAATAGTGAATGGGGCTAAGCCATCGCTGAGCACAAATGCGCTCAATGAGCTGGTTATGGGCGCTGCCGCCGACCTGAAAAAAGGGAATGGGCTGGTAGTGTGTGGCTGTAATGATGTAGCCACCCAAACCATTGTAAATGCAATTAATGATAAGATAGGCGCTAATGGTACCACCATTAACTGGGCGCTGACCAGTAACTACAAGCAGGGTATTGACGCTGACATGGTAGCTATGGTAGAGGCTATGAATAATGGCCAGGTAGGCGCGTTGCTGATGCATGGCGTTAACCCATCTTATACTTATTTTGAATCTAAGAAATTTGATGCGGGTCTTGCCAAGGTTCCTGTTACTGTATCGTTTGCAGAACGGATGGACGAGACTGCTCAGAAATGTAAATACATAGTTCCGGATCATAACTACCTGGAAAGCTGGGGCGATGCGGAACCAAAGCCTAACTACTTCAGCCTGCAGCAGCCGGGTATTGCGCCTATCTTCAAGACGCGTGCCTTCCAGGATAGCTTGTTGATGTGGGCAGGTGCATCCAATACTTATGGTGATTTCTGGAAGCAATTCTGGAGCACAAAGCTGGGTGGCGAAGCAGGTTTTGATAAAGCATTGCAGGATGGTGTAATAGAACCGGTTGGGGCAATGCCTACCGGTGGCGGATCGTTTGCGGGCAATGTATCTGATGCCATGGCAAAGATACAGATGAGCAAGCCCGGCGCTATGGAGTTGGTTGTGTACCAGACAATAGCTATAGGCTATGGCGGTGCATGGAGCAATAATCCCTGGCTGCAGGAAATGCCTGATCCTATTACCAAGGCTACATGGGACAACTACGCATGCGTTTCTCCCCTTAGGGCAAAGCAACTGGGTGCTGAGCTAAGCAGCCAGACAGAAGTAGACGCCAAGAAACGAGTAATAATAATAAAGGCAAATGGCCAGGAAATGAAACTGCCGGTAGTGGTAGTGCCTGGTATGCATAACGATGTAGTAGCTATTGCCGTAGGTTATGGCCGCGATCCTAAAGTAGGCCGCGCTGCAGCTAATACAGGTAAGAATGCTTATCCATTCCTTAGTTTTAACGGGCAGACCTTTGTAAACCACGCACCGGTAAGTATAGACAAGACAGCCGAATTTTACGAAATTGCTATCACCCAGACGCACCACAGTTACGAGGCACGCCCGATAGTGCATGAATTTACCCTGTACGAATTCAGCAAAGACCCTAATATCTTACTGAAAGAGCGGAAGGAAGAGATCGGTGCATTTACGCATGTGCCATGGCTGGATGAGAAGGATGGAGCGCACGAGGAAGGTGGTAAAGAAAAAACGACTGATGCGAAGGCATTGGCTGAGCGCGATAGTACAAGTGAATTTGATGGGATGGATGAAGGTTTCCGTGAGAATGGTACCATGTATCCCAACTATATATCTCCCGGCCTGCATTGGGGTATGTCTATCGATCTCAATAGCTGTATAGGCTGCGGGGCTTGTGTTATAGGCTGCCAGGCAGAGAATAATGTATCTGTGGTAGGTAAGGAGCATGTATTGCTGGCGCACGAAATGCACTGGCTGCGTATAGACCGTTACTTCAGCGGTATGCCCGATGATCCGGATACCATACAGACTGTATTCCAGCCTATGCTGTGCCAGCATTGTGATAATGCACCATGTGAGAATGTTTGCCCTGTATCCGCTACCAACCATAGCAGCGAAGGTCTTAACCAGATGGCTTACAACCGTTGTATTGGTACTAAGTACTGCGCCAATAACTGCCCGTATAAAGTACGTCGCTTTAACTGGATGGATTGGAACGGTGCAGATTGCTTTGACGACAACTTATACGAAGATTACCGCCGCGATGATATGAATGACGACCTGACACGTATGGTATTGAACCCGGATGTGACAGTGCGTAGCCGTGGGGTTATGGAAAAATGTACCTTCTGTGTACAGCGCCTGCAGGAGGCAAAACTGACTGCCAAGAAGGCTAACCGCCCTATGCAGGATGGTGAGGCCCGCACTGCATGCCAGCAGGCTTGCCCTACAGATGCCATTGTATTTGGTAATGTGAATGATAAGAACAGCGCCATATATAAGCTGCGTAAACAACAGCAGCGCGAACGTATGTTCTATGTGCTGGAGCACATTCATACCCTTCCTAATATCAACTACCTCGCTAAGATTCGTAATACAGACATGATAGTAGCAGGTAATGAGAATAAGGATGGTATGTATATGGAACACATATAGGATCGGAATAGTAAGAAAGAAGAGAATTAACTATAAATAAAAATAAATTGGGCTTGAAGGGGGATTTTCTCCGATAGCCCAGATAAAAAGAAATAACGTGCTATGCATATTAAGTACGAATCTTTTGTAAGGGAGCCGCTGGTAAATAGTGAAAAAGATTATCACCAGGTAACGGAAGATATCATCAGCCCTATAGAAAAGAAGCCGGGTCGCATGTGGTATGTGGGATTTTTATTCTCCGTAGCATTGCTCTTATACGGGGTTTTCTCCGTAAGCTGGTCTGTATATTGGGGTCTTGGTACCTGGGGTGTCAATAAGACCATAGGCTGGGGTTGGGATATTACCAACTTCGTATGGTGGGTGGGTATTGGTCATGCCGGTACACTTATCTCCGCTATCCTTTTGCTTTTCCGCCAGGGCTGGCGTACCGGTGTGAACCGTGCTGCTGAAGCCATGACGATATTTGCGGTTATGTGCGCAGGCCAATTCCCTATCTTCCACATGGGTCGTGTGTGGGATGGTTTCTTTGTACTCCCTTATCCTAACTCGCGCGGACCATTGTGGCCTAACTTTAACTCGCCGCTGCTTTGGGACGTATTTGCGATATCTACTTACTTTACTGTATCTCTTCTGTTCTGGTATTCTGGTCTTATCCCCGATTTCGCTACCGTGCGCGATCGTGCCAAGACCAAGTTCCGCAAGATGACGTATGGTTTTGCATCATTCGGCTGGACAGGTACTGCCAAAAACTGGCAGCGCCACGAGGCATTGTCACTAGTACTTGCAGGTCTTGCCACCCCCCTGGTACTTTCAGTACACACCATAGTATCTTTTGACTTTGCTACCTCGGTGATACCGGGCTGGCATACTACCATATTCCCTCCCTACTTCGTAGCGGGTGCCGTATTCTCCGGCTTTGCAATGGTGCAGACACTGCTGGTGATAACCCGTAAAATATTACATCTGGAAGAGTACATTACTATTGGCCACCTCGAGGCTATGAATAAGGTAATAGTACTTACCGGTTCTATAGTAGGTATCGCGTATCTCACTGAGCTTTTCATGTCATGGTATAGTGGTGCATGGGGCGAGCAGGCAGCATTCAAATGGCGTATCCTCGGCCCTTACTGGTGGAGCTACTGGGCTATGATGACCTGTAACGTGGTTTCGCCTCAGCTATTCTGGGTAAAGAAATTGCGCCGCAATATCCCATTTACTTTTGTAATGTCTATTGTGGTGAACATAGGTATGTGGTTCGAGCGTTTTGTGATCATCGTTACCTCACTTTACCGCGACTGGATACCGGGCAGCTGGGCATACTACAGCCCGCAATGGCCTGAGGTTGGTTTCTACCTGGGTACTTTCGGTTTGTTCTTTACCTGCTACTTCCTGTTTGCTAAATACTTCCCTGTTATTGCAGTTGCGGAAATTAAATTCGTACTGAAGACATCGGGCGAAAATTATAAGCGCAATATGCAGGCAATAGAGAACCAGAGCAATGAAGAGTTCCTGCATGAAGTGGAAACAGACCATGCAAGTCATGAAGAAGTGGCGCATCACTAATAAGAGTATAGATTTTGAATTGTTGATTATTTTGAATTTTACACAATGGCTATAAAGAAATTTGCGGTTGCCTGTTACGATGACGAGGAAGTGTTATTCCCCGCCGTAAAGCAGGTGCGCAACAGCGGCTATAAGATTCACGATGTGTACACGCCATTTGCAGTACATGGACTTGATGAAGCGCTGGGGCACAAAAGCACTGACCTCCACATTGCCGGTTTTATATTCGGTCTCACCGGTACCAGCACTGCGGTAGGTTTTATATCCTGGATATTCACATCAGACTGGCCGCTTAATTTTGGTGGCAAGCCCCATTTCTCATTACCGGCGTGGATACCTATTACTTTCGAGTTAACGGTTCTGTTCGCGGCGGTAGGCATGGTGCTTACTTTCTGTTATCTCAACCAGATAATGCCGGGTGTTAAGAAACACGTCTTCCACCCACGGCAGAGCGATGATATGTTTGTAATGGCATTAGAGCTGAATGAGCATGCTACAGAGCAGGAAGCTATCGACTTTCTGAAATCAACAGGGGCAAAAGAAACCTCGGTGCAGATAGCGGAGGCAGGCTGGTGGTATGGCCGCTTTGACAAGCCTGAAGAATACGAACGATTGAATGCATAATATGACCGGCATTTTTGCTGATTTTGACTTTTTGACTTTTTGAATTTTGAATTAATTATGAATAAGACCAAAAGCATAGTAATAGCAACCCTGATTACAGGACTGGGGCTGGCAGCATGCAACAGCGGTAATATTCGCCGGAACCCCGGTAAGACCTATGCGCCCGATATGACCTACTCCAGGGCATACGATGCTTATACATACAACCCCAACTTTGCTGATAGCCAGACAAGCCGCCAGCCGGTAATGGGTACTATAGCGCGTGGTCATATGATGCCCGACCAGATTAAGGAAGGGGATACTACAGCGTACAAGTCGTACACTACAACATTACGTTTCACTGAAGATGAACTGAAGGAAGGACAGCGTTTATTTATGATATACTGTGCCATCTGCCATGGCCCTAATATGGACGGGCAGGGACCTTTATATACCAGCGGTAAGTTTGCGGCTATGCCAGCTAACTTTAAGGATGCAAAATACCTACACATGCCTGTAGGCCAGATGTACGCAGCAGTAAAATATGGTAAGAATATGATGGGCTCCTACGCCAGCCAGCTTGATATAAAGCAACGCTGGATGGTACTCGCTTACCTGAAAAAAGTACAGTCTGAGAACGGTGGCGAAGCATTTGCTTTCGGCGTGAATGGGGTAACAGGCGGCGCTGCAGCAACTGCGCCTGCTGATACATCAGCTAAGGCTAAGACAGCTGCACCTGCTGATAACGTGAATAAAAAAGGATAAAGCTATTTATAAACTTATTTTTATAAAAGGTTACAAATGAATGATCGTTTTGAGATACCGGCAAGTTTAAAGAGGAACAGCCTTGCATTGATAGCCATTGGCATCATTACATTGCTGATAGGCGCTTTTACTATGCTTGGCGGTGATGTTTATGATAAGACCCGCTTCTGGATCGTATTGCTGCACAACAGCGTATTCTTTCTGCTTATATCTGTTGCCAGTATATTTATACAGGCTGCGGTAGCGTTGGCGCAGGGCTCATGGATTGTGGCCTATCGTCGCGTACCGGAGGCCATAGGCGCTAATGTGTGGCTTTTTGGCATTATAGCGCTGGTTATTATGTTTTGCATCGTATTCGGGTTTGATGTAAAAGGTGTTAATCCCATATACGAATGGGTACACCCCGGCAATGACAAGATATTACAGGGTAAATCAAATTTTTTGAATAAGGGTATGTTTGCCGGCTTCTCTATAGTAACGGTAGGCTTGTGGGCTTTCTTTGGCCGTAAGTTCCGTGCTATGTCCCTTGCACAGGAAAATGCGCCTAAAAACAATACGAAGATCTATTGGAAATTCTTCCGCTGGTCAGGTTTGTTCCTTTTGGTATACGGCCTTACACAAATGAGCACTACCCCCTGGTTGTGGATCATGAGCACACAGCCACACTGGTATTCTACATTGTTCAGCTGGTACACTTTTGCGAGTGCATTTGTCAGCGGTATGGCATTGATCCTTCTTTGGGTGGTATATCTCAAGAATCAGGGGAATCTGGTGCTGGTAACCAAAGAGCATATGCATGACCTTGCCAAGTTCATGTTTGCATTCAGCATTTTCTGGACGTACCTGTGGTTTGCGCAGTATATGCTGATATGGTACAGTAACCAGCCCGAAGAAACTATTTATTTCAAGTTACGTCAGCAGGGACCTTACAGCGTGCTGTTCTATTCTAATTTTATTATTAACTTCTGTATGCCCATACTTATATTGATGTCACGCCCAAGCAAACGGAATTATTTTACCGTTACATTCATGGCTATGATCATCATATTTGGCCATTGGCTCGATTACTATCAGATGATAGTTCCCGGCCCTATGGGTTCCCATTGGCACATGGGTTGGTATGAATTAGGTATTTTTGCAGGGTTCGTAGGTATTATGATGACTTGTGTATCACGTACATTGGCAAGAACATCATTAGTACCAAAGAATAACATACTACTGAAAGAGACGATAGTACACTTAAGCTAATAAGAGAGGGATAACAGGATTTGTAGAGGGTGTTTAAATTACCGGATCAAAACTTAACTAGTAAATACAAGCTGAACTGACCATGTCGGGATTTATAACAATAGCATTAATAATTCTGGTATTCATTATCATATACCAGATAGGCAAGGCAAGCGAATATGCAGGCGTCATTCGCGGCGAAGAAAAAGTAAAAGCGCAGACCAACCGTACTATAGGGTGGCTGCTGCTGGCATTCTTCATTCTGGGCCTGTACGGCATATGGGTATGCCACCAGTTGCTGAAGGATAAAATGCTGCCCGAGTCTGCGTCGGTTGAAGGGGTTAACTACGATAGTATGTTCTCCGCTACTATGTGGGTAACAGGCATTGTATTCTTTGCTACACAGGCATTGCTTTTCTGGTTTGCGTTCCGCTACCAGTCTACAGAAAAACGCAAGCCTTACTTTTTAGCGCATAATAACAAACTGGAGCTGATATGGACAACCATACCTGCCATTGCTATGGCGGCATTGGTAGCTGTTGGTCTTCGTAACTGGATGAATATAACTTCTGAGGCGCCTAAGAATTCACAGGTAGTGGAAATAGTGGGCAAGCAGTTCAACTGGCTCATTCGCTACCCCGGTAAAGATGGTGTATTAGGCAAAAGGGATTTCCGTAATATAGATGATGCTAACAACATACTGGGTCTTGACTGGAAGGACAAGGATAACCAGGACGATATAATAGTACAGAATGGTGAACTGCATTTAATAATTGGCCGTCCGGTAAAGCTGATCATAGGCTCCCGCGATGTGATACATGACGTAGGTCTGGCGCACTTCCGTTTTAAGATGGATGCTGTTCCGGGTATTGTTACCACATTGTGGTTCACGCCTAAGTACACTTCTGAGCAGATGAAGAAGATGACCGGCAATCCTGATTTCGTTTATGAGATATCATGCGATCAGATGTGCGGTAAGGGTCACTACTCAATGCGTGGTACGGTAATAGTGCAGACGCAGGCAGAGTATGATACATGGATGGCATCGCAACCCTCTTATTACTCCGGTAATAATCCCGATGCTAAGACCACAGCGCCGGCCGCTGATGCAAAGCCCCAACAGAAAACAGATAGTGTAAAAGCAATAACGATGAAGTAATCGGTCTGTAGCAAGGCCTTTAAAGTGAAAAAAATGAGTAACGAAATTATCATTCAGGGACCAAATGTGGCACATACTATCGAAGGTGCTACAGAACATCATGGTCATGAGCATCATGAACAGCATTTCATTTGGAAGTATATCTTCAGTCAGGATCACAAGGTAATTGGTAAGCAATTCCTTGTTACGGGTATCATCTGGGCTATTATAGGTGCCCTGTTTTCCGTATTCTTTCGTCTCCAGTTAGGTTTCCCTGATAGTACTTTTCCGATCATGGAAAAATTCCTTGGCGAATGGGCCAAGGGTGGTAAGCTTTCTCCCGAGTTCTATTATGCACTGATAACAATGCACGGTACTATCCTCGTGTTCTTTGTACTCACGGCAGGATTGAGCGGTACATTTGCCAACATACTTATTCCTTTGCAGATAGGTGCCCGCGATATGGCCTCCCCTTTTATGAATATGCTTTCTTACTGGTTCTTCTTTCTTGCCAGTGTGTTCATGTTCATCTCTTTATTTGTAGAAACCGGTCCGGCATCAGGCGGCTGGACAACTTATCCGCCATTAAGCGCACTTAAGGAAGCATCAATAGGCTCGGGTGTTGGTATGGATCTGTGGCTGATAGGTATGGCACTATTCGTCATTTCTTCTTTGCTTGGTGGGCTTAACTATATTACTACCATACTCAATATGCGTACCAAGGGTATGACAATGACCCGCCTTCCATTAACAATATGGGCACTGTTCTTTACTGCCGTGCTGGGTGTACTTTCATTCCCTGTGTTATTCTCCGGCGTAGTCCTGCTCATATTTGACCGTAATTTTGGTACCAGCTTCTATCTTTCTGAAATATTTATAGGCGGTAAGGCCTTACCGCATATAGGTGGCTCTGCTATTCTTTATCAGCACCTGTTCTGGTTCCTTGGCCATCCGGAGGTGTATATCATTATGCTGCCGGGTATGGGCATGGCATCCGAAATATTATCTAACAATAGCCGAAAGCCTATCTTCGGATACTTTGCCATGGTTATATCCCTCATAGGTATCACTGTGCTGGCGTTCTTGGTATGGGCGCACCACATGTTCGTTACCGGTATGAGCCCGTTCCTCGGTTCTATATTCGTGCTCTTAACCCTGCTTATTGCAGTACCGTCAGCAGTAAAGGTATTTAACTGGCTTACTACTATATGGCGCGGTAATATACGTTTCAGTGTAGGTATGCTGTTTGCACTTGGTTTCGTATCCATGTTCATATCAGGTGGTCTTACCGGCATCTTCCTCGGTAACTCAGCGCTTGATATTCATCTGCATGATACTTACTTTGTTGTAGCGCACTTCCATATAGTAATGGGTGTGTCTGCTTTCTTCGGTATGTTCGCCGGGGTTTACCATTGGTTCCCCAAGATGTTTGGCCGCTTTATGAATAATACACTCGGCTATATACACTTCTTTGTCACGTTTGCAGGTGCCTACCTTATCTTCTGGCCTATGCACTATGAAGGTATAGCAGGTATGCCCCGCCGCTATTACGATTACAGCGCGTGGGAGTCTTTCAAGCAGTTCCAGAACCTGAATGCATTTATAAGTATAGTAGCAATAGTGGTATTCTTTGCCCAGCTGTTATTTGTGCTCAATTTCTTTACAAGCATATGGCGTGGCCGCAAGGTAACAGTCCAGAACCCATGGGGTTCCCCAACCCTTGAGTGGACTACACCTATCCGCCCAGGGCATGGTAACTGGGTAGGCGAGATACCGGAGGTGCACCGTTGGGCTTATGATTACAAAGATGATGGCAACGGCAACGACTTCATTCCCCAGACAACCCCCTTACGCCCCGGCGAGGAAGCACATTAATTATAATTTTTAATTGTATTTTTAAATCGGACTTCCCAGCGGAAGTCCGATTTTCTTATTATCCTTATGCAAATTAATTTATAGTTTTCCACCGCACTCTACAGGTCAAGGTATGATGATAGCCTCTGCAAAACTAATTTGAGCTAACACATGAATTAGTATGCATTTTTGTATACCAGTTACTATTCTCCATAGGCATTTTCTCTTCCATCTATGATTTAGCTAAATCCGCTGCTCCTTGGCATACAGCGATACCTCTCCTTATCTCGCAAGGCGGGATCGTTTATTTCGACAAAATGACTGAAAAATAATTCTGTTGTCCGGTTACAGTAATATTTGCCCCATCCAGGTTATAGGACGTAAGTAGTTCGCTACAGCCACCCGTACCGATATGATTCCCTTTTTCATCGCAGGCATTCAGCATTTCTGATTGATCACCTGTATATTTAATTTCAGAGATCCTATACTTTCGCTTAGTATTTACAATATAAATTTCCCAATCACACTGCAGGTACCCCGTATCAACCTGATATTCATGTGGCAACTCTATATTGCAGAATAGAATATTTGTGTTGCGACTGCCAGACCAAACGTATTCACTATCCACGCCATTGGGACAGCTGTTGCAAATTAAATTTTGATACAATGTATCTAATAATAACGTGGAATCAATGAGTTGGGAAAATGTGTTATTTGCGACAAAAGTTTTTATGATTACAGTATCTAATTCAGCCTTGCTATAGCCCGCCATTTGTATTATCAGATCTTTATGGCAATAAGTTTTTACAGGACATTCCGGCACTTTTATACAGGCTGTAGACCCTAGTAATAATAATGAGGTAATAACTATCCTATAATTCATATTACAATATACGCATTTGCTCTATATTGTATCATTCCAAAAGCATACCTCATCAGCAGTAATAATTTCATTAGTGTACCGTTCATTAAATAATAAAATTATTATATGATTGGTTAATTGAGGCTATTACTGATAATATGTAATCTTTGAATTGCCATCTACTTTCTCATTTTATGATATTTAAAACGAGGGAAATTGTTACTTCCAACAGCACCCTTATATATATTTCAATATAATAATAACAACAGTTGAGGCTCCTGATATGCCAAAGAAGCCAAAAGAAACGACATTGTAATAGTTGCCTACCGGTTCAACCTATAACATGGCATTATACTTGTACACCTTACTTTTGGTACAAATATATCATTTATGAAAAAGATCATTACAGGACTATTATCTGTTGCAGTTATCGCCGGTATGGCTTCGTGCAGCAAAAGCAGTAACTCTACCCCCTCCAATAGTGCGCAGGTTATGTATGTGAACGGTTGCACCGGCTCGCAGAATGTAGATGGCACTTCGGGCGGCACTAAGGTAAGCGGGGCTGCCACCATCGCCTATCAAAAAAATTCCAGTTATCAGAGTGTTACCGCTGGTAGCAATGTTGCGTTAGGATTTCTGCTTTCCAGCACGCAGACTAGTCTCGCCAGTGCTATGCTCAGCCTTACAAACGGGAATAACTACTCTGTATATGCAGGTGGTGTGGTAACAGCACCCTATGTGGTTTATGCCACTGATGTGCTTACCTCTCCGGCGGCAGGTAACGCTAAGGTGCGTTTTGTAAACTTATGTTCAGATAGTTTAAGTGTTACTGCTAATGCAGGTAGCATTGCTATAGCGGCTAATATAACGCGCGGCAGTATATCTGATTTTAAGGAGATAGTAGCGGGTTCATATAGTGTCAAAGCAGGCGACCCCACCAATATCACTACAGTAGCTGATGGCGGTACCCAGACTTTTGGACAGGGTAAAATATATACCGTTATGTACACAGGTAGTAAAACAGGTACTACAGGTGCGGCCCTCGCCGTTACAGTCATCGCTAATAACTAGCAGAATATTATAATAAATAAGGTAGCCCATATAGTGGGCTACCTTATTTATTAATGCCAACAGAAGAGGTATTATCTATGCTTCGGATTCCGGAGTGGCTGGTTTTTCCTCATCCAATAGGTCTTCCTCATCCATATCCTCTTCCTCTTCTTCCTCTTCAAAAAGACTTTCTTCTTTATCAGCCTGTTCTTCATTTTCACGAGGTTCTTTGTCCTCGTTTATAGGTGCTGTGGTCATCAGCAATTCTTCCTGGATAGTTACGTTTTCCATAATAATGATTTTGAGGATTGTTTAGAATCTCTGTACAACATTAGTGACTTTTAGCGCTCAAAATCTGTGTTTACATAACGTTAATAACAACTTAACCATCTGATTATCTGTATCCATGAGGTGCTTAGGCACGGTCTTGTATATAAGGTATAGTGTATGAAACAGAGTGCACGTATAATGATATTTGATGACAATAGGGAAACCCTCATGTTATATAAAAGTGTCCTTTCCAGGGAAGGGTATAATGTCCATACCAGCGAAAATTGCAGTCGCCTTATGGAGAAGATAGATGAGGTGCATCCCGATATTGTAATGATGGATAATCAGATGCCGGGGATGAGCGGAGAAGAAGCAATAGAAAAAATGAAGGCTGATGCTCATTATGAATCTACACCAGTTATATACTGCTCAGGTGATACAGATTTAGCGGCGCTGGCAAACAAGGTGCACGCTGATGCATTCCTGCCCAAGCCTATCTCTATACCTGCCTTGCTGGGTATGATCGGCAAGGTGCTGAAAGGGCGAAGGAATTATAATCCAATGTGAAATAACCATAACTTATTGCAAAGGCCACTATAAATGAATAATTTCATGTTCAAATACAAAACGAACATGAAAAAGAATTTACTGGTTGTCCTCTCAATCCTGACACTGCTGTTTACATCCTCTGTATATGCACAGAAGGCCCTCCCTAGTCCCCGCGAAGTGGCAAAAGGTAAGGTGGCGGGTGCCACTGTCATCATAGATTATGGTAGCCCTTCTGTAAAAGGCAGGCAAATATGGGGTGGTTTAGTACCAAATGGCGAAGTGTGGCGTACAGGTGCTAATGAAGCTACTGTATTCACTACAAATAAGGAGATCATGGTGGAAGGCAAAAAGCTGGCTGCTGGCAGCTACGCATTTTTCGCTATACCTAACGAAGGTTCCTGGACTATCATATTTAATAAAACCGCTAAGCAATGGGGTGCATTTAAGTACAACAGCAAGGAAGATGCATTGCGTGTAACGGTAAAGACGAAGCACTCACCCGCTTTCCACGAAAGGTTACTATATGTTGTCAATAGCAACGGGTTCTCTCTGGAATGGGAAAACCTGGAAGTGCCGGTTATGATAAAATAGCAGCCGTATAATTTTGTGAGCATGGAAGGTAGCTTCCATGCTTTTTTATTGAAAGTGCCTTTATGACGGAGGCATGATATTACATATTAACTATTGTGATTAAAAAACGAACACACACCTTCCGCATTATTGGGGCAATACTGGGTATTATTCTGCTGGTAATGGCAGGCATCTCCCTGTATATATCGCTCACTTACAAAAAATATATAAAGGAGCACTTGCCCGAGTGGGTAGCCAAGGCATCAGATAGTGTGTACCATGTTTCCATACAGGATATCAGCATCAGTTTATTTACCCGGCAGCTTACTGTTACTGGCATCAGGCTATGGCCCGATACTTCCTGCTCCAACTAT
Organism: Taibaiella sp.; assembly: GCA_013815385.1. GTDB lineage: Bacteria > Bacteroidota > Bacteroidia > Chitinophagales > Chitinophagaceae > JACDGL01. Next base: position 213,034 of record JACDGL010000004.1, on the reverse strand, counting down.
CATAAAGAAACCGGTAGCCACCACCGCATTGCCGTTGCTATTGCTATCCCTAAGCTGGAAATGAAAAGCATACAGTGGCGCAAGCTTATAAGCGATAAAGAGCTGGCCTGTGGGGAGGTAATCCTATCAGCACCTACAGCTATGATCATATCAAGGGCGCGTATAGTAGATTCCAGCCGTATAATGCCGGAAAAGAAAAAAGACCCTGCTATAAAAAGGATATTTGCATCTTCCATACGCATTGTAGCCCCCAATATAGCCTATAAGACCTATAACAAGGATGATGACAGCTCCGTCTGGACACTAAAAGGCGGTGAGTCTGTGCTGAACGACTGGCTGCTGGACCCTAAGGTTAAGGATACTACACGCTTCCTGCTGGCCAGGTCGGCGGTTATTGATTCTGCGGCGTTTATGTTTTGCAAACCATCAGCATTATACCGCTTTCAGGCCGCTGCTGTCTATTTTAATAGTGAAAAGAACCTTCTTACCGTCAATAAGCTAAAGGTGGCACCAATAGTTGATAAGGAAACCTTTTATAAGATAGTGGGGCACCGTATCACCATCTGGAACGCCTCCGTAAGAAAGCTGGTTTTTAATGATATTAACTGGCTTGGATTAATGCATAACAAAACACTTATCGTTTCATCTATAAATATGGATGAACCGGATGTTAGTTTGTATTTCAGTTATTATCCGCCACACAAGCCCGGGAGTATGGTACATGCTGACCCGACCAATATGCTCCGGCACTTACCCCTGCGGGTACATGTAAATGAGGTGGCGGTAAGTAATGCGCACATTAGCTATACAGAACTAAGCGAAAAGAGCCAGCGGGAAGGCACGCTACTCTTTGACCATGTTAGCCTTCATGCCCACAACATTATAAATATCGGGAGCGACATAGCGCGTAACCATGTCTTTAAAGCGGAAGCTAAAGGGAAATTCATGAAGACGAGCAATATAACCGCAGCCTACCAGGTGTCGTTATCAGATTCTTTGAGTCCTTTTATTATAGAGGGCGAGATTAAGGACATGCATGCCTCGCAGATAGATCCTGTGGCCAGGGCGCTGGCATTAATATCGGTTGATTCAGGGCATGTGCAGGAAATAAAGGCCCATGTACACGGCAATCAGAATACAATGCAATGCATGCTGAATATCCTATACACCGATCTGCAGGCAGAACTGGAAAAATCGGATGGCGGCGGTAAGATGCATGAACGGACTATACTAACGGCGATAGCCAATACGTTTTTCGTTTATCACGATAATCCCATCAATGGTAAGCCTCCGCGTACTGCTAACGTTACATTGCCTCGCGACCCTGAGGTAGCCTATTTTGCTGGCATAGTAAAAACGGTAAAGCTAGGGACGAAGGAAATTGTAGAACGGCACGAGAAGGTAGTAGCCATATTGACCAATGATAAAGACGCGAAACGCGAATATAAAAAAGGATTTTTCAACCGGTTATTTGGTAAGAAAAAGAAAAAATAGCGCTGTTAGTCTTGCTTGGCAATAAGGATGCGCGATGGTATAAAGTACACTATTGGTATAAGCACGAAGATAGCTGTAGATAAGTATACACTGATAAAGCTGAAAGGTATGCTCAGGCTATAAGTACTTACTGATATCCAGTTGAGGCGATTGATCTTTTTCTTTTCTGTATCGGTCAGGTGTTCTGCGTTTTTATTTACCTCCATTTGCAGTGATGAGTAAAATATAGCGGTAACAGTAATGACGATACCATAAAATAAATGTGCGCTGTGCTGGTAAAAGTTCTCGCCGAGTGCTTTTGTGGGGAGTGGTATGATAGACATACAGAACAGCAATAGGAAGTTGAGCCAAATGACCCGTATGCTCACCGTTTCTATACCCTTGAATATGTGGTGATGATTGAGCCACATTATAGCTACCACTACAAAGCTGAGCGCGTAGATGGCTATATGCTCCGCTACCGGCGCAAAGCTTTGCATAGTGAAGGGGTAGGGCACTTTTATCTCCAGCACCATCAGGGTAAGGATAATGGCTATCACCCCATCACTTATCATTTGCAGGCGTTCTTTACGCATCGGTTGTACTATTATCCAGAAAAGATACAATTAATTGAAAAGATCAGAGGCTATAGGTAGATGAATGAACACTTATATGCAGTAGTGCTATTTATCCTCATGGTACAGATTTGGTATAGCTTCCATATATTACCTTCAATTTATCAGGCGGAATAAGTGTACGCATTAATAACTAGATCATTTCGATGGAAAAATCATTCACAACATCCGGGCAGCTTTTCAACAAAGTACCAGAGGTAACACTATTCTTCTGGATCATAAAAGTGTTGTGCACCACAGTGGGCGAAACAGCGGCAGATTTCCTCAACTCCAATCTGGGTATGGGCCTTACCGGTACCAGCCTGGTTATGGGGGCGCTGCTTATTGTAGCGCTTATATTTCAATTCAGGTCCAGGCAATACAAGCCGGGCATTTACTGGATAGCGGTCGTCCTTATCAGTGTAGTGGGTACGCTCATTACCGATAATCTTACCGATAACCTTGGTATATCTCTGGTTACCACCACTATAGTTTTCGCCATTGCGTTAACTATAGTTTTTATAGCATGGTACAGAACTGAAAAAACGCTCTCCATACACTCCATATTCACCAGGCGCAGAGAAGCGTTTTACTGGCTGGCTATTCTGTTCACTTTTGCGCTGGGCACGGCTGCGGGCGATCTGCTCGCTGAAACCCTGAAAGTGGGGTACCTCTTATCTGCCGTCATATTCGCTGTGGCTATAGCGCTTATCACTGTTGCACACCTGGTTTTCCGGCTCAATGCCGTCTTTGCCTTTTGGAGCGCGTATATTCTTACCCGTCCGCTCGGCGCTTCCATAGGCGATTATTTTTCACAGGCCCATAAAGATGGGGGCCTCGGCCTCGGTACCACTATTACGAGCATTATTTTCCTTTCGGCCATACTGGTTACGGTCATCTATCTTACAGTTACTAAAAGAGATGTAATGGCCGTTAAAGAAGCTGCTTAGAGGAACTTTTTCATCAGCACAAGAGTTAGAGAAGTGTTTTTGTGCCAGGTATTAGAATTTTCGTATATTAGAGGTTATATACCTGAAATATGAAGCACCTTATTTTAGTTGTTGCTATATCCTGTCTAGCCATTCATGCCAATGCGCAGATAGATGCCACAACCCGCATACAATTGCAGGCTCGTAGCGATAGCATGTGGCAGACAGGGAATATGTTCTACCTGCTGGTGGATGCTTACCTGGATGGGCTGGTGCCGGAAAATATCAGCTTTGATATATCATGGGAGAAGAACAATATTATTATCAATGGTAAACCGGTGCCCGAAAAATTACGTGCTGCCTACCTGAAGAAGGCCGATTTTTTTGCGCTGTATAGCCTCTACGAAGCAGAGCGCAAAGCATATGAAAAAATTGGCCTGCACATACTTTGCAACCCCGAGGATATGAAATCTACAGCCATGAGCATGCGTGGCGAAGGATTTACAAGCGCAGAGCTATTTACCAATAAAACGTTTGCACAGGACAACCCTGGATTTATTGATACTATGTTTATGAAGAAAATGTTCAAAAGTTTGCCACTTCCAGCCAGAAGGCAATAATTATTCTTGCTAAGGTTCAGGCTTTACTAATTTTCGACATCTCAATACCTACTCTACCGATCATCACATCGGCTAATCAATAATGTGCATATCTTTTTTTGGAAAACCTTTCCCAACCATAGTATCTTACAACTATGGTAAATAAGTACTGGTATACAACTTCAAACTTCCATTTCTCCTGCATATAGCTAACGGAAGTTTCAACCCAAATGCAGGCGCATCAACCATATGGTAATTATGACAATGGAAGTTTGCGGAAGTTTGAAGAAGTTAACCTACCCTGTGCTTTAAAAACCCACTATTGAATTAAATGAGCGATTTCAAACTTCCGTTTCTCCTACATATAGCTAATGGAAGTTTAAACCCAAATGCAGGCGCAGCAACCATATAACAATTATGACAATGGAAGTTTGCGGAAGTTTGAAGAAGTTAACCTAACCCCGTAAATTTGAATACCCTTTTGGACTTATAAATTAAATGAGTGACAATTATATAGTATCGGCAAGAAAGTACCGCCCGCAAACGTTTGATACCGTAGTGGGGCAGGAGCATATAACCACCACGCTGAAGAATGCCATCAGGCACCAGCACCTGGCGCATGCTTACCTGTTTTGCGGTCCGCGGGGTGTGGGCAAGACTACCTGTGCCCGCATACTGGCCAAGACCATCAACTGCGAGAACCCCACGCCCGATATGGAAGCATGTGGGGTATGCGCCAACTGCCAGAACTTTGGCAATAATACCAGCTTCAACATCTTTGAGCTGGATGCCGCCAGCAACAACTCGGTCGATGATATACGTAACCTGATAGACCAGGTACGCTTTGCCCCACAGCAGGGCAAGTACAAAGTGTATATCATAGATGAGGTACATATGCTCAGCGCCGCTGCCTTCAACGCCTTCCTGAAGACGCTCGAGGAGCCACCACCGTATGCCATCTTTATCCTGGCCACTACCGAAAAGCATAAGATACTACCGACTATACTGAGCCGCTGCCAGATATTTGACTTTAAGCGGATAACGACCAATGATATTGTTACCCACCTGGCCGGTATTGCTGCTAAAGAAGGGATGCAGGCACAGGAGGCAGCACTGCATGTAATAGCCCAGAAGAGCGAGGGCTGCATGCGCGATGCGCTGAGCATGCTGGACAGGATATCAAGCTTTACCGATGGGGTGCTCACCTACAGCAATACCATGGAGCACCTGAACCTGCTCGATGCCGACTTTTATTTTAAGCTGGTAGATTGTATGCTGTGCCAGGATGTAAGCGGCACACTGCTGCTGCTGGACCAGGTGCTGGAAAAGGGATTTGAGGGCGATGTGATAATGAACGGGCTGGCGGAGCACATGCGCAATCTGCTGCTCTGCAAAGACCAGCGTATGGCAAAGCTGCTGGATGTGCCTAACGACCATAAGCCCATGTACTTTGAAAAGGCCAACCAGGCGCCACCCAGCTTTGTGCTTTCCGCGCTCAATGTGATCAACGATAGTGAACTGAATTATAAGAATGCTACCAATCGCCGCCTCCACGTAGAGCTGTGCCTCATAAAGCTATGCTATGTGCTACAGGCAGTACAGGCTACTGCTCCCCCAATGGCAGATAGTGACCTAAAAAAAAAGCCTGAAGGTATAGCAGCTATCCCGGCCCCGGTTAAGGAAGCAGCGCAGATATTGCCACAGGCAGCGAGCGCTGCAATTTCAATGACTGCAGAGCCGGTAACCACTTACCAGGTAAATACGCCCGTAAAGCCTGCTGAGCCGCTACCACAGCCACCCATACAGGAACCAAAGCCGGTTACCCCTGTGCAGGAACCCAACCCCAAACCCACTATACCAACAGGCAATGCCAACCCCGCGCGCAGGCTCAACAAATCAATGATGAGCGACCTGGATGCGACAATAACAAGCAATGCAGGCAGGGTAGAAGATAAAAAGGAACTGAAGCAGGAAAGTGTGCAGGCTGCATTTGAGATATACAAAGCAAAGGTGCAGGCCGAGAATAAGACGATGCTTTATGTGCAGCTCTGTGTAATGCAGTTGGAAGTGCTGCCGCCCGACGAGGTGCGGATAGTATCGCCCACTGATATTACCAATACCTACGCCAACCAGGAGCGCAATTTGCTGATAGACTTTTTCCGGCAGCATACAGGGGTGCCCGCGCTGCGCATAACTACGGAGCATCGTGAAGACGCTGTGATAGCTGCCCAGCAGCAAACGACCGTGCTTAGCCGCCAGGAAATGTACGATGCCATGGCAGCGAAAAACCCATACCTGGCAAGGCTGAAGGAAGGGCTGAATCTGCAGATAGATTATTAAAGTGGTAAGTCATAAGGCGTAAGTGATAAGCACAATGACATTAAGTATATCCTGAATTATATCTCAATAGTGTACTGGCTGAAACTGGTAAGATGGAAGAATTTGGTGATCATATTCCTGACGCAATTGTTTGCGTGGATATGTGTGGTGCTGCCCATGCAGCAGTACGCCACCAGGCCATTGCTGCTCGATAGCGCTCACTTTTTATTTCTCTCGTTATCTACAGTTTGCATAGCCGCCGCAGGGTACATAATCAACGATTATTTCGACCTGAAAATAGATGTGATCAACAAGCCGGATAAGGTGGTGCTGCAAAAGGGCATACCGGTGAAGATGGCCATCATAGCACATACCATGCTGAACGTAGCTGCGCTATGGCTGGCGGCGCTGGTGGCATTGCCGGGCCATCACCCCGAATGGATGATCGTACAGCTTGTATGCACCGCTCTGTTGTGGCTCTACTCCACCAGGTTCAAACGGCAGTTTATGTCGGGCAATGTGGTAGTGGCGTTGCTTACTGCGCTCACCATAGTAGTAGTGATGGTGTACGAGCCGGCCATGCACCAATACGCGTGGAAGAGCTACTTTATTAATACAGGTTCAGGCCTGGCGCCGAATCCTGTATGGGTATTGGGGGTGTACACATTTTTCGCATTTATGCTCACATGGATGCGCGAGATTGTAAAGGACATGGAAGACTACAAGGGCGATGAGTTGGAGGGCTGTGTTACCATGCCCATAAGGTGGGGGTTGCAACGGTCGGTACGGTTTGTACAGATGTTGGGGGTACTGGCAGTGCTCCCGCTGGTAATGGCTGCTGTAAAGTTATGCATGGTAGGCTGGTGGCCGTTGGGGATATACGCATTTGCGGGCTTGTCAGTGCCGCTGGCGTGGTGGTTGCTCTACCTCCAGCAGAAGGCTACCACTGCACATTATCATTCGTCAAGCAAGTATATTAAGATCATCATGGTATTGGGGATCGGATCCCTGGTTATTTATTATTTTCAGGCACATGCATAAGATAGTACTGGCATCACAATCGCCACGCAGGAAGCAACTGATGGAAGCGGCAGAACTGGATTTTGACATCATCATAGCAGATGTGGATGAGACCAATCCGCCGGGTATGCGGGGCGAGGAAGTGCCGGAGCATCTGGCGCGTAAAAAAGCCGATGCCATACAGCACCTTGCCAATGGCCGCCTGGTGATAGCCGCGGATACAATAGTGCTATTAGGCGATCATATCCTCGGCAAGCCCTATGATGAAGCGCATGCAATAGAAGTACTGCGACAACTGGCAGGCAATATGCACCGGGTGGTAACAGGCGTATGCATGCAGGACCACGAAAAACAATACAGTTTCTCTGTTACCACCGAAGTCTATTTCCGCCAGCTTACGGAGGCACAGATAACGCACTATGTAAGCAGGTACAAGCCGTTTGATAAAGCCGGCGCCTACGCCATACAGGAGTGGATAGGCATGGTAGGCATAGAGCGCATCAACGGCGACTACTATAATGTAATGGGCCTGCCTATAGGCGATGTGGTATTAGCATTGAAAGAACGCTTTGATAAAAAATATGGCGGCTGACGTGTAGAACGCCAGCCGCCGGTAGGTATTGATAGTAGACCTAATTACGAGCGTCTGACCCTGCTATAGCTGGTATTTTTTACTTTAGGGGAATAGTATGCCTTTGCGATCTCTTTTATTGCATCCAGCCTGCGCTGTTCCCTATCTTCCTCACGCTTTTCTTGCTTTGCTACCTTAGCAGATATCTGTGCTATGAGTTTGTCTACTTCAGGATAACAGTTGGATGCAGGGTCGATCTCCTGCAGGGTTGCCATGGCGCTATCAAAGTTGTTGACAGCGATCTCCCCTTTTGCCTTGCTGACCACTTTGCTGCATATACCGGACTGGTATTTTCCATACACTTCAGTGGCCTTAGTAATTGCTTCGTTATAACAGCGTGTACCAAAGGGTATGGATTGTAGCATGCCAATAGCTGGTGCGTAGTTTTGTTTTGCAGACATGTTCATCGCTGTATTAATAAGAGATTGGCAGTTATTATTGTAATACGCAAGTATCTTCATCTTTGCATCACGAATAAATTCAGCAAATGAATTATCTGTTACATTAAGCTGGCCAAAAGCATTGGCCTTTGCCTGTGCGCTATTATCTCCACTTCCTTTTACCTTTTTTGTAATAGTATTATACACTACATTATTGCCCAGTTGTTTTATGTACAGGGATATCTCCAGTGTCATAACAGCAATATTCTGCATGCCGCCGCTAACAACACTTGAATCAATTACATCAATCACGGGGTATATCACTATATCATTATTATACCCCACTACGGCCTCATTGCTGTGATTAATGATCTGTGTAAGCTTGGATTCCAATCTTTGAGATTCCTGCGCGGTGTACCCACTAGTTGCATCAGGCACTATTATACCAATAGTAAACGAAGTTGCCGTACTGGCCTGTGCCATGCAAGCATATTCTGTAAATAATGCTATGAATAAAAATAGGAGATAGCGCATGATATTAGTTGATAGTTATGTAGATAGTATTGCCTTTTATTTCTTTGGCAGGTGTAAGATTGATGGTCTTCAGATACTTGTAGATCTCAAGGGCATATTTGTTTGCATTGTAGTTATTGCCGTTTTTGTCTTTAAGAGGTATCCGTACATCGTCAAATAATATCTTCAGGTTGGTAGTACCCTGTATGTGATAAATGTTGTTGTAGGAATTTTTAGAGAACCACTCTTCCAGCGCGTCCGACAATGCAAGTTTATCCGGTCCTACCTCTGTTGTCATGTTCATGGATGCGCCAGGCCCGAACGATATATCTACCAGAACTGAACGGCCATTTTTCGCCATATCATTAAACTTTGTAGTCATCATTGTTACAAAGTCTTCAATGCACATATTTACCGCTTTATTGGTCAGTTTACCAAAGTCATCACTAAAGAATTTTCCGGAAGGACCCACCTTGTTTGCTAATGAGTTGCCTGTTGATGCCTCATAAGCAGATAAGATTACATTTACACTTGATCCTGAAGCATCTTTTTCAACATCTGCCTCGGTAACTACATATATATCGCAACCGGACATTTCAATGATCTTGGTTTTAAGGTCTGTCTGGTTGTCTGACTGAAACACCTGGTTATCTTTAATAGCCTTTAGCTTGCCAACAAAATCAACTGTAGTATAACCCTGGGCATCAAAGCCTTCTTTTACTTTAGTAATAGCTATTCGCCTGTTCACATCGTTATCAAGAATTGTACGAATATCCTCACCTTCTTTGGTAAAAGGTATTACCATTATCTTGGGTAAGGAAGGATTTACCTGTGCGCTGCCAGCTATAGCAAAAAGGAGGAATGTAAGTATAAGCTGTAATTTCTTCATCATTATTAGTTGATTACTTCACATTTAATTTTAGATCCCGCCGCTACTTTCTTAGCTATATCTTCTCCCCCATCTTCTACTTTACATACAGAAAAATTCTCGTCTTCGACCTTTGTAATTACAAGGGTGCCGATTGTTTTTTTGCGGGTTAGCTTTTTGCCGTCTATGTTCATCACGGTCATTTCATACACCTTCAATTTGGTATCTACTGCCATCCCCATAGAGCTACCTCCAGATATCAACACTTTTATGGCATCGCCCTTTGTATTCTTTTCTTCAACTTCAGCTACTGATGCTGTGAGCTTAAAGTTGTCGCGTATAAAACCTTCTATTTCTGGTTTTATTTTTTCCAATGCATTTGAAAATGCGTTGTTGCCATGCCCTTTGCCTGAGAATGATTGTGACGCTACTATTTCGCCGGTAGCTACATCTATAACCTTTATACTAAATGCACACTTTGCATTGTTAATAGTTACACTGCCGCCATAAGGTAGGCTGGTACGGGTCTGGTCCTCACCTTCTTCGCTTACATTGCCGGTGACAAGGTACTGTGCCCCTAAAGATGCAGATTGCTCTACCACGGTACCATCGATGAAATCGTCATTTTTCTGTAGGGTTTTTTCTGATTTTATCTGCTCCATTTTTGTGCGGTCTACCAGTGTAAACCGTTTTGCTGCCAGAAAAGCATCAGATACAGCATCTTCTATGGCGGTGGTGTATTTGGCCGCCTTTACATCTCGCTGGTAGTTGGCATTAGTATTAACTCCATCTTTGAAGGGGACGATACCTACAGTTGTTTTGTTTTGGGCAACAGAGAGCAGGGACAAGAGCAAGCAGGGCGCCAGGGTAAAGATCTTTTTTAACATAAGGGTTGGTTCTTTAAATGTGTCGGGTCAAATATAGGGTGCGGAACCTACATCTGCAAGCAAATAAAAAGCTAACGCACTACTAGTTAGTGCGTTAGCTTTTTATTATTTTATTGATAGTATATTACTTCCCCCAATTGTCCGGATCCATACGCCAGTTATTCAGCGTTTCTTTCTGGCCTGGTTCCACCAGTTTTTGTTCCTCGGCTACTTCCATGAGCGCGTTATAGTTGCTGATGGTATGGAGCGGAACGCCTGCATTGGCAAATGCTTCATCAGCTACAGGAAAACCATAAGTGAATAATCCGCACATGCCTATTACTTCAGCGCCTTGTTCGCGCAGCACATCCACCACTTGCAGGCTGCTTTTACCGGTAGATATCAGGTCTTCTATCACCACTACCTTCTGGCCCAGTTGCAACACGCCTTCTATCTGGTTACCCATGCCATGTTCTTTGGGCTTGGAGCGTACATATATAAAAGGCAGCTTTAGTAGGTCGGCAGCCATTACCCCATGGGCTATGCCTGCGGTAGCCACACCTGCTATCACATCGGCATCAGGGAAATGTTCCAGCACCATATTAGCCAGTTCGCTTTTCACAAAATCGCGCACATAGGGGTAGCTGAGCACTTTGCGGTTATCGCAATACACAGGAGAGCGCCAGCCCGATGCCCAGGTATAGGGTTGTTGCAGGTTGACCTGCAATGCTTTAATTTGCAGTAGTTTCTCGGCGAAATGTTTTTGCGTGCTCATACAGGCCGTAAAACTAAGCCAATCAGATAAGTAATAAAAACGCGTGAGCTTGGTACGGAAAATATACTATAATAATAAGCCGCTGATACTGACCACAGATACGGCAGGATATATTAAGGATGAGCCAATTGCGGCCGGGTACCTGCAGATGATGGGCGCTTTCGCGCGCAACTACAGGCTGGCTACTGAGCACCTGGATAAGCCACGTACGCTGGGCGCTGTAATAGAAGACGTAAGTGCCAAGGCACTGCTCGATGAGTTGCATGCAATCTATACCCCTATAGATGCCGGGGGCGGTGTGGTACTGGACGAGGATGGCCGGGTACTGATGATATACCGCCGCGGTAAGTGGGACCTGCCTAAGGGCAAGCGCGATGAGGGTGAAGAGATAGACTACTGTGCCCTGCGCGAGGTTAGCGAAGAAACAGGCCTGCAGCAGCTAACCCTTGGCGATAAAATATGCGACACCTACCATGTGTATTCGCAAAATAAACAAAGCCTGCTGAAGCGTACTGCATGGTACCAGATGTATGGCAAGCGCAAAGAAAAGCTGGTGCCCCAAAAAGAAGAGAACATACTGGAAGCCCGCTGGATAGCGCAACCGGATCTGGGCCCTATAGTCTTTAAATCATACGAAGCTATAAGGGAAGTATTGTCGGCTGCCGGGCTTAAGTGGTAACGAAGAAGATGAATAGAATCATATCAATAAGTATTCCGGTTATGTTATGCTGGATATGTACGTATCTGTCTGTAAGTGTTTTTAAACTCTATGGATATGGACTATTTGTGTGGATCCCTTTAATAATAGGAACCCTTACAACATTGCTTTACCGCTCGGGCAGGAATAGTGAAAAGCGGAATGCAGCATATCTCGCATTACTATGTTTTTGCCTCGGCCTTTTGGTATTTGCATGGGAAGGTATAATCTGCCTTGTAATGGCAATTCCTATTGGTTTATTTTTCACATGGGCTGGCTACCGTATAGGATTACTTATATCTAAATCCACAGCCAAATCGCAGTTGAATAACTTACATGGTATTATTATTCTGATCTTTATTCTCTCAACTCCATTATTCATGTCGTTTGAGAGCCTTATTAAGCATTCTCAGCCGATACGCAGTATTGTTACTAGTATTGAAATAAATGCACCAATAGAGAAAGTATGGAGAAATGTCATAGCATTTCCTGAGCTGAAAGCGCCTTCGGAGTTTATTTTTCGGGCTGGCATAGCTTTCCCCATCAACGCTACTATCTCTGCCAAAGGTGCGGGAGCTATAAGGCGTTGCAATTTTTCGACAGGTAGTTTTGTTGAACCAATAACAGTTTGGGACGAGCCCAACCTTTTAAGATTTAGTGTTCGTGAACAACCAGATGTAATGCGAGAACTTAGTCCCTACAATATCCATCCCAATCACCTAAAAGGATATTGGGTATCTAAACAAGGGCAGTTTAAGTTAAGACAGTTATCTGATGGACGTACATTATTAGAAGGCACAACCTGGTACGTAAATAAAATAGCTCCTGATTTATACTGGCATATATGGAGTGATTATATTGTACATAAGATACACATGCGCGTTTTGACACATATTAAAAAACAGTCTGAATCGAGCTGATTTCAGTTTAGCAATGCAATTCCGAAAGCAGGTATTAAAAGCGATCATATAATTCAATAAAACGAAGTTTTCTGTGGAGTAACATGGATATGAATTTCCCTCACTTTTGTCTTTTTACTTTTGATTTTTAACTTTATAAAAGTACCTTTGCGCCAAATTCAGAGACTTTATTCTTTTTATATAATTGAATTCTATGCCAAACATTGGTAAAATCAAGCAAATCATTGGGCCGGTTGTGGATGTGCAGTTTAGCGATGGCAACCTGCCAGAGATCTATAACGCCCTGGAACTGAAAAAGGACAATGGCGATAAACTGGTACTGGAAGTGCAGCAGCACCTGGGCGAAGACAGTGTACGCTGCGTAGCTATGGATGGTACGGAAGGTCTGGTGCGCGGCACCGTGGTAACCGATACCGGCATACCAATAGCAATGCCCGTTGGCGACCAGATAAACGGGCGCCTCTTTAACGTAACCGGTGATGCAATAGACGGACTACCTGCCACTAGTAAGGTAAATGGCCGCCCTATACATGCTAAGCCGCCTAAGTTTGAGAACCTGAGTACGGCTTCTGAAATACTTTTTACAGGTATCAAGGTAATTGACCTCATAGAACCATACGCAAAGGGTGGTAAGATCGGTTTGTTTGGTGGCGCTGGTGTTGGTAAAACTGTATTGATACAGGAGCTCATCAACAATATTGCCAAGGCATATGCCGGTAACTCGGTATTTGCCGGTGTGGGCGAGCGCACACGTGAGGGTAATGACCTGATGCGTGAAATGATAGAAGCGGGTATTGTAAAATACGGCGACAAATTTAAGCACAGTATGGAAGAAGGCGGATGGGACCTTGCATCTGTAGATATGGAAGAACTGAAAAAATCTCAGGCCACTTTCGTATTCGGGCAGATGAATGAACCTCCCGGGGCACGTGCCCGTGTGGCGCTTTCCGGCCTTACTATTGCAGAATATTTCCGCGATGGCGATGGCACTGGCAAAGGAAAGGACATCCTGTTCTTCGTAGATAATATATTCCGTTTCACGCAGGCAGGTTCTGAAGTATCGGCCCTTCTGGGTCGTATGCCCTCGGCAGTGGGTTACCAGCCTACACTGGCTACAGAAATGGGCCTGATGCAGGAACGTATCACCTCTACTAAAAATGGTTCTATCACTTCGGTACAGGCGGTATATGTGCCTGCAGATGATCTTACTGATCCGGCGCCGGCAACAACATTTGCCCACCTGGATGCTACAACCGTACTGAGCCGTAAAATTGCGGATTTGGGTATCTATCCCGCGGTTGATCCGTTGGACTCTACCTCGCGTATCCTTAGCCCATCCATAGTAGGCGATGCGCATTATGACTGTGCTAACCGGGTGAAGCTGATATTGCAGCGCTATAAAGAACTGCAGGATATCATCGCCATCCTGGGTATGGATGAACTGAGTGAAGAAGATAAGCTGACCGTATCGCGCGCGCGCCGTGTACAGCGCTTTCTGTCTCAGCCATTCCACGTTGCAGAGCAGTTTACTGGTCTTAAAGGTGTACTGGTACCGATAGAAGAAACCATTCGTGGCTTTAACATGATCATGGACGGTGAAGTGGATGAATATCCTGAAGCGGCGTTTAACCTGGTAGGCACCATAGATGATGCAATGGCCAAGGGTAAGAAGCTAATGGAACAGGCTAAGAATTAAACTCCAGCCCCCAAAAGGCGTGGAATTTTTATAAAAACATTAAAAGTCCCTTTAGGGATTTAGGGTATGCAACTAGATATATTAACCCCCGAACATAAGATTTACAGTGGTAATGTATATGGTGTACAGTTGCCCGGTATAGAAGGTTCTTTCGAGATACTGGATCGCCACGCACCTATCATAGCATCGCTGGGCAAGGGCAGGATGAAGGTGATCATAGACAAGAACAATACAGAAGTGTATGAAATATCGGGCGGCTTTGTAGAGATGGTAAATAATAAAGCCAGCGTACTGATAGAGGACGCTGTTGCAGTAAATTAAAAAGGCTACCCTTCTGAAGGGGGTATCGTAATATTATTAAGCCGGATACATTAGTATCCGGCTTTGCTTTGCCCGCGATTAATTGATTAAATTTAACCGCTCAAATTTTTTAAACCCTTCCAGGGTTGGTATGAACTTACCATTTTTCATAGCGCGGCGTTACCTGCTAAGGCAAAAAGGCACTTTTTCGTCCTTTATCATACGGATGGCCATAGTTGCTACCTGCCTTAGTGTGGCAGTAATGATAGTGGCAATGGCATTCATCAATGGCTTTAAGCATACGATCAGCGAAAAAATGTTTGGTTTCCTGGGGCATGTGCATGTAGAACTGTACGACCCTAACCACACTGCCTATCTCGATTTTAAACCTATAGAAGGCGATAAGGAACTGGCAAAGGCCATAAAGGCCACGCCCCATGTGCATCAGGTAGCCCCATTCGCATTGCGCCCGGCCATACTGCGTGCCAACGGGGAGATGGAGGGCATACAATTGAAAGGTGTAAACCAGGACTTCCGGTTTGCGCCATCTATGAGCAAGGTCGGTAAGATCGATTACAGCGATAGCGCCTATTCCCGCCAGATACTGCTGTCACAAACCACTGCAGACCGCCTGAAGGTAAAAGAGGGCGATACCCTGCAACTGTATTTCCTGGAGTCGGGCGGGTCTTTGCCCAGGATAAGGAAGGTACAGGTAGCGGGATTGTATCATACTGGTGTGGAAGAAATTGATAAATTCTACGCTGTGTGCGACCTGAGGCTGCTGCAAAGGATAAACGGCTGGCAACCCGGCCAAATAAACGGGTATCAGGTAGATTGCGATGACCCTAAGAATATGTATGCCGTAAATAACAGTATACACGATTACCTGAATACGCCTAAGTATGCCGGCAAATCATCATTGGAAAGTTTTATACTGCCTGATATTTACCCCAGTGTATTTGAATGGCTGAACCTGCAGGATGTGAATGGAAAGATAATTCTCACTATCATGTCTATTGTAGCTATCATCAACCTGGCCGCTGCATTGATGATCCTGATCGTGGACCAGTCGCGCATGATAGGAATGATGAAGACACTGGGGATGAATGCCGGTAATATGCGGCAGATATTTCTTTACTATTCAGGCCTCATAGCGGGCGCAGGCATACTGGCAGGCAACCTGCTGGGACTGGGCGTATGCGCGCTGCAGCAACATACCGGCTTCCTGAAGTTGGACGAAGACACTTATTATATGAAGTATGTACCGGTACGGTATTCATGGGGCGAAATAGCAGTAATAGATATAGCTACGCTAGTGCTGTGCATTGTTTGCATGTGGCTGCCGACCCTGTATATCAGAAGGATATTACCCGCTAAGGTGCTACAATTTAAATAGAACAGAATGAACAATCAGCGACTATACCGCCAGATATGCTCAGAGGAATATATACCCATATTTCTACAGCCGTGGTGGCTGGATGCGGTATGCAAAGAATGGGACGCAGCCATTGTACAGCAGGGCGAGCATGTAACAGGGATATGGCCTTATGCAATAGAAAAAAGACTGGGACTGCCTATTCTCCGCAACCCGAAACTGACCCCCTATCTGGGCCCGCACATAATAGTGCCCGATGATATGAAGCTATCAAAAGCCGATGGGATAGAGCAGGAAATAGTAGGAAAACTGCTGCAGCAAATGCCACAGGCCAAAGTATGGAATATAGCTTTACAGCCCGGCATGAAGCAGGCAGGGGTTATGAAACGCAATGAGCTGGAGGTGCAGGTTCAGCAAACCTTCCTGTTGGATATTACAAGGGAGGAAAATACGATACTGGCCGGCATGAGCGAGAGCATACGGCGCAATATACGTACCGGTGGCAAGGAGATAGTGGTTACTAATGAACCGGACTTTCTGCCGCACCTGTACCGTTTTCAGAAGAAGGCGCTGGCGAAGAAGGGGATCAGGCAGCATTTTACCCTGCAGGATGCCCAGAAGCTGATGAATGCATGCCTTGATAACTTTAGCACTGCCCTGTGGGTAGCAAAGCACAAGGGGCTGGTACAGGCCGCCATATGGAATGTGTGGGACCATGAAAGAAGCTACTACTTTATGGGTGCCCAGAAAGAAGATAATAAAGATCCGCGCATAGTAACAGTGATACTGCTGCATGCTATTATGGAATCAAAACACCGCGGCAATCTCACCTTCGATTTTGAAGGCAGTATGGACGAAGGTGTAGAAAAATATTTTCGGGGTTTTGGGGGGACCAGGGAACTTTACATGATCATCAAGAAGAATACATCTATGAGATGGAACCTGAAAGAGATGATAAGGCCTTAATTAATCTCAAATTCTGCTCTCACAGTCACATTTGCTGTCTTGTTTTTGTTGTTGGTATTAAATGCGCCCATTGAAGTAAACGTCTCATTGCTGTATTGTCCTGTTATTTGAAATATACCCATTGATGCAGTTTTTAAGCTGCCTATCTTTCCATGAGTATTCCCTGCAATAGTATTTGCTCTGTTATACGCGTCATTAGAGGCCTTTGCAAGCAGGTTTATTTTCAGGTTAGATAGCTTGGTGTAATAATAAAGGGGTTCTTCTGAATTAAGTTCAATTCCGGATTGTATAAGCTGTGTAATATCGCGCGATATTTTTTCTACATTGTCTATGTTCCGGGATTCTATCTTTACTGTTTGATGCAGTTTGTAGCCTTTGAAAAGTGTACCTGTCTGTCGGCCTTCTGCGTTATAGGTGTTATCATATTGCTTGTCTATTGTAATAGATGAAAATATGATCTCGGAGGTGCTGATATTGTGGGATGATAAATAATTTTGGATTTGCAGCCCATCATTTTTCAATTTGGTGTAGGCATCTTTCAGATCTGGAGAAGAACTCTCAAATGAGGCGGACCATACAATCAGATCAGAGGTGAAATTGTAATCGGCACTACCAATTACGCTGATGCTATTCTGTTTTTTGAACTTGTAAGTGTATGCTTTGCCTATGAGAAAAGACCCTAAAATAATTGCTATTGCAAATATGATGGCAGAAATGATATTTCTCATGAAAGGGAACGTTTTGGTAAATGTATAAAATTGCCATAAAAGGCCAATATTTTGTGCCAATTTGTCCCAAAAAGAAGACTGGCAAAGTAATTGACTTTATTTGGGCAGCATGATTTTTAAAAAAAAGAAGAATATGAGCGATAATGCTTTTGACAATAAGAATGCAATGGACGAGAATAACGACAACCTGACAGACCCCGATAAAGAACTGGAAGAGATAATGGCTGGCAAACTGGAAGATCTGGAGGGGGAAAATGAGGCGATACAGGAAGATAGCAACGAGCAGGAAACTGAAAAGTTGAAAGTGGAGCTAAAAGAGGCAAACGACAAGTACTTGCGCTTGGTAGCAGAATTTGACAATTTCAGAAAGCGAAATGCCCGTGAACGCATGGAACTGATGCAAACTGCAGGGCTTGAAGTAATAAAGGCAATGCTACCTGTACTGGATGACAGTGAAAGGGCAGCTAAGCAACTGGAAAAAGCAGATGATATAGCAGCTATAAAAGAAGGTGTATCGCTGGTATTCAGTAAACTGAAAACAACGATGCAGCAAAAGGGGCTTCGCGCTATGGAAAGCATTAACGAACCTTTTGATGCAGACCTGCATGAAGCTATAACAGAGATACCCGCACCCAATGAAGATATGGTAGGTAAGGTAATTGACGTGGTAGACCCCGGCTATTACCTAAACGATAAACTGATACGCCATGCAAAAGTGGTGGTGGGTAAGTAGTAGCAGGCATAACAATAATTAAAAAGCATTTTTTAGGATATCAGGTATGTCGAAAAGAGATTATTACGAAGTCCTGGGTGTAACGCGAAGCTCCAGTGCGGATGAGATCAAAAAATCTTATCGTAAAATAGCGCTGCAGTTCCATCCGGACAGGAACCCTGGTGATAAACAGGCGGAAGAGAATTTTAAAGAGGCCGCAGAAGCGTACGATATACTAAGCAGCGCCGATAAGCGTGCCCAATACGATCGTTTTGGCCATGCTGGTATGGGCAATTCGGGCGGCCATGGTGGCCCGGGCGGAATGCGCATGGAAGATATCTTCCAGAATTTCGGCGATGTTTTCGGCGACGATATGTTTGGCAGCTTTTTTGGTGGTGGCCGCCAGGGTGGTGGCCGCAGGCAGGGTACGCGTGGCGCTAACCTGCGTGTGAAGCTGAAAATGGACTTTGCGGATATAGCAAACGGGGCCAATAAGAAAATAAAAGTAAAGAAACATGTGCCCTGCCAGCCCTGCGGCGGCAGTGGTGCTAAGGATAAAGGCTCTATACAGACATGTGGCACCTGCGGCGGCAGCGGTCAGGTACGCCGTGTTACCAATACCTTCCTTGGGCAGATGCAGACGGTAACTACCTGCCCTACCTGTAATGGAGAGGGTATGAGCATAACACAGAAATGCGCTAGCTGTAAAGGCGAAGGCCGTGTATATGGTGAAGAGACACTTAGCCTGGATATACCTGCCGGTGTGCAGGATGGCATGCAGCTAAGCATGAGCGGGCGCGGCAATGCAGGCGAAAGAGGCGGTGCACCTGGCGACCTGCTGATACTGGTGGAAGAAGAAAAGCACCCACAGCTAAGGCGCATGGACATGGATGTAATATACCAGTTGCATGTATCGTTCCCTGAGGCAGTATTGGGTACAAATGTGGAGGTGCCAACAATAGATGGCAAGGCAAAAATAAAAGTGCCTGCCGGTACGCAGAGTGGTAAAATATTCCGATTAAAAGGTAAGGGTTTCCCGGCCTTCCAGTCTTATGAAAAAGGCGACCAGTTGGTGGAGGTGAATGTATGGTCTCCGCAAACGTTATCGAACGAGGAGAAAGAAATGATGGAGAAACTGAAAAACTCCGGCAACTTTAAGCCAGGGCCTGAAGCCGCTGAGATGAAAGAAGACCGGAGTTTTTTCGATAAGATAAAAGATGCCTTCAGCTAATTACTGATTATTCATTTCCCATTCTGCGCAGGTGGGAAACGTGAGAGGCAATAGCCATGTACAGCTTTGGGTGTTCTATATATGGGACACCCATTTCTTTGCACGTCTGCCTGATGATCTTGCTGATAACCGGATAGTGTATGTGCGATATCTTCGGGAACAAATGATGCTCTATCTGGAAGTTAAGGCCGCCTACCCACCAGGTAACGAATTTGCTTTTTGTAGCAAAGTTCGCAGTGGTCTTTAACTGGTGCAGCGCCCATTCGTCTTCTATCCTGTTTGCAGGTTGTTCCGCTACAGGAAAGCTTGTTTCTTCTACTGTGTGTGCCAGCTGGAAAACAATACTCAATACAAAGCCGCTCACCATACCATATGTAAGGAAGCCTATTATCCAATGCGTAACGCCTACCATGTAGATAGGGAGTACTACATAGAAAAACAGGTGTATCAGCTTAGCACCCCAGAACATAATGTGATCTTGTAACTTGAGTTTTTTCAATGGCACATCGCCTACCTTGCCGCTAAAGTATTTCTTATAGTCGGTAAAGAATATCCAGAAGATATGCAGCAATGAGTACAGGAACCAGAAATAGATATGCTGGTAACGGTGCATCTTGTATTTCTTTTGCTGAGGCGCCAGGCGGAGAAATATACCCGCGTTTATATCATCATCCACACCATCTATATTGGTGTAGGCATGGTGTACTACGTTATGCTTCATGTTCCACATAAAGCTACTGGCTCCAAGCATTTCAAGGGTAGATGCTGCCATAGTATTAAGCACAGTGCTCTTGCTGAAACTGCCATGCGCGCCATCGTGCATTACGTTAAAGCCTATGCCAGCAGTAAGTATGCCTAATGCCACACATTCAGGAATGGCAAGCCAGGCTGCAGGTGTAAAAAATATAAGGTGCAGGTAAATAATCGTATAACTCACTATCAACACTATAGCCTTCAGATACAATGGGAATGTACCTGTAGGTTCCGTGTTTGCCTGGGCAAAATATTCATTTACACGCTTCTTCAATTCTACATGAAGTGATAATTTGGATGACCCGAATTTTGGAGTGGACATGAATTTTGTATTTACTAATGTATGCAAATATACGCCGAGTAAACCAATATTAAAAGATGCTTGGTCATAGCAATGACATGTTGCTGTTATAGCTGGACAATTAGTGTTAATTACTATGCAAAGTTGGCTTGTAGGTATCAGTCTTTACTGTAGCCCCCAGGTCATGAAGAATGTTATACAATCCAAAATTGGTACGGTTCACATAAATAAAATGTTTCACACCCCTTGCCTGTTTAAATTCAGGCATTTTAGATATTTTCTCGCCGTATGCATACATCTTGTCAAAGTAGTCCGGCTTGCTGAAGTCAAATGTGCCTTTGATGTATGGCTGTGCAAACAGCTCTATCATTTCCTTGTATGCTGCCCTGTAAAATTCTACTTGCTGCGGGTTATCCTTATCCTGTATCATCTCCAGCTTGCGAAAGGCCGCAATGGTCTGTTCTTTATCTTCCAGTATACTGGTAGTGGTAAGGGAAAAGAAAGGATAGTAGAAATCGTCCGGTATTTCTTTGATGCACCCGAAGTCGATCACTCCAAGTTTCCCATCCGGTGTTATCAGGAAATTTCCCGGATGCGGATCTGCGTGCACGGCATGTAGTTCATGCTGTTGGTAATTATAAAAGTCCCACAGTGCCTGGCCTATTTTGTTACGTTCTTCCTGTGTAGGGTTGGTAGCCAGGTATTCTTTCAGATGCAGTCCTTCTATCCAGTCCATGGTAATGATGTGCCTGCTGGAAAGCTCCGGATAATAAGTAGGAAACACTATGTTATCCAGCTTTGCACACGCGTTTGAAAATTGGATAGAACGTTTTACCTCCAGTTCATAATCGGTCTCTTCCAGTAGTTTTTCTTCTACTTCATTCATGTAGATATCCAGTTCCTTTTCGCTCATGCCAAGCAGCCGGAATGCAAATGGTTTTACCAGTTTCAAATCAGATGATATGCTGCTGCCCACACCGGGGTATTGTATTTTTATTGCCAGTTTCCTGCCGTTCAGTTCGGCCTTGTGTACCTGCCCTATAGAGGCTGCATGAGCAGCAGATAAATTGAATTTATCGTAGATATTATCAGGTGTCTGGCCAAAGTATTTGGTAAATGTTTTTACGATCAGTGGGCCTGATAAAGGTGGTGCATTGTATTGTGCCAGAGAGAATTTATCAGTATAGGCTTTGGGCAGCATATTCTTATCCATGCTCAGCATCTGCGCTATTTTCAGCGCGCTGCCCTTTAGCTGGCTAAGCGAATCATATATATCATTGGCGTTGTCATTATTCAATTCTTCCTTATCCCTTGTCGGGTCGAAAAGTTTTTTAGAATAGTGTTTCAGATAATTGCCGCCTATCTTGATGCCGGTGCCTACAAATTTAGCCGATCTTGCTACTTTGGATGTTGGTATTGATTGCTGTTCTTTCACCTGATATTTTTTACTGTACTATACTTTTTTGCTTTCTCCGGAACTTATTTGTGCGAAAAATTGAAGCCTGCATTCTGCGCAAGGAATTTACCATATTCTAACATGCTGTCAATCGGAGATCGCTGGTATAGATCGAATGTAAGATTGACCCCTTTCTCAATAGCTTCATCCGTTTTCTCAAAACCGGTGCTGCTGTCTTTCACCCAGAAGTTGAGGATAAAAACAAATTGTGCCCATAGTCCGTCTTTGTATCTTTTTGCAAAGAAGGGCCTGTCTTCCAGTTCTTTTGATTCCAATCCTTGCTGTATCACTTCATTGGCAAACACATCAAATAGTTCTTTAGCACCCTTCATAACAGCAGGGGTAAGAAAACCCGGTGGTATTTGCTTCAGACTATACACAACAAAGCTGCGTTTGCTTTTAAGATACTCGGTATAGCTGTAAAAAAAAGACAGCGCCTTTTCGCGAGCGCTATAGCCGTTCCATACTTCCTGTCCCTGTGCCTGCTGTATAGTTGTCTCTACGCTTTCTGTCCATACCGCTGCTTCTATAGCATCAAATGATGCGAAATGGTCATAAAATTCCTGCTCCGTTATACCCTGGTCTTTCGCAAATACATATACCGATACGGGACGTTCTCCCCTTGTGAGCACATGATCAATATATGCATCTTCCAGTTGTTGTCTGGTTGCCATAATTATGTTGGATTTGTTGTTAGTTACAGACACTAAAGTTACTATGCACAGCAGCATATTAATGTCTCCGTACTGTTAAACTTAACAACCGAAAGGAAGGTTTTGTTTTGCAGGATGCAGGTTTTATCCGTGATAGACCCTGGATGCAATAATAAGCCCGTTTTGTATTTCCAGGACTTCTGCTACCAATAGTTCAGGTTCGCCTGCTACCCGGCGGGTATATTCCATTATTACCCGCTCATTGTTTGCGGTATAGGAGGTGGGCAGGTATTGCAATGTTGGCAGGCGGCTAAAGGCATCCTGCCACCACTCACGCAGGGCCTGCTTACCGGCTACCATACCATTTGTCTCAGGCTGGCGTATTTTCAACTTGGGGCTATAGTGCTTTGCCTCGTCATGATACAGCGCTAATAATTTTTCGAGGTCATGCGCGTTAAATGCTTCAAACCATTTAAGGGCTATTGCAGTATTATCAGGTTGTGGCATGTGTTACAGATCAATGTGCTAATTTAGTAAAACTAATAATCAGGAATTTATGAAACTGGCAGGCAATACAATTTTAATAACAGGTGGTACTTCGGGTATTGGACAGGCATTTGCAGAACAATTTCTGGCGGCAGGCAGTACGGTAATAGTATGCGGCAGGCGGCAGGAACGATTGAATGAGCTAAAAAAGAAACATCCGGATTTAATAACGAAAGTGTGCGATGTAGCAGATAAAGGACAGCGGCACGAACTAGTGGAATGGGTTACGAAGGAGTATCCCATGCTGAATGTGCTTATGAATAATGCAGGCATACAGCTGGTTACAGATATGACGAAACCGGTGGACCTGAACAGGGTTTATAACGAGGTCGAAACCAATTTCATAGCCCCCCTGCACCTGGCATCGCTTTTTGCACCGCACCTTGCCACACAGAAAGACGCTGCCATTATCAATATATCATCAGGTCTGGCATTTGTACCTATTGCTTTTATGCCCGTGTACTGCGCTACCAAGGCAGCTTTGCATTCATTAACATTGTCCCTCCGCTACCAGCTTAGAGATACTTCCGTGAAGGTGTTTGAGATCGCGCCGCCGTCAGTAGATACGGAGCTGGGACACGATCGCAGGGAGGATAAAAACCAATCGCATGGGGGCATGCCCATAGCTGCCTTCATTGAAGAAGCTATGGATGCGATGAAAAATGATCTGCTGGAGGCACCCATAGCAGAATCTAAAGGCCTGCATGCTAAGCGGGAACAATTATTCAGTATGCTCAATAAATAAGCTGCCTACCATCTATTACTGGGGCGGCTACTACCGGGTCTGCGCCTGTTGCCATTGCTGTTTCCGCTCCGGAATGCCGGTATAGAATTGGGGCGCTGCACTACATCCCTGTTATTAGGCAGGTTTATCTGCACTTTCCCCCATGCACTTGCTGGGAAGGGGTGAGACTCTACTACAGGTATTTTAAGTCCTATCAGTTTTTGAATGCTTTTCAGGTTGTCCATTTCATCCTCATCGCAAAATGCTATTGCTATTCCGCTGGCACCCGCACGGCCGGTACGGCCTATACGGTGTACGTATGTTTCCGGTACATCGGGTAGTTCATAGTTTATAACATGGCTCAGCAGGTCTATATCTATACCTCTGGCTGCTATGTCAGTTGCTATCAGTATGCGGGTAGTACCGTCTTTAAAATTATTAAGTGCGCGTTGGCGTGCATTCTGCGATTTGTTGCCATGTATTGCTTCCGCATGCATGCCATCCTTGCTCAGGTCCTTTGCTACCTTATCGGCCCCATGCTTGGTGCGGGTAAAGACGAGGGCACTGGCTATTTTCTTATCGCTAAGTATATGCGTAAGCAGTTTTTTCTTGTCTTTCTTATCCACATAGTATAGGGACTGCTCTATAGCCTCTACTGTAGAGGATACTGGAGTTACTTCCACTTTTACCGGGTTTACCAGTATCGTATTTGCCAGTTTCTGTATTTCTGGGGGCATAGTGGCAGAGAAAAACAATGTCTGCCGCTGATGAGGTAGGCGTGCTACCACCTTCTTTACGTCGTGTATAAAGCCCATATCCAGCATACGATCAGCTTCATCAAGTACAAATATGCTTATATCCTGTAGAGATATATACCCTTGTCCTATAAGGTCTAGCAGGCGGCCGGGTGTGGCTACCAATATATCTATTCCTGCCTTTAGCGCATTTACCTGCGCTCCCTGGGGCACACCGCCAAATATGACCAGGTGTTTCAGGCTCAGGTTACGTCCATAAGCCTGAAAACTTTCCCCTATCTGTATGGCCAGTTCGCGAGTGGGGGTAAGGATCAGGCATTTTACCGGGCGCTTATGTGCGCGGGTATTTACCGAGGTATTGAGTAGTTGCAGTATAGGCAGGGCAAAAGCAGCCGTTTTACCGGTGCCGGTCTGTGCGCAGCCTAATAGGTCTTTTTTATCAAGGACAACTGGAATTGCTTCTGCTTGTATCGGGGTCGGGATGGTATAGCCTTCGGCAATTAGTGCATCGAGAAGAGGCTGTATTAAGTCTAATTTTTGGAAATTCATTCCAGCAAAGGTAACGAATACTTAGTAATGATAATATATTATTTTAGAAAACATAAAAGATAACAAATAAATATTTCAATAATATTATATAAATGTAATCTTTGTAATTAATTGATTTACAATACTTATACCTGTTTTTATTAGCTAACAAAATTCAAAATGACAATAAGATTACTCTTTCATAATAGATATTCGTCCACGCAATATTATCAGGTATGTTTTTCCCTTTATAGCAGTTATAACCATTGCAACTAAAACCGCAATTATGAAAAAAACATACTTTTTAGTGGCCTTACTTACAGTTTTGGCATTCAACACGAGTAACGCGCAAAACTGGAAATATAAGTACCACTTTGATCTGAGCGGTATATCCCTTACTCCTTTATTAAAGGATACTATAGGATCAGCCTTTTATTCAAGGATACTAACTTCTTTACCGGAGTTTATTTCTGTACCTGTATATCATCCTGAATACCTCAGGGATACAAATTCTGATCTTAAATTAGTTGATTCAGCAGATGTATGGATAACTTTTGTATACGAAGGGGCTAGCTATCTTAATGCATTGGGTTTCTATACTTACAATACAACATCGCCATTAACGGCTGCTCCAGCAGATAGCGATATAACTATTATATTTCCTAACTGTTCGCTGCCGGGGTCTGGTGGTGGCCTTGATTCAGGCGATAAAGTATACCTGGGCAAATTTCCAGGCAATACTGGTTTAGGCTGGGTATGTGTAGCAGATGGTTTTAAGAATGTAGCCGATAGCGTTAGCTTCGGTAAATGGTTATTATATTCTGATCGCCGCTTCAATCCGGAAGCGGATAGCGAGTTGAAACAACATACAGTAGTGCTGTTAGATACAATAAAGAAGAAAATAGTATTAGGCTTTGAAGATAACCGTAGAGATCACTCAGATTGTGACAATGACTTTAATGATATCATATTCTACCTTACAGCAGAACCATTTACTTCCGTAGATACTACTACAATGCCGGTTACAACATGTCCCGGCGGTTCAACCAGCGGTGGCGGACACGGCGGACTGGAAAGTCATAGCCTGGGAGATGCTGTAAGTAAAAGAACTTTTGAAAAAATAAAGAATAGCGAAAACAAACAGGTTGATTACAACACCTTGCCTTTATTTGCTCCGATAACTGCTACTAACAGCAGGCTGGCCCGTAAATCAGGTGTCTCTTCGCTTACACCATTTATGCCTGCTACTTTACAAAAAGGAGATGTGGCGTATGTAACCACACCTACTGATATCTTATCTTACACTGATGCTAAGGATGCATTATCGGTTGACTATACCAATGGCGACTTTAATAAAGGTGTTGTGCTAGGCATACAGACTGTAAATAAAGCATACAGCCATACCAAATCAATATGCGATCGTTTCAGGGGTGCGTCACTGCTTGGTGTTGATACAATAAATATAGATGGTTATAGCTTCTCCCGTTTCACCCTGCAACGCGAGAACGGAAACATGGAATACAGTATCTCCTTCGTAGTAGGCAGCAGCAAAAACCGCAGCAACTATACCCTGCAGAGCAACTGGTTGATATCACAATATGCAAATGACGATAGCCTGTTTAACTTCCAGGTTTGGGCAGCTGAACCATATTATTCTGCAATACTGGTCGATAGTATTATTAAGAAAGTAACTGCTATCAAGCCACTTATAGAATTACATTCCGGCGCATTAGAACCAGCAGCTTATATAATAGCAGGTAAAAGAAACAAGGCTAGCCTGGATATAGCTGTAGCTAATACGACTAACATACACAGCGCAAGACTACAGTTTGATGCCCGTGCCAATGAAAATTCAGGTATAGCTACTATAGATTACCCGCTTACTGTAACTAATGGCAGGGTGAATAACATAAGCATACCGGTATTTGATGGTTATGAATATCAGGGTCGCCTGTATCTTAATGATACACTGGTAGATGAAGTATACATGGCTGATGGTAACTGGAATCTTGATTACGATCATTCACAGACTACTATTAATAAATATGAAATAACTAACGATAGCAGCCGCGTTTACTCCAATAATGAATTACCGCAGTACCGCGACGTAACAATATCTGCTACAACACCCGACTATGTGTCTTTATACAAAGAAGTAGTATCCGGTGGTGGTGCGCTTGATCTTACAACTTTCAATACAATTAAGTTCGCTGGTAGTGGTCCCGGACTGATGCAGATAACAATGGTAAAGGATAGCATTACAGACTTTAAGAAACAATACAGCACTACAATAGCGCTGAGCCCACAGGGCGGAACCTATGTAGTAAGCATGAAAGACTTTACTACTCCGGGTTCTTCGAAAGCATTTGTTCCTAATGATGTAACGCACATTATCTTCACTTATGCAAGCCCAGGTGGTACAAGGTCAAACGTTGACTTTTCTATCAAGAATCTCGTGTTCTCAAAAGATAATGCATTGAGTACCAACCAGCTGAATTCGAAGAGTGTGATTGTTTATCCTTATCCTAATAACGGTACATTCACTTGCCAGTTCGCATCAACTAAGGACATGCCAATGACCATTAATTTCTCTGATCTTTCGGGTAAGGTAGTCTACAGCCAGATTATACAGGCGGTAACAGGAAGCAACTCTATACAGGTAAGCCTTCCTTCTATGTTAACACACACAAGCCTTATACTTACAGTTGAGGGTGATAATATGCAATACAACGGTGTAAAGCTTTTATATAGCAAATAATGCAGGAGTGATTGAAATAGAAAAGGGGCTTCTGCCCCTTTTTTTTATGCAAGTGGTTTAGCAGATTGATGCCAAATAATTCAAAACTTCCTGTTGATGGCTGTAGCTGATTGCCCGAATGGCTGAATATTTTGAAGCCTGTAGATAGAGGAATAAAAAAAGCCTGGTTACTTATGTAACCAGGCTTTTTTAAAAAGGCAGAAAGCGTTTAGGCATTCTGTAATACGGTAGGTGCTGCAGAAAGGATCTCCTCATTGGCCTGTGCTGCATATTTTTCAAAGTTGTTAACGAATAGCTGTGCCAGTTCGTTAGCCTTTTTATCATAAGCTTCTTTATTGGTCCATGTATTGCGCGGTATCAGTATCTCCGCAGGTACATTAGGGCAGCTCTTTGGCATCAGTACGCCAAATACAGGATGCGCTTCAAATGCTACACTTTTCAGTTCGCCATTAAGTGCGGCAGTTATCATAGCGCGGGTATAGCTCAGCTTCATGCGGTTGCCGGTGCCATAGGCGCCACCACTCCAGCCCGTATTTACAAGCCATACATGCACATCGCTGTCTGCTTCCAGCTTTTTGCCAAGCAACTCTGCATACCGGGTAGGGTGCAAAGGCAGGAAAACACGGCCAAAGCAGGCAGAGAATGTTGTTTGCGGCTCTGTTACCCCTACTTCAGTGCCTGCTACCTTAGCAGTATATCCGCTTATGAAGTGGTACATAGCCTGTGCCTTCGTAAGCTTTGATATAGGTGGCAGTATGCCAAATGCATCGCAGGTAAGGAAAAATATGTTTTTAGGTTCGCCACCATACGATGGTTCCTTGGCATTGTCAATAAAGTTTATCGGATAAGCTGCGCGCGTATTTTCAGTAATACTGGCATCGTGGTAATCTACTTCCTTTGTACCTGCTTTCAGCTTTATATTCTCAAGCAGGGCATTTGGCTTTATGGCAGCATATATCTGTGGTTCCTTTTCTGCGCTCAGGTCTATACATTTTGCATAGCACCCGCCCTCAAAATTAAATACAGATCCATCAGCCCAGCCATGTTCGTCATCCCCTATCAGGGCACGTTCAGGGTCTGCGCTCAGGGTTGTTTTCCCTGTCCCGCTTAGCCCAAAGAATAACGCCACATCGCCGTCTTTACCTTCGTTAGCAGAGCAGTGCATACTCAGTACGCCATGCTCGTGCGGCAATACGAAGTTCAGTACGCCGAATATACCCTTCTTCATTTCGCCGGTATAGGCGCTACCGCCTATTAATACTATCTTCTTTGTAAAGTTAACTATGGTAAAATTGGCCTGGCGGGTACCATCTACAGCCGGATCGGCCTCAAAGCCGGGTGCCTGTAATATGATCCAGTCAGGTGTTTGTGTGTTTACTTCTTCTGTTGTAGGCCGCAGGAACAGGTCGTTACAAAACAGGTTGGCCCAGGGTGTTTCATTGATTACACGGATATTAAGGCGGTATTTAGGGTCGGCGCAGGCATAGGCATCACGAACCCATACTTCTTTGCCATCCATATATTTGCAAACCTTATCATATAGTTTATCAAATATTTCGGGCTCTATAGGTATGTTCACGTCGCCCCAGTCTACACTCTTCTCGGTTTTGGCGTCTTTTACTGTGAATTTATCTTTTGGGGAACGTCCTGTAAATTTTCCTGTGCTTACACACAACGCACCTGTATCGTTCAGCTCACCTTGTCCTAGTTCTAAAGTTTTGTCTACTAATTCTTCCGGAGCAAGGTTCCAGTGTGCCACACCTACATTAAGACCCAGGTCGGACAGATTGGCCGATGGGTTTTTCTTACCAAATTCCTGCATAAATATTAATTTATTATAAAATTTAGAGGTCAAAAATACGACTAAAAACCATTTTTTTTAGTATTAATTTTCAAAAACAGGGTAGGGATCAAGGGGCTTTATCCTATCACTTTCCTGTCTGTTTTGTTTGACGTTGGCGGCCTGTGCATCAACATAACTTCAATGAATATTACGAACCATAGCACGATACAGGGTATAGCTTTTACTACATACGGATTAAAGAGATGCTGGCGCACATAAGGCGGAAAGATATCTGTAGGGGTAAGGCAGGAGCCAATAAATACGGTTATAATCATTACTGTACGCCAGGTGGCCTTTGCTTGCGGGAAATACCATATTGCAGCCCCGGCAATAGCTATGATGAAGGTAGGGGATTCAGCCTTGTAGTTAAAAATGATGATCCACATCAGCATCAGGGCCAGCGTATATAGTTGGTAGGTAGTGTTTTTGTAAAGCCCTATCCTGCTTAGTACCAGCAGGAATAAGAGGATACCTGCCATCATTACATACATATTTATGTTGCTCAACCCGAACCAGCTATGCAGCCAACCCATAACCGATAAGCCGTACGATGAGGATTTATCTGCTGCTATCAGTTGCGCCCAGCTGTGATATTGGGCTGTAAGCTGGGTTATTGTTGTTAAGACCAATGGCAAGGCAAGCACCACAGCGCCCCATAGTATACTATATAATATTGCCTTACCCTTGCCTGGGTAAAAAAGAAACATGCAGAAGCCTATAGCGCCGTAGGGTTTTATAATGGTTGCCAATACCAGCATCAGTACTGCCATTCCTATCTTCCTTTTATGTAATAGTGCATAGGCCATTATTATAAGCCCCGCCAGTAACGCATTGCTTTGGGCGCTCTGAAGCGAAGTGAGCAGTTCCAGCAATACAAACCATAACATCCCATTTCGTGCGCGGTCACTTACCGGCAGCATGCGTATAGCAAAAAACAACACTAATGCATTCAGGATATTCCATAGTGCCAGTCCCACCACATCGGGCAGGTAAGCAAAAGGCAGCATGAATACCGGGAAGCTGGGGCTGTACTTATATAAGTCCCACTGCTCCTCCGGGTATATGGTGTATAGGTCTTCGCCATTCAGCAGATGAAAGTAAGACCGCTTAAAAACCACATAATTATTATACTGGGTGTATTGTTTGCCCATGTACTGGCTCCTTATAGCCGGTTGGGCCATAATATCTGTAGTGTATAATTTGTTCACAGGGGCGTTGAAAGTGCTCTTACCAAGCATGTATAGCTGCAAGCCTGCTACTATAGCTATTATTATATAGACAGTTAATAGAAATTTAGTATTTAATAAAAAGGAAGAGATGGCTTTCTTATCCATGCGCGCATATGCTGTGCCTAAAATTGCTTCTTTTTTTACAACTAAGAAACATTGCAAATAAATTGATTTCTCTACTTTTTTTTGAACTTAAAACAAGTATCTTTGCGCAAAATTTGGCAGGTACAGCCATTTTTTAAATGTTTTTCGACCTTATTTTTTGAGCCTTCATGATGAGTTATAAACGTTTATTTGCCGCGCTGCTATTGGCTTTATCAGTATCTGTTGTAAATGCACAAACGGAAGTTAGTGCTGCGCCGGATCCTGACAAAGAAGCAAAGCAGGAAAAGAAAGGATTTAATGCTACTGAAGTCATCTTTGGTCACATATCCGATTCTCACGAATGGCATTTATTCAGCACCAGGCATGCAGACGGTACAGAATCGCCCGTTTCTCTGCCATTGCCGGTTATTATTTATGCGCCGGGTAAAGGGCTTTCTGTTTTTTCGGCTGCTCATTTTGAGAATTTCCATGAGGTAGAAGCAGGTGATAAGAAGATAAGGGTTAGTGACAGCTATAACGGATACCACCTGGAAAGGGGCATGAAGGAAAAGCTGGTAGCGGATGATGGTTCTAAAGTATATGACTTCTCCCTTACCAAGAATATTTTATCTATGCTGGTGGGTGTGGTACTACTGCTGTGGCTCATGATGGCTGCTGCAAAAAAATATACTGCTAAGGGCACAATGACAGCGCCATCCGGCTTTCAGAATTTCCTGGAGGTAGTCATCATATTTATGCGCGATGAGGTAGTAAAGCCTAACCTGGGCCGCAACTACAAAAGGTATATGCCGCTCATCCTTACTATCTTTTTCTTTATATGGATCAATAATATGCTGGGCCTGTTACCGGGCGGCGCCAACTTTACCGGTAATATCACAGTCACCTTATGCCTGGCTATTGTTTCGTTCATCGTAATGATGGCAAAAAGCAACAAGCACTTTTGGGGTCACTTGTTCAATCCGCCAAATGTGCCGCTGGGTATTAAATTTCTGCTGGTGCCTATCGAGATCATGTCCATGTTCATTAAGCCTATCGCATTAACGATACGTCTTTTTGCCAACATGCTGGCAGGCCATATTGTTATATTGAGCGTTATCTCCATGATATTCATTTTTGGTACACTGAATAAGTGGATAGGCGTAGGTTTTGTGCCGGTGTCACTCGCATTCTCTGTATTCATGTTTATGCTGGAGTTGTTGGTGGCTGCTATACAGGCATTCATCTTCGCCAACCTTACAGCAGTATTCATAGGCCAGGCAATAGAAGAGAACCATAGCAACGAAACAGGGCAGGAATATCATGTAAATGAAAATGAAATAATAGCGTAGTTTTTTTAATCAAAATCCATATACACATGTCTTTATTAAACACCATTATGTTACAGGCGGCTACCGCAGTTCCTGTTGTAAAAACAGGCGTAGCGGCAGCAGGTGGCGCTATAGGCGCTGGTATTGCTGCATTAGGCGCTGGCGTAGGTATTGGCCAGATCGGTAAAGGTGCGGTTGAGGCTATTGCCCGCCAACCCGAAGCCATCAGCGATATCCGTGCTAACATGATCCTGACTGCAGCCTTTGTGGAAGGTGTTGCGCTGTTTGGCGTAATCGCTGGTATCCTGGCTATCGTACTTTAGTAAGTACCACATTTTAACTGCATCCGACGCAAAGGGCAGAGGATGCAGTTATTTTAAACAAAGAGGAATATTGATCACAGATCATAAATTATAAATAAAATGGATTTACTTACTCCGGAGTTTGGGTTGTTCTTCTGGACACTGATAGCATTTCTTGCTGTATTTTTCATCCTGCGCAAATTTGCCTGGAAACCAATACTGAATATGCTGGGCGAACGCGAAAAGGGTATAGCAGACTCTATAGCTGCCGCAGAACGTGTAACGAAGGAAATGGGCCAGATGCAATCTGAAAATGAAAAGCTGATGGTGCAGGCGCGTGAAGAACGCTCACTGATGCTGAAGGAAGCTAAAGAAATAAAAGACCGCATAGTAAATGAGGCTAAGGAGCAGGCTAAGGCCGAGGCCAATAAGATCATTATAGATGCACAGCAGCAGATACAGCAGCAGAAAATGCTCGCGCTTACCGAAGTGAAAAATGAAATTGGTAACCTTGCTGTGGAAGTAGCTGAAAAGATACTCCGTAAAAACCTTGCTACTGCTGATGAGCAGAACGGCTACATGAATATGCTTTCAGAAGACATTAAGCTGAACTAACTGATAACCAACATTCATCAGCTGGTTCAGCTGGTGATCACTTTTGCTAATTGAATTAAATGCCTAATCCACGTCTTGCTTCCCGATACGCTAAATCCATCTTCGACCTGGCTCTTGAAAAGAACAGCCTGGAAGAAACACTGAAGGATATGCAGTTGCTGAGCAATATATGTCATCAGAACCCTGATTTTGAGAACATGCTGCGCAGTCCCATTATCAAAGGGGATAAGAAGCTGCATATTTTAGATGCCATCCTTGCAGGCCATATTAATAACATCACAAAGGGTTTTCTGCAGCTGCTGGTAGGCAAAAGCCGTGAGTCATATCTGCCCGAGATAGCACAGGCATTCATAACGCTATACAAGGAAACTAAAAAAATAAAAACGGTAAGGCTTACTACTGCGGCACCTATTACAGATGCTGTTAAGAACGCTATACTGGCTAAGGTTACCGGCGGTCTGGAAGGTTATTCTATTGATCTTACAGCTACGGTTGATCCTTCACTGATAGGTGGTTTTGTGCTGGAAATGGACGACAAGCTTTTTGATTCCAGTGTTCGTCGCGATCTTAAAGAGATCAGATCACAGTTTAGTGATAATAGCTACATGGGTAGCCTGAATTAAATATATTTTTGACTTTTTTGAATTTAACTTTTGAATTACTAATATATGGTCGAGATTAAACCTGATGAGATATCGGCGATACTTCGCCAGCAGCTCAGCAACTTCGATAATGCTGCTAACCTGGAAGAGATAGGTACCGTGTTGCAGATAGGCGATGGTATAGCCCGCGTGTATGGCCTTAATGGCGTACGTTCTGGTGAGCTGGTTGCCTTTGAGAATGGTGTAAAAGCCATCGCGCTCAACCTCGAAGAGGATAATGTGGGTGTGGTGCTGATGGGCGAAAGCGGCAATATTAAAGAAGGGGATAAAGTGCGCCGTACCGGCCAGATAGCCTCTATAAAAGTGGGTGAAGGCATGATAGGCCGCGTAGTGAACACACTGGGCGAACCCATAGATGGTAAAGGTCCCCTTACCGGTGAATTATACGAAATGCCGCTGGAGCGTAAAGCACCCGGCGTTATCTTTCGTGAGCCCGTAAAGGAACCCTTGCAGACAGGTATCAAGGCGATAGATGCCATGATACCTATAGGCCGTGGACAGCGTGAATTAGTGATCGGTGACCGCCAGACAGGCAAGACTGCCATCTGCGTGGATACGATCATCAACCAGAAGGAATTTTACACAGCAGGCAAGCCTGTTTATTGCATATATGTAGCTATTGGTCAAAAGGCCTCCACTATTGCCGGTGTTATGAAGACACTGGAAGATAGCGGTGCTATGGCTTACACCACTATTGTTGCCGCTCCGGCTGCAGATCCTGCTCCCCAGCAGTTCTTCGCTCCGTTTGCCGGTGCTGCTATAGGCGAGTTCTTCCGAGATTCAGGTCGCCCAGCGCTTATTGTGTACGATGATCTTTCAAAGCAGGCCGTAGCTTACCGCGAGGTATCGCTGCTGCTCCGTCGTCCTCCGGGTCGTGAGGCTTATCCGGGCGATGTGTTCTACCTGCATAGCCGCTTACTGGAACGTGCTGCCAAGATCATCAATGATGATACGATAGCAAAGGATATGAATGATCTGCCGGAAAGCATACGCCACCTGGTAAAGGGTGGAGGTTCGCTTACTGCGCTGCCTATCATAGAAACACAGGCGGGCGATGTATCTGCATACATCCCTACCAACGTTATCTCTATTACAGATGGCCAGATATTCCTGGAGTCGAACCTGTTCAACGCAGGTATCCGTCCGGCTATTAACGTAGGTATCTCTGTAAGCCGCGTGGGTGGTAATGCACAGATCAAATCAATGAAGAAAGTAGCGGGTACACTGAAGCTCGATCAGGCCCAGTACCGTGAAATGGAAGCCTTCTCTAAATTTGGTGGCGACCTCGATGCTGCTACTAAAGTGATACTTGATAAAGGCTCACGCAATGTTGAATTGCTGAAGCAACCGCAGTACGCGCCTTACAGCGTGGAAAAGCAGGTAGCTATGATATACCTCGGTACCAACAACTTGATCCGTGAAGTGCCTGTAAAGAATGTAAAGGCATTCGAAGAGGTATTCCTCCAGCAGATGGAAATGAAGCTGCCAAATGTATTGGCTGATTTCAAGAAAGGCAACCTGCCGGAAGAAGGCCTTAGTAAAATGGTACAACTGGCTCAAGACCTGATACCACAGTTCAAGAAGTAAATAATTTGATAGCTAATAATTAAGAAGCCCTGCATTAGCGGGGCTTCTGTTTTGGGGTTTGGCGGGTTATGAGTACATTTATAGTTTCAATAACGATATGGGTAACAAGCTGGCAATTATAATATTAGCATGGGTGATATTGATGCAGGTCTGCTGTAAATCAAACCCAGCCGATATTATTACTAAAAATCCGGGCGATACCCCTACCCACCAGTTCACGGGCCGTTACCTGATGTACGATAGCGTGTACCGCTATGATTCCGTTCGAAACAGCCGCGAAATTTATATCAATAGGTTAGCAGATATTTTTTTAGATTCTACTGGTAAATACCTGGTTTACGGGGCAGATACTTTTCGCCTGCAGTACGATAATGTTTATGAAAAGAATAACGTAGGCAAGTACAATTATTTCACGGTTACCGTCACTGCGGACTCCTTATTTACGCATGGTTTTCGCATGATAGATACGGTTAATTACCAGACAGACCTGGTAACAGGTTTTCTTATTCAATGAGCCTGTAACGGCGCATTTTATTAAGCCGTATAATTGATTACTTTTACGCGCTTTTACATAGCATACAAATGAGTGACGGACTAAAGCGCCCTGTGCGTGTGTTAGTAGCTAAGGTTGGGCTCGACGGGCATGACCGTGGAGCCAAGGTAATAGCCACAGCTCTTCGCGATGCAGGCATGGAGGTGGTATATACAGGCTTGCGCCAGACACCCGAAATGGTAGTGAACGCAGCCCTGCAGGAAGATGTTGACGCTATAGGCATCAGCATACTCAGCGGTGCGCACATGACGGTGTTCCCTAAGGTGGCAGCGTTAATGAAAGCAAAAGGCCTTGATAATGTATTGCTTACAGGTGGTGGGATTATACCCGAGGAAGATATGCAGCAACTTCAGGCAGCAGGAGCAGGTAAGCTATTCGGCCCCAGTTCTCCTACAGGCGATATAGCAGCATATATTCTGGAGTGGGTGAAGCAAAACCGGAAAGACTGATTTCTAAATATAAATTGTATAATTAAAAAATCCTACGAACGAAAGATGTATAATACGTTACTTACAGAAGCACAGAATGGCACATTAATAATCACAGTCAATCGCCCCGATAAGCTGAATGCGCTAAATAAAGATGTTATAGAAGAGTTGGGAAAAGTATTGGAAGAGGTTTATAATAATGAGGACATAAAAGCCGCTATAATTACTGGTGCAGGTGAAAAAGCATTTGTGGCAGGGGCCGATATCAGTGAATTTATATCGCTCGATGCTGCTGCTGGCGAAGATGTGGCTCGCAAAGGCCAATTAAAAGTATTTGATAAAATAGAAAATTCACCAAAACCGATAATTGCTGCCGTAAATGGTTTTGCATTAGGGGGCGGTTGCGAACTGGCTATGTCCTGCCACTTTAGGATAGCGAGCGAGAATGCAAAATTTGGCCAGCCCGAAGTGAATCTTGGATTGATACCCGGTTATGGTGGTACGCAACGCCTGACGCAACTTGTTGGAAAAGGTAAGGCTATGGAACTAATGATGACCGGCGATATGGTTGGTGCGGATGAAGCCAGGGCATTGGGATTGGTAAATCATGTGTTCCCTTTAACAGACCTTATGGGCAAAACAAAGGAAATAGCAGCAAAAATCCAGTTAAAAGCCCCTATAGCGGTATCAAAAATAATTAAATGTGTTAATGATGCCGCCAAGGGTGAAAAGGGTGGTTTTGTCAATGAAATCAAGGCTTTCGGGGAATGTTTTACTACTCAGGATATGGTAGAAGGCACCACTGCTTTCATGGAAAAAAGAAAACCTATTTTTAAAGGAAAATAATTTTTTTATCTTCAAGTCCTAAATTATTAACAAATGCGGAAGAAATTTATCCGTAGCCTCGTGGTTGCTGCTTGTATAAGTGCATGTGCTGCTCCGGTGGTTAACGCACAGGAAGCTGCTAATGTGGAGCCGCACGGCTTTTCTTTAGGTGGTACTTTCGGGTTATCTGATCTGTGGGGCGATGTAGGAACCCAGTCTGTTGTTGATCATTATACGAATAATAAATATTGGGATAAACCCCATTTTATGGGTGGTATCTTTTTCAGATATAGTTTTCATCCTGCTTTGGCTGCACGGTTAAATTTTAACTATGGTACCGTGTTTGCTACAGATGAGTGGAACACAGAAAAGGCTAAACTGGCAACATCTTTGGCTGATGACTACGTACAGCGCTACGCACGCGGCCAGACATCAAAGGCTGATATCCTGGAAAGCGCCCTTACATTCGAATTTTCGCCATTCCGTCTGGGGAGCCCTATAGGCAAGGCTGCACAACGTGCAGGCCAGTTATACTTCCTGGCTGGTATCGGTTATTTCCACTTTACTCCATACTCTATGTATACTAATAGAGAATCGAAAGTGAGCCAGTGGGTGGAAACCTATAATCTGCACCTGGAAGGCGATGGCTTTCCTGAAGCCGGCGCTCCGTCCTCTTATAGCCTGTGGCAGTTGGAAATTCCACTTGGGGTCGGTTATAAATTTGATATAGGAGAGCACCTGAATATCGGTATCGAATATCAATGGCGCATGACACAAACCGATTATCTTGATGGTGTTAGTGATAAATATATAGATCCTAAATTATTCGATCAGCATCTCAGTGCCATCAATGCAGCTGTAGCAAAAGATCTGTATGATCGCGCATGGGTACCGGGTGTTATAAAAACGGGCAATCCTCCAGGCAACCTGCGTGGCAACAGCTCTGATATGGATTCTTATTCCACTATATCATTTGTTTTGTACTGGAAATTGAAAAATAAGCAAGGTAACTGGTGGCAATAGCCCTCTAAAAATAATGAAGGTAGGGCGGCATTTATTGCCGCCCTTTTTTGTGTTACTTTTGCAATCTGCATTATAAATGCGCTGGATTAAAGATCAGATTTATAGTATCTTCATCAATCAATTTTAAACATAGATGTTCGCATACCTGGAAGGGGATCTGGCGTATAAGTCTCCGTCATTGCTGCATATGCATGTGAATGGGGTTGGGTACGAGCTCAACATCACTTTACAGACATACAGTCACATACAGGATAAGGTCCGGTGCAG
The DNA here is from genome assembly GCA_013815385.1 of Taibaiella sp. Taxonomy (GTDB): domain Bacteria; phylum Bacteroidota; class Bacteroidia; order Chitinophagales; family Chitinophagaceae; genus JACDGL01. The sequence goes on along the minus strand of JACDGL010000004.1, from coordinate 174,202 downwards.
GCTATACACTCATTTACAGGTTCGGGAAGATGCCTGGGTGCTATACGCATTTGCAGATGAGCAGGAGCGTGCCACTTTTCGCCAGTTACTCGGTATCAACGGCGTAGGCGCAGCCACGGCCCGTATCATACTGTCGTCGTTAAGTACGGAAGAATTATCGCGTGCTATAGCTACTGAAGACAGCCGTACACTGGAGAAGGTAAAGGGTATCGGTACCAAGACCGCACAGCGAATTATACTGGAATTAAAAGGCAAGTTATTAGCAGTGAAAAATGTTGATACACAGACAGTAACACACAATACAATACCCGAAGATGCGTTAAATGCTTTAGTAAATCTCGGCATCAATAAGGCAATGGCCGAACAGGCTATAAAAAAAGTAAATAATAGCGCCTCACTGACTGTGGAGGAGCTCATAAAGCAAGCGCTGCGTGCGCTGTAAACGCAAAAAGGACTAAGAGTTTTGAAGGGTAAGAGCTATTTTGGATATAAACTTTTGTTTTTTATAGCGCTGGTGGTAGCTATTGCTCATGCTGCTGCCCGCGATAGGCTTCCTTTTGATATAGACGATCCCGCACCGCAGACCGATTCTCCTGCTACCACTGCTAAAAGCGCTACAGATTCTGCACATAGGCTCAGGTTCCCCATTCATGATAATACAGGCTCACCAGCTATGAATGTACCTGGTAGGGGCATAGATCTTCAAGACCCGCCAAATATCCAGAAGAGTGTGGAGTACGATGCAGATAGCAACCGATACTACTTCAACGAAAAGCTCGGAGATAATTTTCTGCGCAATCCTACATACATGACTCTGGATGAGTATGAAAAATATCAGGGCAGGCAGGATGAACAGGCGTATTGGCAACGCAGGCTCGATGCACTTACATTATTCAATAAAAAACCGGAACTGCCCCAGATGTATAAAGAGGGCGTATTCGACAGGATATTCGGCGGTAACACTATTTCCGTAAAGCCCCAGGGTAATGTAGATGTTACCTTCGGTGGCAACTGGCAGAATATTAAGAATCCTACCCTTGTGCAGCGCGCACAGAAGTATGGCATATTCAATTTTGATATGCAGATGAATATAAACCTGGTAGCAGCTGTAGGTGATAAGCTCAAGCTCAATATCAGTAACAACACAAAAGCAACCTTCGATTATCAGAATGTGCAGAAACTGGAATATACAGGTCATGAAGATGAGATACTGAAGAAGATAGAAGCGGGTAATATTAGCTTTCCCCTCAAAAGCAGTCTTATCACCGGTGTGCAGTCACTTTTTGGTATTAAGACGCAATTACAGTTTGGCAAATTATGGATCACCGCTGCCCTCGCTCAACAAAAGTCGCAACGCAAGAGCGCTACTATACAGGGTGGTGCGCAGACCCAGCAGTTTGCTATTAAAATTGATAATTACGAAGAGAACCGCGACTTCCTGCTGGGCCAGTATTTTTACGACAATTATAACTCAGCGCTTCAAAATTACCCCCTTGTCAATTCTGTCATTACTATCGATAAGATACAGGTGTGGATCACCAACCGTACTGGTGCCACTACAGGCATAAGGGATGTGCTGTGCCTTATGGATCTCGGAGAAAAAAATCCGTACAAGACTTTTCTTACCAATGCCAGTGGTTCCGTATATCCCGATAACAGCGCTAACAGGCTTTACTCCCTGCTGTCACAAAATCTATCCGCCCGGCTAGCAGGAGGCGCATCCGGTATCGCACAAAGCCTCAACCTTGATTTCGCGCATATTACAGCGCGCCAGCTTACTGCTTCCGAATTCTCTTTCAATCCGCAGTTGGGTTATATATTGCTTAATACGCAACTCAATACAGATGATGTCCTGGGTGTTGCCTACCGCTATACCCGCAATGGCGTGGTGCATCAGGTAGGGGAGTTTGCAGAAGATGTGCCGCCTGATAGCACTAGCTCCAAGATTCTGTTCCTGAAGCTATTGAAAGATATTGCCCCGCATCCTACGCTGCCTATATGGAAGCTGATGATGAAGAATGTGTATTCACTCGGTGGGCTGGGCGTAGCCAGGGACAATTTCATACTGAATATCCTGTATCAGGATCCGGGAGGTGGAGAAAAAAGATACATACCTGAGGGCGATAATGCAGGGGTACCTTTACTTACATTATTAAACCTCGATCGTCTTAATGCACAGAACGCCCCGCAACCTGATGGTGTATTCGATTTCGTTGATGGTATTACTGTAAATACACAGCAGGGTAAGATCATATTTCCGCAGTTGGAGCCATTTGGTAAAGATCTTAGCCACGCTATTGGTAACAATGCACAGCTGCAGCGCAAATACCTTTATACTATCCTGTACGATTCTACTAAAACAGTTGCGCAGCAGTTCCAGCAAAATGATCGTTACATTCTAAGGGGCTCTTATAAGTCTTCCTCTTCTTCAGAGATATTTCTTGGCGGGTTCAATATCCCTCAGGGTTCTGTTACCGTTACCGCAGGTGGCACCAGGCTTATAGAGGGGCAGGATTATCAGATCGATTACGGTTTGGGGCGCTTAAGGATATTAAATCAGGGTATTCTTAATTCAGGTATTCCTATCAATATACAGTATGAGGATAACTCTACGTTCGGTTTCCAGCAGCAAAATTTCATGGGTGCCCGTTTCGATTACTATTTTAATAAAAAGCTCATACTCGGTGGTACATTCATGCGCCTTACGGAAAGGCCTTTTACACAAAAGGTAACTTTCGGCGATGACCCAATTAAGAACGTAGTGCTGGGGCTGGATGCAAATTATCAAACCGAGGTTCCTGCGCTTACGCGCCTGCTCGATAAGTTGCCGATCTATTCTACCTCTTCACCCTCGTTTATCAATGCATCCGGCGAGGTAGCTACATTGCTGCCCGGGCATGCCAAGCAGATAAATACGCTGGATAAGGAAGGTTCTGTATACATAGATGATTTCGAAGGTACTACCAGCACTTACGATCTTAAGTTACCTGCTATAGCGTGGACACTTTCTTCCACACCGTCTATGTTCCCCGAGGCTACTGCCGGTAACCAGCTTGTTTCCGGCAGCAACCGTGCTTTACTCGCATGGTATTTTATAGAGCCTACGCTGGTTGATGGTACTACCAGTATCCCTGATTATATAAAGAAAGACCCTAACCAGCATTACATAAGGTTAGTGCAGCAGCAGGATGTATTCCCACTAAGGTCATCCCAGACTTTGCAGAATGGGTTGAGCACTTTTGATCTGGCATTCTATCCTAATAATCGCGGACCGTATAACTTTGATGCTACCAACGTCAACCCCGATGGTACGCTAACTAATCCACGTGGCCGCTGGGGTGGTATTATGCGTCCGCTGGATAATACCGACTTTGAACAGTCTAATGTAGAGTACATCCAGTTTTGGGTGATGGACCCGTTTATAAATAAGCCAAATTCTACGGGTGGGCAATTGTATTTTAACCTGGGCGATGTTTCAGAAGATGTGCTTAAAGATTCCCGACTGTCTTTCGAGAATGGTATCCCCTATCCTAAAACTACTTTGCAGCTCGATAGTACTGTATGGGGTTATATCCCGAAGTTTCAGCAGCAGGTAACGCGTGCGTTCAATAATGATCCGGCGGCCAGGATTACACAGGATGTTGGTTATGATGAGCTGGACGATGTGGAAGAAACACGCTTTTATGGTAATTATTTAACTGCCATTCGCGGCCGTTTAAATGCTACCACCTATCAGGCCCTGCTCGCCGATCCTGCTGGCGATAACTATCATTACTATCGGGGCGATGATCTGGATCAGGCGGGCATAGGCATATTAGGCCGCTACAAGCATTATAACAATCCGCAGGGCAATTCACCTATTACCAGTGCTACCGCATCATTTTCTTCAGCAGAAACTACTTTGCCTGAATCAGAAGATATTAATCGCGATAACGCGCTTAATGAAGCAGAGAATTACTATCAGTACAAGGTGAACATGGTGCCCAATATGCAGGTGGGTACTAATAATATTGTTAACCGTCAGGTAAGTAATGTAAAGCTGCTCAATGGTACTTACGAATCAGAGACCTGGTACCAGTTCAAGTTGCCTATAAAGGAATATACGAACAAGGTGGGCAGCATTGCCGATTTCAGGTCTATCCGTTTTGTACGGGCGTTTCTTAGTGGTTTCCAGGATAGTACAGTGCTCCGGTTTGCCACATTAGAGCTGGGCCGCAACCAATGGCGCCAGTATCAATATTCACTGCAGACACCGGGCGAAAATCTGCCGCAGCAAAATCAGTTCACTACAGCTTTTTCAGTTACCTCGGTTAGTGTTGAAGAAAATAGCCGTCGCACGCCTATCCCATACGTTATTCCTCCGGGCGTTAACCGCCAGCAGGCATCTGTATCCAATGGCCAGACGATAGCGCTCAATGAGCAGGCGCTTTCTGTAAAGCTTTGCGCCCTGGCCGATGGTGATGCGCGTGGTATCTATAAAGAAGTGGATGTGGATATGCGCCAGTTCGATTTTTTGCGCTTATTCATCCATGCCGAATCACAGGTAGGGCAGCCCGCTGTAAGGGATGGTGATCTGTATGCCTTCATCAGGATAGGTAGTGACTTTACTACTAACTATTATGAATACAGGGTTCCGCTAAAGATCACACTACCGGGTATTGTGAATACAGATGATATATGGCCGGCTTCCAACACATTAAATATCACACTGAGTGACCTTATAAATGCAAAGCTGAGTCGCGATAGTAAAGGTGTACCGCTTTACCTGCCTTACCAGAGTACCGATAGGCTGGGCAATACAATAGTTGTAGTGGGTAATCCTAATATCGGGGACGGCAAGAATATAATGCTGGGTGTGCTCAATCCTAAAAAATCAGATCAGACACCGGGCGATGATGGATTGCCTAAGTGTACGGAAGTATGGTTCAATGAATTGCGCCTTGCAGGTACTAATGATAAGGCAGGCTATGCCGCTGCCGGCAAGGTGGCTATACAACTGGCAGATCTGGGTAACGTTAACCTTTCCGGTGGTATGCATACGCAGGGCTACGGTAATATAGATCAGAAGATACAGCAACGCTACCAGGATGATTTTTACCAATACGCAGCTTCTACTAACCTCAGTCTTGGTAAGCTGATGCCACGCACCTGGGGGGTGCAGTTGCCGTTGTTTGTTGGTTATACTGAAAATGTGAGCACGCCTAAATACAACCCTTACGATCAGGATGTGCTGCTTACTGATGCAATGAATCGGCAGAGGACTACTGCCCAGCGCGATTCGCTGAAAAGCGCTGCACAGGATTTTACATCCATTACCAGTGTCAATCTTACCAACGTGCGTATAATGGGCAATACGCAAAAGCAGCCAAAATTTACTATGCCGTGGGCACTGAAAAATTTTGATTTCAGTTATTCCTACACTAGTCAGTTCAAGCATAACCCGACCATTGCAAACGATAGGCTTACTACGCAGCGTGGCGGCCTCGGGTATACCTATAGTATTAAGGCGAGGTCGATTGAGCCCTTTAAACGGCTGATAAAATCCAAATCCAAATGGCTTTCACTCGTTAAGGATTTTAATTTTAACCCCCTGCCATCCAACTTTACTTTTCGTACAGATATGAACCGGACTGTAGATGCTACTACAGTGCGCAATATTGATGATGGGCCATACCAGATACCCACTACCTTTTACAAGCTTTTTACCTGGAACAGGTTGTATACCCTGCGTTGGGAGCTTACCCGCTCTTTATCGTTCGATTATTCTGCTACTAATAATGCAGTCATAGATGAGCCGTACGGCTTCCTGAATACGGGCGCTAAAAAAGATAGCGTTTTGAGTAAGATCGCATCATTTGGGCGCAACACTTATTATAGTCAAACGTTTAATGCCACCTACAATGTGCCATTACAAAAGTTTCCGCTTACTGATTGGATAAATGTACGGGCCAATTATAGCGCCAACTACTCATGGACTGCTGCCAGCCTGCTTGCATATCAGTTGGGTAATACAATAGGCAATACGCAAACAGAACAGCTCTCAGGCGATTTTAACTTTGCACAGCTCTATTCTAAAATGAGATGGTACAGGGCGCTTTCACAAAATAATGGTAATAAGCCCAAAGTGCCTCAGTTTAGTCAGCCAAATGTGCCGGGGGGGCAAGGAGGTAAGAATATGCACGACCTGAGACCGGGCATAGAAGCAGCTCAGGGGCAGAACAAGGCTAAAAAATCGGCTGTTCCCACCGATACCAATACCCATAGTGTTACATATATCTACAAGCATCAGATAGATAGTATACTGGCAAGCGGCAAAAGCTTCAGTAATAATCAACTCGATTCCCTGAAGCGGCTTCAGAAACAATTGGACGATCAGCGGAAGAAAGAAGATAAGATTGCGAAAAAAGCGGCCCGTAAAGCGGCCCGCATAGCACGCCGCAATACGCTACCTGAGCTCAATACAGGGGAGAAGATTGCAGGCCGTATTGGTACCATGCTGCAGCGCGTTACGGTTAACTATTCACAGGTATCAGGTACCACATTGCCCGGCTGGCTCGATAGTACACGCATTCTGGGTATCAACAATGTTACGGGTGCGCCGGGCCTCAACTTTGTATATGGTTCTCAGCCTACTGTGTCGTGGTTGGAGCAACAGGGGGCCAATGGTAAGTTAAGCCGCGATTCCCTGTTCAATGCCCAGTTCCAGCAAACCTATTCACAGAATATATCTGCTACCGCTACGGTCAGTCCTATACCTGATCTCCGTATCGATCTTACTATGACGCAAACTTTTAGTAAGGCGCATACCGAGCTGTTCAAGTATTTCAAGGATACGGGAACAGGAAGGTTTGACCACCTTAATCCTTTTGAGAATGGTTCATTCAATATTTCCTATATCGCGCTCAGCAGCATGTTTCAACCCACGGGTGCCGGCTCGCGTATATTCAAGGAGTTCCTTGACGACAGGAAAATTATCAGCGCGCGTTTAGGGAATAGTAATCCATACACAAATGGCCTGGCCGACCCCAATGATCCTAATTATAAGAAAGGGTATACCCAGTATTCGCAGGATCTGCTGGTGCCGGCATTCATAGCGGCATATACAGGTAAGAGTGCCGGCTCTATAGCGCTTATCAATTACAAGGATAATAATATTACCAGCAATCCGTTCCAGTTCTTTTTCCCTTTGCCTAACTGGCACATCACTTATAATGGGTTAAGCAGGCTGCCGGCTTTTAGCAGCATATTCTCCAACTTTGTTATTAATCATGCGTATACAGGCAGCATGTCTATGAATGGGTTTAGTACATCATTGCTCTATCGCGATCTTTACGGCCTGGGCTTCCCCTCATTTATTGATTCTAATTCGCATAATTATACACCGTTTTACCAGGTGCCAAACGTCACCATATCGCAGCAGTTCAATCCGTTGATAGGTTTCGATGCTACCCTGCGGAATAATATTTCAGCCCGTATGGAAATACGTCGTTCCAAAACAGAAAGTCTTAGCCTTATAGATTACCAGGTTGCAGAAACGCAAAGCACAGAGTATGTAATAGGTGCGGGCTACCGTGTCCGCAATGTCAGGCTTCCATATCCTATTTTCGGTATTACAAGGCTTAAGAACGAGCTGAACATAAAGCTGGATATTGGCCTTCGCGATGATATATCATCAAATAACTACCTGGCCCAGAACCTGAGCGTGGTTTCGCGTGGCCAAAAGGTGCTGCGCATCTCCCCGTCTATTGATTATATAGTTAACCCAAGGCTCACCTTGCATATGTTCTATGACAGGCAGCAGACTATACCCTACGTTTCCAATTCTTACCCCATCACCACCACCCAGGCAGGCATCACCCTGCGCTTCATTTTTGCCCAGTAGCAAACCTCAATACAGGGCCGGTATACATCGGTCTTTAAAGCCCGTCCTTGCGGGGAGGCTTTGCGACGAAGCAATCTCGCGATAACACAAGAAAAGCCCGGCACCACAAGCAATATCTCAGCCCAATCAGGGAATCCCGCGGGAAGCGAGCGGTAACGCCTCATATTGTGGATATCTTTATTTGGATACCCCTCACCCGTAACCGTATATTGCACACACCACAAGCTCTTTGACATCCTGGATCATCAGCTAATAAGCTAATTAGCATATCAGCTAATTAAACTTACTTTTTATGCACCCAAATGGAAGTAATATTAACCCAAAATGGAAGTAAAACCGCTCATAATTAACCTTTTTCCGCAGTAAATTACCATATTTATAAACTTAATAACAGCCACAGCAAACACATACAGCGATCGCTATCCACAAAAAGGTAAAGAATCGCCGCGTTTTTTACCATTAGTGGTCAAAACAGCCCCTTTTTAAGGATCGTTACTTTAGTTTTTTTGCCTATTCCATTTGTGGAATAGAACGTAGCTTTGCCCATCCAATTTTTACTGATGAAAATATTAGTTTGTATTAGCCAGGTACCCGATACCACTACCAAAGTTGCGTTTAGCGATAACAACACACACTTTAGCGCGCAGGGGGTTACATTTATCATCAATCCGTATGATGAATGGTATGCCCTGGTGCGGGCTTTGGAGCTGAAAGAAAGTGGCGCTGCTACTGCAGTGCATCTGGTTACTGTCGGCAAGGTTGATGCCGAGCCGGTTATACGCAAGGCGCTGGCGCTGGGCGGCGACGAAGCCATACGCATAGATGCCGACCCTAATGACACTTATGCCATAGCGGCGCAGATAGCGGAGTACGCCAAAGCCAACGCATACGACCTGGTACTGTGCGGTAAGGAGTCTATAGATTATAATAACGGCGTGGTAAGCGCCATGCTTGCCGAGCTGCTGGATATGAATTATATAGGATTTGCCTCGGGTATAACAATTGAGAATGGCACTGCTACTGTAAAGCGTGAGGTGGAAGGCGGTGAAGAGACCGATACTTGCACACTGCCGCTGGTTATAAGCTGCCAGAAGGGTGTGGCCGAGGCGCGCATACCCAATATGCGCGGTATTATGGCTGCGCGTACCAAGCCGCTGAAGGTGTTACCTGCTGCGCCCATACAGCCACTGAGCCATATAGATAGCTATGAGCTGCCACCCGCTAAGACTGGGGTAAAAATGATAGCTGCCGACAATATGGACGAGCTGGTGAGCCTGCTGCACAACGAGGCAAAGGTGATATAAGACGTAATGTGTAATTATAAACAATCATAGATCACAATTCACAAAATCATATAGCATGTCGGTTATAGTATTAGCAGAGCATCAGCAGGGTAGCTTTAAAAAGAAAACTTTTGAGGCCATACAGTATGCTGCTGCCATAGCAAAGGCCCTCGGCACTACGGTAACTGCGGTGGCACTGGGTAATATTGCTGATAATGAACTACAGGCATTGGGCAACTATGGCGCTGGTAAAGTGCTGAGCATAGCAGATGCCCGCCTCGATAATATGAATGGCCGCGCCTATACCAAAGCATTGGTCGCTGTCGCGCAAAAGGAAGGTGCCAAAGTGGTAATAGCCCCGCACGATGTAACGGGCAAGTCGGTAGCCCCACGCGTGGCTGCACGCCTGCAGGCAGGTATGGTAGCAGGTGCATTATCCTACCCCGATCTTGCCAAAGGCTTTGTAATAAAGAAAGCGGTGTTTGCGGGCAAGGCATTTGCGTATGTAAATATCACTAGTGATATAAAGGTGATAACGCTGATGCCCAATACCTTCCAGGTGCAGAAGGGCGAAGGCAGCGCAACTATCGAAAAACTGGACGTAGCATTTGAAGATAAGGACTTTGCCGTGCAGGTAAAGGAAATTACCAAGGTTACCGGCACTGTGCCGCTGGCCGAGGCCGAGCTGGTAGTAAGCGGTGGCCGGGGCATGAAGGGCCCCGAGAACTGGGGTGTACTGGAGAACCTCGCCAAAGAGTTGGGTGCAGCGCTGGCGTGTAGCCGTCCCGTAGCCGATTCGCACTGGCGCCCGCATTACGAGCACGTAGGGCAAACCGGCGGTACCATACGCCCTAACCTGTACATAGCGGTAGGCATCAGCGGAGCTATCCAGCATCTTGCAGGTGTCAATGGCTCCAAGACGATCGTTGTTATCAACAAAGACCCTGAAGCGCCATTTTTTAAGGCGGCTACTTACGGTGTGTTGGGCGATGCTATGGATGTAGTGCCCCGGCTTACCGAAGCAGTAAAGAAATTTAAGGAAAGCCACAATTAAAAAGAGCCCCCGGCTAAGTGCCGATAAAGGAACTCTATACTATACGGCGAATTCGTGTACCGGCTAATGCGTAACTTTATTTACGTAAGAAGAAGCAGGAGATATGAACGGTTTTATTTTCAGTAAATACGAAGCCCAGAACAACCAGCCGCCTTTTGATAAGTTGCTGAACCTGTTTATGGAGTTGCTGCAATACACCAGCGGCGATGCTACAGAAGCGCTTGATTGGCTTACCCAGCTGGATAGGGAACATAAACTCACCGATGATGAGTATGGTATTGGCGATTTTATAGAAGACCTGAAGAAGCACGGCTACCTGAAAGAGAACCAGCAGGATGGCGTGTTTAAGATCACCGCCAAGTCAGAACAGTCCATAAGGAAACGCTCGCTTGATGAGATATTCGGCAAGCTGAAGAAGACGAGGCAGGGCAACCACCGCACCTCCAAGAGCGGCCAGGGTGATGAGCTGAATCCCGAAACAAGGCCTTATGAATTTGGTGATTCTCTTGATGCAATAGACTACACCGGCAGCTTGAAGAATGCGTTCATCAACCATGGGGTAGACCAGCTTTCCATGCGGGAAGAAGACCTGGAGATACACGAAACAGACTTCAAGACGCAGACATCTACCGTGCTGATGATAGATATATCGCACTCCATGATACTGTATGGTGAGGACCGCATAACACCCGCTAAGAAAGTAGCCATGGCGCTCAGCGAGCTCATAACTACCCGCTACCCCAAGGATACGCTGGATATAGTGGTGTTTGGCAATGATGCATGGCAGATAGAAATGAAAGACCTTCCCTACCTGCAGGTTGGTCCCTTCCATACCAATACGGTAGCAGGGCTGGAGTTGGCTATGGATATACTCCGCCGCCGCAAGAATGCCAACAAGCAGGTGTTTATGATAACAGATGGCAAGCCTACCTGCCTGAAGATCGGTAATAAATACTACAAGAATAGCTTTGGCATAGACAGTAAAATACTGAACCGTACACTAAACCTGGCAGGGCAGATGCGCAGGCTGAAGATACCGGTCATTACCTTCATGATAGCCAATGATCCTTACCTCCAATCGTTCGTACGCAACTTTACAGAGGTAAATAACGGCAAAGCATTCTACTCATCGCTTGATGGACTGGGTAAATTTATCTTTGAAGATTATGAGCGCAACAAGCGCAAAATGATGCGATAGAGTTAGCTTACCATAGTGCCCATGCCCCTTGCTGTAACTACACGCAGCAGGTTGCCCGGCGTGTTCATATCAAATACGATGATGGGAAGATTATTTTCCTGGCACAGGGTGAAGGCAGTCATGTCCATTATCTTCAATCCCTTGCTGATGGCTTCGGCAAAAGTGAGTTTTTCATAACGGGTGGCTGTCTTGTCTTTTTCAGGGTCAGCCGTGTAGATGCCATCTACACGGGTACCTTTCAGTATCACCGATGCGTCGATCTCTATAGCCCGCAGTGAGCCTGCGGTATCTGTAGTAAAATAAGGATTGCCGGTACCCGCCCCGAATATCACTACACGACCCTTCTCCAGGTGGCGCATAGCACGGCGGCGTATGTAAGGCTCGGCTACCTGTTCCATCTTAATAGCACTCTGCAGACGTGTCTTCACCCCTGTTTTCTCTAGCGCAGCCTGTAGGGCCATACCATTGATAACAGTGGCCAGCATCCCCATATAGTCGCCTTGTGCGCGTTCTATACCGGTCTCTGCTTCATTCATTCCACGGTATATGTTGCCACCGCCTATTACTATAGCCACCTGTACCCCCAGGTCAGTAATGGCCTTTATATCCAGCGCATACTGTTCCAGCATTTTGGGGTCTATGCCATAGGCACGGTCGCCCATAAGAGATTCGCCGGAAAGCTTAAGCAGGATGCGATTGTATAGTGGGAGCATGCAGGAGTATATTATGAGTGCAAAGAAATGAAAAAAACTGCCACTGTTTCAGCTTTTTTAAACCATTATCAATGAGCACGTTACCACACCCGATAAAAAAAATATAAATTTATACCCAACCTTTGCGTTTATATCTCTGTATATAAAGGAAATATACCCCTTTTATGAAAAAAATTACCCTTATAGTGCTGTTATGCCTGATTACTGTTGCAAAGCTATTTGCTTCGCATGCCAGAGGTGGCGAAATACGATACGAGTATCATGACGGAAAATACACGGTGTCTGTAACCACATATCGTACATGTGGTTCTATAAGGGAGGACAGCGTTTTGGTAACAATGTTTTCGTCGTGTGATACCATTCAACGATATTTTCATTATAAAAGCACTGATACTGTAACTGATGCATTCTGTGCATCATCTATGCCTGGCTGTGGTGCCAACCTGCAACTATTGAACCTGTACTCAGACACGGTGACATTGCCTCCCTGCAGTGATTGGAAGATGACGCATGATGAAAGTGCACTCTATGCGACGGTGTCTAATATAGCTCCCGAAAATGAGTTCATCTCTGCGGGTTTAAACAATTCCGCTGTGGCTAACTCCAGCCCTCTAATCGCTAACAGGCCACCTTTTTATCTTCCGGCTACTTTAGCAGCTATACCTGTTAATGCAGCAGATGCAGAAAACGATAGTCTGGATTTTAAACTGGAAACGCCACAAACCGCAAGTGATCCGTACACTTCCCACAACATGACCTATAATGCAGGCTATTCGGCTACGCACCCGTTACCAGGGTCTTACAATCCTTACTTTGACCCGATAGGACAATATTTTTATGCTGCCAGCAGCGTCACAAGTGAGTGTTATCTGCAAATGCGTGTAACTGAGTACAGAGGCGGCACTGCTATAGGCTATTTTGAACGTGCGTGGATAACGCAAGGCGGAACGTCTTTGCCAAAGCAGCCTTATTTGTACACTGCATATACCCATAATACCTCTCCTGGTATGACAGACAGCGCACAGGTAACGTTTTTGGACAGCACTTCTACCGATTCTGTATTTGTAAGTTTTGTACCGGGTAATAGCTGGACGTATACATCGTCAGGTACATCTGCAGGTGGCTATGGTACAGGAAAGATAAAATGGACAACACCTGCCAGTGCTACGCCAGGCAGCTACTTTTACATTTACGCGCATGCCACTACCAAGCATTGTCCATTGGCTGGTTCTACATGGTATCCTATATTGATACATGTAAGTAGTGCCGACTCCGTATGGCCTGGTGATGCTGATGATAATAAAGTAGTAAACATGACCGATGCGCTTTATGTAGGCTTGCAATATGGCAAAACAGGACCTGTACGTACAGGTGCCACAACATCGTGGGTGGCACAGTATGTGGCAGACTGGTCTTCATACCTTGCAGGTATCAACGCAAAGTTTGCTGATTGCGATGGTAATGGTACAGTTAATGTTAGCGACCTTGGCGCTATTACCGCCAATTATGGCTTAACGCACCCGCGTGGCTCAGGCCCAGGATCTACGGAACGTAAGACAGGTTTACCCGATTTGTATTTCGACCTCACAGGTATCAGTATGACACCTGGCGCTACGGTGCACATACCCATCATGCTGGGCAGTACTGCCATACCTGTAAGCAAACTTTATGGTATAGCAGCCAGCGTAAAGGTGATAGGTATAACACCACCAGCTGCCCCCTCTATCTCCACCCCTGCTACCACATGGGTAGGCAGCACTAATACCTTCAGCTTTACCAAGCAGCTAAGTATGTATCAGACAGACTGGGCTTATTGCAAAACAGACCATATGAACAGTAGCGGCCAGGGCCAGATAGGCACCTTTACGTTTACCGTGCCATCTGATGCGGCAGGCAAAAATGTAAAGCTGTATTTCGAAAATGTAAAGGTTGTAGATAATAATGGGAATGACCTTACTACCCAGATGAATATAATGGCGGATTCCACAATGGTATCCCTGACCATCAGTAATACCCCATCTTTATTACAATATACTGCGGTACTTCCCAATCCATCGGCCGGGTCAGCAACGTTGCGTCTAAGCCTTAATAATGGTAGCGACCTGAACATAAATATTACCGACATAGCCGGTAAAACCGTATGGCATACCAGCGGGCATTATATATCGGGTGTCAATAACATTGACCTGCCTGCAGGCAATCTGGTATCAGGTATGTATTTTATACATCTGTCAGGCAAAGACGTAAGCGATCCAGTAATAAAATGGATAAAAGAATAGTAACACGAACGATAAAAAATGGAAGGGGGCAATTTTTTGCTCCCTTATTGTTTTAAATCCTTGCCCTCCACGGTATTTCCTCTGCACCGCTGATGTGGGTGATATAACGCGCCAGGACGAATAAGTAATCGGACAGTCGGTTGAGGTATTTAATGACCAGGTCAGGTATGAATTCACCCTGCTCGTGCATCGCCACACATATCCTTTCGGCCCTGCGACATATGCAGCGTGCTACGTGGCATGTGGATGCGGCAAGGTTACCGCCCGGTATAATGAACGAACGCATCTCTGGTAGCACTTCATTCATCTTGTCAATGCATTGCTCCAGCCAAGCTACATCTGCATCGTGGAGGTCTGGTAGCTTCATCTTTACTTCTTTATCAGGATTGGTAGCTAGTATTGAACCAACAGTAAAAAGGCGATCCTGTATCTCGCGGAGCTGTGTGCTGATATCCGTATTTGCGGCGGCATCGCTTACCACCCCTATCTGCGAATTCAGCTCGTCCACGGTGCCGTAGCTATCAATGCGTATATGGCTCTTGGGTACACGTACACCACCTATAAGGCTGGTAGCCCCTTTATCGCCTGTTTTTGTATATATCTTGAAGCTCATAAACCCTAACCTGAGGGGGCTTTATTTATTGAATAATAATTCCTGTTTCCTTTGCCATAGATGCTGCTGTAGGCTTTGGATCGTTAATTGTATCAGTTTCCACACTGCCGTCCCTGATCTTAACTATACGGTGGGTATACCGGGCAATATCCTCTTCGTGCGTTACAAGCACCACTGTATTACCATTGCTGTGTATCTGGCCAAAAAGCTCCATGATCTCCATAGATGTTTTTGTATCCAGATTACCGGTTGGTTCATCTGCCAGTATAAGTGATGGGTTGTTGATGAGCGCACGGGCTATAGCCACACGCTGGCTCTGGCCCCCTGATAACTCATTTGGCTTGTGGTGCGCTCGGTCGGCAAGGCCAACTTTGGCCAGTATGTCGCGGGCACGCTCTTCACGGTCCTTTTTATTGACCCCCGCATATATTAGTGGCAGCGCCACATTTTCCCACGCTGTGAGGCGAGGTAATAGATTGAACTGCTGGAATACAAAGCCTATCTCAACATTGCGTACATCGGCCAGGTCATCATCCAGCATGCTGCTTACATCCTTGCCATTTAGTATGTATTTCCCTGCGGTCGGCGTATCCAGGCAACCAATGATATTCATGAGTGTGGACTTGCCGGAACCGGAAGGCCCCATAAGCGCTACATATTCGTTAGACATGATGAGCAGCCCGATGCCCTTAAGCACCGGCAACTCCTGCTTGCCCAAGAAATAGCTTTTCCTGATGTTATCCAGCCTGATGACCTCTTTCATTCATTCAAAAATACCATTTAAGATTTGAAAATCACCAATCGGTTAATCGGGAAAATGTATTTTTGGATGCTCATCTCTGCTTAATGATCCGTTTCCCTAACTGTAAAATAAATATTGGCCTGTATGTTACCAATGTCCGGAGTGACGGGTACCATGATATTGAAACTGTGTTTTATCCTGTACCGCTTCGCGATGGATTGGAAATAGTACCGGCAGGGAAAACAGAATTGCAACTTTATGGGAGGCAGATGCCAGGCGAGCAAAATACTAACCTGGTATGGAAGGCATATGAATTGCTGCAAGGGCTATATCCTGATAAGGTAAAGCCTGTGGCGATACACCTGCTGAAGAACATACCTATGGGTGCCGGAATGGGCGGAGGGTCGGCGGATGGGGCATTTATGCTGCAGCTGTTGACTGATTACTTTGAGCTGGGGGTAAGCAATAAAGAGCTGGAGGGGTTAGCGCTGCAACTGGGCAGCGATTGCCCCTTCTTCATAAATAATAAACCTGCTTATGCAAGAGGCCGGGGCGAGGTATTGGAGCCTATAGAATTGGATCTGAGCGCCTATAGCATACAGCTCGTATGCCCGAATGTGCATGTATCTACAGCAGATGCTTTTAAAACGATAACGCCTAAGGCTGCACCGATAAATTCAAAAGAAATTGCCATGATACCTGTGCGTGAGTGGAAAGATAGAATAAGCAACGATTTTGAAAAACCAGTGTTTGCTAAGCATCCGGAACTTAAAGAGATAAAAGAACAGCTATATGCAGGGGGCGCTCTCTATGCAGCTATGAGCGGCAGTGGTAGCACGGTGTATGGGGTGTTTGAAAAGGGGGTAAGGGCAGAGATAAATACGGTAATATCTTTAGATGAATACTATCTGGATAGTATATAAAAGAAATAGGCGGCCATCAGTGGTCGCCTATTATATCTTGTTCGAATCCTGTGTTTATTTTACCTGGGAGATCAGTTGCTTGAAAGATTCAGGTTCGTTCATAGCAAGGTCTGCCAGTACTTTACGGTTCAGATCTATGCCTTTGGCAGTGAGCTTGCCCATAAATTGTGAATAGCTGATACCTTCTTCGCGGCAGCCGGCATTTATACGGGCTATCCAAAGACTGCGGTAATCGCGTTTCTTTATTTTACGGCCTACATATTTATAACGAAGACCTTTTTCCAGTACGTTTTTGGCAACGGTATATACATTTTTGCGCTTACCATAGAAGCCCTTGGCTTGCTTCAGTATCTTCTTTCTCCTGGCGCGTGATGCAACCGCATTTACAGAACGTGGCATATTTTATAAATTAAATTCGTTGTTAAGTATTGTTTTTATCCCTTCAGTCCCAACATCTTCTTTACCAGGCTTTCATTAGCGGTGCTAACAAAAGCAGCCTGGCGCAGGTGGCGTTTGCGGGTTTTTGATTTCTTCGTAAGCAGGTGGCTTTTAAAAGCTTTATATCTGCGTATTTTGCCCGTACCAGTAACTTTGAAAGTTTTTTTAGCGCGGGAGTGCGTTTTCACCTTAGGCATATCTCGAATTTGGGACTGCAAAGGTAATATATTTTTAAAGTTTACCAAAAATATATTTAAGCCCTTGTAGCCTGTTATTTAATAATGCAGAGAGCGGCTTGCTCCCTGCATCTTCTGTTATTTAAGCTTTGATCTTTATTGAATCGTTCAGATCCACATCTACCAGTATACGGCCGCAATGCTCACAAACCACTATTTTCTTGCGCTGACGTATCTCAGACTGGCGCTGTGGCGGTATTACATTGAAGCAGCCACCGCATGAATCGCGCATGATAGGCACTACTGCCAGGCCATTGCGATAGCTATTGCGGATACGCTCGTAAGCAGAAAGCAGGCGTGGTTCTACTTTTTCCTTAGCAGAGGCAGAAGACTTAGCCAGCTCTTTTTCTTCTTTTTCGGTATCACCTATTATCTTTTCCAGTTCGGCGCGTTTTACCTTCAGCGCTTCTTCCACTTCTGTTATTTTTTCTTCCGCTTTCAGGCGCAGGTTAGCATTTTCTCTCAGCTCAATGGTTGCATCCTTTATGTGCTTTTCATTCAGCTTCACTTCCAGTTCCTGCATTTCAATTTCCTTATTGATCGCCTCGAACTCACGGTTGTTCTTTACATTCTCCTGCTGTTTTTCGTACTTCTTTATCATAGCCAGGGCGTCCTTTTTGCCTGTAGTCTTGGCTTCGGTAAAGGTATTGATGCTGTTCACTTCAGCGTCAATATTATTCATACGCGTCTGCAGCCCTTCTATTTCGTCTTCCAGATCTTTCACTTCCATAGGCAATTCGCCCTTCAGGGTGTGGATCTCATCTATTTTAGAATCTATCTTCTGGAGCGTTAGTACAGCAGTAAGTCTTTGCTCTACAGAGAAGTCTTTAACATTAGCCATATCAGCAAAAATATTTTACAGGATTGGTGGATATATTTGATAAAAGAATTGCAAAATTAGGTATTTTTTTCTTAAGTACCGCTTCCAGTAATTGGGGAGTATATTGTTCGCTCTCGTAATGGCCTATATCGGCGATCACTATCCGGCCTTCCGCATCGAAGAACTGGTGGTACTTAAAGTCAGAAGTAATAAAGAAATCAGCGCCTGCATGTATGGCATCGCCGAGCAAAAAACTACCAGATCCCCCGCAAATGGCCACTTTTTCTACCACTTTCCCCATTAACCGGGTGTATTTTATGCAGCCAGTAGCCATTGTGCGCTGAATATGGGCAAGGAAATCCTGCTCTGACATCGGGGTGGGTAGGGTGCCTATCATGCCTGCGCCTATATCCTGATTGTGGTTCTTTAAAACTACCAGATCATAGGCTACCTCCTCGTAGGGATGGCTATCCATTAGTGCCTGCAACACCTTTTTTTCCTCATGCTTTGGCACCAAAACCTCAATTTTCACTTCATCCACCCATTCCCGCGGGCCTCCCGGCGCCCCAATAGCAGGGTCAGCATCCTCATTAGGGCGGAAAGTGCCCGTGCCCGGTATATTATAGCTGCACTCATTATAGTTGCCTATAGCGCCTGCCCCGGCGGCAAACATGGCATCGCGCACTGCATCAGCAGCATTTTTTGGGGCATAAGTGTATAATTTACTAAGGATGCCTTGTTTCGGGGCCAGAATGCGTGTATCCGTGAGCCCTAACTTCTGCGCTATCATCGCATTCACCCCCTTTCGCATATTATCGAGATTGGTATGAATGGCGTAAAGGTTAATATCGTGTTTGATCGCCATTTTAACAGTCCGTTCTACATAGGTGTTGTCTGTAACGCGCTTTAAGCCGGAGAAGATCAGTGGGTGGTGTGCTATTACCAGATTGCATTTATTAGCAATGGCTTCCTGCAATACCTCTTCTGTAATATCAAGTGTCAGTAATATGCCAGTAACAATTTCCTGAGCATTCCCGACCTGGAGTCCGCTGTTGTCATAGGTTTCCTGATATGCAGGTGGCGCGAACTGCTCTAATATATTTATTACTTCTTTTACTTTCATGGCACTTATCTGATGCTCTAAATTATATGTTAATAATAACAAGTCTTAATGAAAAAATAAATTGCAGCCCTACGTCTATTAAGAACATTGACTAATATTGCATTCGAACATAAAGTAGTGTTATCTTTTATTAAATATGTATTTCTTTTCCTGTGCCTGGCTTTGGCTTCGCACATGACCACTGCTATACAGGGAGATAACAAAAATATTTTTGACCCTATGGATACCGATGATTCAGTATCTATAACACAAAACCTGGGTACCATACATGCTTTAGCGCATGCAGAAATAATAACACAAGACTGGAATTCACTGCAAGACCACAAAGGTAAGCCCACGCGCGCCATGAAACACCTTTCTTCTGAGCTTTGCTATGGCATGCCAGTGCGAAAAATAGCAATAGCAGCAATTCCTGAAGATGTGGTGCATTTTACACCTGCAAAAAGCTACACTTACTTATTTTTTTGCGAGATAAACCCGCCCCCGCCTAAAGTGTGCTAATAGCACTGCCCTAGTGCAGATAACAATAATTCTCACCTCCTTTTAATAAATATAGTTAAGCATGCTTCTTAAGAAGGTTGCATACGGCCTATACGCTACCTGTTGTATATGCTTACTGCATACAAACGTTATAGCACAAACAGAACTGCCTGTTGCTGATACGATATCGCTGAATTTTACAGAGGCACAAAAAATGTTTCTGGATAAGAACCTATCGCTGCTGGCGGAACATTACAATATACAATCGAGTAAAGCTCTTGTAGAGCAGGCACGCAAGTGGGATAATCCTAGCCTGAATACAGACCAGAACGTTTACCGGAAGGGGGATGGCTTTTTTAAGCATGGCGTATCAACGGATGGCTCAGGCAATGTAACCCCGCAGGGCGAGATATTTGTACAGGTATCGCAGCTGATAAAAACAGCAGGTAAGCGAGGTAAGCAAATAAACCTGGCGAATACCAATGTAAACCTAGCTGATTGGCAGTTTAAAAGTGTGATGCGCAACCTACGCGCTACACTGGTAAAAGACTTTTATACCATAGCACAGCTACAGTCTACTGCACAGCTATATAGCCAGAATATGGAACGCCTTGGCAAGCTGCAGACGGGTATGGAAGCACAGCTAAAAGCAGGTAATATAGCCCGTAAGGAATACCTTAGGATACAGGCGCTGATAGTAAGCCTGCAACAGGATATGCTGGAAAATCAGAAAAATCTGAGCGATAATGAAGCGGAACTAAAAACCATGCTACAGGTGACTGGTAATACCTTTATAAAACCGGTAGCAGATGACAGTGAAAGCGCAGATATATCGGACGTTGCAATGGGCCGATTGATAGATACCGCCAGGCTTTATAATACTGATTATCAGCAAGAGCTGTACCAGTTACAATACCAGAAACAAAACCTGTCTTTACAAAAAGCATTAGCATACCCTGACTTTACCGTAGCTCCCGAATTTGACCAGAGCGCTAACTACGCTCCCAATTATTTTGGCCTTACGCTGTCGCTGCCCCTGCCCGTATGGGATAGGAACCAGGGAAACATTAAGTCTGTAAAATATCTGATAAAGAAAGAAGAGGCAGAGGCACAAATGGCATCACAAAAACTGCAAAACGATGTACTGAATGCCTACCAGAAATTGCTTTTTACTATAAAGCTCACTACTGCTGGAAGCATGCTATTCTACAATGACTATTACAAACTACAGCAGAATATAATACAGGCATACAATGATCGCCAGATAAGCCTGCTGGAATTTCTTGATTACTTCGGTGATTACAAAGATGTAAGACAGAAACAGCTACAGCAAACGCTAAACCTGCGTCTTGCGAAGGAAGAGCTAAACGATGTAGTAGGAATAGACATAATAAAATAACCTGAGCAAAAAATATTCAGATAAAAAATGAAACAGTATATAATATTCCCCGTTTTAGCAATAATGCTTTTTAGTGCATGCGGTAAGAGGAAAGAGCAGACGGAAGAAAATAAGAAATTTGTGCTTAGCGATACGATGATTAAAATGATAGCTCTGGATACCGTACGCGATTGCAATGTAGCAGATGAAATATCGCTAAGCGGTGAAGTAAGCTTTAACGAGAACAGCGTAGTAAAGATATTCCCACGCAGCAGCGGCCAGGTAATAGAGTCGCGGGTATCACTTGGTGATAAAGTGCATAAAGGCCAGGTATTGGCCATCATAAAAAGTGCAGACATAGCGGGTAACTACAGTGACCTGAGCAGCGCCAGCGCAGACCTGGCTATAGCCAAGCGCCAACTCGATAATAGTGCATCGTTATATAAGAGCGGCATCAGCAGCGAACGGGACTACACCGAAGCAAAGCAGAATTATCAGAAAGCGTTATCAGCTAAAGGGAAAGTACAATCTATTTTAACCATAAATGGGGGCGGACGCTCAAGCGCCGGTGGTACTTATGAACTGGCCTCACCAATAGATGGGTATATAGTAGAGAAGAAAATAACTGCAGGTTCATTTATACGTTCTGATATGGGAGATAATTTATTTACTATATCAGACCTTAGAAATGTATGGATATATGCTAATGTATATGAAGCAGATATACCTAAAGTAAAAGAAGGATATAATGCAAGAGTAATTCCTATGTCTTATCCTGATAAATCGTTTAGCGGTAAGATCGACAAGATAAGCCAGGTGCTGGATCCGCAAAGCAAGGCGATGAGGGTAAGAGTAACGCTTGATAATAGCCAGATGCTATTGAAGCCGGATATGTTTGCACGTGTTGTGGTCAGTAATCAGGAAGGTGCAAGATCAATTTGCATTCCTACGTCGGCTCTTATCTCTCAAGACGGGAAAAATTATGTAGTGATCTATAATAGTAAGGACAGTATGAAGGTAGCAGAAGTAGCGATACTTAAAACAGTGAATGAACGTACCTATGTGGATGGTGGTGTATCAGCCGGGCAGGCCGTAATAACCAAGAATCAATTGTTGGTTTTTAGTCAATTGATAGCTCAATAGAGCTAACCGTTCTTGCTCATTTGTTTTTAAATCATTTTTATGAATAAGTTCATTCGTCAGATAATATATTTTTCTCTACGCCATAGGTATTTTGTTTTTTTTATAACTGCCGTTTTGGGTGTTATAGGATTTATATGTTACCGTAATACTCCTATTGAAACATTTCCGGATGTTACTAATACCCAAATAATCATCATTACCCAATGGCCCGGCCGCAGTGCAGAAGAGGTAGAGAAGTTCGTAACGATACCATTGGAAACTGTTCTTAATTCTGTACAGAGCAAGACCAGCCTGCGCTCTACATCGGCATTCGGATTATCGTATATCCGAATCATTTTCGATGATAATATAGATGATGGCTTTGCGAGGCAGCAGGTGTTTACCCGTTTGGGTAATGCCGGCCTGCCCGATGGTGCATCACCAGAGGTAGAGCCACCTTACGGCCCAACCGGAGAGATTTACCGCTATACCCTGGAAAGCAAGACCAGGAATATCCGTGAACTGAATACGATACAGGAATGGGTATTGGACCGGCAATTCAAATCGATACCGGGTGTGGCCGATGTGAACACCTTTAGCGGCGGGGAGAAGATATACGAAGTGAGGGTAAACCCCAATAGCATCACTAACTATGGCCTTACATCGCTCGATGTATATAATGCGGTAGCCAAGAGCAATATAAACGTGGGTGGTGATGTACTTGAAAAAAACGGACAGGCATTTATAGTTAGAGGTATAGGGTTGCTGAATGATATAAACGAGATAAGGAATGTAATAGTTACCAAGATACATGGAGTGCCTATACTGGTAAGGAATATAGCCGATGTTGTAGAAACAGAAAAGCCCCGCCTGGGCGATGTGAAGCGGGATAAAGAAGAAGATGTAGTAGAAGGTATAATCGTGATGCGCAAGGGCGAGAATGCGGAACAAGTACTGGATGGCATACACGAAAAAGTAAAAGACCTTAACGAGAATACGCTGCCAAAGGATGTGAAGATCGTTCCATTTTATGATCGCAGTACACTGATGGAATATGCAACACATACCGTACTGCACAACCTGTTTGAAGGAATTATACTGGTCACGCTCATTGTATTGATCTTTATGGCCGACTGGCGTACCACACTTATAGTAGGTATAATAGTGCCGCTGGCGTTGCTGTTTGCATTTATGCTGATGCGGCTTAGGGGAATGACGGCAAACCTATTATCGATGGGGGCGGTAGATTTTGGTATCATCATAGATGGTGCCGTTGTGATGGTGGAAGGGCTCTTTGTAGCACTTGACCATCGCGCAAAAGAGGTGGGCATGGAACGGTTTAATAAACTGGCAAAACTGGGGCTGTTTAAAAATGTAGGTACCGAAATGGGTAAGGCAATATTCTTCTCCAAGATCATCATCCTTACGTGTCTTGTTCCCATTTTTGCCTTCAAGAAAGTGGAAGGAAAAATGTTCTCCCCACTAGCCTATACCCTGGGTTTTGCGTTACTCGGGGCATTGATATACACACTTACATTGGTGCCTGCCTTATCCAGCATATTACTACGCAAAAATGTTAGGGAAAAACATAACATAGTTGTAGGTTTTTTTGAGCGGAATATTATGAAAGCCTTTAGATGGGTGTATGCACATCAGCGTACCAGCCTGATAGTAGCGGTGTCCATAATGGGCCTCACCTTTATTTCAGCTAAATTTCTAGGGAGTGAATTTTTACCCGAACTGGATGAGGGTGCCCTATGGGTAAAGGCACAGTTGCCAATGAGTGCCTCGCTCGATGCATCGAACCAGGTATCCCGAAAGATGATCAGCATTATAGAGAAATTCCCCGAGGTACAGCATACCCTGGCACAGGTAGGACGTACTGTGGATGGTACAGATCCCAAAGGGTTCTTTAATGTGGAAATAGCTGTAGACCTGAAACAGAAAGAAGACTGGCCTAAAGGAGTAACCACAGAAAGCCTTATAGATGACCTTCATAAGCAGCTGAGCAAGCTGCCAGGTATATTACTCAACTATTCGCAACCGATCAGAGATAATGTGGAAGAAGCGGTGGCGGGTGTGCCTGCATCAATGGCCGTAAAAATATTTGGTAAAGACTTTGACCGGCTGGATACACTGGCAAACCAGGTGATGGCACAACTGCATACTGTGCAGGGAGTGGAAGATCTTGGAGTGCTGCGTAATCTGGGCCAGCCTGAATTTCATATAGAACTGAACCAGCAGAAAATGGCACTATATGGCGTAAATATTACCGATGCCAATGCGGTGATAGAAATGGCGATAGGCGGTAAGGCAGCTACCCAACTGTATGAGGGAGAGCGCAAATTTGATATAAGGGTACGCTATGAGAAAGACTTTCGTAACACAGAAGAAAAGATAGAGCAGCTAATGGTGCCAACACAGGATGGCACCAGGATACCCATAAATGAGATCAGCGATATTAAAGTGCTAACAGGGCCTTCTTTTGTGTATAGGGATAATAATTCCCGATATATACCGGTGAAATTTTCTGTGCGTGGCAGGGATCTTGGCAGTACCATAGCGGAAGCACAGCGTAAAATGAAGAAAAATGTGAAGCTGCCCCGGGGATATACAATGTCGTGGAATGGGGAGTTTGAAAATGCGCAACGCGCCTCTGCTACCCTGACCCAGGTAGTTCCACTATGCCTGATAGCCATATTCCTGATACTTTTTATCACCTATGGTAATGTAAAGGATGCTGTTTTAACGCTTATGAATGTTCCCTTTGCCCTGATAGGAGGTATACTGGCGCTGCATCTTACAGGTATGAACTTCAGCATAAGCGCAGGTATCGGGTTTATTGCATTGTTCGGGGTTTGTATCCAGAACGGGGTTATCCTTATAAGCGTATTCAGAAAGAACCTGGAAGAGAAACTTACCCTGCACCATGCCATAGAGCATGGGGTGCAGTCGCGCATAAGGCCAGTGGTGATGACTGCACTGATGGCTGCAATAGGCTTGTTGCCAGCAGCGATTAGTACGGGTATAGGTTCTGAAACGCAGAAGCCACTGGCTATAGTGGTAATAGGCGGGTTGGTTACATCTACTATACTTACCCTACTTATATTGCCAATTATTTATACAATGGCACATAACCTTACGCATAAACGCAAGAACAGGAAATTACTGCACAAAATGGGTATGGTAAGTAAAGAAAGACCTTGATCTGAAACTAAAGCCGGATCAAACACGGGAGCTGCCTTCGGGCAGCTTTTCTTTTGGGCAACATGCTGTATCTGCTGCTAATGG
The DNA here is from genome assembly GCA_013815385.1 of Taibaiella sp. Lineage (GTDB taxonomy): Bacteria > Bacteroidota > Bacteroidia > Chitinophagales > Chitinophagaceae > JACDGL01. The sequence goes on along the minus strand of JACDGL010000004.1, from coordinate 148,627 downwards.
TACTATCGGCCTATTGCTTTATCTTTGCGCCATGCAAATTCTGGACGGCACAGCAACCGCTGCACATATAAAGGAGCAGATAAAAAAGGATGCTGAAAAAATGATTGCAGAAGGCGGTAAAACCCCTCATCTGGCTGTCATTATGGTAGGACAAAACCCTGCCAGCGCAGCATATGTAGGCGCTAAGGTGCGTACATGCAAAGAATTAGGTTTTAATTCTACCATGCTGCACTTTGAAACTGACATTACAGAGCATCATTTACTCGACCAGATACACCAGCTGAATAATAACGATGATGTAGATGGGATACTGGTACAACTACCTTTACCCGAACATATATCGCCGGATAAAGTGATCAATAGCATCAGCCCGCTGAAAGATGTGGATGGCTTTCACCCAATAACCCAGGGCAAAATGCTGCTTGGGCAGCCTACTTTCCTGCCGGCTACTCCATATGGCATTTTGCTTATGCTGGAGCATTATAATATCAATACTGATGGTATGCATTGCGTGGTAATAGGGCGAAGCAATATTGTTGGTACGCCAATGTCTATACTGCTGAGCCGCAATGGCAAACCCGGAAATGCTACCGTGACCCTTTGCCATTCCCGAACCCGCAATCTTAGCGATATAACCATTACTGCCGATCTGATAGTAGCAGCTATAGGCCGGCCAAAATTTGTTACAGCTGATATGGTAAGGGAAGGTGCCGTAGTAATAGATGTAGGGATAAACAGGATAGATGATGCAAGTAAGAAAAGTGGTGCAAGGCTGGTAGGCGATGTGGATTTTGATAATGTAGCACCGCTATGCAGCTACATTACGCCTGTGCCAAAAGGTGTGGGGCCAATGACCATATGCGGATTGATGAAAAACACATTGGAAGCAGCTAAAATGCACGCCTACGTTAATTAACGGCGTGGAAAATATTTTGATAGATAATATTATACATACAGTGATGTACCCGGTAATGGAGCACTTCTATACGCTACAAGGCGAAGGCTACTATACAGGGCAGGCATCCTATTTCATACGCCTTGGCGGGTGCGATGTGGGGTGCGTTTGGTGTGACGTAAAAGATAGCTGGGATGCAGATATGCATCCTAAAATGCGGGTACAGGAAATCGTGAATACGGCGGCAGCTTGTAAAGGTCGTATAGCGGTAATAACAGGAGGCGAACCGGCTATGCACAACCTGGTACCGCTATGTGATGAACTTCATAATGCAGGGTTTAAAGCGCATATTGAAACATCGGGGGCACACCCGCTTAGTGGGGCATTGGATTGGGTAACGCTTTCACCTAAAAAGTTTAAAGCCCCCCTGTCTGAATGCCTGGAAAGAGCTGATGAACTAAAGGTGGTAGTCTATAATATGTCGGATTTTGCGTGGGCGGAAACCCATGCACTCAATGTGCCTAAAGATTGCAAATTGTACCTGCAGCCGGAATGGAGCAGGAAAGAAAAAATTGTTCCTCAGATAATAGAATATATACAGCAACATCCGCAATGGCAATTATCTTTACAAACACATAAATACATTAATATACCATAGCTTATGACCTGGCTCCAGACTATAATACTCGGCATAGTAGAAGGCATTACCGAGTTCCTTCCTATTTCTTCTACCGGCCACATGATCATTGCAAGCGCTATAATGGGCATTAATGAAGAAGCTTTTGTAAAGCTATTCGAGGTATGTATCCAGTTAGGAGCTATCCTTTCAGTAGTAGTATTATATCACAAGAAGTTCTTTGATAAAACCCGTTTGTCGTTTTACGTCAAATTGATCATCGCATTTATACCAGCTGCCATATTCGGCGCTTTGCTATCTAAAAAGATAGATGCTTTACTGGAAAGTAGTGTTACTGTAGCATGGTCGTTCCTGGTAGGGGGTATCGTATTATTATTTATAGATAGGTTGTTTACAAAACCTGCTATAGAAAACGAGGGCGAAATAAGTAATGGTAAAGCATTTTTAATAGGATGCTTCCAGGTAATAGCTATGATACCGGGGGTATCGCGTAGCGCAGCTACTATAGTTGGCGGGCTGCAACAAAAACTTACACGTAAGCTGGCAGCAGAATTTTCTTTCTTCCTTGCAGTGCCCACCATGTTTGCTGCTACAGCAAAGAAGCTGTGGGATTTTCATAAACTAGGTTATACCCTTCAGGGCAATGATATGACCATGCTGATAGCAGGAAATGTAATAGCGTTTATAGTAGCGCTAATAGCAATACGCACATTTATTGGCTATGTGCAAAAACATTCTTTCCGCGCGTTTGGCATCTATCGCATACTTGCTGCTATAGCCATATTTGCTATGATCTACACAGGCGTTATCAAAAAAGAAGGAAGCAAGAATACTGAAGCGAAGACGGCAATGGTGACAAGCCATTCTAAATAATAATACCTACTGGCTATTCTTTATTTTATTCCAGGTATCGTACAGTGTTGCCTGTGCCGGGCGATCAGCTGGGATTTCCCTTAATGGTTCACATTCGTACAGGGTATCAAAGCAATCCTGTGGTAAAGTTTGATACAGACGGGTACCCATTGTTTTCCATCCGATCATTTCATCGGTCACCTCTTTGATTATTTTACCCGGATTCCCTACTACTAATGAGCGTGGGGGTATGATAGTATTGGCATTGATAAATGCCATAGCTCCCACTATACTTTCATCACCTATTTCCACTTCATCCATTATTACTGCATTCATACCGATCATAACATTGCGGCCTATAGTAGCGCCATGAATAATAGCGCCATGACCAATATGTGAGCCTTCTTTCAGCAGTACTGTAATACCGGGAAACATGTGTATCGTGCAACTTTCCTGCACATTACACCCGTCTTCAATTATTATAGCTCCCCAGTCTCCACGCAGCGCTGCACCCGGTCCTATATATACATCTTTGCCAATTATCACATTGCCCGTAACCGCTGCTAAAGGATGGATGAATGATGAGGGATGCACAACAGGTACAAAACCTTTGAATGAGTAGACCATACCTAAAAGTAAGCTTAAAAATAAAAAGCCCAAAGCATCGAATTGCTTTAGGCAGTTAAAGAGGTGATCAAAAAGTATACTACATACGACCGGTATGGCTCATACTATCCACTTTGCCGGTTGGTGAAAGATATTGTATTACGGTATCTCTCTTTGCAAAAGCCATTAATGGAGTTTGCAGGTCATTTGTAAACTGGTCGGCAGGCATATGATCTATCTTTTTATTCAGCCAGTATGCTGTTTGTAAATACTTCTTTTCAGGATAATATAGAAAAAGACAAGTACCTGATTTTATCGTATTAATAATAGGAGCAGATAATTGGCTTGGTACCGCTGGGCAACCCCAACTACGACCCAGACGCTGATTGTTAGTTACAAACTGGCCGCTTACATAATCAGCGCCATGTACTACTATGCCACGATCATAAGCTGCGTTGTTGTAGCCATTATCCATGCCCATAAGTCTTAAAGACGCACCATGCTCGCCTATGTAAGTATCCCCCGTTACATAAAACCCAATGCTGCTTTGGTGAGAATCATTCCTGTTAGAGAAAGCTGTTGCAAATTCTTCGCCTGATCCCTGGCCATGCGCTACGTAAGTATTGAACAGCACCTTTTTATTAGCAAGGTCTATGATCCACATACGATTCTGGGAAGAAGAAAGGGTAAAGTCGCAAACTGTAAGCAAATTCTTCTGATCATTCAGTTTGCCCGCTTCCTTCAGGTTCCTATATCCACGATATGCTTTTTCAAACACATCATAAGAGAGTGGGTTTTTGCCAAAATCGATCTGGTGGTACAGGTGAGTGACATAAACCTCATTTGCAGGAGATAATGACACAATAGATTCACCAGCTCTTACAGATTTAAAAATTGTCGCTGAGATCAGATAAACGGCTATACACAGGATCGCTCTCTTCATATTCTTACGTTTAAATAATTTGGTTGGGATGAATTCAAATATAGGAATGGCGGGCGTCTTTACCAATTTTCGACGTTCTATTTAACTACCATTTAACCACTTATAAGCTATTATGACATATTGTAGACAAATCTTTAATACATTGATTTAATTACACTATAAGCTTGGATTTTCAAACATACCGGCGCTCATTTTTTATGTACATTTGGCGGTCTAAAAAATTTATTTTCATGAAGGAAGTATATATCGTCTCCGCCGTGCGCACGCCAATAGGTAGCTGGGGCGGATCATTAAAAGATTTTTCTGCTACCAAACTAGGTGCCGTAGCTATAAAGGGTGCAATAGAAAAAGCGGGAATAAAAGCAGAAGATATAAATGAAGTGTTGATGGGTTGCGTAATGCAGGCAAACCTGGGGCAAGCACCTGCACGGCAAGCTGCAAGATTTGCAGGTGTACCGGATAACGTACCCTGTACTACTATAAATAAAGTATGCGCCAGCGGTATGAAATCGATTATGCTAGGCGCACAATCCATCATGCTGGGTGATAATGATGTTGTAGTAGCAGGTGGTATGGAAAGCATGAGCAATGTACCATTTTATAATGCCAGCCAGCGCTGGGGTAATAAGTATGGTAATGTAACATTAGTGGATGGTCTTGCAAAAGACGGACTCACCGATGTGTATAAAGACTATCCTATGGGTAATGCGGCGGAATTGTGTGCTAAAGAATGTAACATCAGCCGCGAAGCGCAGGACGAGTTTGCCATAGAAAGCTACCATCGCAGCCAGGCCTCTATTAATGAAGGGCGTTTTGTCAATGAAATAGTTCCTGTAGAGATACCACAGAAAAAAGGGGAGGTTATACTATTTGCAAAAGATGAAGAGCCATACAATGTAAAATTTGATAAAATACCTTCTTTGAAATCTGCCTTTATTAAAGATGGCTCTGTAACCGCTGCAAATGCAAGCACAATGAATGATGGCGCTGCTGCGGTAGTGCTGATGAGTAAAGAAAAGGCGGACGCACTAGGTATAAAACCTCTTGCAAAAATAAAAGGCTTTGCAGATGCAGAGCAGGCTCCTGAGTGGTTCACTACCACACCATCTATAGCCGTACCTAAAGCAGTAGCTAAGGCGGGCCTTAAAATGGAGGATATAGAATATTTTGAACTGAACGAAGCATTCAGTGTAGTGGGTATTGTAAACAGCCAGAAGATGCACCTGAAACCTGAACAGGTAAATGTAAATGGCGGGGCTGTGTCTTTAGGACATCCTCTTGGCGCAAGTGGCGCGCGTATCATTGTGACACTATTAAATGTTCTGAAACAGAAAGGCGCCAAGTACGGTGCTGCCGGTATTTGTAATGGCGGTGGCGGTGCAAGTGCCATAGTAATAGAAGCAGTATAAATCTATTTATTGGTATAAAATAAGAAAGGCGCTCATTGAGCGCCTTTCTTATTTTATAGATATGAAGTCAACTATTTGTTCATAGTAGCCAGAAATTCTTCATTGCTTTTAGTACCGCGCATCTGCTGCATCAGGAAGTTCATTGCTTCGTCCGTATGCATATCTGATATATGATTGCGGAGCACCCACATTTTATTAAGTGTATCCTTATCTAATAACAGGTCATCCCTACGGGTAGAGGAGGATGTAATATCGATAGCAGGGAACATACGCTTGTTAGCAAGGCGGCGATCGAGCTGTAATTCCATATTGCCAGTACCTTTAAATTCTTCAAAGATCACTTCATCCATCTTGGAACCGGTATCTATAAGGGCAGTAGCCAGTATGGTAAGGGAGCCGCCGTTTTCTATTTTACGTGCCGCACCGAAGAATTGTTTAGGTTTTTGCATTGCATTTGCTTCCACACCACCGCTTAGTACTTTGCCACTTGACGGGGCTACGGTATTGTGCGCGCGGGCAAGCCTGGTAATTGAGTCAAGCAATATCACTACATCATGGCCTACTTCTACCAGGCGCTTAGCTTTTTGCAGTGCGATAGTAGAAACTTTTACGTGCTTATCAGCAGGCTCATCAAATGTGGATGCTATAACCTCTGCACGTACGCTGCGTTGCATATCAGTAACCTCTTCAGGGCGCTCATCTACCAGTACTATCATCAGGTAGCACTCAGGATGATTACGCGCTATTGCATTTGCCACTTCTTTCAGCAGCATCGTTTTACCTGTTTTTGGCTGTGCTACTATCAGTCCGCGCTGGCCCTTACCTATAGGGGTGAAAAGGTCAATGATACGAGTGCTGTAGTTATTGCTGGTGCTGGTGAGACTTAATTTCTCAAAAGGGAAAAGCGGCGTGAGATAATCGAATGGCACACGATCGCGGATCTCATCCGGCAGTTTACCATTGATGGTTTCAACCTTCAGCAGAGCGAAATACTTTTCACCTTCTTTAGGTGGGCGCACACTGCCTGTTACAGTATCGCCTGTCTTAAGACCGAATAGTTTTATCTGGGAAGGGGATACATAAATATCATCCGGTGAGCTCAGATAATTATAATCACTGCTGCGCAGGAAACCGTAGCCGTCAGGCATCATTTCCAGCACACCCTCACTAACTACAATACCATCAAACTCTATATTGAAATTACTTTCCTGTTTTGCTGGCTGAGGTTCGCGGCGCGGATTATTGCGGTAAGGTTGCTGTTGTGGACGGCTATTGGCCTCAACAGGTTGCTGGGTTGTCTGATGGTCAGGTTGTGGCTGTTGGTTTTCACTGTTTTCCTCCGGCGTAGGCATTGTAATTCCTGTTTCCTCCTTAGGTTCCACATGGGCTGTAACCTGAACATTTTCCTTTACAGGTGTCTCGTCAATGTTATTCATTAATGTAGACCATCCCTCAGCTGCAGGTACATTTTCGGTATTCTGGGAGGCCTGGGGTATATTTTCAGATTTTGGCTTGCGGCCACGGCGTTTTTTATCATCTTCAGCTTCTACAGCCTTTTCACGTTTTTCAACGTGTTTTTCTTCGCTGCCACCTACTTTACTATAAGCAGGCTGTGAAGTAGGCTTGCGGCCCCTTTTCTTTTTCTCATTGCCTTCTGTATCGGTAGGCTTATCAGCGCCGCCGCCACCATGGTTTGTGGCCTGCTGATCCAGTATCTTATAGACGAGGGCTTGTTTATCAAGAGAGCGGGCATTGTTTATTTTCAGGCTTTCAGCTACATCCACGAGCTCGGGAACGAGCATATCGTTTAATTGCACAATGTCGTAAGGCATGCTAACGTTTTTCTAAAATGACTTAAGTAGATTATTAATAACTAAATGGTTGATTATTTTGAAAATGGAATCGGGAGGATTCCGAATTTGGCTTAACGAAGGCTGGAATGACTACGTTGGCGATGATGCAAGATTACAAAGGTTTTTGTTAATAAAGAAAAAAAACAATTATTTTTTATTTACATCTACCAGGAATGCCTTTCCAATACGGTTAATGGTATCCTGTATGGGAGTGTATGAAAATGCGGGAATAAAGCCTGGTAATTTCGTATTGTCATAATAACAGCGTAGCTGTCCATTACTCGCTGTTTCTTTAGTAATAGCGCTTGATCTGCCCGTTATCCTGGTTCGCAGCATCATTAAATTAGCTACGAGGCTTGTCATAAAAGGTGTAGCATTGATATGTGGGGGTTTGCGCCCAACTGCAGCGGCCATCATGGTAAATATGTCCTTGTAGCTATAATTCCCCCCATTAAGAATAAAGCGTTCAGCAGACACAGCGCTTTTCATTAACAAGTACATGGCGTTAACCACATCATTTACATCTACCCATGCATTAACACCTAGGGTATAGAAGGGGAACTGACCGTAAACAACTTTCATAATATTAGCAGATCCTTCATTCCAGTCGCCTTCGCCTAATATGATACCAGGATTCACAATCGCTGCATCCAACCCTTCCGCTATACCGCGCCATACTTCCATTTCGGCCATGTACTTACTCTGTCCATAAAAAGAGTTGCGTGTACTTTCTTCCCATTCTTCTTCTTCTGTTATTTCGGTATGTTTCCCCTCATTACGGCCCAGGGCTGCTACAGAACTTACATATACCAATTTGCGCACTCGCTGAGCCAGTGCCTCATTAACTATATTAGCTGTACTCTCTGTATTTGTATGCAGCATTTCTTCCCTTCGCTTAGGATTAAAAGAAACTATTGCTGCGCAGTGATATACCTCGGTAATGCCTTGCATTGCTGCTGCCACATCGTATACATCAAGCAGGTCGCATTTTGCCCATGAGACCCCGGGCAATTGTAATAAAGACTTTATTGGCTGGTTATTATTATATAGTGCACGTACTATACATCCCTGCGCAGACAGGTAGCGGACCATATGCTGCCCCAGGAAACCACTTGCGCCGGTTAATAATATCATGCGTTATATAACGATTATTGGAGGATATAGACCTCTGCTATAATGATTGGAATTGCTTCAAAAAGCGAATATCATTCTGGGAGTACAGGCGTAGGTCATTCACCTGGTACTTTATCTGTGTAATACGCTCTATTCCTAGTCCGAATGCAAAGCCGGTATAAACTTCAGGGTCTATACCAAAATTGCGCAGCATATTAGGATGTACCATACCACATCCCAATATCTCTACCCAGCCGGTATGTTTGCAAATGTTGCAACCCTTGCCCCCACATATTGTGCAGGATATATCCATCTCAGCACTAGGCTCAGTAAAGGGAAAATAGGAAGGACGAAAGCGCACCTTTGTATCTGCCCCAAACATTTCTGTAACAAAATAATAGAGTGTCTGTTTCAGGTCAGCAAATGATACATCTTTATCTACATATAAACCTTCTGCCTGGTGAAAAAAACAATGAGCCCGTGCACTTATTGTTTCGTTACGGTACACCCTGCCAGGACAAATTACCCTTACAGGTGGTTTTTGCTGCTCCAGTATGCGTGCCTGCACCGATGATGTATGGGTACGTAATACCCAGTCGGGGTTTTGTGATACATAAAAGGTATCCTGCATATCGCGTGCAGGATGATGCTCGGGCATATTCAGCGAAGTGAAATTATGCCAGTCATCTTCTATTTCAGGGCCTGTAGCTACGCTAAACCCTATCTTCTCAAATATTGAAATGATCTCGTTCTCAGTTACTCTTAACGGATGGCGGGTACCTGTAGGCAATGGAGTGCCGGGCAGTGAAATATCAGCTACGGCACTTTTTTTATCTACGGTGTTTAGCATGTGCGCATACTGTTCATATCGGGCTTCAGCCAGTTGTTTAAAGGAATTGAGAAGTTGCCCAGCATCTCTCTTTTTATCTACAGGCACATTTTTCATCTCGCCCCATACTTGCTTCACTATTCCTTTGGTACCCAGGAACCTGATGCGATATTGTTCCAGTGCGGCTGCATCGGCCGGATCGAATTCGTTTATCTCCTGCTCATAAACCTGCAATTGTTGCTGTAAAGCATCCATAGCGCAAATATAATTGTAAATAGTTTTGAAATAAAGATTGTTCCTGTATCTTCATTATTCCCTCAGAAACGGCCAAACAAAATAATATTGCTAACAAGCGTAATACCCCATATTATTAATGAACCTGGCCTTTACACTTACCCAAGCGCGAGCTATTTGCAGAGATTTTCAATACCTCGTAAATGAACATTTTTACCGAGATTATTCCAACCACATTGTAGCGTGTGTAGTGGTATCGCCATTTGATGATATTAACAAATGGATGTTTATTAATAACTATATGTCAGTCGGGAGTGCAGCCAAGGCTTTAAGCAATTATTACGTACCATATTACGATGTAGTTATCATAGGCAATAGTAAGGCTGATGAAGCACCCCCTTATTGCGATATACGTACTTATCTTGCAAACCGCGATATAAAGTTTGACAGGGAATATTACCTTTCTAAATACTGATCTATTGCTGTTCTTTCAGCCATTCCTTTTTATCCACATCATAACGGCGTATGATACGGGCAGGATTACCTGCCGCCACGCAGTAAGGGGGCACATCTTTTGTAACTACTGCGCCGCCAGCCACCACGCTGTGCCTGCCGATTGTAGTGCCTGCCGTGATGACCACATTAGCTCCTATCCAGCAATCGTCCTCTATGGTTATCGGGGCTGTGGTAACACCCTGTGCATGTATCGGAGCTTCAATATTATCGTATGTGTGATTTAGGCCGCTGGCAACAATATTCTGCGCCATTATAACATTATTTCCAATGGTAACCGGGCCAATGATCACATTGCCCATACCTACCAGCGTATGATGGCCTATAACTACATCGCCAACACCATTATTTACTGTACTAAAATCTTCAACGGTTGAATATTCCCCAAGAACGAACCGGTTGAAGGGTAGTACATCGAGCCTTACCCGCCTGCGGATAACAGCGCCTTTGCCTTTTTGATGGTAGAAAGGGTTTACAAACCACTTTACCCAAGCACGCGGACGCGCCTCACGCTTTGGGACCAGCAAATAATGAATGAACTTTTTCAATTGTTCATTCTCTTTAATAAGCTCTTTTAACGCCATCGAATGATTTTAATTTTTGCCCCGGCAAATCTTAACAACGGTTAGTATTCGTATATGGATGCTGTAAAACTCCACTAAAGATATACTAATGTTGTTTTTTACCTCAGTAAATTGTGGTGAAAGTAATAATGTTGCAAATTGATAAAAGAAATAATATTCGTTTTACACGTAATGCTTTTATTATTGATAGACATGCACTAATTTACAAACGATTACAAATTTATTCGGATCTGTAAATGAGAGAACAGATATTAATTGTTGATGATGACCCGGTAATATCAAAGCTTCTTGAAATCATAATGTCTGAGAAGTATAGTGTCATCTGTAAGCAGAACGGAATTGAAGCCTTCCGTTGGCTTGAAGAAGGTAATTTTCCTGACCTTATTATTTCTGACCTTCAGATGCCCTACCTGGATGGTTCATCATTTGTGAGAAACCTGAAAATCAGTGGGTTTTATGAAGAAACACCTGTGGTAGTACTATCAGGATCAGAAGACATGCAAAGTGTGATACAAAATATGCCCTTTACTGTTGATGGTACCATCTCAAAGCCATTTAACCCTACATTGCTGAAAGAGACAATCTCAAACATACTTAATGCAAAACGCACCCATGCAGCAAGCTGACTGGAGTTATAATGCTAACAGCGTTAGGGTGGCTGCATGTGCCGGCAACGAGATAACCCGGGATGCATTGCAAAAGATAGCGCCGTTTTTCCAGGTTTATGAAACCCCTACTCTTAAGAGCCTTGAGAACTATTTGCTCAATCAGTCTTTAATATCTCTGCCGGAGATAGTTCTGATAGAAATAGATGAACAGGGGCTTGCCTTTGCACTGGTAGAAACAATACAAAAGAACATGATGCTGAAGGGGTTGTTAATAGTGCTTCTGACGCCAAGAGATAATCCTGAATGGCTGATAAAAGCTAAAAAACTTAGGGTGCATGATTTCTATAAAGCGCCTTACAACATTGACCATATTTCAGAACGTCTTGTGTTCCTGGTTAAGTTCAAACTCATACGTCCAAGCCTTGATAAATTATCCGACCAAACGGTAATTTCCTTTAAAGTGCCATCGGTAAAAAGGGCATTCGATGTAATTTTTTCTGGTGTACTGCTGTTATTGTTATCCCCATTATTTCTGATAGTGGCTATACTCATCAGGTTAGAATCGAAGGGGCCTATCATTTATAAAAGCAAACGGGTAGGTACAGGATACAAAATATTTGATTTCTACAAATTCCGCTCTATGCGGGCAGACGCCGATAAACGCATTGCCGAACTTGCTGCATTGAATCAATATGCTGCTGAGGGGAAAGATGTCAAATCAACATTTGTAAAGTTCAAGAATGATCCGCGCATTACTAGAATAGGGAGATTCATCAGAAAGACGAGCATAGATGAACTACCACAACTAGTAAACATATTCAAGGGCGATATGTCTACAGTGGGCAACAGGCCATTGCCACTTTATGAAGCCGAAATGCTTACATCGCAAGACTGGTCATGGCGCTTCCTGGCACCTGCAGGCCTTACAGGGCTATGGCAGATAAGCCGTCGGGGTAAGGAAGATATGTCTGAACGTGAGCGAAAGAAGCTGGATAACTTTTATGCTCAGAATTATTCTATATGGCTGGACATGAAAATACTACTCAAAACCTTTCCTGCTATGTTTCAAAAGGAGGCAGTATAGTAGGTTTCAGAAAGAATTTTGCTTAAATTGCATTCTTAATGAGGCTAACCTATTTTGCATTTATTGCAATTATCCTGTCTTTCAATGTAGTGAGGGCGCAGGAGTCTATGCTTCAGGATATTTCTTACCCTTATCTGGAAAGGCTTATAGCTTACGCAAAAGCGAATTATCCAAGATCCAAATCATATGATGTGCGCATTAGTGAGGCACGCACCACAGTGAATAAAGCCAAGATATCTTACGCTGATGCATTAACCCTTTCGTACAATTATACACCATTCCCAACAACTACAGTTACAACCGTGGGGCCTTTAGGAGGCTATCAACTTGGGTTTTTCCTAAATGTAGGTTCATTGCTTCAAAAGCCATTTACCGTAAAGCAGGCAAAGGATGATCTGAAGATAGCCAAGTATGAAAAACAAGCCAATGATCTGAATATAGAATCGCAGATAAAGCAAAGATATTTTGCGTATATTCAGCGAACGGCGATACTGAAGATGAAATCCCAGTCGTTGATAGATGCGGAAACCGTATTGAAGAATACCAAGTATAAATTTGAAAAAGGCGAAGAAACACTTAATAATTACGACATGGCCTTGATCATGTATACAGGCCACGGAGAAGAAAAGATTACAGCAGAAACGGAATATTTAGTTGCTAAAGCTAACCTTGAAGAATTGTTGGGTGCAAAGTTAGAAGATATTAAATAATGGAATTACTTGAGTTTTTTAAGTTTCTCTACAGGCGGAAGATTACATTGATTGTGATACCGCTTATTACAGTCATCGCTACTTTTTTCCTCGTTCGTAATATCGCTGATGTTTTTGTTTCCAATACGCGCATAGCTACTGGCCTTGTAGATAAATCGCAACAGGTATTTACCATAGCAGGCACTTTTGACCAGGAATATAAAATAAATCAGGAATTCGAAAACCTGAATCAGATAATCCTTTCCAAAAAAATTCAGAACCAGGTTTCCTATAAGTTGATGCTGCATGATCTTGGTAAAGATTCAGCTTTCAGAAAACCCAGTAAGCTGGTAAAGGAATTGAATCAATCTGCATTACAGCATGCTATAAATACTTACAGAACTAAGTATGCAACCATGGATGAACTCTCTCTCTGGAACAATGATGAGAATGGATTGTACAAGCTGATGAAATCGATGGGATATGATAATGAATCGCTGAATAGGAAGCTGACTGTATATAGAGTAGGGAACAGTGATTTCATTAATGTAGAATTCGAATCGGAAAATCCTAACCTTTCAGCATTTGTAGTTAATACCCTCTGTAATGAGTTTATTACTTATTACAATACACAGAATAAGGAAAACAAGAATAAAGCTGTAAGCTTTTACGATAGCCTGCTAAAGCAAAAGCAGGCTATCATGATAAATAAGACTTCTGCGCTGAAAGACTATAAGATCAAAAACAGGGTGCTTAACATGAATGATCAGGCAAAAACCCTGTATGGACAAATAGCGGATTTTGAAACACGCAAAGAACAGGCGCAAAGAGACATCATAGCTAATACAGCCGCGCTGAAAACTATCGATGAAAAATTTAACCCTGAGGATAGGAAGTATTTGGAGAGTGCAATAAGCAGCATCAATACAGAGATTGTACAAACGAAAGAACAGATAAAACTAGTAAACCAGGATTATGTGCAAAGCGGCTTTGACCCTAAGTATAAGAGTATGATGGACTCTTTGCAAGGCAAGCTGAATGCACAGATAATGCAGGCGTCAGATAAATACCTGTATAGCCCTTTAGTGATGAAGGAAAACCTGGTAACACAAAAAATGAACCTGGAACTGGCGCTGGAACTGGCAAAGAATAGTGTACAATCTGTAAATGGGGAACTGGCCCGGTTGAATGAAAAGCTGGACATACTAGTACCTAATGAGGCCGTAATACAATCGAGCGAGAGCGAAATAGATATAGCCAGTAAAGAATACCTGGATGTGCTGCAAAAATATAACCAGGCAAGTATAGAATCGACATCTTCGCGAACAATAAAACTGGTAGAGCGCGCCATGCCTGGTGATCTGAAACCAGGTAAAAAAATGCTTCTGGTGATATTATCAGGCATCATCAGTTTTGTTTTCTGCGTTTTGGTATTTTTTGTACTCTTTTATTTCGATCGCTCTATTAGTACTCCTGCACAGCTTGCGAATGCTTCCGGGTTGCCGGTGATAGGATACCTGAATCTGGAAAGAGGCCGGCTGGATATAAACCAGATATGGAATAATCCCTCGCCCACAAAACCAATGCGCACATTCAAAGACCTGCTAAGGTCATTGCGCTTTGAAGTAGAGAGTGACCTGGGCAAGGGGAAAGTGGTAGCTATAACAAGTATGGTGCACGGCGAAGGCAAAACTTTTGTAACCATAAGCCTTGCCTATGCATTATCGCGCATGCTGAAGGATGTGCTGGTAATAGATGGAAACTTTAAGCAGCCTGACATTACCAAACTTAATGAGACCAGCAACTCTATAGAAGAATATCTGAGAGGGAGTGACAACATGGATTTTACCCTTGGTGATGTGTCTATTAATATACTGGGCAATAAGGGTGGTGATAGCTCTGTATTGGAGATTAATAATTACGATGCTGTAGTGCATAGAATGGAAGAACTGAGGGCAAAGTTTGATATAATATTAATAGAAACGACCTCGCTGGAAGGGATAAGCAATGCGAAAGAATGGATAGCATTTGCTGATAAGGTTGTAACAGTATATGAAGCGGGTTCGCAGCTCAACCATGCAAAAGCCCCGCAGGTTGAATATCTGAAAAGTCTGGGAGATAAATTTTCAGGATTTGTATTGAATAAAATTCCTGATAATGCCCTGCCGGTAAAAAATAGTTAATAATGACGAGGATGATGCACAATAGCGCATTACATATCATATGGTTAGTGCTGCAGCTATGCATTGGGTATAACCTTGTGTTCCCTTTGATATTATACATATTCTTCCTTTTACGGAAATTATTTACTCACACAGATAAGAAAAGCCTCCCAATTAACACAGAAGCCGATTACGGAATTATCGTAACAGCGTATGAACAAACCCATATGCTACACGCGGTTGTTTTGTCATTACTGAAGCTTAATTATACTAACTACATCATCTACATAGTTGCCGATAAATGTGATATAACAAATCTTCAGTTTGAAGACAATCGAGTGGTCGTATTAAGGCCTGAACAAACACTTGCCAGTAATACGCGATCTCATTTCTATGCGATCAATAGATTTGTAAGGGCTCATGAAAGACTAACTATTATAGACAGCGACAATCTGGCGGACAAAGAGTACCTGAACCAACTAAATAAAGAATTTGATAAAGGATTTATAGCAGTGCAGGGAAGAAGGGATGCAAAAAACCTGGATACTACCTATGCCTGTCTGGATGCAGCACGCGACATTTATTACCATTTCTACGATGGTAAAATGCTTTTTGAAGCAGGCTCTTCTGCTACCCTTGCAGGCTCTGGAATGGCATTTACCACCCAATTGTACAAAGACTCCCTGGAAAGCCTTGATATAACAGGAGCGGGTTTTGATAAGGTGCTGCAATACCATATAGTAAACAGTGGCAAACGGATAGCTTTTGCAGGAGATGCGATCGTATATGATGAGAAGACAACACACGCCGACCAACTGGTGAAGCAGCGTGCAAGATGGATAAATACCTGGTTCAAGTATTTTAAGTTTGGGTTCAATCTGATCGGGAAAGGGATTGTACGGTTTAACTGGAATGAGTTATTGTTCGGGATAATTTTATTACGCCCCCCCTTATTTATATTTCTAATACTATCGATATTGTTTCTTTTTATTAATTTATTTATAGCGCCTATAGCAGCTGCTATTTGGGCTGCAGGTATTGGTCTGTTCATATGCGGGTTTCTGTTAGCGCTAGCAAAGGGCCATACCAACGAGAAAATATACAGGTCGCTAAAAAATATACCTAAGTTTATGTTCTGGCAGGTAATGTCGCTAATGAAGGTGCGCAATGCTAATAAGCATTCTGTTGCTACCAGGCGAAGAGACGGGTAACTAAAAAAGAAAAAAATATTTATGCTAAAAACAGTTTTTAAATTATTGCTACAAAATGTTTTAGGGTTCTCTAATTATCTCTTCCTGTTTGCTATTTATACAGTAAGGAGATTGGCAAACAATCAGCACGAAAAGGAATTTAACTATTTCCTTAATAATATACCTGAAAATGGGACGGTACTGGATATAGGAGCCAACATAGGAATCATGACAACTGCCCTTGCAAGAAAGGTAAAGACTGGGCAGGTATTTTCTTTCGAACCAATGCCGGATAACATCAAAGCATTAAAACGAATAGTTGGTTATTTTAAAGTGAAGAATGTAAAGTTATTTACCAATGCCCTGGGCGATAAGATGGGTGAGCTGACCATGGTATTGCCGATAATGAATAAAATGAAAATGCAGGGTCTTAGCCATGTAAAGGAAGAAGGCGATACTTCAGAATGGAATAATGGCAGAGAAGTAACTGTACCGGTAAAAACACTGGATAGCATCCCTGAACTTATTGCACTAAAGAAAATTGATGCCATAAAAATTGATGTGGAAAACTATGAGTATTATGTATTGAAAGGCGGCGAACAACTATTAAGAAAACACATGCCTATTATATATTGTGAACTGTGGAAGAATGAAAAGAGGCAGATGTGTTTTGAATACCTGGAATCACTTGGATATACTACTAACGTATTGATAGATGATAAACTGGTACCCTACAAGGATCAGGAGGATGAAACAAATTTCTTCTTTAATAAATAATTATGAAGATATATCCTGAATCTAAAAAAGAGGGAAAACTTAATAAGGAAGGATTGACACCTACCCAGGTATTGATGAGGAAAATAGCAATATTGATGGTATTTGCGACCTGTTACTTTTTTTTTATTAAATTATTGTTCCTATAGTTATGGACAATGATAAAGGACCTGCTTCTATAGCGCGCCGAAGGCCTTTATTCAGCCTGGGTAATAGCACTGGTTGGCGTAAGTATCGTTATTACATTGGCACTGGAGCATTACTGATACTCTCCCTGGTTTTTTCTTTTGTTATTTATAAAATGGAAATAGTTGGCGCGGCGCTCCTGTTTGGGGCAATGCTAGCGGGGCCAATTATATTTGGGATAGTAGCGCATCCGAAATTTGGCATACTCGTATTGCTGATAATGGCCTATCTGCTATTTTTCTTTATCAGGATGGGAATACCCTTTCCTTTGGGCACCTTAATGGATGGCATACAGGCATTGCTAATACTGGGGTTTTTTATAAAGCAGAAATTTCATCCTAACTGGAAAATATATAAAAGCCCGGTAAGCATAATTATCCTGGTATGGGTAGCGTACAACTTTCTGGAAATTGCCAACCCTGTTGCGGAATCAAGGCTTGCCTGGGTATATACAGTACGCTCTGTGGGCATAGTAATGCTGATGTACTTTATATTTATGTATCAGGTAAGGGATATCAAGTATATACGCCTGCTCTTAAAAATATGGCTTGTGCTCGCTTTTATTGGTGCAGCTTATGCCTTTAAGCAGGAATATTTTGGTTTCTCCGCCTCCGAAATGGCTTATCTCAACTCTGACCCGGAGATAGCTGGACTGCTATTTATAGGAGGTCATTGGCGTAAGTATTCTATATTCTCTGATCCCGTATCCTTTTCATATAACATGGTTATCAGCAGCCTGATGTGCATAGTGATGATAGCCGGAAACTTACAACTGTGGAAAAAGATAGTGTTAGCAATATTAGCGGGTTTCTTTCTTATGACTATGCTCTACTCAGGTACACGCGGCGCTTATGTGCTGGTACCTGCGGGCCTTCTGCTCTATGCAATATTAAATTATAACAAACGGGTAATGATATTTACAGTAATAGCGGGTATTTTCCTGACTATACTGATATTCATACCCACCGGCAGTCCATCTATCCAACGGTTTCAGAGCGCATTCAGGCCTAATGAAGATGCGTCTTATAAGCTGCGTAAGTATAACCAGAAGCGCATACAGCCTTTTATGCAATCGCATCCGCTGGGTGCTGGTCTCGGGGCTGCTGGTGAGTGGGGTAGGCGGTTCTCTCCCGGATCGTTCCTTGCTCACTTTGAAGTGGACAGCGGCTATGTACGTGTAGCGGTAGAGATGGGATGGATAGGGCTGATCCTATTCTGTACCCTCATGTTTATTATATTACGAACGGGAATAATGAACTATTACAGCATAAAAGATCCTGAGCTAAAAAATTATTGCCTTGCAGCTACTGTTATGGCTTATGCAATATGCTTGGGCAATTTTCCGCAGGAGGCAATAGTGCAATTCCCGACAAATGTGTTCTTTTATCTCACCATTGCATTGATCAACATTACCTATCAATTAGATCAGGAAAAGCAGTTGAAAGGTTTAGTGTAATTGCTTATTTTGTTCGTTGATAAATAATTGATTCGCATGGTAATAGAGGTATAAATAATAACTGTATCTTGGTAGTAGGTAATACAATCAGCAGAGAATAGCATGATCCTAAATAACGGGTTGATACAAAATGCCAATATAGTGGTAACGGGCCAGCAACCCTGGGATGTGGAGATAGGTAGTAATTGTAAAAATCTTGCAATAGAATTCAGTAAGCACAATAAGGTTTTATATGTGAATTCGCCCCTTGATAGAATTTCCTTGCTACGAAATAAAAATGACGAAAAAGTACAAAAACGCCTTGAGGTAATTAAAGGGAAAAAGAAGGGCCTTGAGAAAATTAATGATAATCTGTGGGTATACAATCCTGATAAGATAATAGAATCAATAAACTGGATCACAAGCCAGAAGATATTTGAACTATTGAACAAGGTCAATAACAGGCGTTTTGCCACGTCTATCAGGAAGGCAATAAATGAATTAGGTTTCAGGGATTTTATCCTCTTCAATGATAATGATATCTTTCGCAGCTTTTACCTGAAAGATTTTTTACAACCGAAGGTGTCTATATACTATTCTCGAGATTTTTTGCTGGCTGTAGATTACTGGAAATCTCATGGTAAAAAGCTAGAACCGGAGCTAATAGCAAAAAGCGATCTGTGCATAGCAAACTCTACCTACCTGGCTAATTATTGTAAGCAATACAATCCCCGGTCCTATTATGTAGGTCAGGGCTGCGACCTGGAGATATTCACAAATGGTATTGATAGTGCTAAACCTGCGGATGTACAACAGATAGTACATCCTGTAATAGGATATGTAGGGGCATTGCAAAGCATCAGACTGGATGTAGAATTGTTAAAATACATAGCTAATATGCGCCCTGAATGGCAAATAGTGTTAGTAGGTCCTGAAGATGAGGTCTTCAAAAATAGCGAGCTTCATAAAATGAGCAATGTCCATTTTACCGGCCACAAAGATCTCAGTGAACTTCCTGCCTATATTAATTCGTTTGATGTATGTATCAATCCCCAATTACTTAACGAAGTAACAATAGGCAACTATCCCCGAAAGATAGATGAATACCTTGCGCTTGGGAAGCCTGTGGTGGCTACAGAAACAGATGCTATGAGCGTCTTTGCCGGACATTGCTACCTCGGGAAAAATAATGAGGATTATATAAGGTTAATTGAAGAAGCGCTGATTGAAAATTCTGATAAGCTGAATGCCGACAGGCGCGCGTTTGCCGCGTCTCATACATGGGAGAATAATGTAAAGGAGATATACAAAGCCATCGTATCCTGATAAAAGTATTGGTAAGAGCAAATGAACAGAAGAAAAGCCATAAAGAGTTTATTTGTTTTGGGGGTTGGTGCTTTTGCAGGCGTTGAAAGCTTTAAATTTCTTTCACTAAGAAAGAAGCCAGACCTCGCGGAGCTGCACCGTTATAAACCCCTGATAGCGGAACTAGCCGAAACCATTATTCCGGCTACTGACACACCCGGCGCAAAAGATGTAAAAGCGGAAGATTGCATTTGTGCGCTGATACAGGACTGCTCTGACAGGACTACACAAAATAAATTTATTTACGGGCTGGAAGACCTGGAGTCATATAGTCATTCTGAATTCGGCAACTCTTTTATAAAGTGCAACAATATGCAACGCAACAAAATATTGCAGCATTTTGAAGATGCGGGGAAGCCATATAAAGGCATAATGGGGAAAGTGCAGAATAAATTTTTCGGCAAATCTTTCTTTACCACTTTAAAGATATATACTGCTATAGCTTATTGTACTTCTATGGAGGGGGCTACAAAAGGCTTGGCTTATGATTACATACCGGGCGGGTATGGAGCCTGCATACCAATTATGCCCGGGCAAAAAAGTTGGGCGACCAAATAATAGGGCAGCATGAATATAAACAGCGGGGGAATAGCTCAAAACACTTATGATGCTATAGTCATAGGGTCAGGTATCAGCGGTGGCTGGGCGGCAAAGGAATTATGCCAGAAAGGATTGAAGACGCTGGTGCTGGAAAGGGGTAGGGATGTAGTGCACATTAAAGACTATACAACGGCCACAAAAAATCCGTGGGAATTTGAGCATAGGTTGATGCCAACCCAGGAAGACCTTGCAGAATATCCTATTCAGTCGAGCAATTTTGGCGATGATAGCGGAATCAAGCAGTTTTTTGTAAATGATAAAGAGCATCCTTATATACAGGAAAAGCCTTTCAACTGGATAAGAGGCTATCATGTAGGCGGACGATCTATAACCTGGGGAAGACAATGCTACAGGCTTAGTGATCTGGATTTTGAAGCTAATATAAAAGACGGCACTGCAATAGACTGGCCTATACGGTACAAAGATATTGCTCCATGGTATGACTATGTAGAATCGTTCATAGGCATTAGCGGCCAGGCAGAAGGATTAGGCCACTTGCCTGATGGCAAGATGCTGCCGCCTATGGAACTGAACTGTATAGAGAAACATCTGAATGACAGCATTAGAAGCAAATATAAAGACCGGCTGCTAACCATACAGCGTGTAGCTAACTTGACAAGGGGATGGGATGGAAGAGGCCCGTGCCAATACAGAAACCTATGCGATAGAGGATGTCCTTTTGGGGGCTACTTTAGCAGTAACAGCTCCACGCTACCGGCTGCTATGGCTACAGGTAATATGACGCTAAGGCCATATTCTATAGTAACGGAGATAATCACAGATGCAAATACTGGTAAGGCAAAGGGCGTACGTATAATAGATACTGAGACTAAAGAAACAACCGACTATTTTGCGCGCATTATATTTATTAATGCATCTACGATAGGTACCGCATCTATTTTACTACAATCGAAATCCAACCTTCATGCTAACGGGTTTGGCAACAGCAGTGGAGAGGTAGGGCATAACCTGATGGATCATCACAGTAATGCAGGAGCATATGGACAGCATGAAGGATACAAGGACCAATACTATAAAGGCAGAAGACCTTGTGGCTTTTACATACCGCGCTTCCGAAACCTGCCAGGCGAAAAAGCAGCCTTAAATTATAAACGTGGCTTCGGGATACAGGGCCATGGCGAACGCCAGGAATGGTTTGATAAAGCTCAGGTATTAGAAGGTTTTGGCAAAGATTACAAAGAGCAGCTCACCACACCCGGTGCATGGACCGTGTGGATGGCTGGGTGGGGAGAGTGCCTTCCCTACCATGATAACCATATAGCGCTCGATGAAAAGGTAAAAGATAAATGGGGATTACCACTTGTAAAAATTGACTTCTCTTTTAAGGAGAATGAGGAGCATATGATGAAAGATATACAAGATACCTCAGCTGAGATGCTTACCAATGCGGGATTTAAGAACCTGGATGTTTTCAAGTATCACAGGCCTGGTGGATCTACTGTGCACGAGATGGGTACTGCAAGAATGGGTAAAGACCCAAGAACATCTGTGCTGAATGAATTTAACCAGGTGCACGATGCAAAGAATGTGTATATAACAGATGGTAGCTGCATGACCTCATCGGCGTGTCAAAATCCTTCGCTCACATATATGGCACTTACAGCCAGGGCTTGTGATCACGCAGTAAACGAAATGAAGAAAGGGAATCTGTGATCTTTTATTTCTTTAATGACATAATGTAAGTCATCATTTTCTTTGCAGTTTCCTTATCCAGTCCTGGATGGGCGGGCATAGGTACGGTGCCCCATACTCCATTGCTGCCATTCATTATTTTACCTGAAAGCAACTCCATATTGTCGATTGTATTCGTGTATTTCGCTGCTATCTCTGTATACGATGGGCCTATCACCTTGCTTTCGGCATTGTGGCAGCCGGTGCAATCGTTTTGTTTAATCAGCGTCAGCCCTTCCGGATCGGCAGAGATAGGAGCTTGCGCTGCTGGTGCAGTAGCTTTTGTAGTATCACTATTGTTTTGGGTAGCGGAATTGTTACATGCAACTAATGTGGTAACTATAAATAAAAGGGAAATATAAGTGAGTCGTTTCATGTACTAATATTTAGAGAAGAAATAATTGTAGTTTAACTTTAAATGACGGTATAAATGACGGGTAAATGTAACCATAAAATTTTCACTCTGTCTCCAGTAGTTGCGTTTCATGGTGCTTGGTTCATCTGATGAATTGGCTTGATCGAACAACCCCTTGTAATCTTCATAAAATAGGCCTGTACCTTTTTTTTGCAAAAAAGACATCATCATATTGTATTCGGTAACATCGCCCTTAGTGCCCTCAGTATAGCGCCCGAATTTAGCAGGAAAGCTGGTGCGTCTAAGGTGGGGGTGATCACTATACATGTAAAACTTGTAGTACCCACTCGATAATAACCTGAAATTCATTTTAGAAAAACCGTTGCTGACAGGTGTAAGGTATGGGTAACGGAAATAAGCGTAGAAACGTACTATATCCATTTCGGGGCTGGTTTGCATAAAATGCAGCGCATCATTCAATTTGGAAGGGAAGATAGGGTACGGGACAAAATCCTCCTGTACATAAAGTGTGTAGGGTGTAGATACAGCTTCCTGCCCTTTATTCATGTTGTTTCCTAGTCCCTTATTTATCGGGGTAGTTATTAACTGGAATGTATAGTTGGATTGTAGCGATCTTATCTTTTCAATATGTTCCGGCTTGCTTCCATCATCAGATACTATAATATTTCCAAAATGGCAATGCAGGTCACTAAATGATCTTAATAAACGCTCTAATGAACTGCTGCGATTATAATGTGTTACCAGCAGTGTGGTATCGGGATACTTATATTCGTTTTGAGTTGTTGCTTGTTGCATATTGATAGGTTACAAATGCATGCTTTTTAGATCCCACATGCACTTCAGCCACTTATAGCGTAGATATACAGCGCGTACAAGCATCATCATAGGGCTTTTACTTTCTCTCCAGTTTGCCCTATTCATAGTGCTTGGTTCATCTAATGAGTTTTTTTGGTAGAATAAGGCCCTGAAATCGTTATAGAAAAGTCCCTTGCCTTTTTTCTGCAAAAAGGCAATAGCCATTCTATATTCAGTAATATCCCCTTTCATCCCTTCTGCATACCTGCCAAATTTCTGAAGGAAATTACTGCGGCGCAGATGCGGGTGATCACTATAATAGTAGAATTTCAGGTGATTTTGTGTCCAAGGACTGTAGACCATCTCAGAAAAGCCCTTTGCGTAGGGTCTTAGCTTGGGATAAAGAAAATAAGCGTAGAACCTGACAATGTCCAGGTTTGCCTGCTCGTTCATGAATTGCAATGCATCTTTAAAATGTGTCGGAAATATTTCAGATGGTTCAAAATCCTCCTGTACATACAATGTAAGGGGGGTAGTTACGGCGTCCTGGCCTTTATTAATATTATTCCCTAATCCTTTATTTACTGGTGTGGTGATAAGCCTGTACTTATATTCTGGTTGCAGTTTTTGGAGCAAGGCAACATGCTCAGGCTTGCTGCCATCGTCAGAAACCACAATATCTCCAAAAATGCATCCAAGCGAATGAAACCTTTCTAATAAACGCTGTAGCGATGCGCTTCGATTATAATGCGTTATAAGTAAGGTAACATCTGGAAAAGAATATGCTTCCGGCATCTTACTGAATAATAAATTTTATTTTTTTGATTTGCCCGAAATATATTCAGGAAGAAAAGATCCCTGGCCTTTAATTCGGTTCTTAAAAGCTTTCCATATCCCTCCATCATACATTAGCCGGCGCGGCGATGTAAAAACACGCGCCCCATTGTTTGTTACTAACTTTAGCCTGCCTTTTTTTTGCAGGTTTACTGCCATAGTGCCATCCTCAGCCTCATCTACAAAATACTCACTTCCTGCTGCATTATCAAACTTACGTACCTGGCTTACCTTAAACCCTCCTGTTGTACGTCCGGTTTCGGTAACAAAGCCCATATTAAACCCCAGGAAATTCATAAATTCCCGTTTGCGCTTACGTATGCGAATAAGAATGCCCGATATCTTTTCATAAAACCATAATCCAAATCTTCCCTGCCCTTCGGGGGGTATAAAAGAATACCTGCCATACACCCCTTTTATTGTTTCATCATTCTTCATCGGTGCTACCATGGTATCTATCCATGTAGGAGGATAAAAAGTATCTGAATCAGCACATAGGTGATATTTGCCACGGGCCTTTTCAAGTCCTAACTGGCGTGCATGCGGTGTGCCTTGTATAGGTTGCAGGTAATTCCGTACGCCAATTGTATCCAGTACCTCTTGTGTACGGTCAGTTGAGTTATTGTTTATAACTACTATTTCAACTTTATATTTTGTTTTATTGGCTGATATGGAAGATAATGCCCTGTATATATTATTCTCTTCGTTCCAGGCAGGTATTACCACAGATACTTCTGGTTGCTCTTCTTTAAAGTGGCTGATCCTTTCTTTAAGTTCGTCAAGTTCAGCCGGTGTCAGGTCATCAAATTTTTTATTTCTGAAAAGATGTGGCCTGATCCATGCAGGTAAGCTGAGCATATTCATCTGGGAGAAATTCTTCCCATAAAAATATTCTTTTAAGTTCATTAATTTATCACTTTCCTAAAGGTAAATTACAATCTTTTATGTTATCCTTTGATAACGGTTTCAATATCTCATTTTTGTATTACTTTGTTGGTATAATATGGCTTTGAATATACTTACTAAGCTTAAGAACAAATATTTTCTCTCTCTGGCCGGTAATGGTATAATGGCTGTATTGGGTATGGCAAGTGCTATATTGCTATATCGCGCGTTACCTATAAAAGAGCTGGGGGTGTGGGTGTTTTTCACTTCTACGCTGATGCTGGTAGATACTGCGCGTGCAGGCTTTATAATAGCACCATTCATAAAATTTTATTCCGGTACCGAAAAAGCACGAAGCAATGAAGTGGTAGGTTCTACCTGGATGCTTGCATATTTGATAACAGGTGCTGTAGTGGTGCTTAACGGTATTGGTCTTCTTTTTGCTAATAAAGTAAATGACCCGGGGCTTGCATTCTTTATGAAATGGTTTGGGCTTACCTGTGTAGCATCGTTACCGTATTTTATGGCATCATGTGTTGTACAAGCAGAACAAAGGTTTGACCGATTACTATACATACGCTTTATCAACCAGGGAATGTTTATCATAATGGTTATACTAATGATCATTACTAAGAAAGCGACAATACAGAATGTTATTTACGCCAACATATTATCTGCAGCTGTAACCAGCGCATATACTATGATAAAAGGATGGTCAATGATACGGACGGTCAGATACAAAACTTCTACGGGTCTTGCAGAGATGTTTCACTTTGGTAAGTATAGTGTAGGTACGGATCTCAGTTCTATTTTATTTCGTAACTCCGATACCTATATTATCAACTTTATGCTTGGCCCGGCTGCCTTGGCCATATATAATCTAGGTACACGCCTTATGATTCTCATAGAGATACCATTGAATAGTTTTGCTGCTACAGGTATGCCTGAATTAGCTGCTGCTTATAATAATAATGATAAATCCGGGGTTATTCAGATAATGAAGAAATACACGGGGATGATTACGTGGGCACTATTACCAATATGCCTGTTGGCGGTGGTATTTGCAGATGTAGCTATAAATATCATAGGGGGCAGTAAGTATGTACATACAGAAGCTGCAAACGTACTGCGGGTCTTCATGACCTTTGCATTGCTTTTTCCAGTAGATAGGTTCCTTGCCCTGACACTGAATGTGATACATAAGCCAAAGTTGAACTTTATAAAACTGCTCCTGATGCTTGCGGCTAATATCATTTTTGACTTTGTGGGCATCTATGCATTTGGCAATGTGTATGGCGTAGCCCTAGCTACTATTGTACCTACAATAATAGCGATAGCAATAGGATACTGGGGAATGAATAAGTATTATCCTTTTAAACTGTTGGATATATACAAAGTAGGCTACAGGGAATTTATGCTATTGCTGTCTTCATTGAAAATGAAGCTTCGGAAGACTGCCTAAGCCACCTTCTGCAGATCGAAAGTGCAACGGAAAATATTTACTTTATCTGCTTCGTCATAATGATAAGTAAATGACCCCGAAGCCTTCGCAATAATAATAAAACCAAAGTGTTCAGAAACACAATCAAGTGCCAGTGGGCCATCATTGTCTATCGCTTCTACAAAGAACGAGGCATCGCCCTGCTGATCGATACGTGCATGTAGCAGGTGCAGAGGATCGCCACATACTACTATATCCTTCCCTTTATAATTAAGGCCTACCGGCCACTTCACTTTTGGCCTGTCTTCATATTCAGCAATAAGTAGCGGGCGTCCGTTATCCATTTTTTCCAGGATAAGTTCATTGTCTTCGAAAATTATATTTAGCTGTATTTGGGGCACACCGGAGTGTTTTACACCATTAGTAAGCAATTCAATAATAATCCAGCGCAGTCGCGAAATGAAAGGCTGCGCTTTTGTATAGTCGGTCATTTGCTCACGTATGTAAGCCAGTGCATGCTCCAGCGAATCAGTTAGTGTCTGGGAATCATTGGTAAAGGTGAATATCTTTTTACTCAAAACGTTACCCATAGCTACTGGATGGCTTTTACTGCTTCGTTATAGTTCTTGTATATTTTAAAAACCCTGTCCATCCGTATAAGACGGAAAAGATCATGAATATCTTCTTCAAGATCTACAAGGTATATATCTGCCTTGCGGGGCATTGCATATTTTAACCCTACTACCAGACTACCCAGGAAAGAGCTGTCTATATACGTTACATTTTTAAAGCTGAGAATAATGTTTTTCGCGCCATTATCTACAAGCGCGGTCAATTCTTCTTTAAAAAGTTCCGCATTATCGGCGTTTGCCTCATTTGGTACTATAGTGGCTTGTACCAGGCCGTTTGGTTCTTCCTGATGGTTGAGTATCATGGATTATTCTTTTTTTCTATGAAAACAATACTTGCATCATCTATCTGGTCATTCTCATTCAGTCGTTCTATCATTTGACAGCGGATGTTATCAAAGGTATTTTCAGTCCCAAGGTAGGCCTGCAGCCAATCTACGAATGAAGAGTAATCACTTTTTTTAACACCATTAAGCTTTACATCAGTGGCACCATCAGTAAACAGAATAAGCTGGTCCCCAGGGTCCAGGGTCAATAGCTGTTCATCGTAACTGCTTTTTTCCTGTAGTCCCAATAGTAAGCCAGCAGATTCAATAATAGTTACAGTTTTACGTTCTGCATTATAGTTAATGATCGGCAGGTCGCCTGCTCCGGTATAATAAACCCGTCCTGTTTGGCTATCTAATAACAATAACGACACACTGCATAGAATATTTTGCAGGTTATCATCTAGCTGTACCAGGCGGTTGATAGTCTGGATGATCGTCTTAACATCAGGAGTGCTGCCAATTTCATTAAACCGTATAGTAGCCCGTATATAACTCAGAAATCCGAAGTTGAAAAACCATGCTTTCCATTTCTTCCCCATTATATCGCCCAGTACCACAAAACAATAACGGTCGTCTATTTTAATAAAATCAATAAAATCTCCCCCTGGATAATCCTGGAATGGCTTGTGCCAGAAAGCAAGGTGGAAATCTTCCAGTTCCACTGCCTTATTAGGAATGAACTTAGCATTTAATGCCTCGGCAGCACTGCGTAATTCACGAACCGACTTTTTTTGTTCTGTACGTAGGGAATGGAGAATATTATCAAGCTTGGATATGATAACCGGTATAGCAGTGCCCTTTACGATATAGTCCAGTGCATTCAGGTTTAGTCCCTGAAGTACTAGATAGTCGTTAGAATGCGATGTAAGAAAGACAAAGGGAATATCGCGCCAAAGGGTATTTTTTAATAGTATCTGGCGAAATTCGAAGCCATTGATAATTGGCATCTCATAGTCAGACAGGATGATTCCCGGTATTTCGGTCTTCATCATTTCTATCGCTTCAGTTGCAGATGCCGCCTGCATGCACACATAATTATTGCGTTCCAGAGCTATCTGCAACGCTTTCATCATAGCAGGGTTATCCTCTACAACTAATATTTTCTTTTGGATGTCACTTGCCATTTTTAATAGCACTTAATTTATTCAGTGATATAATAAATAAAAATATACCACATAATATTACGAGCAAAGATACTAAGTCCATAATTGTAACGCCATCATCCGGGGTAAAATAAAAAACAGTGTAGATCTCGAAGCTAGGCGGTGCCGGCATAATGATCATGGCAAAACCCAGGACGATAAGTACAATGGCTATTATGCACAAGATACCTTTTTGCAGGAATTCCTTTCTGTTATATTTTTTAACGCTTTTGCTATCCAGTTTATTTTCAGACAGTAAATGCCCCATTCTATCGAGGAGCTCAAACCGGGAAAGATCCGTTTCTTCATCAAGCTCCCTAAATGGGTCTATACGTTGGCGTACAGAAGCGGAATGATCAAATGCCTGATTGATTTTATGTTTATAAGCCGTAGCTGTTTCGCTATCTAAATTGCTCTGCGAAAGAAGATCAATAAGCTCGTTGAGTTTTTTATCAATAGAATTATTATTCTCATCAATTTTATGAAACTTAAGAATTTGCCCGATATTTCTTTTCTTAATACTCAAGTTTTGAATATTTTCACCCTCAATATAATTATCTTTTATACAAACTGCAATGATAAAACAGGTATCGGTGGTGACGGTTAACTATAATCACTCTCATGTCACTGATGCTATGCTTGACTCTATAGCCAATAAAAATACTTATCCTTTTCTACAAATCATTGTAGTGGATAATGGCAGCAGGGATAATCCAGTACCTGAATGGAAAGAGAAATACCCGGAAATACTGTTTATACGAACGGAGGTAAACCTGGGTTTTGCAGGAGGTAATAACCTGGGAATACATCAAGCTACAGGCGATTATTTATTCTTTGCCAATAACGATACCGAATTTACCGATACACTGATAGAAAGACTGGTAGCTACTCTGGAAGAGAATCCCGCGATAGGTATAGTATCTCCTAAAATAAGGTACTACGATCAGCCGGATATGCTGCAATACGCAGGCTACACACAAATAAATTACTATACAGCACGCAATGCATGTATAGGGCAATATGAACAGGATAAGGGGCAGTATGACCATGTTACCGGTAGTACTGGCTATGCGCACGGCGCAGCAATGATGGTAAGGCGCGAGGCTATTGAGAAAGCTGGCCTGATGGCGGAGAATTATTTTCTCTATTATGAAGAATTGGATTGGTGCGAGCGTATAAAAAGGGCTGGTTTTGAAATACATGTGAATATGCAGGCGCTGATATACCATAAAGAATCAGTATCAGTAGGTAAGAAGACCGCGTTGAAGGAATATTTTATGAATAGGAACCGTATACTTTTTACAAGAAAAAATGCACCTCCTGTCGCAAAGTTTATTTTTTACTGCTACTTTGCTGCTATCGTGACACCGAGAAACCTGTTAGTATATATAAAGAACAAACAATGGAATTTTGTAATGGTATATTTCAGGGCTATTTCCTGGAATCTAACACACCGCACAGGAAGCAGTAACTTGGGCTATCCATTAAACAAATAAATTCATGCAGATAATTTATTGGTTAAGCCTGCTGATCGTGTTCTACGCTTTTGCCGGCTATGGACTTTTGCTTTACATTATTATTAAAGTACGCAGAGCAGTACAAGGTAGGCCAAAACTACCCGGCATGGAAAACTTGCCTCCGGTTACTCTTGTCATTGCCGCATATAATGAAGCTGATATCATGGAGGCTAAGATTCAGAATACACTAGCCCTCCAATATCCGGCAAATAAGTTGCACTTTCTTTTTACAACAGATGGATCAAATGACAATTCGCCCGAGATAATAGCAAAGTATCCTCAAATAAAAATGTTGCACAGTCCTGAACGCAGGGGAAAGATGCATGCCATGCATCGTGCTATGAGCCAGGTGCATACAGAGGTTGTTGTATTTACGGATGCTAACACCTTTCTTAATAATGAGGCTATTATAAATATAGCACGGCACTATAGCGATAAGAAGGTAGGTGCGGTATCTGGTGAAAAAAGAGTATTGGTAAGCGATGTATCAGATGCTACGGCAGGAGAGGGATTTTATTGGAAGTACGAGTCAGCATTGAAAAAGTGGGACTCGGAATTATATTCGGTAATGGGTGCTGCGGGTGAATTGTTTAGTGTACGAAGAGAGCTATACGAAGCAGTGCCAGCAGATACTATACTTGATGACTTCATGATATCCATGCTGATAGTACAAAAGGGGTATAGGATAGTTTATGAGCCGGATGCATATGCTACTGAAAGTTCATCAGCCAATGTGAAGGAAGAGCTGAAACGGAAAGTAAGGATAGCAGCAGGCGGTATACAATCAATATTGAGGCTTAAAAAATTACTAAATCCGTTTGCATATCCTGTTGTTTCATTCCAATATATAAGTCATCGCGTACTTAGGTGGACCGTCACGCCTTTCCTGATGATATTAGCTTTCCTGCTTAATATAGTTCTTGCCATACAATTCCAAAGTATGGTATACAGTGTATTTCTTGTTTCCCAGATTCTGTTTTATGGTATGGCATTATTAGGGTGGATAATGGATCAGCGTAAAATAAAGGTGAAGATCTTTTTTATACCCTATTATTTCTGCGTAATGAACTATGCGGTAGTGGCAGGTATATACAGGTACCTATTTAAAGAGCAAAGTGCTGTGTGGGAAAAGGCCAAGCGCAAAAGTGCATAAATAGCGCTGTTTGATAAATTATATTATTTGTAATTTACATTATTCAATATTGCGTATACTTCACTATCGAATAATTTCTACTGAATGAGAAAGTTTGCCGTGTGGATATTGCTGACAGTAATAACACATGCAAGAATGTATGCGGGTGAACCACCCTTACCTAAGGATGTGGTTTTTGAAAATCATTCTGATATAAAGGAATTTACAAAGTATGTTATCCCCTGCATTAACTGGCTGCAACAGACTTCTATCAATACAGATCCTACAGAACGTAGCAGGATACACAAATTTGTACTGCGCTGGCTGGAGCGCAACCCGGATATAGTAATGAATATGCCGGAGTATTCATTGAAATTTCATGGCATGACTGGAGAACTCCTATATCAGTTTATGGAGGGCTGGATAAAGTATATATTGGTTACAAATAACAATACTGAAATAAATGGCAGCATAGCAGGACTGAAAGATATGCTGCAATATTATAAAACAGGGAATGGCGTGGCACGTAGCGAATATATGGATAGCCTGTTGCAGATAGCAAATAGCGGCAACCTTACAAAATTATTTGATAGCAGTTCAGGGCAACATACATTTTTATTTCTCGATGCGCCATATAATAAACATATCTACAAACACGATGAAAATTATTTCAACTTTAAATTTTTTATCATTGATCTGATAGATCCGCGCGGTATTCAATACAGATATATGCTCGAAGGCTACTATGATCAATGGATTAAGACAACAGGAGAATCAATTGCATTTCCCAGATTATCGCCTGGAGGCTATAAATTCAGGATACAGGCATCTGGCAAAGATTTTGTACATCCTGTAGAGCGCGATTATTATTTTTTTGTAGCCGCCCCTATATGGCAGAAGCCATGGTTCATTATTCTAGTTATTGGAGGCGTATTTATTCTTATTTATCTGTTTTTCAAGCAACGTGAAAACAACCTGCGCAATGTAGCAATACTACAGAAAGAACGCATGCGATTTGAATTCGAGCATTTGAAAAGCCAGGTCGATCCTCACTTTCTTTTCAATAGCCTGAATACACTAACGCATCTTATAGCTAATGACCAGGAGAAAGCAATGGCATATACAGAGCAGTTATCCGAGTTATACCATAACATTATTGCTCACCATGATAATGATTTTGTAGCACTGGCAGAAGAATTGAGTATCCTGGATAACTACATATCTATACAAAAAGGAAGATTTGGCAATGCACTGATAGTAAATGTATATATAGACGAACAACTGAAGAATACAAAACGTATAATACCATTGGCGCTGCAGCTGCTTATAGAAAATGCAATAAAACATAACGTGGTGTCTATAACACAACCTTTAGTAATAAGCATTAGCGCTAATGAAAATGAAATTGTAGTGAAGAATACGATAAGCCCTAAGATAAGTAAGGAAAAAAGTGCCGGACTTGGATTGTTGAATATTAACAGGCGCTATAGTCTGCTAACAAAGAAACAAATAACCTATGGCATATATGACAATGAATATATTGTAACAATGCCTTTGCTATGAATGTAGTAATAATTGAAGACGAAATACCAGCCAGAGAACGCCTTACTGAATTGCTGGGCGCTATACTTCCTGGTGTGCAAATAATAGCTTGCCACGATACCGTGCAGGCCGCCTGGAAGTGGTTTTCGCACAATACAATGCCTGATCTTGTTATGATGGATGTACATCTTGCAGATGGCACCGCCTTCGATCTGATGCGACTTGTGCGTATTGACTGTCCTATTATCTTTACTACTGCATATAATAAGTATGCTGTAGAGGCTTTTAAAGAGAATAGTATAGACTATCTTCTGAAGCCGTTGAAGAAAGCAGATTTAGAGGGTGCTCTTTCAAAATTGAGTACGTTTAAAAATATCTTCAGGCCAAATAAAGATGCTCTTTCTGAACCTCAGATAGTTACGTACAAAAAAAGGTTCGTTGTCAGATATGGGGAGAACTTAAAAACAATATCGGTAGACGACATAGCTTACTTTAGCAGCGAGAGCAGGGCTACATACGCTATCACCTATGATGGAAAAAAATACCCCATGGATAATACGCTGGATGCACTGGAAAAGATAATAAGCCCGGCTGATTTTTTCAGAATCAACCGAAAGTATATTATTAGCTTAAAGTCCATAGCCAGTATGAAAATATACAGCAAGGCACGGGTACTTGTAAAGCTTGATCCATCGGTTGAGGACCAGCCTGTAGTTAGCTATGAGCGCGCTGCAGATTTTAAGTTATGGCTATCAGGTGAATTATAGGAGCATTTCTTAATCTGTCTTAACAATACGCACATATGACCTTGTAAGATTGGGATAAAAAACCTCGATAAAGTATACGCCAGCTATAAAATTTGACAAGTCGAGTGTATACTGATTAGTGTTGATGTCGTTTATTATAAAGACTTCTTTTCCTATTGCATTATATATGACCATTCTTTTAAAAGGCATATTTGTACTGATGTGTACTTTCCCGGGGCAGGGATTTGGGAAGGCCTGTATAGGAACATTGTTTTTTACAGATTGATCAATTTCAGAAGGTATTGACGTATTCATCAGGATCGTACCACTGTCACCTATAACAATCGCTTTATTAGGCAAAAAAATAATTTTACTTAGTCTTTGCGTTGTGCCGGTTGTTTCCTGTGTCCAAGTATTTCCGGCATCTATGCTTTTCGCTATACCGTTACTCCCAATAGCATACAGGTTATTTGCATCTATGTATCTTATACAGCTTATACTGCCGTTGCTACTGTCAATTTTTGTCCAGTGTTGTCCACCATCTATTGTTTTAAGGATTTTATAATAGCCTGAATAATTACTTGCATAATATCCTACAGGAAACGCCGGGAAACAACCGGTATTAATTGTACTCGGCGCATTATTTAAAAGAATAGGCCAGCTCAATCCGCCATCAATGGATTTAAAAACTTCCGGGGCGTAATCGCCAAAACCAATAACTGTTTTATTATCAATAAACTGCCAGTCACTTGTTATGATTGGCAGTAAACCACTGTTGCCAAAAGTTGAATCAACCCATGTAGCCCCTCCATCATCTGTATGTCCCCAATGCTGTCCTCTAAGATAGACCCATTTCGTTGCAGAGGCCATGTGAAAAAAGTTCCCAATGTCATATTGCATTTTTGATTTTATCCAATTACTACCGCCATCAAATGTTTTGTAGCAGGTATCATAACCTCCTGAGCTAATAATAACGCCTGTATCCCGGCTAATAAAATCAATACCGGTAAGATCTCGATTTCTTTTAAAGAGTATAGGGTACCAATGGTAACCCCCGTCTATAGTTTTTAATACCAGCGCATTGGTAATAGTATCAACTGGTTTCGCGGTAATGATATACCCGGTTAGTGGAGTTGGAAAAACTACTTGCAATAAGGCATTCTTTGTTCCTGAGTTAATAGATATCCATTGTGCATTTGCATTGTATGTATTACAACAGAAAAGTAAAATCAGACAGGAATAGATGTATTTATACATAACGGATGCGGTTTATTGGATGAGCAATTTCTTTTTTGAAATATATTTGTCTGTGTTGATCTCCAGGATATAGACTCCTCTCGCAAATGCTGATACATCTATTTCTTGCCAGTTAGCTTTTAGCTCCTTTACCACTCGTCCCGCTCCATCATATAGTATAACGGTATTCACCTTTATGTAATCAGGTATTTTAAGATACAACTGTTTATTTGCAGGGTTGGGGTAGATCGCTATTTCATCTTTTGAAGTGTAAGGGTTAGAGATTTCAAGTGCCAGTCCACCCCCATTTATTGTTTTGTACAACCTCCTGTTTGATATGATATAGCCCGTGTCTTTACTTGGCATTGATATGTCCTTCAATGCATTATATGGGGTGTCCACCTGCATGTTATGCCAGGTAAGGCCATTATTATCAGAACCATATACGTGAGTATTGCCTAAAAGGTAAGCAAAGCCATTGATGCCAAACTTTACCTTACTGAAGATTTCATTACTGCTAATTACAGTTGTTCTTGTCCAGCTATTGCCGCCATCAATTGATCTTAATATTCTGCCATACCCACAGCCAGCAATAACAACACTGCCTGAAATACCTAATGAAGCAATAGCTATAGTATCCGAAAACACGACAGACCATGTAAACCCCCAGTTAGAACTGGTATATATCTGATTGGTGCCTGAGCCAGCAGTGCTCCCCGCTAATATTATTGTGTTATTTCGCAATACTGCATCGTGAATAGAAAGATTCGGAACGGGCATAGTAACTCGTGATAATGATTTGCCGCTGTCGAGTGTAAGAAACACTGATGAATAATCAAATACAATTCCCCTTATCTGCAAGCCAGTTTGATTAAAATATAGGCCTATAAATTCCAGCGCTCCCGGCACATTGAATGCTAACGAATCCCAGCTTAAGCCCCCATCAGTTGTGCGGATCAACATAGCGGAAGCAGATGTAAAGCCAGACCCACCACAAACAAATCCTATCTTATTGTTTACAAAATGCATAGCAGTTAAGTTATCCGTGCTGCTTTTAATAAATGGCACTTTTACTGTATCCCATGACAGGCCTCCATTATTGGTTTTAAGGAAACTGCCTTGAATTTGTCCTGATATTATACCATTGTTTGCGTCCCAAAAGTGGATGTTGATATAATTAGCATGATCAATTGTATCAATTATTTTCCATTGTGCGTTCACCGGAAAACTTAATATCATTGCTGCGATAAAGAAATGAAATAGATACTTCATAGGGCTGAGGTTTTATTAATACAAAGATCCTCTGATATTCAGATGCAGGCAAGGGACAAAATGGATGTTTTATAGCACTATTTGTCTTTTTTTCTAAAATCACCGGCTGTAATGCCAACATTTGATTTGAAAAACCGGTTAAAATAGGAAGGATCCTCAAAGCCAAGAAAATCTGCAATTTCTTTCATTCGGCTGTCAGAATTATACAATAGTCTTTTTGCCTCCAGCAGTATACGTTCTTTTATATAAACCCCTACATTATGGCCAGTGGCATCTTTACATACTTCATTGAGTTTCCTTTCTGTGATGTTTAGCTCATTAGAATAATAAGAGGGTAGTTTATGCGACCTGAACCCCTTTTCAACAAGTAATCGGAAGTCATAAAACTGAGAGCGTGAGGTGTGCTCCCACTCTGTATATTGACGTTCAAATACGCGCATGCATTTTAGAAGAATAACCTGTAAGTATGCCTGTATTATTGCTAATGAACATTTTTGATCCTCAAATTCCCCGGCAATTTGATTGAGTATGATCTCCAGATCCGCTTCTTCTGTTCCAGTGAGTTCAATAACGGGGAAATAATTATTGTTTAGAAAGGGGTAGCTAAATAATGAATTATCGGGTTTGGCGTTCTGGTAAAATAATTCGCGGGAAAAAATAATTATTGTTCCAAATGATGTTTCGTCCCGGACGAGTTGATGCACCTGGCCAGGCGAAACAAAATGTATACTGTGATCCTTAATAGGATGCTCTTTAAAGTCTATTACATGACGGCCACCGCCGTTAGTAAAAAAAATTATTTCGTAATAGTTATGCCTGTGAGGTAAGGTGGTATCATACGCTGACCTTGCGTTTAATGGAATGTATCTGAATGGGATGCTTGTACTGTCATCTTTTGTAAAATCGTGTATAGGGATGATAGAGGACATGATATCCCCAAGTTAAGAAAAATGTAGGTAATGCAATTACAGAACCTTTAGTGTGTTGCCTTTCTTTTTCTAATGATTATGCATTAATTGAGGATATAGGTGCAGGTATATCTCTGCCGCCAAAGGATTTGTTCCATATAGCTGATCTAATTTTTCGTCGCTATGATAAAGAGACATCTGGCCACCGCCTGCTACTCTGATCATTCCTATATTGAATAGGTCATATCCCGCGCCTACGGTAAGAGCATTAATAGAAAATTGAAAATGGGTATCTCCGAATATAGTTGGATCCAGGTGCAATTCTTCTACAGATTTCTGTACCCATTCGTACCGGGTATATAATGCAAGCCGTTTTAATTTAAGAGTTGCTTCTAACAGTAATGCATTAGAGGTGTTTTGACCGGATATTTGATTTTGCCCCCAGAGTGCTGTTGCTGAAATGTAATTATTGGCGTTCCATGGGTGCACATAGGTTGCAGACGCAGTAGTGCGGTTTATGTCTTCATTCGGGTTTAGCGCTTCAGGGCTTTTCACTAATCCATGAGAAACCTGTAATGCCCAATGGCTATCAGGATTGTAGGATAATCTGGTACTCCAGGAATCAAATCGTGGCTTGTCAAAATTATACCGGTTCTCATCCGGTTCCCTGCCCGTAAATGATGAACCTTCCAGTTTGAATTTTCCATATCTCACACCCACAGTAGCTACGCCAAATGTAATATGCGTAGCGTCCGCCCAGTGATGGCTGATAGGCGCATCTGGTATAAACATACCAGATGGTCTATGCATAAATGTAACAGGCCCTAATGCAGGTTCACCGGGATAGCCAACATAAACGAATAAATCTGCTTTCTTTGAGAATGAGTAGGCATAGCTGATAGAGAGTTCTGAGAACAAGTCATGAGGGTGTTGCCTGTCAACCAGGGGTTTACCTTGCCATGATTCTCCTGTCTGAAATAATAAGGGATACCCATTGCCACCGGTAATAAAGGCATCTGTAGAAAGCATCACATTAAAATGAAATAACCCGCTTTTCCCCACCTTGCGCTGCCCCATAGCCATTAGCATATCTGGTGCATCAAATAGCTTGTTGCCTCTGCTGCCTTTATTGGTTAGGTCTTGTTTATTATAGCGCGGAAAGATATCTCCATGAAACATGAACATCCATTTACCTGAATGTACCATAATGCCATACATAGGAGTTGCATCAGGCACCCAACTGGTACCGGAGCCATCTCGTGTCATGGGGAGGTTAAGCGAATAGGCATTATTCATACTCCCCATCTTCATAGACATGCCCATATCCATGGGTTTACCGGCCTCCATATCCATTTTATTATCCATAGTCATGGGTTTTGCCATTGTATCCTGGTTGCCCATATCCATGCCTTTCATTTTTTTATGAAAAGTGGTATCTGCTTTGTGATTATGGGATGGTGTTTTGGTCATCTTTTTATGCATGCCACCCATATTCATGTTTCCCATATCATGTTGTGCTAAAACATTCAGGCTGCATACCAATAATGTTACGGTTATATAGAGTTGTTTCAAGAAATTTTAAATTTTATCATTACAAAACGTTGAAAAGTAAATGTTCCACCCTTATAAGTAGCCCATTCGGTGAAGTACGCTGCATATTGCTATATAGTTCCCTTTTGTAACCAATATCTACCCGTGTCTGGCTATTGAAAATAAACTGTACCGCGACGCCTATATCCAGGTACTGTTTATTATTGTCGAGGAGGTGCTGGCCCAGCAGTTCAGCCATGATATTTATATTGGTTTGCTTGAAGCCTGTATATTGTTTAGGCCATAATAACCTACCGCCTGATAGCGAATAGTTGATTGCTTTATTGGATAATATATTTGGGAATTCATGCCCCGCGCCCTGGTTATTTAAAGCCTGTTCATAATATATTGTTGACGACAATGCGGTCTTGTGCAATAGCTGAGTGGCAATTAGCCCTGCTTGGTATCCCGTATTGTGTCCGAATGTTTCTATCTCCTCCTGGTGAATATCTGCGTTGTTAGTGGTAAAACGCCCAAATACAGCCATGCGAAAATGGTAATACACCCTATCATTACTCAGTATCCTATATTTGGCATACAAGCCTATGCCTTCTGCTGATAATTCACCTTTTCTATTGCTGAAAAAACCTTCCATGTGTATCATCAGGCGCTTATTCACCCCCCACATTACTTCTGGTATAAAGTGATAATTGATCCTTGCGGTGCCTGGTTCATCCATAAGCCAGTTATTTAACCTGATACCAATAGAGCGGGCAGGCATATTACTGGCAGGCTCTGTATAAACAAACAATTCCTGGGCTTGTGAACTGATAGTACAAAGCAGGATCAATACAGTTATCTTAATTGTCAGGTTCATAATTACTTTTTAAAAGGTAACATGGTACGTTTTACTGCCAGAAGCTGTTGCTACCTTTTTCATTTCCGGATTATTACTGTACTTTTTATAGTCTCTGGCAGATAGGTAATCTTTATCCAATACAGTAAGCGTTCTATCTCCGTTAAGGGTTTGTTTACTGATCCCGAGAAAATAGAAATTACTGCCTGCAAATGTGATAGGAGCATCATTCGCAACGGCTACATTATTGAAGTTTGCCGTTACCTTCATTGATGCTACAGAAAAACCTGCATCAAGCACTGCTTTTTTAACAGCGTCAATATCTACACTTGCATTTTCTTTAAAGTGAATGCCATAGGTAGATTTTTCAATATCCACATCTACATTTCTGATAGATGGCACTTTTAATAGTGCTTTATATATGGCCTTGCTACACATACTGCAGGTAAGGCCGCTGGCGGTAAGTGATGCCGATTTGATCTGGGCCATAGCTGGTACTGATAGTAACAGGGTGGCTATAACGAGAAGCTTTTTCATTTTGTAAGATATTTATATCGTTAGTGGAATTATTTTTTGTTCTTTCTATCATACTGGCAACATTCATCAAGCGCGTTGTAGGCCTTGTCGTCTCCGGTATATTTTTCTGTATCATAGCCTACAGATGCTATTTTCTTTTGGATATTATCATTACTGGTTTTCTTTTCATCATAGCTTACTTTCAGCACTTTAGTATCCTGGTTCCATTCAGCAATGGTAGCGCCAGCTTGCTTTGCTGCTTTTTCAATGTGTTTTTTACAGCTACCACAATTGCCGGATACTTTTATTGTTTCGGCCCGTGTTTGAGCATGTATGGTATCATTAGCGGTAAATAATACTATTAATGCTGCAAGGAATTTTACGAATTTCATTTTAAATGTTTTTTGAGTTGAAGAATAGAGATCATACAAATAGAAATTGCAATGCTCCTGATAAGCTATTAAGCTGTATCAGAAGTATTGCATCAAGTAAGTGTACTAAATACGGAAATTTCCTACCCGGATATATATGGGACAGCTTTGCCAGACACTGGGTGGCGCATTGCTTAAAGGCAACACACTGCCATTTTGGGCAAACAGTATTGTATTGAAATTATATCCTGTTGGGTTAGGGCCAACAGCAGCTATTTGTGAAGACTGCAATATAACCTTGGCAGCTTGCTGTGCCAGATCAGTTTTTACTACTTTGTAAATATCCTTGCAACATCCGCCGTTTGACTTTTTTGTCATACCGCATTTATTGCATTGATGGTTTTCTTCCCCGTTCTCACCAAGGCTCACACCTATCAACTTATCCATGCAATAGTGCAGGTGCACTGTAGCGCCTGACGCAGTTGCGAGGTAAAGGATAGCTAATATGGATACTAGGAAACGCTTCATTTCGATGTAAAAATAGTTTATATTATAGTTATTTGGTCGACTTTAACATTATTAGTTACAACAGCTATTTACAACAACTCTTTGTGAAAAATGAACGCCACCATCGCAGAAACTTTTTCATGATTAGTTGTTTAATTGTTCGGCTTTAAATCCCGCTTTCTGTAGTACTTCAATTACATCATCAGCCCCCATCTTATCTGAAACAATGGTCAATATTTTGTCAGTTGTTTGTGTGTTTACCTGCCAGTTACTTGCTCCCACCGTATTGTCAAGGGCTGGGGTTACTTTGGTTTCGCAACCTGCGCAATTAATATTTGTCTTAAATTTTAAAGTGTTCATTTCGGGATGTTTTATATTGAATTACAAAGTTCACTGAGATCCTTCTATTAGTTGTTACAGGATTCCCTGTATTGTTTTCATAATTTTCAGGGCATCAGGCACTGATCTTTTTCCATTTAAGTCTCAGGCTATTGCTCACAACACTTACGGAGCTTAACGCCATTGCGGCGCCGGCTATCATCGGATTGATCAGGAATCCATTTATTGGGTAAAGAATTCCCGCTGCCAGGGGAATACCAATTAGGTTATAGATAAATGCCCAGAATAGATTTTGCCTGATAGCGGCAACAGTATAGCCAGAGAGCTTAATAGCCTCCGGTATCCTTGTAAGGTCCGATGAGATAATGGTCATATGGGCTACATCCATTGCTATGTCACTGCCCTTACCCATGGCTATGCTTACATCAGCCTGCGCCAGCGCGTTACTGTCATTAATGCCATCACCAACCATAGCAACAATTTTGCCTTGCTTTTGCAAGGTCTTTATAAAGGTTGCTTTATCAGCAGGTAATACGTCGGCTTTATATTCACTGATGCCTGCCTGCGCTGCAATAGCTTTGGCAGTAGCTTGGTTATCACCTGTCAGCATATATACTTCTATTCCTGCGCCCTGTAGCTGTTTAATTGCGGCAATAGATGATTCCTTTATTTTATCAGCAATAGCTATTACTGCAATTGCCTCTATGCTGTCGCTAAAATAGATCACTGTCTTAGCCTCGCTTAGCCACTTTTGGGAGGCCTGTATTAGGGAGTCGCTTACCTTTATATCATTCACTCCCAGTAGTTTAGTAGTACCTACATAATACGTTCGGCTATTCACTTCAGCCTTCGCACCTGCGCCGGTAATACTTTCAAAGTTTTGTACAGGTAGATAATTGGAAATGTTTAGATGTTTCACTACCGCTTCAGCCAGTGGGTGCTCCGATTGTTTTTCTATAGAAGCTAATACAGATGCATTATCCTCGTTACCATTCAGCCATAATATATTTGTTACTATTGGTTTTCCCTCAGTAATAGTTCCTGTCTTATCTAATACAACAGCATTTATTTTTTTAGCAAGCTCCAGGCTTTGTGCATCTTTTATTAGTATTCCGTGCTCCGCTCCTTTTCCTATACCTACCATAATTGCGGTAGGCGTAGCCAGCCCTAAAGCACAGGGGCAGGCTATTACCAGCACAGTTACCATAGCTAATAGTCCTTGGGTAAAGCCATTATGTCCACCTGCGAGTATCCATATAAAAAGCGTTAATACGGCAATACCGATAACTATCGGTACAAAAATACCTGCTATCTTATCTACTAACTTTTGTACGGGAGCTTTGCTGCCTTGTGCATCCTGCACCATTTTTATGATTTGTGCCAGCAGCGTATCATCACCCACCTTTTCTGCGGTGAACTGAAAGCTGCCTTTTTGATTAATTGTCCCGGCCAGCACTTTATCCTGTATTTTTTTCTCTATAGGTACAGGCTCACCGCTTATCATACTTTCGTCAACAAAAGAGTTGCCGTAGCTTACAGTGCCATCTACTGCTATTTTTTCTCCGGGCTTCATAAGTAAGGTATCCCCCGGTTTTACCTGGGCTATTGGCATTTCCATCTGGTGGCCGCCATTATGTATGACAGTTACAGTTTTAGGCTGTAGCCCCATTAGTTTTTTTATAGCCGATGAGGTATTACCCTTCGCTTTTTCTTCAAGAAGCTTACCTGACAATATAAATGTTATAACAACGGCAGCAGCTTCAAAGTACACGTGCGCATGTAAGCCTCTGCGATGCCAATAGGCTGGGAATAGCGTATTGAATACACTAAATAGGTAGGCAATCCCTGTGCTGAGTGCTACAAGCGTATCCATATTTGCAGACCTGTGCTTAATCTGTTGCCAGGCCCCTATAAAGAACTGGTTGCCCAATACAAGCAATACAGGTGTTGCCAGGCCCCACATTATATAATTAGCATAAGGAATATTCATAAAGAACATTGCTATCACTACTAATGGTATTGATAATGCAATTGCCCACATGGTTTTACGCTTTAGCGTTTGGAACTTTTCCGCATGTAGTTCTTCCAGAGATTCTTTGGCATCTTCCGTTTCATCAATCATCAGGTCATAGCCTATAGACTGTAAAGAAGCTTTAAGTTGATGAGCATCAGTTATGGTAGGTACATATTCTATTTTGGCTGTAGCATTTGCATAGTTGACACTTGCCGATAGTACACCTGGCTGGTTTTTAAGCATGCTTTCGCTGCTAACGGCACAGGACGCACAGGTCATGTTCAGCACCGGGTATGTTTTAGTTACAGTATCTACATCATATCCAAGGTCCCTTATCGTTTTTACAGTAAGCGGTACTATTGCCAATGCGTCATTTGTTTCTATAACTGCCCGTCTATTGTTTAGCTCTACTTTATGTGTTGAAATTCCTTTTATATTGCTTAATCCCTTGTCTACTATAAGGGCACAATGCTCACTTTCAACCCCCTCAAGCGGTATGTAGAAGGTGTTATTTGTAGCTGCCATATCTATACATTTTGATAAGGCAAAGGTCTGTAAGGTTATCTGCCGGTTGTTACAGAATTACCTGAATGATTTACAGAATTTACAGTTTATCCAGTGGTTTGCGCCTTTCCTTTATGTTTTTAAAATGGGAAGGCGTAAATCCGGTTACCTGTTTAAATTGGCTGCTTAAGTGCGATACGCTGCTGTAACCAAGATTATATGCTATTTCAGATATATTCAGCTCGTCGTATACCAGCAGTTCTTTTGCTTTCTCTATCTTTTGTCGAATAAGATACTTTTCAATTGGGATGCCTTCTACTTCTGAGAACAGGGTACTTAAGTAGTTGTAATCATAATGTAGTTCAGCTGCTATATGGTCAGATAAGTTGACCTTTAAAGTTCCATTTATAGAATGATGCACTAGCTGGATGATAATATTTTTAATTTTCTCTATAATCCGGCTTTTGCGGTCATCCATTATCTCAAAACCGAGCAATGTCAGCGCCCTGCTTACTCCTTCAATTTTATTAGGCGAAAGTTCTGTTTCAGTTATCTCCGCTTCACCTAAT
This sequence comes from Taibaiella sp., assembly GCA_013815385.1. GTDB lineage: Bacteria > Bacteroidota > Bacteroidia > Chitinophagales > Chitinophagaceae > JACDGL01. The sequence continues at coordinate 104,384 of JACDGL010000004.1, read as the reverse complement.
GTTACCGTACCCGGATGCAAACCAAGTTTTTCCAATTCAGACCTTACAACCATTATGCAACGGTCACAGACCATATTTTTAATGAATAATTTCATAATAATTATCAGCCTTATGGATGATGATGTTCATCTACCTCATAGAGTGAGTCTGCAATATGATGATCAGTTAGGGTGTGGCCATGAAAATGATGGTCACTATTATCATGTCCGGGATGATCGGTAATAATGATCAGGGAATCCATCTCATGGCCTGGATAATGATGATGGTAATGATGATGATGGTAGAAAGATGTTGAATCCTCATGCATCCACTCGTGATGATGGTCATCATCAGAAGCAGTATGGTGATGGTAAAAATCGTGGTGGTGCCAAAACAGCGAATCGTGGTAATGATAAAGACTGTCCCAGTGTACCTGTAGTGTATGATGTGGTGTACCCAACATGCTGTCCAGCATTTGGCTCATTGATATTTCTTCCTGTTGCATATTTACTGCAGCAACTGAATCTTGCGTTGCAAGCAATACCGTCGCTGTGCCATTATTGGTTGTTGTATCCTTTTTATTGCAGGATATCAGGAGTACAAACGCAATAAATAATGTTAGGTTGCTTTTCATGGTTTGTGTTTTTAATTATAACTATGCCTACTCTACAATAAATGTTTTGTGGTTACATTCGCCGCTACCCATGTATACCACGTTGTATATGCCCTTATTCCATCCACTCGTATTTACTGTACAAGTATTTGTCAATTTAGCTGTATAAATAAGCTGACCAGTCGTATTGTAAATGTTAATTATGTTGTTATTTGCCAGAACTTTTTTTGTTTGAATGTTTAATAACCCACTGGTAGGGTTTGGATATATTATCAGGTCATCCGGCTTATTATTTATTTCCTGAGTACTAGTACTGCCGTCCATAACTACAAATTGGCCCATCATACCATCGTCTTCATGATGGAGCAAATGACAATGGTACATATACGGAATAGCCGGATTGGCAAAAGTTTCAAACCTTGTCAAAAACTTTATACTATCCATTGGCATAACCAGTAGTACATCTTTCCATCCTCTTTTCTTTGCGGGTAGGGCTATGCCATGTTCTTCAATTATATTGAATTGCACATTGTGGATATGAAAGGGATGAGCTATTAAAGTATTATTCTTAATTGTCCATATTTCAGTTGTATTCAGATACACTGTTTCATTGATAGTGTCCATGTCGAAACTTCTATTATTCATTCCAAATGGCCCCTCAGCACGGTTAGGTATCTCGCCTGGCAATAAGCGTATTGTATCCAATACAATGGTCCTGGTATTAGTTGCTGCCGAAGGTAGGTAAGGGATTAGAGGAACCAGGTAAGGAGGGATACTGGTAACAGGGCTTGATGTTGCTGCCACTATTTTTAACTTTAGCAAATTAAAATCAGTGCCATTCAATAGGTTAGTGGTGTATTCGGGGATAGTGTCTCTACCGCTTCCTATTGTATGTGCCCCATATATACCGGTCGGCAATTCGGAAGCAAAACTTTTAAGATAAACAGTTTGTCCTGTCATAGCAGAAAAGTTAATGAGAATTTCTGCACGTTCACCAGGAGATAATAATAACCGCGTTAGGGCAATTGGGGTATCTAATAAGCCACCATCAGTGCCTATCTGGTATATTATCTGTCCATTTGATAGTCCCAGATCATAGCTACGCATGCTGCTGCCGTTCAATAGCCGGAAACGTATTACTTGCGCTGGGGTGTTATAATAAGGATTTAATGTACCATTCACGAAAATAGCTGTATCCATATCGGTAGCAATAGCTATCTGCTGCAGTACATCAAATGCTTTGGTTTGTATTATCAGTGGTACATCATCTATACCATAAGTGTGTGGAATATTTAATGCTAGTTCAGCGCTGTCATGTACTATCAGAATGCCTGCTAGTCCTTTAGATACCTGCGGGTCTGTTTGTCCTGCTCCATGAGGATGGTACCAATAGGTGCTGGCATTATTTCTTATTTTGAATGTAGGACTCCAGGTAGTACCCGGGTTAATGATCTGGTTAGGCCCCCCGTCATTTTGTGGGGCTACATGTAGCCCATGCCAATGCATGGTAGTTTTTACCGGAAGGTGGTTTATTACATTCAGGGTTACACTATCGCCCCTATTTACTATAATGGTGGGCGACATCCAGGGCCCATTAATGCCATAGGTAGGGGTGGTAGTGCCTGTATAAAAGACTTGTGAACCGCTTTGTATGTTTAAATTAAAGCTGGTACCCGTAAGCGCTGGGGGTATGTTCAAAACATTTTGGGCGAAACTATTTATCGATATGAATGACACAAATACAGCAAGCCTGAAAATATTTGTCATTACTATTGATGGTTTAAAAACCTTGTAGTGAAACGTTTCTTTCCTGTGAGTTGAAGAATAAGTATTTGTGAGCTGTATTCCACCGTAGAGATATTTATTTCCTCACCGTGAATATTTTTTTGAAGTAATAATTTCCCGTTTCCGTCATATAAAAGCGCAGTTGAAAAATTACCATTCAGGTTTTTACAAATAATATTTTTATAGGAGTTGCTGATAATTGGTTGGGCAGTATTCACTTCTATAGTACTGGTGGTCCCTGTTGCATTAATGATCCATGTAAGGGTATCAATATGCGTGGGTGTATTTGTCGCAAAAATGGTATATCGTATAATACCGATACCTGTTTCAAATTTGGGATTTATATGTAAGCTCATTAGCCCATCATCACCAGGTACTATTGGTATCATCATACCACTATCCAGCAGTGAAGTAAAGCAATCGCCGTTATCACAAATGCTTGCTTCCCAGGTAGCAGGCATAATAACGCTTAGTTTATACCATTTTAAATGTATTGTATCGGTGGTTGGGTGTACCTGTGTAATGTTAAATACACTTACGTGGTTGGATGTAACATTACTGGTAATAGTGTCATTAGGTGAGTTATAATAGCTTTGGCCAAAAGAAATATTGATAGCCGTAATAAAAACGGCTATCAATATCATACTTGTTTTAATATGCTTAGTGTACAACATTAATTTGTTTGTTTAGTATTTCACCATTTACATTTACGCGGATGGTATATATACCACTTGCTAATGCCGCTGTATTAAAATGTTGCAATACAGTACCAGTGGCAGATTTATTATTGCTGATCACGGCTACTTGCTTACCTGCTACATCTACCATATCTATCAGCAAATTACTTTGCATTTTCAGATCCATTGATATTGTTACAGTATTTACAGCAGGGTTTGGGTATACATTTATGTTGCTTACATAGTTGTGTGTTTCATTGATCCCTGTTGGGGCTATCAATGCCAGGATACTATCCTTCATAGTCGTGGTATCGCTGGTGCTAAAGCTCTGCGATGAAAACATTACTCTATGGTTGCTGCCGCCTACCAGTACTACAGTAGGCATCCCGAAGCCACCATAGTGTGCAACTGACGCTGCACCGCTATCCATAGAAACGTATATTGGAACTGAATTAGATGCTACCCATGATTGTGAATAAGTACAGCCGGTTGTATTATTAAATGGAAAGGCATAAGCTTTTACTTTTCCAGGATGTATGGCGTTAATATTATTGATCATCACCTGTATCTTTTGAGCTTGTGGTGGGCACGAACTGCAACTTGCCATATAATAAAATAATATTACAGCCTTACCGCCGTCCAGATCAGAGAAAAGATGGACCGGGGTTCCGGAACAGCTTACAGTATTAAAATCCATAGCAGTGGTCTGTGCTTTGGAAAATAGAGCAGAAAATAGAATTACATTAAGTAGAATAATCTTTTTCATTTTTTTTTAATTTAGATGATTATTTATTTTTTTAAACCCCTTCTTGTATAGGGTATTAATTTGAAAATTTATTGAATGGATTCGGTCTAAATCACTTCCCCCCTTATATAGGTGATTATGCAATAAATAGGAATAAACCGATTTAGGCTTACTACGTTTTGATCTATCTATATATATAATAGATCGTTCCCTCTAATAGCATTTAAGAGGTCAGATCAGGAACGAGGAGTGCAAAATGTATAGTGGTGCTGTTCCCGTACCTAAGGGTGGGGGACGTAGATGAAAAGACCCATTAGGTACTATGAAATTATTATGGGTCCTACAAATATATTCGGGAAAATAAATAATACCGATAAAACTAAGAGGTGCAATAGAAATTTTAGACACCGCTTTTCGGTGATCTTGTTTTGCAACCTTTACCAGTTTGTCTTTACAGCATTTATCTTTCTTTTTTGTTCCGCAGCATCCCTTATCCTCTTTATCAGGAGAAAATCCAATGTATTTTAGATTGCCACCACAATAATGAAATGAAATAGCAGCTCCGGTAGCTACCAAAGCATAACTAAAAATAAGAAGTATGGCTAATCCCTTTTTCATTATAGATATTTCAAAAATACTTATAAAAAACTATATAGCAAGAGGTAGGAATATTTATTTTAATTAATATCAGGTTGTCAAGATCTGCCAGAGAACTACATTTTGGAAAACATATCAGTACGACGGTTGCTAGAATTACTATTTGCTGATTAATAGGGGAATCCTTAATTTTTACTTTTGAAGAGAGCTGATAAATTTGCTAAGGAGTTGTTTGCTATAAAATTTATTTACCATGAGCTATAATGTCACTTCAAAGATTCAGCAGCATTACGATTTTGCTTCTCCTTATTACGAGCAGTTATGGGGAAATCACATTCATCACGGGTATTGGATAACAGGAAAGGAAAGTAAAGAAGAGGCTGCTGAAAATCTAATTCAGTTACTGATTCAGAAGTCATCACTGAAGAAGGGTAGTAAAGTACTGGATGTGGGCTGTGGTATTGGAGGCACTTCCATATACCTGGCAACTAAATACAGATGCGATGTAACAGGTATTACCATTAGTCCGGTGCAGGTAGCTATGGCCACTGCATCTGCCGCGGCTTTAAAGGTTAAGAATCCCCCCCGTTTTATGGTCGACGATGCTAATCATATATCTGTAAAGGGAACTTTTGATATAGTATGGTCGGTCGAGATGATCTCTCATTTGAATAACCGGGATAATCTTTTCAGGAGAGCCAGCGAACTGCTGAGGCCGGGCGGGAAGATGTGCATTACGGACTGGCTGAAGGATGATGGGCTTAGCAAAGAGGAGGTACAGAAGTATATAGACCCCATAGAAAAAGGAATGCTGGTGCAGCTACCTTCCTTTTCGGAATATGAGTCCCATATACAAAATCATGGATTCCGGCTGCTATATTATGAGGACATAAGTAGCGCTGTATCACGCACCTGGGATATCACTTCCGAATCCATTAAGCCCAAGGTAATATGGGGGCTGGCAAGCAAACATAGTAAAGAACTTACCGGGTTCTTGCAGTCGTTCAAAGCTATGCGTGCAGGATTTAAGAGCGGCGCATTCCGGTATCCTGCTATGGTGCTGGAGAAACGATAAAGAATTTGGAATTAATATTGGTGAAGCCTCATCCCATAATGGGCACCTGGTTACGACTGCCATCCTTTAGGGTAATAAAAAAAGCCTTCAAAAAGAAGGCTTTTGATGTGGTCCCACCAGGACTTGAACCTGGGACCACCTGATTATGAGTCAGGTGCTCTAACCAACTGAGCTATAGGACCCTTGGCTTTGCAGCCAAAAATGGATTGCAAATGTAAAAGGTTTTTCTGAAAAATGAAAAATCAATTTTACATTTTATGTTTACAGTATGATAGAAGGTATACGTCACATAATATTTGATCTCGGCGGTGTATTACTCAATATAAATTATGACCTCACAGAACAGGCCTTTATTAACCTGGGCATCCAAAATTTCCCAGAACTTTACTCACAAGCCAGGCAAACATCTTTTTTCGATGAGTGGGAAAAAGGAAAAATAACGCGTGACGATTTTGCAGCACGTATAGTAGATTTAGCAGGTATACAAATTTCGGCAGGCGATATCACAAATGCATGGAATGCAATGCTCCTCGATTTTCCTTTAAGAAGATTGCAAATATTGCAGCAGCTTCGGCTGCATTACGATCTCTTTCTTCTCAGTAATACAAATGCTATACATGAAGAAGCATTTAATAAAATATTGATGCAAAACAATGGGATACGTAATATTGGGGTGTTTTTTGATAAGGTATATTATTCTCACAATATAGGCATGCGTAAGCCTGATGCGGAAATATATGAGTTAGTGCTGGCTCAGCATGATCTGCAGCCTGCACATACATTGTTTATTGATGATAGCCCGAAAAATATACAAGGTGCAGCAGCACTGGGGATACAAACTATTTACCTGCAAAAAGGGATGACAATAGAGCAAGATGTTTTTAAGCCTAAAAAATAGCCGATAGGCTATTTTACTTCCTCGTATTCTATATAATCGTCGTCCTTTCGTTTGGTGGGTTTTGGTCTCTGGGGCATCTTTTGCTGCATATTATTCATCTGGTCCTGCATCTCGCGTAGCTTATGGCTGGTAGCCCTCGTTACATGAAAAACAGGCAGGATGAACCGAACAAACAATCGGTACAGAAATGTGATAATAAATGCCCAGGTTATAATACGCCACAACATGGCGCAAAGGTACTAAGGTTATATATGTGTTAAGCGTTAATGGAAATATAATTAATCCTTACCCCATCTTGGCTATAAAATAAATATTATGTACTTTTGCCTTGGATAAAGCTAAAAGAAAGGGGACACTGGTTGTCCCCTTGTTTTTTACCTATGGCTGACATACTCGAAACAATAATAAAATTCCTGGATCCCTTGCTGGAAGGCACAGATATTTTTCTTGTCAATGCAAAGGTGAAGCCGGTAAACAATGTAAAGGTGTATCTGGATGCAGATAACGGGCTTTCTATAGAAAAGAGTGCCAGAGTTAACCGCCAGTTGCGTACACTTATAGAAGAGCACCAGATGTTCCCGGACGGGAATTATTCGTTGGAGGTATCAAGCCCAGGAGTAGATGAGCCGCTGCTTACACCTCGCCAGTATGCCAAAAACATTGGCCGCACAGTGCTTATTACGCTTGCGGATGACACCGAAAAGCTGGGTGTGTTAAAAGAGATAAACGAGGTGAATATGGTGCTGGAGTTGAAAGTGCCTAAAAAGAAAGAAAAAGAAACAATAGTGACGGAAATACCTTTGGCAGATATAAAGAAAACAGTAGTACAAATAATTTTTTAATTAAATACTGTCCCCCGTGGGACTTTTAAAAGTGACAACATGGCAAGTATCAATCTGATTGATTCGTTTCAGGAGTTTAAAGACGCCGAAAATATAGATCGGCCTACCCTCATGAAGGTTATTGAAGATGTATTTAAAACCCTTCTGCGAAAAAAATATATCACGGACGAGAATTTTGACGTGATAGTGAATGACCAGACGGGTGACCTGGAAATATTTCGCAGGCGCGAAATAGTAGAGGACGATATGGTGGAGGATGAGAATGTACACATCCCTTACTCAGCAGCACTAAAGATAGACCCAGACTACAATGTAGGGGAAGAAGTATATGAAGAAGTAGATGTACGCGATTTTGGCCGCCGTGCTATATTGGCTGCAAAGCAAACGCTGGCAGCTCGTATAGGTGACTTGAAAAAGAATAATCTGGTTAAAAAATATGCCGATCGTGTAGGCGATATAATAGGTGGTGAAGTATACCAGATATGGAAAAAGGAAATATTACTGCTAGATGATGAAGGTAACGAGCTGATACTTCCAAAATCAGAACAGATACCTACTGACTTTTTCAAAAAAGGCGAGAATATACGTGCCGTGGTAAAGAAAGTAGAGATGCGCAACAACTCGCCGGTTATTATCCTTAGCCGTACTCATTCTTCATTCCTTGAAAAACTGCTGGAAATTGAAGTTCCGGAGATCATGGACGGCCTGATAGTAATAAAGAAAATAGTACGCGAGCCTGGCGAACGCGCCAAAGTAGCTGTAGAAAGCTACGATGACCGTATAGATCCGGTAGGCGCTTGTGTGGGCATGAAGGGTAGCCGCATACATGGTATAGTAAGGGAACTGCGTAACGAGAATATTGATATTATCAATTATACTAATAATCAGCAGCTTATTATACAGCGTTCGCTCACGCCAGCCAAGATCAATAGGATGGAGTTGAACACTACAGATAATCATGTGGATGTTTATCTGGAACCCGATCAGGTATCACTGGCAATAGGTAAGAAGGGTGTAAATATAAAGCTGGCCCAGGAGCTTACGGGTTTTACAATAGATGTGTATCGTGATGTTAAGGAAGACCTTGAATACGATATAGATATGGATGAATTCTCTGATGAGATAGAAGGGTGGGTTATAGATGAATTCAAACGTGTAGGTTGCGATACTGCATTAAGCATTATGAGCCTTTCTATTGAAGAACTGGTGCGCCGTACCGATTTGGAAGAGGAAACTGTACGTGATGTACGCCGTATACTGGAGGCCGAATTTCAGAATGACAATAGTTGATTTTAAATAAATATTAAACCCTATCGAAATACCCATTAATACCCGTGAAAACCCGCTACTTTCAGCAAATTTGGCGTAGGTTTGTAGGCTATGCGCCTGCTTGACGGGTAAAAAGCGCATAATTGATTTTTAAGGAACCGAATGGCAACAGCAATAAAGACACCAAGATTACTGGCGGCAGCCAAAGAGTTTAACATAGGCAAAGACACACTGCTGGAGTATCTGACAGGAAAAGGTTTTGAGATAAACGCAAGTAATCCAAATACCAAACTGACAGAGCCAATGTACGATGCTTTGCAGGCAGAATTTGCCCAGGATAAGCTTGCCAAGCGCAAAAGCGATGAGATCGCTTTGCCCAAAGGCTCAATGCTGGATAATCTGAAGAAGACTAAGGAAGATTTAGACCTGAACGTACGCGATAAGAAGGAAGATACTGTTGCGGCCCCGGTACAGGAAAAGAAAAAAGAAGAGAAAAAGGAAGAAAAGGCACCTGTTGCTGAAGTCCCTAAAGCCCCCGAACCTGCACCTGTTAAAGTGCCGGAAATGAAGGTGGCTGAGCCGGTAAAAGCACCCGAACAGCTAAAGCCAGAACCCGAAATAAAACAAACAACCAAGGCACCTGAGCAGGAAGATAGTTTATCTGAAATATCTGCTCCGGCAACCCAGGAAGGTAATAATATTAAAGCTCCTAAGCTGGAAGGTCCTAACATACTGGGTAAGATAAACCTGGATGATATGAATCTGGCCAGCAGACCTAAAAAAGGCGCGGCAGTAAAAAAGAGTGCTGAAAAAAAGGAAACAGACAAGCCTAAGAAGCAGGCTACTGCTAAGGCATCTAAAACCGAAGCAAAGCCAGCGCCAAAGAAAACCCAAGTAGAAATTCCGACTGCCCCACAAAAAGAACCAGAAGTTCCGGTTGAAGATAGCAAGCCGGAACATATAGAAATGAAGGCCCCGCGTTTAGAGGGCCCAAAGATCATTGGAAAAATTGACCTGCCGGTTGATAATGGCGGTGCAAGTAATAACAGGCAGGATCGCGGAGAAAAACGAAAACGTAAGCGGATCCCTCTCGAAAAACGCCCAGAAACTTTTAAACCCGACCAACCTGGGCAACCCAGGGAAGTTAGGCCAGCAGCAGGACGGGATAATCGTGGGCCGGGTCAAGGCAGTGGTACCGGAAGGCCATTTGGCGGCGGCGGCACTGGGCGCCCGCAAGCAGGTGGCGGTGGTACCGGCAGGCCTACCGGCAATGGACAGGGAAGGCCTCAGGGCGGTGGTCAGGGTAGATCACAAGGTGGCGGCGCAGGCCGTTTCCAGCGTCCCGTAGCCTCTCCTCAGCAAACAGAGATTGATACTAAGGCAATACAGGAAAAGATTCGCGAAACACAGGCGAAACTTACCGGATCTACACGTGGCAAGAGCTTGAAGTCGAAATATCGCCGTAACAAGCGCGAGGAAATGGCTGAAAAGCGTGCTGCAGAGGAAGTAGATCAGGGAAATATAATTCAGGTAACTGAGTTTATCTCAGTTAGTGAGTTGGCAAACCTGCTGAACGTAAGTTTTGCAGATGTTATTAGCAAATGTATGAGTCTCGGCATCATGGTTTCTATCAATCAACGCCTCGATGCCGAGGTAATAGAATTGGTGGCCGGAGAGTTTAATTATGTGGTGGAGTTTATCAACCTGGAACAGACAACGGAGGAAGATGAGGAAGATGACGATGCACCGGAAGATTTGATACCACGAGCGCCGATAGTTACTATAATGGGTCACGTGGATCATGGTAAAACATCATTGCTTGATTACATACGTAGCGCAAATGTTGTGGCTGGTGAGTCAGGTGGTATCACCCAGCATATTGGGGCTTACCAGGTAACTACCGCTCATGATAAAAAGATCACTTTCCTTGATACCCCGGGTCACGAAGCGTTTACCGCTATGCGTGCGCGTGGTGCCAAGGTGGCGGATCTTGCCGTTATTGTAATTGCAGCAGATGATGCCATAATGCCGCAAACTAAAGAAGCTATATCGCATGCGCAGGCAGCTAACCTGCCTATGATATTTGCCATCAACAAAATAGATAAGGAAGGGGCAAACTCTGAAAAGATAAAAGAGCAGCTGGCTAATATGAACCTGCTGGTAGAAGACTGGGGTGGTAAATACCAGAGCCAGGAAATTTCTGCTAAGAAGGGATTGAATATAGATCTCCTGCTCGAAAAAATTGTACTCGAATCTGAATTGCTCGAACTGAAAGCAAATCCTGATAGGTATGCTACAGGTTCTGTAATAGAAGCCTCTCTTGATAAAGGCCGTGGCTATCAGGCTACCATTTTAGTACAGTCGGGCACGCTGGAACAAGGCGATATGATTGTATGCGGACAATACTATGGTAAGATAAAGGCTATGTTCAATGAGCGTGGTCAGCGTGCTACTGTGGCAGGTCCATCTATGCCGGTACAGGTATTGGGTCTTAATGGCGCTCCGCAGGCCGGTGAAAAGTTCAGGATGTTTGAGGATGAGGATGAAGCTAAGGAAGTGGCAACCCACCGCGCACAGATCATGCGCGAGCAGGGTATACGTGCACGCAAACATATAACACTGGACGAAATAGGCCGTAGACTTGCACTGGGTAGCTTTAAAGAATTGGGTATCATTATCAAAGGCGACTTTGATGGTTCTGTCGAAGCGCTTAGTGATTCATTACAGAAATTATCTACTGAAGAAGTTGCGGTGAATGTTGTGCACAAGGGTGTAGGGCAGATAACAGAAAGCGATGTATTGCTCGCTACAGCATCAGATGCTATTATACTTGGGTTCCAGGTACGTCCGTCATTGCAGGCGGCACGTCTCGCAGAACAGGAAAATATAGAAATACGCACCTACTCAATTATCTACGACGCTATAGAAGAGATAAAGAGCGCTATGGAAGGTTTGCTGGAGCCGAAGGTAGAAAAGAAGACGGTGAGCAATATAGAAGTACGCGAAATATTCAAGATTGGCGGCATCGGTACCATAGCAGGTTGTTATGTGCTCGATGGTAAGATGGCACGTAGCACCAAACTAAATCTGGTACGCGATGGCATTGTTATCTATAACGGTGAGCTTTCTTCACTCAAGCGTTTCAAAGATGATGTGAAAGAAGTGAACGCAGGATATGAATGTGGCCTTATGATCAAAAACTACAATGATATGCGTGTTGGCGATATTATAGAAGGCTATGAAGAGGTAGAAGTGAAACGCACTTTATAAGGTTAAGCGTTGCTAATATTTTCAGAAGAGGGATTATTTATGATCCCTCTTCTGTTTTATAGTAAGCCGTATAAAATTTCGTAACTCAGTAACGATAACTTTACCTTTTATTGTTGAGAATTTTACGCCTTCGCGTAATGTTACAGGCACACCTATTATTTTATATCCTTTCTTTTCTGCTTTGTAAATAGCTTCAAGGTCAAAAAGGTAGTGATCTATAACTCCCTCTGCCCACACACTGCTTGCCTGTTTTGTCATACCCTTTAGCCCGCACTGTGTATCGGTATTTTTCAACCCTAATAGCAGTGTGCTCAGGCCCCTTAATATTTTAGAGATCCCAGTTCTGAAAAGAGGAACACCTCTATAATAGTTTTGGTCTTTCACGCCTATTGCTATATCATATTTATCATTAACCAGGCTATCAATTATCTTTTGCACACTGTTGTTTGTGTAGGGAAGATCAATATCAGTATATACAATATAGTCGCCTGTAGCTGCCGCTATTCCTTCCCTTATGGCATAACCCTTTCCACGATTCTGGTTGTAAGAAATTATGATACTATTCTTGATTTTGTTTTTTATTGTAACAAAGGACAAAGACAGGTCGGCAGAAGACCCGTCATTAACTATTATCAGCTCTATGCTTTCTGCATTTTGCTGTAATAGCTCAATACTGTTGGTAACCCTTTTTTCCCAGTGCATTGGCGGATTGTAGCATGGCAATATGACGCTGATCTGTGGCATACTACGATTTGGGATACCAGTTATAGAACACTACGTCGCCCATACTGTCTACTGGTATTAAATGCCTTCGCGATGCAAATGTGGTTGACTTCCAGTAAAGATCTTTTTGCGGGTTTGCTACAGGTATATTAGAAATACTGCTGTCCCTGATATCTTTTTTATTCACGGCTACCAGTATTGGCTTTGCAGAAAGTTTATTATATAGGAGGGGGGCCATACTATCTTTTGCTACTATATTCATAAGCATTCTGCTGTACAAAGGAGGAGTGCGGCTCATTTTGCAGCTCATTAACGGTAATTTTGAATATAATGACAGCCGAAAAGTATAATTACTCCATGGGTCATTATCGTTCAAAGTATAATCATAATCTTCTGAACCAACAAGATAAAACGGTATAGGGAGAATCGCCTGGTAGTTGCTGAAATTAATATGCAAGGGAATAAAAGTATTAATATGGGCTGTATCCAGATCGTTATCACGGCCGGCACAGTCCTGGTTGTAGCCCACATAGTCCACCAGCTCAGTGCCGCCGAAAAACAAAATCAATACCAGGATTAATGTTTTCCTCTTCCTATTCGCATCTTGGAAAAATAGATTGATAAGGTATACAATTGCTATATTAAAACAAAATATAAATGGCCATACAAATCTCGCAAGTGATCGGAACTGCTCCACTCTATTGGTAATGTAATGCAGGTATAAGAAAGGATTTAAAGGATTGATGAAAACCATGCCTTCTGAATCATTTACACTAAGTTGGGCATGTTCTCCCATAGCAACGAATAAAGTAATAGTAGCGCCGGCGAGCAATGTTAATATTAGTTTATGCTGAAGAACCGTTTTTAGCTTCGATAAGATATAGGGCCGATATGCACGATAACACATCGCTACGATCAATATAATTGGTAGTGCATATAAAGCAATATTACCCAGGTAACCTTGTTTTTCCATATCATTGATAGGGTTTGTAGCACTGACAGGAAAAAATATTTTTTCAACTGAGGAATGCGTGATAAGCGCATTCAGGTAAATTTTTTGATTGTAGTAGTATCCATTTGCTGTAGCCTTGCGTAGATGCAGATATTGGTCAGTATGTTTTAATATCCATAGTGTGAATCCAAGCGATAATATTGGATATATAACCGCTACAGCAATGCTTATTTTGCCTATCCTATCTTTTCTGTATTGTATCCCATAGAAAAAAAACATCGCTCCTGCAAATACCATAATAATTGCCAGATAATATCCATGAGCCAGAAAAGCAAGGAACGTGAAAATAATTATTGTAAAAAAAATTGAAGCCAGTCTTAATGAGTTGTTTTTGTGCATATCCCACATTATCATCAGGCACATGGGTACTATGATGAGTGATGAGAGCGACAAACTGTAGTTGCCATTTGTAATACGCAGAAGCATAATATTAGCCCATGATAATATTATGGCCATAATAAAAGATAGAAAATTTTCTTTCAGTAAATATCTAAGCACATATAAGAGTAGGAAGCCGCATAATATTACATTCAGGATTACTATAGTATTATATACCGGAAGGGTATAGGCAGAAACATCAGAAATATGATGGCAATACCACCTGAAGGGAATGGAGAATAATGGGGTATTATCGGTGTAGTATACATAATCCCCAAATGGGTACGAAAATGAATTGTACTTCAGCAGGCCATCTGCTGTTAGTGGTTCTTTTATATAGGAAAGTAGAGTAAAATAATTTTTGAGGCCATCTCCGGATGAAAAGAAAATAATATTTGCTGGGTGTAAACGAAAATCAAGAAAAGCAATACATGCAATGAAGATCTGTATACAACCAAATGAAAAAAAATAAAGAAACTTTTTTGCCTTCATATTAGGACTGTTTGGGATCCAGATTACTAATACAAGGATACATAAAATTGCCTGTATCAACCAGAAGGCTATTGTTTTACCAGGCGAAGCACATTTGTAAATGAGGGAGTATTTATTACTATCAGATAATTGCCAGGTGCCAGTAATGATATATTATGTTGACTGCTGTAAGCCCCGGCATCATTAACCTTATCGTACAGAGACATTGCATGCACGCCGCTCATATCTACAACATTTATTGTAACTGTTCCCTTTGAAATTACCCGATAGCTTACATTTATTGTAGTAGTTGCAGGGTTAGGGAATATTGCAGATAAATTACACGTAGACACATTCCCGTTTACTTTAACTAACGAATCTGCTTTCGAAATTTCTGTCCTGAAGTAGCTGCGCGAAAGGAAATTAATATGTCCTGGTGTATAAGTAGAATAATTATTGTTTTGCGTAATTCCAAAATCCGCTACAGCATACAATGCTGATTTCATAGCGATCTCATCGGCACTAAGGTTTACAGCAAGATTGGCAATGTGGTAATCTACATACAGATTTTTATTCACATAATCCAGGTCTTTTGTCGCTTCAAGTCCTAAGTATGCAGTGTGTATATGGTCAGGGTGGTCTTTTGGATTAATGGCCTCATCAGTGTCAGGTATGTTCAGCCACACAGAAGGGACTGCTGCACTTTCCTTCACTATAATATTTTTAACCGTATTTACCAGGTCTTCCCAGTTTGTATAAGAAGCAGTGCTATCTACAGCCCTGATACCGGATATCTTATTTTCTTTTAGGTATTGTATGCTTTCGCCATTTAGTCCGCATTTAAAACATCCATCTGGTAATCGAAGAAAATAATTGACCACATCCTTATAACGGAACACCCTGATTTTATGTCCGTTTACCTCCTCAATTTTAAATTGCTTTAAGTCATGAATAGAGCGGTAATCCGACCCGTATTCGAGAGAATTGATTGCGCCAGATTCTCTTGCCATATAATATGATTTGCTGAGCGGTCGGTTGTTGCAGCTTGCATCGCCCGCTGTTGTATGTATCACCACTACCTTGGTATGTGTGCTAAGAAGATCGTGCGTTGCCGTGCTACCCATAAAAAGTT
The DNA here is from genome assembly GCA_013815385.1 of Taibaiella sp. GTDB lineage: Bacteria > Bacteroidota > Bacteroidia > Chitinophagales > Chitinophagaceae > JACDGL01. Next base: position 88,918 of record JACDGL010000004.1, on the reverse strand, counting down.
GCCAGTCATCAGGATGCGCTACTACATAAAAAGCTACACTGTCATAAGTACTAGCCTGTATCAGAAAGCAATTAAGGCATAACAGTAAAGACAACAAGAAAATACGCATATGAAATTCTATAAGATTGTAAATATAGGAGTTACAGGTATAGAATAATCATATTTTTTGTTTAATCACAATAAATTAATAGGTGAAAATTGCTAATTCATAACAGTAAGTTTGTATTGGATTTATTCAGATCGCTTGTATCGTCCTTGCTCTGCAAATAGGGCAATACTTACAAAATTACCTACCATTATTAGGTACATATAGGGTATCATAATAAACGCAAAGAATATACTGAGGTATATTTTAAAGGATCCAAGTAGGAACAATCGATAGTCAATGTTTTTTCTGTTGCGCCAGTACCATATCCCCATTATAAATAAAGATCCGGAAGTAGCTATAGTAAGCGTTCTTTTTAGTAGGTCGTAGCCATGCTGTAGGTCAGGGCCGTGGTATTTCTGGTAAAAAAGATGCGCCAAACCAAAGCCATTGTAGAGATGTACGGGTAATCCATCTTTATTTTGGTGCCGCCATTCCACTATTGGTATGGTCTCGTAATTTGTTGTATGAGCCACGTAAAAGGTCGACCAGTCCTTGCTTAAGAAGGGTATCACATAAATGATGCCCACTAATACCACTATACCTATAATTGCCTTAATAAGATCTTTGCGATGCCCTGATACATACATCACAAACGCCCATAAAGGCAGCCAAAGCACCAGGCTATAGCGGGAAAGAAGGCAGCACGTGATCACAAATGCGGTGATCCAGGGATTTTTCTGGTTGATGCCCGCAATAAATAGCATATAATACCCCGCAACCATTATTTCAACCGTCCAGCCAATGATGTTAGGTTCCAGCTGCGAAATAGCATAATAACTACAGGCCAGCAATACCGGCACAGCCACTTGCAGCCAAAGCTTCGATAGCCGCATACTGCGGAACATTACAACCAGGGCGCCTATGCACCAGATACAAAAAGTAATGCTGCGGTAATCAAATTTGAAGTACTCAGCTGCGGTATATGGTAGCCAATGCATTGGCAGATACCCCGATGGGGTATGATAGTACAGGCTGGTCAGCGCATCATAGCTATATGGATATTGCCCGGATAATAGCCTTTTACATAATATTTGTATAGTGGGTATAATGTCTGAGATCCTTTGGTCAATAGCTGTGGTTTTGAGTATTTTAATGGTAACAAGGCTAGTCCAGATGATACCTCCTGTAAAAAGGAGAATTAAGATCAATTTTATGTGTTTAGAGGATGTTGAAGGAGAAATCTCAACTGGGGTCTTATAAAATTTAACCAGTATCAGTATGCCAAAAAGTAGCGAAGTAGCAAATAATCCAATAGAGTTAGCTGACTGTCCCAGGATATCATTCTGGTGAAATACTAATAAAAATAAATTTTCAAGTACTATTAATGCAATGAAAAGGAGATTGTAACGTTGTTTACTTAATTCCATCTTATAAGATATAGGGCTAAAATAGAGATAATATTAGAATGCTGGATAAATTAGGCAGTAGGAGCGGCACATTAAAGAAGTCTTTAGTTTATGCCTCGATTATTTAATAACTTCGCACACTAAAATTATTAAATTTTCGGGGGACTGAATGAGTTCTATTATAGATAAACTGGAAGCAATAAAGGCAAGATTTGAGGATTTGGGCGTAGCGCTGACCAATCCGCAGATAGTGAGCGATAACAAGAAATTCTCGCAGCTGAGCCGCGAATACCGCAAGTTGGAAAAGATAGTAGATGTCTACAAGCAATATAGGGCATGCCTGGATAATCTTGCATTTGCACGTGAGGTGATAGAGAATGAAAGCGATGAAGAGTTAAGGCAGCTTGCGAAGGATGATCTGGAAGTGCAGGACGTACAGAAAGAAGATCTGGAGCGGTATATGGGCCAGTTGTTGATACCAAAAGACCCGCAGGACGAAAAAAACGGGATCTTGGAAATACGTGCAGGTACCGGGGGGGATGAAGCAAGTTTATTTGCGGGGGAATTAATGCGCATGTACCTGCGGTACTGTGAGCGAAGAAACTGGAAAGTATCGGTAATTTCAGAAACAGAAGGCACAGTAGGAGGATATAAGGAAGTGCAGCTTGAAGTCATAGGAGAAGATGTATATGGAACGCTTAAATTTGAAAGCGGCGTACACCGTGTACAGCGCGTGCCGGCCACTGAGGCAAGTGGCAGGGTGCATACGTCGGCAGCTACCGTAGCGGTATTGCCAGAGGCAGAGGAAATAGATTTTGAGCTAAAAGATAGTGATGTGAAGATGGAAACTGCCCGTAGTGGCGGTGCAGGGGGGCAGAATGTAAATAAGGTGGAAACTAAGGTAATACTGACACATATAGCCAGCGGCACTGTAATTACCTGCCAGACCGAACGTACCCAGCTGGGCAACAGGGAGAAGGCGATGAATATGATGCGGAGTAAACTGTATGAAGAGCAGGTGCGCAAACAGGAAGACGAGATATCGCGCAGGCGAAAAAGTCTGGTTAGCTCAGGTGACCGTTCTGCGAAGATTCGTACTTATAATTTTCCTCAGGGCAGGATCACCGATCACCGTATCAACATGACTAGTTACAACCTGGATGATTTTATGAATGGGAATATACAGGAAATGATAGACGCATTGCAATTTGCTGAAAATGCAGAAAAAATGCAGGCAGGTGAAACGATAATATAATTTAGCAGGGTAAATTTTCTATGTTTTTTAAATAATAGCAATATACAAATGGATACTCCTCACTTTGACCTTGTAGATATTACTCGTGCTATACAGCGCCGTATACGGTTTGTCATCATCATTACAGTTATAGCGGCAATATTGGGTGCTATTGCTTTTGGCATCAGGAAGAAAAAATATAAGGCGGAAGGCCAGTTTTTTGTGACCAATCCTATATATGGCGATCGTAACAACCTGTTCCGTTCATACGAAACCCGCTTTGTAGATTACTTTGGTGGGGATGATGACCTGGATAAAGTCACTGCCCTCGCACAGTCCGATACGGTAATGGATCGTATCATTCGTAATTGCCAGTTTCAGGATGTATACCATGCAGACATTAATACGCCTAAAGGCCACGCCTTTCTGATGGGTATTTTCAAAAAGAACTTTACTATAAAAAGGACGGAGTATAAAGATATGCAGGTGTCGTATACGGCATATGATCCTCAGACATCTGCCAATGTGGTAAACATGAGTATAAAGGTATTGGAACAAAGCTATCGCGATATCTATACCAATATTAAACAAGGGATATACCAATCAGTAAAGGATAAATTAAAAGATATTGATAGTGCGGTCAATGCGCTTACGGATACGCTTGCAGGCATACGCGACCAGTACAAGATATATAACATAGTAAATCCTTCCCGTCCAAATGCAATGTCCGGAGAAATAAAGAACAGCGGCAGTGCAGGCTTTGGCAAAGCAATGGAGCAGGTGCAGAATGTAGAAGCGGTAAAGGATCAGATGGTAAGCGACAGGGCACACTATATATCGGTGCTTAATGAGTTCTCTGCCTCGTCTAATGATAACATGCGTTACCTGAAAGTAATTACTACCGCTGAAGCTCCGGTAAGCCCTAGTGGCCCTGGCTTGCTTATGACCGTGATTATAGCAGCATTGCTTGGTCTGTTCTTCAGTGTTATGTATATACTGCTCATGGCATATTATAAGATGCTAAATTCAGTAGTACGGTAATGCAGCTCCTGCTTACAGAAAATAAATGGTTCAGGGCGCTTAGCTTCGCCTTCCTTTTTGTTGTGGTCGCTTTGTTTGCCTATACAGGTAAATATATCTTGCTGCTGGCGCCGTTTGTTTTTTTATTCTTGCTGCTTGCCGGGCTCAACTGGAAAGTCGCTTATTGGATACTTATATTTACTATACCTATATCTATGGAGATAGAGTTGCTACCGGGCTCACTCTCTACTTCGTTGCCCGATGAGCCCATCATGTGGCTCTTCCTCATACTTACTGTTTTATTATGGGCGCATAAGCCAAGTATATTGCCACAGTGGTGGTGGAGAAATACAATTGTATTGGTAGTGGTACTACAGCTATTATGGACAATAGTGTCAGTAGCATTTTCCACTGAATTGTTTCTCTCATTGAAGTTTCTTCTTTCCAAAATATGGTTGGTAACTGCTTTTTTTGTTTTTCCTATCCTGGTATTCAAAGAGAAAAAAGATTATAAAAAAGCATTTATTCTCTTCCTCATTCCGTTGCTGGCTACTATGGTAGTAATACTTATAAGGCATGCGGCTATTGGTTTCAGCTTTTTAATGCTAAAGCGGGCTATCGGTATTATTTACTATAATCACGTGGATTACTCCACGGTGATGTCCATGTTCTTTCCATTACTGCTTATAGCGTATTCATTGTGCAGGGGCAAGTGGCTGTTATGGAACATCATTATTGTCCTTATTATTTTTTTCCTGGTAGCTATATACCTTACCTATGCAAGGGCAGCTATGTTGGCGGTTTTCTTTTCATTGCTGGTATATGCCGGTATACGCTTGAAGTTGGTAAAGTGGATAATGCCCGGCATATATGTACTGATGGCAATGCTGGTAATATTTATGGCAAGGGATAAGGAATACCTGAAATACCGGCCAAATTACAACCAGACATACATGCACAAGACCTTTACCGAGCACATGATCGCTACCTTACGGGGCACTGATATGTCTTCTATGGAGCGGGTGTACCGGTGGGTGGCTGGGGTACGTATGAGTGGGGAAAAGCCGGTAACTGGTTATGGCCCAAATGGGTTTGTAACGCATTATAAGCCATTTGGTGTTACATCATTTCGTACATATGTAAGCCGTAATAATGAGCATTCCACAGCCCATAATTATTTTCTTTTTATGCTCATAGAGCAGGGGTGGCCTGCTATGATATTATATGCAATACTGATGGTATTGATATTTGCCAGATCGCAAACCATTTATTACCGGTTTCACGATCGGTTTTATAAGAAGGTCACACTTGGGGTAGCTATGCTGCTGGCCGCAGGTTTCGTGAATAATTTCTTTTCCGATTTGTTGGAGAATCACAAAGTAGGCTCTATGTTCTACCTCGGTCTCGCACTATTAGTAGTGCTTGATAAGAAAAGTAAGGATGAAGAAGATCTGCGTAAAGAAAATATCCCCGTACAGCAACCTACATTATAGGGGTTTCCACCCACGCATCGTTATCCTTAAGTAGTTGTATCAGTTCATCTACCGCTATTTCGCTGGGTACATTTCGCTTCATCACATCCTTGCCACGGTACAGTGTTATCTTTCCTGGTCCGCTGCCTACGTAGCCAAAATCAGCATCAGCCATTTCTCCTGGTCCGTTCACGATGCAGCCCATTATGGCTATTTTCACTCCTTTCAGGTGGTTGGTGGCGGCGCGTATCAATGCGGTAGTTTCCTGTAGGTCAAAAAGTGTACGTCCGCAGCTGGGGCAGCTGATATATTCTGTCTTGCTGATGCGTGTGCGGGTAGCTTGCAGTATGGAGAATGCAGTATTGTTCAGGAACTGATGATTATTCTTCACCTCCAGATAGGTACGCCCGCTTGTTTTTATATTTTCTGTTTGCTGTATGCTGTTCGATAGCCATATCCCATCGCCAAATCCATCCAGCAGCAGTCCTCCGGTTTCTGTAGCCAGGTCTATTAGTTGTTCATCCACGGTCTTCTTTACACTGTCCTTTTTCAGTATCACTATATTAGGTAGCTGCCGCCTTTGCATTTCGGTAAGCAGGCATCTTACTTTCTGCATTGCATGCTCACCGTCACAGTAGGCACATACTATCGCCTGTAGATCAATTTTTAGCTTATTCAGTACTATGTCATTATTGGCATCTGCGTTCACTAGCACAAAATGCGGTTTGGCTAATATTTCGCCAGCCAGGTATTCCGCTACATTCAGCAGTGGATAATACTTTTCTTTATCTGCCACTTCTTGCCATGCGGTATGGTCGCATATTACTTTCAGTGTGCCTGGTAATGGAAAATTTATTGTTTTACTGCTTGTATAAATGTAGTCTGTTGCGCCATCACCTATATGCCACTTGTCCGTTATAGCGTCATATTTATACCCTACAGCGGTCAGGTCTTCAGGTTGTATGTTGTCACTAGTGGAGTAGTCTGCTATTACTACGGGCACATGGTGGCCACCCATATTGTCCAGTACTATGCTTTCTCGTCTCTTATAATTTAAAGGATCATAGGGTAATGCCGCTACGGTAGCACTTTCCTCTTTTGATTTTTGATCTTCGTACCCGTCTGGCGTCAATGTTATCCCCGCCTCATTATCTCCATTCTCTTTTGGGTTTTCACTTTTGGGTGTTGACTTTTTGGCCTGGTATCTGGCTACTATATCCCGGCATACAGGTATCTCCAGTTCAGGGTCTTCGGTAAGTGATACGCGTATCGTATCCCCAATGCCATCTTCCAGTAGTGTGCCTATACCAATCGCGCTTTTTATACGGCCATCTTCTCCATCTCCAGCTTCCGTTACTCCCAGATGCAATGGATAGCATTCGCCAAACTCTTCATCCATCTTTTGTATCAGCAGTCTGTATGCCTGTACCATCACCAGCGGATTGCTCGATTTCATGCTCAGTACTACCTGGTGGTAATACTCATAGCGCGCTATACGCAGAAATTCCATTGCGCTTTCCACCATTCCTATGGCGCTATCCCCGTAGCGGCTCATAATACGGTCGCTCAGCGAGCCATGGTTGGTGCCTATGCGCATAGCAGTACCATATTCCTTGCATATCCTCACAAGTGGGGTAAAGCGGTCGCGTATACGCGCTACCTCGTCTTCATATTCAGCATCTGTATACTCAATTATGTCAAATTTCTTTTTATCTACATAGTTACCGGGGTTCACTCTCACCTTCTCTACTATACGGGCTGCTATCTCTGCTGCATTAGGGGTAAAGTGTATATCCGCAACCAGTGGGGTGGTATATCCTGCTGCCCTTATGGCATTTTTTATATTTAAAAGATTTTCCGCCTCCCGCTTGCTGGGGGCAGTTATGCGCACCAGTTCAGCGCCAGCTTCTATGCACCGTATGCTTTGGGCTACAGTGGCGGCAGTGTCCATAGTGTCTGTGGTCGTCATCGTCTGTATGCGTATGGGATTAGTCCCACCCAGCATCAGGCCACCTATATTTACTTCTTTGGTCCGCAGCCTGGTATACTGCGTTAGCGAAGGGCAATAATACTGTAACATAACAGAGTGCAAAGTTAAAGTAATAAGTCATTAGGTCTTTGGATATAAAGAATGATAAGGGTACTGATAAGCCAATGTTGTATTTGTGCTATTTCCGGGTATAATTTCGGTGAAGAAATAGCAGTGTTGTATTTTTACCTGAAACAATAGTATTTTAGCGAAGCATAAAGCACCGGATGGAATACGAAATAAAGCAATCGGGTAAATTTAAGTATGTAGAGGAAGGCGCAGGCGAACCGCTGGTGCTGCTTCATGGACTATTTGGCGCATTAAGTAATTTTAAGGAGCTGGTTGAGCATTTTAAGCAAACACATAAAGTGGTCATACCAATGTTGCCGCTTTTTGATCTGACCTTGCTCGAGACCTCGGTTTCAGGCCTTGCCAGGTTCGTGCAGAAGTTTCTGGATGCGAGGAATTATGGTAATGTACATCTGCTGGGCAATAGCCTGGGTGGCCATGTAGGGCTGGTATATGTTCTGAAGCATCCGGAGCATGTTAAAACACTCACATTAACAGGAAGTTCAGGATTGTTTGAAAATGGCATGGGAGAAACATATCCTAAGCGTGGCGACTATGAATTTATAAAAAGAAAGACTGAATTAACCTTTTATGATCCTACTATAGCTACAAAAGAGCTGGTGGATGAGGTGTTTGGTATAGTAAATAACAGGCTAAAGGCATTGAAGGTGATTACGCTTGCCAAATCTGCAATACGCCATAATCTTGGTAATGAGTTGCAGGAAATAAAAACCCCTACTTGTCTTATCTGGGGTAAGAATGATACTATAACACCACCCATGGTGGCGGAAGAATTTAAAAAGCTGTTATCCAATTCAGAACTTCACTGGATAGACAAAAGTGGGCATGCACCTATGATGGAAGTGCCGGGAGAGTTTAATATTATTCTCGAAAAATTCCTTGCAAAGCACAAAGGCTGATACAATAGAAATGTGATTTATATGTTATAAAACGATTCGCTGATAAAAGCTGGCGCATCTTTTGTACTTACTGGTTATACGGATCTTGCTGAAAGATGAACATAGAACAATTGATTTCGCCTGTAGTACCTGTTTTATCGCTTGAGGATACAGGCACCAAGGCATTGCAACTGATGGAAGAAACAGGCCTGGCACATCTGCCATTGGTCGCAGACGAACAATATTTAGCGCTGGTAGCAGAGAGTAGCCTGCTCGACTGGGAAACGCCCGACCTGCCCCTTAAAGATGCCGGTTTTCTTAATTATAAGCCGGTTGTGATGGCAGTGGCGCATCCATATGATGCGTTGCGTACTACCCACCAGCACAATCTGACTGTTTTGCCGGTAGTGGATAATGGCAACCATTATCTGGGTTCTATAACAAGGGACGATCTGCTGAAGTATATAGCCGAAAACAGTAGTCTGGATACCCCAGGAGCTATTGTGGTATTGGAGATGGATCCCCGCAACTATACACTCTATGAAATTGCGAGGGTGTTCGAAAACGAGGATGTAGTAGTCCTCGGTACTCAGCTTTATACTAATCCTGTAAATGGTAATCTGGAAGTAACTATTAAAACCAATAGAACAGACCTTCAGGCAGTTATCTCCTCGCTGGAAAGGCACGAATACCGCGTGAAGCAGGTGTATGGTGAAGTTGCACATGAAGAAGATGTACAAAGCAGGTACAATCTGTTAATGAATTACATAAATATGTAACTTCGCGTTTCTCCCCCCAATACCGATAAATGATAGCGATTGATAATGTGCTGCTGAGCGATGAAGTGATACAGGAAAATTTTGTCTGCGATCTCAGAAAATGCAAAGGTGGCTGCTGTGTGGATGGCGATTGTGGTGCTCCGCTCAATGAAGAAGAAGTACTTATTCTTAAAGAGATATATCCCGCAGTGAGGCCTTACTTACCTGCTCAGTATGCCGCGGAGATAGACAGGCAGGGTACCCATACAATGGACGATGAGTATGGATATGTAACACCTACTATTAACGGGGGTATATGTGCTTATGGCTATACTGATGACTTGGGCATAGTAAAGTGCGGCATAGAAAAGGCCTATAATGAGGGAGCTATCACTTTTAAGAAACCAATATCCTGTAATTTATATCCCCTGCGTATTAAGGAAAATGATGGCTATGACACGGTGAATTACGAGCCACGGCCTGTTCTTTGCCGCCCTGCCTGCACCTTGGGCAACAGGTTGAAAGTGCCGGTGTATAAATTTCTGGAAGGTCCTTTGGTAAGAAAATATGGCCAGGAGTTTTATGATACGCTGGATGCCGTAGCTAAAAAATATAAAGACAGGTTATAGTTCCTTTCTAAGTCTGGCTACAGGTATATTCAGTTGCTCACGGTATTTGGCAACCGTCCTGCGGGCTATATTATAGCCTTTCTCCTGTAGCATTTCAGTAAGGCGTTCATCAGAGAATGGTTTACGCTTGCTTTCGCCGCCTATTATATCAGAGAGTATTTTTTTTACTTCCCGGGTAGATACCTCTTCGCCACTGTCGGTCTGTAAGGCTTCTGAAAAGAAATACTTGAGCTTATAGGTACCAAATTCGGTTTGCACATACTTGCTGTTAGCTACACGCGATACCGTAGATACATCCAGCATGGTTATCTGTGCTACATCCTTCAGTATCATAGGTTTCAGCATCATCTCATCGCCTGTCAGGAAAAATTCATGCTGTATATCCATTATGGCCTGCATGCTATGCAACAATGTGTGTTGCCGTTGCTTTATGGCGTCTATGAACCACTTTGCGGAATCCAGTTTTTGCTTTATAAATAGCACGGCTTCCTTTTGGCGTTTATCCTTTTTCTCGCTTCGGTCATAGGCCCGCATCATTTCCCGGTATCCCTCTGATACACGCAGTTCAGGCGCGTTTTTCGAATTGAGCGACAATTCTAACACCCCGTTATTATTAAAAATGAAGAAATCAGGTATTATATAGCTCTCAGCCTTATTAAGCACCGCAAATGCAGACCCTGGTTTAGGGTTCAGCTTAATGATGATATTGATAACTTCTTTAAAATCTTCATTATTTAGCCCCAGTTGGCGCTGTATCTTATCGTAGTGCTTCTTGATGAATTCATTAAAGTATTTATCCAGTACCTCTATCGCGTTTTTTACTGGTAGGGTAGGGGTAAGGCGTTTTAGCTGTTGTGTCAGGCATTCCTGCAGTGTCCAGGCAGCTATACCCGGTGGGTCAAATTTTTGTATCTGTGCTATCAGTTCGCCTATTTCTTCTGCTGTGGTTTGTATGCTTTGCCCAAAAGCCAGGTCATCTACCATGGCATGTACCTCGCGGCGCAGGTACCCATCTTCATCCAGGCTACCTATTATTTGTTCTGCTATTCTGTGTTTCTTTTCATCAAGTTCCAGCAGGCCCAGTTGGTCCAGCAGGTGTTCATGAAAGCTGGTTTCTACACTTACTGGTATACTACGCCGGTCAGTATCGCTTCCCCCATCGCCATAGTAGTCATCACTATAGTCATATCCACCGCCTTCGTCTTCGTTTCTTAAAAAATCATCCAGGTCCACCTTGTCTGCCGTGTCGTTGCTCAGCTCTACATCGTCCACCTCCGATTCACCTTCACTTTCCGTCCTGTCGTCCAGGTTATACTCATCCTGCGCCATTTCGTCCTGCTCATTGCCGGTTTCCAATGCAGGATTTTCTTCCAGCTCTTCTTTTATCCGTTCTTCCAGGTTTGCAGTCGGTACCTGCAGCAGCTTCATTAACTGAATCTGTTGCGGAGACAACTTCTGTAATAATCGTTGTTGCTGGCTTTGTTTTAGCATACCTGTTAGCTACTCACAAAAATAGGGTTTCTCCTATAAACCCTCATTTTTAATATTCATGCTGATGTTGTATAAAATTGAGCGTTGTTGGCAAGAAGCCCGGTTGCATTATTATTTAAAACTGCTTGTCAGATAGAAACTATTTTCGTACATTTCTCAAAAATAGAGGCATGCAGGGCATGACTAAGAAACCATACATTTCACCTTCATTTTCTTACGTACCACTTGAAGAGGCGCTGGAAATATTACCTAGGAAAAAACAACTTTTTATAGGTATACCGAAAGAAACATCCTTTCAGGAAAATCGCATTGCGCTTACTCCAGAAGCCGTGTCGGTATTGGTTAATGATGGTCATGAAGTGGCAGTAGAACATTGCGCGGGCGAAGGCTCTTTTTATTATGATAATGATTATAGCGAAGCCGGCGCAAGGATAGTGTACGACCGGGCCGAGCTATACAAGGCAAGCATACTGATAAAGTCAGCGCCCATCTCAGATGATGAGGCTATACTGTTACAGCATGGGCAGGTTGTGATATCGCCCATACATCTCCCACTCCTCAAAGCGCAGATACTCGAGCAGCTGGTCCAGAAAAAAATAATTGCCATAGCATTTGAATCAATAAAGGATGATGCGGGAACCTATCCTATCGTTCGTTCTATGAGCGAGATAGCCGGAAGTTGCGCTATCCTTACTGCTGCCAAATATCTCAGCAACATACACAATGGTAAGGGTATACTTCTTGGTGGCATATCGGGTGTACCTCCCGTAAAGGTGTTGATTATTGGTGCAGGTGTGGTTGGTGAGTTCGCGGCCCGTACTGCCTTTGGTCTCGGTGCTTCAGTAAAGATTTTTGACAACTCTATATACCGCCTCATGCGCTTGCAGAATAATATTGGCAGGCGCTGCTTTACCTCCGTTATGGAACCCGTAACATTGGCTGAGGAACTGGCTAATGCAGATGTGGCAGTCGGTGCTCTCAAACCCGTAAAAGGAATAACACCGGTTGTAGTACCCGAGAGTATGGTAAAAGATATGAAGGCAGGGTCAGTGATAATAGATGTAAGCATAGATCGCGGCGGTTGTTTTGAAACTTCCCGTATGACTACTCACGAAAATCCTGTTTTCAAGAAGTATGATGTGATCCACTATTGCGTACCCAATATTGCATCCAGCGTTGCTCGTACCGCTTCCCGTGCTATCAGCAATGTACTTATGCCCATCATGCAGCAATGTGCGGTCACTGGTGGTATTGAGGGGCTTATCCAGACTAAGAGTGGTATTCGCAATGGGGTGTATATGTACAAAGGATTTGCGACAAATGCGCATATTGCCAAGCGCTTCAATATGAAATATACTGATCTGGATCTGTTGTTAGCAACCCAGACCTAATATTATAGGATTATATCTTTTTCCCCTTCCACCTTCCGCTTCTCAGATATACGAAGCTGGTCAGCAACAGGGTAGACCAGTACACAAACTCCGCCAGCCAGCATATATATAGCGCGCTGTGCATGCGGTATATTACTATGTAGCAGTAAATAAGATAGCTGGATACGCACGCTATTTCTATGCTTAGGTTCACAAGCGTATTCCCTGTACCCACTACCCCATTGAATACAACAGTAGAGAGGGACATGATAAGGGTAGCAAGCGTTATCACACGCAGGCTGGGTAGCGCAAACCGGATAAGCTCTGCATCATCACGGTACAGCGTAAGGAACTCGCTTGAGAAAGCGAATAGGGTCACACATAAAACAGCAGTAAACAGTATGCTGAGGCGTGCTATTTTTCCTACCAGGTTTATAACTTCTCCTTGTCTTCCCTGGCCTATTATATTGCTTACCATCGTATTGCAGGTGGCTGCGAATGCCCAGGTTACTATGCCCACTATTCCAAATATGCTTCTCAGTATCTGCGATGCTGCTAGTTCCCGTTGGCCCAGGTGTTCTATGAAAATAAAGAATACCTGCCACCCGCCTATGCTGAACATAAACTGGATAATAAGTGGAGTAGCAACTTTTAGTGTGTGTTGGCAAAGAGACAAGCTGAAATCAGCATAAAATCGCAACGGGTACTGCAATTGCATCTTTTTAAAGTAATAGACGCTGAATAGGGTAATGCAATAGGCTATTTCCGATATTACAGAGGCAATGGCTGCGCCCATAATACCTAGTTGTGGAAACCCACACTTCCCAAAGATCAGCACATAGTCAAGGGCTATATTCACTACAGTAGCCACAACCGATCCATGCACAAGATATCTGGAGCGGCCGGTAACTATAAAAAAGGAATTAAATATTTGGGTTAGCAATAAAAATGGCAATCCCCATACTCTGATGTATAGAAAGTTTACACTCAGCAATATGTTTTCAGTGTTATGGAGGCTATATCCAAATATTAATGGTGCCAGCCACAAGGTCGTCATCATCAGGCACAGTGCCAGGAAAACCGCCAGCATCAGGCCATTGGTAAATATTTTAGACAATCCTTCGCGGTCATGTGCTCCTGACCGTCGTGCCATTTGTATTTGCAGGCCATTGCTGAGGCCGTAGCCTATCATAGCTAATATCAGGTAAAAAATGCCTGTTATGCCATTTACGCCTAGTTCCTTTACGCCCAGTCTGCCCAGGAAGGCCGTATTGGTAAGAAAACTTATTTGAGGTATTAGTAAAGCCAGGGATATGGGTGCTGCTAACTTTATTATTTCTTTGTTGGTAACTAAAGCCTTCACATTCGTAATTTTGCCATTCTGTACAATATTATTCGCAAATTTATTCTATAATTACGGTATCTATGATACAGCTTAATAATACAGCCAATGCGCAGCAGGTATATAGTCCTGCAGGCAACCTGAACATCCAGCAAATATCAGAGGTGATATGTGGTGTGTTTTCTAATGGCATGTTGTCAGCAGCATTTGGGTACAACAAGGAGTTGCTGTCAATAAGATATAATGGTGCGGATAAGGAGCTGGGGCCATGGCCTTTGGCGTTTTATCAGCAGCAGCTCGCCGGCGATCCATTCCTTGCTAAAAGAGAACTGGTCAGCAATATATTTATTGGTACGGATAAATACATGTTGGTGCCCGAACAATTATACGATGAAAAAAGCGCTGTCGATTGGCTGAAGAGCATTCACTTTATAGAAGCTACTGATGCTATTAACGTCCAGTATTTTAGTGAGGAAAAGGCTAATTATTTATATGCATGGCCTGCCGAGATAAAAACATTGCTTCAGGATAATTTTAAAAATGCGAAAGTGATGCCATTTGCTGCATATCAGTTCCGCAAGCCGCTCAAGGCGGGCTATACGCTTATATGCTGCATTACTGATAGTGAAGTATATGGTACTATGTATAATAATAAGACCCTGAAGTGGCACCAGGTTTTTCCCTACACTACTGCAGAAGATATTTCTTATCATATCAAATCGCTTTGTAAGCATTACAAGGTAGCTTCTTACCAGTTAGTGTTTCAATGTTCTGTACTTGCTGCAGCGCTCAATCCGCTGCTTTACGACCTAGCAGAATATTTTAATAATGTGATTGATAAATCTGCAAAAGACCCTGTAAAGGGCGAGTGGTCTAATGCTGTTCAGTTAGTGCAATTAATGCAGTCATGCGTATTGTAGGAGGCGACTTTGGAGGCAGAAGGTTCAGTCCCCCTGTGGGCATACCGGCCAGGCCCACAACAGAAGTAGCAAAGGAGGGCCTGTTCAATACTTTGCAGAATATGCTGGATATGGAAGGGATCAGGACCTGCGATATTTTTGGTGGCACCGGTAGTATCAGCTACGAGCTCGCCTCGCGCGGGGCTGCTGACCTTACTATTATAGAGCGCGATAAGGCTAGCATTGCCTTTATCAAAAAAACAGCACAAGCATTAGGCATTCAGGATAAGATGCACATAATAATGGGTGACGTATTTCGCTTTATGAAGCAAAGCACCGATTCGTACGATTTTATTTTTGCCGGACCTCCCTATGCGCTGGAAAATATAGATGATTTACCTATGCTGGTGTTTGAAAAAAAAATGCTGGCCGATAAGGGGATATTTGTGCTGGAGCATACCCCCCGTAATGATTACAGGCAGCACCCCGGATTTATTAAGATGAAAAACTACGGTACTACTATATTCACCTTTTTTCAATAACTTTTATATCATGCAGCGTATATGTCTTTTCCCGGGCACTTTTGATCCCATCACCAAGGGCCACGTGGATATTATAGAGCGTGCTGTTCCCTTGTTCGATAAATTGATAATCGGGGTCGGTATCAATGCTTCCAAGCAGCCCATGTTCACCGTCGATCAGCGTACCGATTGGATGAAGCAAATATTTAAGAAAGAGCCAAGGGTGGAAATAGCAGGATACGAGGGATTGACGGTTGATTATTGCAAACAGGTAGGGGCAAACTATATACTTAGGGGTATTCGCTATATAAGTGATTTTGAATACGAAAAGGCAATTGCAGATATGAATAGGATGCTTGCTCCTGGTATTGAAACTATATTCCTCACGTGCTCCCCTTTATATTCTACTATATCTTCCACGCTTGTTCGCGATGTTATTCGCAATGGCGGCAATGTCAGGATGTTTGTTCCAGATGAGGTTACTTACTAGTATCTTCCTACTTTATAATAATAGTGTTCTGGCTGTTTCTTCTTTCCATTGCCTTAAAACGCATATAGCGCTGTGTTTCAAAGGTCAGGCGTTTTAGTAACAGGAATAGTACCAGTCCATCATCTATCCATCCTATTACCGGTATAAAATCAGGTATCAGGTCTATTGGTGATATGATATATATTATAGAAAAAACAAGGATTATATTGGTCATTAATGACATTCGGTACTGGCCCCGCATAGCCTCTCTCAGCATTTGCCACAATGTTCTGCGATTGCGAAACAAATGCCACCCATGGCGTGCCCCCTGTACATGTCTACTCGGTATAAATCTTGCCATATCCCCACGTTTTTGTAAAGTTACTACCTCCAATGTTGATGTAATGTTAATAAGGTGCCTGCATTTAGAGGTATAACAATTCGACATCATACCCCTATAACTGCTGTATCATACCTTATAACTGTAGTACCATAAATATCAGATTTGCACAGAATTCCCCCTAATAGTATCTTACATGTGAACCGGGATATTGGGTTGCAGTTCTTTGAAATATTATTTGTTACCGGGTTGGGAAAGTAGGCGTTTATGCCACACACTGCATTCCGAAAAAGGTTAATCAAGACGGAAAAATTAACCCTGATAGAAGTAAAATTAACCTGAAATGGAAGTAAAACGGCGGAGAATTAACCTTTTTCGGCAATGAATTACCATATTTTAAAAGTTAATAAAAGCCACAGTCAATGCATCCGGCGTATGCTATCCACAAAAAGGTAAAGAATTGCAACATTTTTCGGCAGCATCCCCCAAACTTGGGTATAAAAGCAACGCTAAAAAGTCTTTTCCGCACTTATTTACAAATATTCAAAATCTTACTGATTTACCTTTGATCTTAATATTTAGAGCTACACCCCATTTATAATATCTCTTCTAGTGTAAGTTCCTTACATATAAATATATAGCCAACTATTACACAACGGATATATTCTTAAAATTTGCTCAGAATTACTATTTTTAGTACTTTCAAGCCTATTTGTTAATTTTTTGTTTAAAATATGATTATGCGTCAATTTTACTCCTTTGTCAGGACTAGTCTTTTTGTATTGCTGGCAATGACCGGTATGCAAAAAGCATATGCCCAGGCCCCTATTATTTTAACCAGTCCTGCCAATAAGACCGTATGTGCAGGAGGTAGTACCTCTTTCTCTGTAGTAGCTATTGGCCTTGGGCTTAGCTACCAGTGGCAGGTAGATTCGGGTACCGGGTTCAATAATGTATCCGGCTCGGTATATTCCGGAGGTACAGGCGCTACTTTGTCGCTATCTCCTATACCGTATTCCATGAATAACTTCATGTACCGGTGTATTGTTACTAATTCATCAGGTTCTGCAACATCATCAACTGCTACATTAACAGTAAATACATTACCTCAGGTTCTGCTCGATCCTACTAATACAGCTGTTTGTACGGGTGGTAATACCAGTTTCACGGTAGTGGCTTCCGGCACCGGGCTCACCTACAAGTGGCAGGTAAGCAGTGGTGGGCCGTTTGTGGATGTGGTAGCATCAGGTATATACAGTGGTAATACCACCGCTACCCTTAGCATCACCGGCGCTACCGCGGGATTGAACAATAACAAATATCAGGTCATCGTTTCCGGTACATGTAGTCCGTCTCAAACATCTGCGGCCGCTACGCTTACTGTTAATGCTGCACCGGCTATTACATCAAATCCTGTAAATACATCTGTATGCGTTAATGGTAATACTACTTTCAGTGTTACAGCTACCGGCGGAGGTCTTACTTATAAATGGCAGGTAAGCACCGGCGGGCCATTTGTAGACGTTGTTGCATCTTCAATTTATAGCGGCGTTACTACCAGCACACTAATCATAACAGGCGCCATTGCGGCAATGAACGGCAATAGATATCAGGTAATAGTAACAGGCAGTTGTTCACCGGGCACTACATCCACTACAGCTGCACTTACTGTAAATCCGGGTCCCACTATTATAACACAACCTGCTTCAAGCGCAACTATATGCTATGGTGGCAGCACCAGCTTTACAGTAGTTGTCTCGGGTGGCACACTTACCTACAAATGGCAGGTAAATAGTGGATCAGGCTTTGTAGATATTACTACTGCAGGCCCTTACTCAGGTGGTACTACGGCTACATTAAATATATCAGGTGCTACGCTGGAAAATGGGTATACCTACCGTTGTATAATTACAGGCTCATGCCCTCCTCCCGATACCACCACTACTTCTACGTTAATAATAAACAGCCCGCCTTCTATTACATCTTCGCCTTCCAGTACTTCAGTATGCCCTGGCAACAATGCTACATTTACAGTGTCTGCTGTAGGTGCGGGTCTTGTTTACCAATGGCAGGCCGATACAGGAACAGGTTATTTTAACCTCACAAATGCGGCTCCCTACAGCGGCGTCACCACTGCCACCCTTACCGTAAGCAGTGTAACCGCGGGTATGAATGGCTGGAAATATCGTGTTATTGTAAGCGGTACCTGTTTGCCTCCTACACCTTCAGCTTTAGCAACACTTACTGTAAATACGCTGCCTGCTGTTACTTCATCACCTGCAAATCAAACAGTATGTGCGGGCGCTACAGTTACATTTAGTGCGGCAGGTACCGGTTCAGGCATCACCTACAAATGGCAGGTAAATACCGGCTCGGGCTTTACAGATGTTGTAAATGGCGGTGTGTATAGCGGTGCTACTACCAATACATTGACAATAACAGGCGCTACCGTCGCGATGAGCGGTTATATCTATCAGTGTATCATAAGCGGTGCGTGCACACCGGCTGCAACTACTGCGTCAGCAACACTTACTGTCAATGCAGCGCCAACCGGTACTACCCCTGCAAATGTAGCGGTATGTCCGGGCGGCACAGCCACATTTACTACTACTGCATCTGGCGTTGGTGTCACTTACTTATGGCAATATAACTTTGGCTTTGGCTACTTTACTGCAGCAGCTTTTACAGGATATACCACTAATACGCTAACCGTATCACCTGTATTAGCGGGGTATAATGGATATCTGTTCAGGTGCATAATTAGCGGCACCTGCAGCCCCGCATTTACTACTGGCGCTGCTACATTAACGGTCAATACATTACCGGCAATAGTTGCTTCACCTTCTAATACTTCTGCTTGCCTGGGCAGCAATGCTACTTTTACATGCACTGCTTCAGGTACAGGCCTTACTTACCAATGGCAGTATAATCTTGGTGGTTCGTTCATAAATGTACCGACCACTTATCCAGGTTATAACGGCCCTACCCTCACTGTCCCTGCGGTTACGCTGGCACTCAACGGTATCCAGTTCCGTTGCATAGTTACAGGCACTTGCTCTCCACCATCAGCTACCACAGCAGCAGCAACACTTACCGTTACTACCGCTCCGGCAAATGCATCATTACCGACAACCAATACAGTATGCTCTGGTAGTACAGCTACATTTACCAGTGCGGCTACAGGCAGTGGCCTTACCTACCAATGGAAATATTTTTCAGGTGGTTCTTTCGTTAATGTGCCAACTACAGCGCCTTATTTTGGGGGCACATCCAGTACGCTGTTTGTTTTCCCGGTCACCGCAGCAATGAATAATACACGTTTCATTGTTGTAGTAACAGGTACATGTTCACCGGCAGCTACTTCAAATGAGGATACGCTCAAAGTAAATATTGCCCCTGCTGTAACTGTAGCTCCTGTAGCTACTGCAGTATGTGCGGGCAATAATGCTTTCTTCTCAGTTACTGCAACTGGCACTGCCATTACCTACCAATGGCAATACAACCTTGGTGGTATATTCGTGAATGTACCGGTCACATACCCCGGTTATAATACTGCTAATCTTACGGTTCCTGCACCAACCGCAGCGCTTAATGGCGTACAATTTAGGGTAGTTATCACAGGTACTTGTACTCCTGTCTATACTTCGCCCGGCGTAGTATTAACTGTGAATTCTGCACCAACTATTACTGTACCTGTGAATAATGTTACAGCATGTCAAGGCAGCAATGCAATATTCTTTTTAACAGCTACTGGAGCAGGCCTCACTTATTATTGGGAGTATTATAATGGTACATCCTATGTAGCAGTACCCAACACTTATCCGGGTTATAACACAAGGGTACTTACAGTACCTGCTGTTACTGTTGCAATGAATGGCTTCATATACCGGGTTACCGTTTCCGGCACATGTACACCAAGCCAGCAGTCATCCGGCACACTTGTGGTAAATACACTGCCGGTTATAACCAGCAATGCAAAGAACGCCACTATATGTTCGGGTAATGATACTTCTTTCACTATAACAGCTACGGGTACAGGCCTTACTTATCAATGGCAGATATTTAGTGGGGGCGTCTTTATGAATTTCGCGGATGGTGGTATATATACCGGCACCGGTACAAATAAATTGGTACTTACGGGTGCTACATCAGCATATAACGGAAGCCAATACCGTTGCGTGGTAAGTGGAGCTTGTACTCCGTCTGCAACATCTGCTGCCGTAACGCTGACAGTAAACACAGCACCGGTTATTACCAGCAATCCCGCTGGTACTACTGTATGTGTAAATGGCAGCCCATCATTTACTGTTACAGCAACAGGCACCGGCCTTATTTACCAATGGCAGGAAAATACAGGTTCAGGTTTTGTAAATCTTACGAATACACCACCATATAGCGGTGTTACGAGCAATACATTATTAATTAATGGTGTAGACGCTACTTACAACAATAACCAATACCGGGTAATTGTGACAGGAACGTGCGCACCACCGGCTACCTCTTTGGCTGCTGTGCTCACTGTAACGAACAATACACAATGGACGGGCATTATCAGTTCTGCTTGGAGCAATCCTGCAAACTGGGCTTGCAATACAGTACCGTCAGCAACTACTAATGTTACTATACCGGCTTCAGCGCCGAATATGCCACAAGTGGATATCACTACTGCTATATGCGACAGCATGACAATAAATACTGGTGCATCTGTGGCATTTGCCGGTGCTTTCAATATATTGGAAATAAAGGGCAGTATTCTTAACAGCGGTAGCTTCGATGCAAGCCAGGGTAAAGTAAATTTCTCAGGTTATGGTCAGCAGCTGGTGCCGGGCGCTACGTATTATGATCTCCAACTTTCACAGAGTGGCGATAAGATAGTTACAGGTGGTAATGCTATAATACTAGATAGTGCTATATTTAACAATGGCTACCTGGCAATTGGTGATAATAATCTTATCGCGTCACCGCTTGCCGCCTTATCAGCAGGCAATGGCACATCCTATATACTTACCAATGGCCTTGGTAAAGTGATACAACAGAACGTTGGTACAGGTCTTAAATCAGGCGATATACTGGTACCTGTAGGTGCACTTCGCAATTCCTACACTCCGCTTACTATCAACAATACAGGTACAGCAGATACTTTCAGCATATGGGTATATTCTGCGGTTTACCAGTATTACTATAATGACATACCTACTACTGTTACATTGAATAGTGATGCGGTAGGCCGTTCCTGGATTGTAGAGGAAAATACAAAGGGAGGCTCTAATGTAACCCTGACACTGCAGTGGAATGCTAAGGACGAGTTATCCGGCTTCGACAGGACCAATTGCTTCATGTCTCATTTCACTAACAAATGGAATGCAGGCCCTAAGGCAAATGCGGTCGGCTCAGGACCATATAGTGTATCTATGTCAGGCATATCTACCTTCTCGCCATTTGGCATAGGTAGTGGTAACAGCGTTCTTCCGGTAAACAATGTAGCTAAGAATAAGGAAGAGATTACTGTATATCCTAACCCGGTAACCGGACAGCAGGTATTTGTAAAATTTGCCAGCATTCCATCTCACGATGTGAACCTCCGGATAACAGATGTAACCGGCAGACAATGGAGCACTTTGCACCAGGATGTTAGTGGCATTATTAACGGGGTAATACCGGTTGATATTACTACACTCCCAACGGGTGTTTATCTGCTCCAGGTATTGGATAACAATAACGAGCTGATCAGCGTAGTTCGTTTTGTAAGACAATAATGCTAACACTTTACATAAAAAATGCGTCTCACATAGTGGGGCGCATTTTTATATTAATGAGGAGGAAGTAGTATGTATCTAAAAAGAATACTATGAAAAAAACTTTTATCCTTATTTACATTCTTATATGCAATACTGCCTTTAGTCAGAAGGTTATATATACAGAAGATTTTGACCATTATTCCGGATACAATATTACCCACTGGCAGCACCAGTTTACAGGATGCGTACCTTGGTTTGCGGGGCTTGCATATCAGGTAACGCCTTGCATTGGG
Source organism: Taibaiella sp. (assembly GCA_013815385.1). Lineage (GTDB taxonomy): Bacteria > Bacteroidota > Bacteroidia > Chitinophagales > Chitinophagaceae > JACDGL01. Next base: position 66,851 of record JACDGL010000004.1, on the reverse strand, counting down.
CCGCTTACCAGTGTGTTTACTGACATTAATAAAATAGCTGGGGTTTCTGACTGTACCGGCTTTTGCAGGGGGAGCAATAAAAATGTGTTTATGTATAGCCCCACGATATACTTAACGGGCGATAGTGATTTATGGCTACGCTATGACTCCTATTTTGCAAGGGATACTGAATCCCATAGGACTGAAAGAGCCACTGTAGAAATATCCACTGATGGCGGTACTACCTTTTCCGTAATCCAGGATGTTCCTGCCAATAGCTCATTCAGCACTTATGCCACTTACTACATTGATTTATCAGCATATAAACACTACCATAATATACGCTTGGGTTTCAGATATACAGATAGCGGGGTAGGGGAGCAGGGATGGGCTATTGACAACGTACAGGTATTTGTGCCGGCTCATAATGACCTCGCGTTTATCTCGCTCACACCTGATGATACATTGCTAAGCTATGCAACACTGAATAGCGCTGTAACCCATACTGCTACTGTTTATAATGCGGGGCTGGATACGGTACATTCCTTCACCCTTAGCTACCGGCAGGGAAGCGGACATACCGAGACGGCAACAATAAGCGGAATAAATATCCCTCCATTTACCCGATATACATTTGTGCACCCCATTGCGGATACTGTAACAAGCCTCAATGCATCAACGGTTACAGCCTGGGTGCAGTTGGCCGGCGATACGATACATGGAAATGATAGTGCCTACACCAGTGTGCGTGGCGCTTACTTTATGCCTAAGAAATTGCTTACTGTAGAAGGAGGAGAATGTACCCTGAATTTCTATAGTCCCAAGACGTGGGTATATCTGAACCGGCTGGCAAATGATGGGCCTGATGCCAATATAATAAGCGTACACGATGGAGATACAATGGCAATAGCAAGCTATAGTGACAGCTTGTATTATCTGCACTATAACTCGGTGCCTTATATGTTGATAGATAGAAAAAGAATACCGATAGACAGCGTTTTCAGCTTTATGAATGTGCGTAAAAATTATTTTGGCTTTGCACAGGTTGATGCAGATGGTGGCCTGAACCTTAATAAAGATTCGGTAATGGTAAATATGCATATAAAACCTGCAATAGACCTGACCGGAGATATGCGTCTCGCGCTTGTAATAACACAGGATAATGTTACCGGCAGGGATACAGCATTCAGCCAACGGAATATATGGGCGGGTGGCCTCATGGGTGCTATGGGCGGGTTTGAAAATAAGGCGGATACTGTGCCCTCAGAGCTGATGTACTATAACTTTGTAGCACGGTCTGTTACTCCCACTCCCTATGGTAAGAAAGGCTTACTCCCTGCTACACTTACCAGCAATACGACCTATAACTATACACTAACTGCACACCTGGATCCTGCCTGGCATGGCAGCAAGCTAAAAGCTTATGTACTATTCCTGCGTAATGATGACAGCACTATACTTAACAGTGGCCGGCTAAACTGGTACTTGCCGGTGATAGAGCAGAACACTGCTACGCTTGATGCTACCATTTATCCAAACCCTGCGTATAGCCTTACACATGTCGAGTTCAATCTTTTCGAAAAGGAAAAGGTGACAATAATTATGAATGATCTTATAGGACGGAATGTGTGGACACAAACCGCGCTATACCCATCCGGTTCCAATAGGGTAAATATCCCTATTGAGCGGCTATTGCCAGGTATATACCTGGTAACTATAGCAGCGGAATCGGCCCGGAAAACCTTTAAGGTAGAAGTATTGCATTAGTGTGGGATATATAAAGTGTGCATAGTTTTTGTAACTATGTAGTACCTACCTAAATGTGGGAATTCATTTAATGGTATTTCACCCAAATGTTATCATCATATTGCTTAGTGCAATTGTGATACTTAGCTACCTGTTCAGCATGCTGAGCAAGGCTTTTAATATACCCTCCGTGCTCCTTTTGATAGGCGTGGGTATTGCCATTAAATACCTGGGCAGGTATTATGGCTATGTAGAACAGGATGTAGATAAACTGGTAAAAATACTGGGAGCGATAGGACTGATAATGATAGTATTGGAAGCTGCCCTGGACCTGACTATCAACCGAAGTAAATTAAAGCTGATATCCAATTCGTTCTTTTCTGCACTCTGTATCTTTCTTGTCTCGATGTACAGCATCTCCTGGATGATACATACATGGCTGAATGTACCCATACAGCAATGCCTGCTGTATGCCATACCAATGAGCATAATAAGCAGCGCGATTGTAATCCCTAGTACTGAACACCTCCCTGAGCAGAAAAAAGAGTTTATTGTTTATGAATCCTCTTTTTCTGATGTTATCGGTATCATGACCTTCAATTATATAGCGCTAAATGATGTGCTGACCGCGCAAACTACTTTCCATTTTATTGGGAATATAGCACTTGCTATTATTATCTCAGCAGTAGCTTCTATATTGATGACTTATATACTATCCAAGATAGCAGTGAACTTAAAGTTTTTCCTTGTGTTTGCGATTCTGTCTCTTATCTATGCGCTTGGAGATTCTATTCACTTGCCTTCTTTGCTGATAGTACTGGTATTTGGATTATTGCTCAATAACAGTAAGAGTATTTTCATAGGTAAGTTCAGGCGCCTTATAGCTTATGATAATATGGATAACATACTCATGATGATGCGGTCTATAACTGCCGAAACGTCATTCCTGATACGTACATTCTTCTTTATACTTTTTGGCTATACAATAGATCTTCCATCGCTTATATTACCTTCTGTATGGGAGTTGGGCACCGTAATTGTGTTGCTATTGCTGGCAGTGCGTTTTATATACTTACGACTGATCTTGAAAGCCAACCTCTTCCCCGAACTTTTCCTGATGCCGAGAGGCCTGGTAACTATCCTGTTGTTTTATAGCATACCTGCCTCCAGGCAATTGCAGGGATTTAATAAGGGAGTACTTTTCTTTGTGGTAACGCTCACCAGCCTTATAATGATGATGGGCCTGCTCTTCTTTAGAAAAGATAAAACACTTGGCGCAGATGTGGAGTCAGCAGAAGCAGGGTAATCATTTTATCTCAAACTTAGCATTTACCGTTGAAGAAAATTTTATCTTCTTGAACTCAATATAATCACCATTATCTGCTGAGGTATTATCTGTTTGTGCATTATCGACATTTGCCCTTTTAGACATGGCCATATTCATGTAAGGCATGTAGTTGTTAGAGTTCTCATTAATATAAAGGGGCTTGCCTGCAGTTTGTCCAATGGCCTCAAGCATATATTCAGCCTGAATTTTAGCATTTTTCACTGCAGCAATACGTAATTCTTTTTTCAACACATCCTTTCCGTAGTAATCTACCTTCGAGACAACTGCATTTTTAATATTAATATCTTCCAGGTCATGAAAAATACGGCTGGTCATATCGGCACTAGATACCTTCAGATTGTATACTTTCTTGGCTATTACATCTTTGTTCAGCCAGTTGATACGAACATAGGAAGCATCTGCGCTACTGAGTGAAAGAGAAGATAAATCTATACCCTGCTTTTTTACAATATCCTTAAGCTGCTGTTCCTGCTCTTCGATGGTTATTTTGGTATGGCCATCATAACGTTCTGTGAGGGTAATAGTTATGTATATTTCATCTGGCACAACTTCGCGTTCTGCATAGCCATTTACTTCTATAAAAGGCTTTTCGGTTTGCTGTACCTGGGCAATGCAGGAAACGGATAGACACAATGAAAGCGCCAATAGGCATCTCTTTATCATAACTGTAAGTTTTATGTAAAATAGGACTCCCTACGTTAATGAAAAGTTTAAAATAAAGAAGTATGTTATGAAGGGTAAATGGTGTTTTTAACCAGTGGAGTATATGTTGCCGTTTTCCCTAACCATTTACGTACGGTATCAGCTATGGCCGGTGCATCAAAATGACATTCGTGCTGTAGCTGCTCAGGCTTGCCGTGCTCTATGATAGTATCGGGTATGCCCAGCATTTTTACCTCAGGAGTATAGTTATGCAAGGCCATAAATTCCAGTACAGCACTACCAAAACCGCCTACTACAGTGCCATCTTCTACTGTAAGTATCTTAGCATAACGTTGCGCTATCTGATGCAGCATCTTTTCATCAAGTGGCTTTACAAACCGCATATCAAAGTGAGCAGGATATATATCATCGGCAGCCAGCATTTTGCATGCATTAACAGCAAAGTTACCAGGGTGGCCTATCGTTAATATGGCTATATCGTTACCATCGCAGATCTTTCTGCCGGTACCTATTTCTATCTTTTTGAAAGGTGTGCGCCATTCCGGCATTACACCCTGGCCGCGTGGATAGCGTATGGTAAAAGGAACATTGGTTTCCGGTAGCTGTGTTGTGTACATAAGGTTACGCAGCTCTTCTTCATTCATAGGTGCGCTTACTACCATATTGGGTATGCAGCGCATAAAAGCTAGATCATAAGCACCATGGTGGGTAGCACCGTCTTCACCAACCAGTCCGGCCCTGTCCAGGCAAAAAATTACGGGCAGTTTCTGTATGGCCACATCATGTATCACCATATCATACGCGCGTTGCATAAAAGAACTGTAGATGTTACAGAATACTTTCATACCCTGTGTGGCCAGGCCAGCGCTAAGCGTGACCGCGTGCTGCTCTGCTATACCTACATCGAATGCGCGGTCTGGCATGGCATCCATCATAAATTTGAGGGAGGATCCTGATGGCATAGCAGGGGTAATACCCATAATAAGCGGGTTCTTCTCTGCTAATTCTATTATAGACAGGCCAAACACATCCTGGTATTTAGGAGGTTCAGCTACTATGGAAACTTTCTTATTGATCTTTCCTGTTATCTTATCAAATGTGCCCGGGGCATGCCAAAGGGTCTGGTCTTTTTCTGCTACATCATACCCCTTACCTTTTACAGTTTTTATGTGCAGTAGCTTAGGGCCGGGTATATCTTTCAGGTCTTTGAGGGTTTCTGTGAGCTTGGTAATATTATGCCCGTCAATAGGACCGAAATAGCGCAGACCTAATGCCTCAAAAAGATTGCTTGAGGTAGAAATGACACCTTTTAATCCTGCCTCCACTTTAGAAGCCAGATGCTGGAAACCTTTGGAAGGCAGCTTGCCTAACAGCTTCCATACATCATCACGAAATTTATTGTAAGTATGGGAAGTGGTAATATCTGTAAGGTATTCCTTGAGCGCACCTACATTGGGATCTATCGACATGTTATTGTCGTTGAGAATAATGAGGATGTTGGCATTGCTCACGCCTGCATGGTTCAGTGCTTCAAAAGGAAGGCCTGCTGTCATGGCACCATCGCCAATTACCGCTACGTGCTGACGGCTTAATTCGCCTTTATACTTAGATGCAATGGCCATGCCCAATGCTGCGGAAATAGAGGTGGATGAATGCCCTACACCAAATGCGTCATAAATACTTTCGCTACGCTTAGGGAAACCACTGAGGCCGCCATATTTCCTGTTTGTGTGAAATTGCTTGCGACGCCCTGTAAGTATCTTATGGCCATACGCCTGGTGACCTACATCCCATACCAACTGGTCATCGGGCGTATTGAAAATATAATGCAGCGCCACGGTAAGCTCCACCACACCCAGGCTGGCGCCAAAATGGCCACCATGCACACTAACGCAATCAATAATGAACTGGCGTAATTCGGTGCAAACCTGTTGTAATTGAGACCTGTCCAGTTGCCTGAGGTCATCGGGGGTGTTTATCTGGCTGAGCAGCGGCCCTGCAGCAATTTCTTCCATTAAGCATTGTAATAACATTCAAAAATAAATAAAAATCGCGATGCCTTGCTATATAAGTGGAAAAATGATGTTAATGTTTCATATATCAATGACTTCCGGCAATAGATCTTACCAGTTATCTTTGCCGCAAATCAAGTCTATGTTTCGGATGCCTTACTGGCGCAATTTCCCTGTGTGGTTACAACTGGTGCTGTTTGCCTTCATGATATTCACATTCTTTTATTTCGGGGATAGTATATGCTTGTATATACTTCCTAAGGCAACCGGATATACTATAAAGGAGATACTTACTATCAATGAAGCTAGCCCCTCATCCCTCGTAAGAGCTGCGCTAATAATGCAGGGTATACTGCATATTTGTATTTTCCTGTTGCCATCTTTGTTATTTGGGTACATGACTACCCCCCGACCGGCAATTTATTTAGGGCTGCGCAAACCGGGTAAGCCGGTGCAGTGGGTGCTGGTGCTTTTAATAACACTGGGGGCAATCCCGGTATTAATGGGTCTGGAAGGGTTATTTGAGGGAATGCACCTCGGTAAATGGGCCGATGATGCACAAAAGGCGATAGAGAAAATGGAAAAGCCATTTTTCAATTTTACCTCTTTTGGCGACTTCATAAAGGTATTTGCCATACTTGCCTTATTGCCTGCTATAGGGGAAGAGTTGTTCTTCCGCGGAATACTGATGCGTTTTATGAAAAAAAGGAGCAGAAACATGATCTACCCTATTATTTTATCTGGCCTTTTATTTGCAATTGCCCACTTTACAGTATATGGCTTTATCCCCATTTTTATGGCTGGTATCTTATTGGGCACTATCTATTATCTGACAGGCTCTATATGGTGCAGCATGCTCTTTCACCTATTGAACAATGGCCTGCAACTGATAATTGTATACATGGCACATGATAATGTTACGATAAGGGCCTTTATGGAAAGCAATCACTTACCTTTTTACATACCTGTTACCGGTGCAATAGTATTTGTTATCTCCTTCTACCTGCTATGGAAGAATAAAACACCTTTACCACCACAATGGGCATCGGACTATACAGAACTTTCTAAAAAGGAATTATAATTTTAGGATCAAACACAATCAGTAATTATGGCTTTTAACTGGCCAACATTTTTTACCCGCCTGGGTAGCGCAATAGTATTCTCCATCATTATGCTGGCCGGATTACTCTGGAATGAGTGGGCCTTTCTGTTGCTGGTAAGTGCCATACAGTTCCTTTGCCTACGCGATGTACACAGACTGGCTCAGAAAATATATCCGGATGTAGTATGGCCGGGCTGGCTATCTGTATCGATACAGGTGGGCAGCATGGCGTGGCTATGGCTCATTTATTTTTCGCTTATAGGCATGGTCTACTGGCCAGTGATGCTTTGCTTCCCTATCATTATCATACTAATAGCCGGATTATCGCAAAGAGAGGCATTACTGGCTGCGCTGATTGCTTTGGGAGGTATGTTTTATATAATGCTGCCAATGGCACTGCTGCTGCAACTACGAATGCAGAGCCTGTTACTGCCACTTGCACTGATACTGCTGATATGGGTAAATGATACAATGGCGTACCTGGTAGGGTCTGTGATAGGCAAAAGGCCGTTCTCTGATATATCTCCCAATAAAACCTGGGAAGGCACTATTGGTGGCGCTGTACTTACCGTAGTTGTGGCTATGATGTGGGGCCACTTCTCCGGCAATTATAAGCTTACAGACTGGATGGCGCTGGCATTATGCGCTGCTTTGGCAGGCACTGCAGGTGACCTGCTGGAATCTAAATTGAAACGAATGGCGAATGTAAAAGATTCAGGCAAGCTGATGCCCGGGCATGGTGGAGCATTAGACCGTTTTGACTCCCTTCTGGTAGCTACACCATTCGCTTTCTGTTATGCTTATTTTTTCATGCCGGCCCTGCCGTTAGTTATTTTCTAAATCATTTACATTTGCAGCATGAGACTTCACCGCGAGGGATATAAATACATTATTATAGCAACAGTACTGTGGATCATCATTGGCATGCTCACGGCGCACTACATTGACATTTTCTGGCTGAGCGGCCTCATTACATTTGTATGTTTCCTGGTGTGGTTCTGGATCATCTGGTTCTTCCGCCTGCCGAACCGTATAATGGTACATGGCGAGGAAAAAGTAATAGCCCCCGCAGATGGCAAGGTGGTGGTGATAGAAGAAACCTATGAACCTGAATATTTTAAGGACCAGCGCCTGCAGGTATCCATCTTCATGAGCCCCCTGAATGTGCATGTGAACCGCAACCCCATAAGCGGGGTTGTAAAGTACATGAAGTACCATGCAGGTAAATACCTTGTGGCCTGGCATCCTAAATCATCAACCGAAAACGAACGTACCACGTTGGTAATAGCCAATGATAGAGGCGAACTGCTGCTAAGGCAGATAGCGGGCGCTATGGCCAGGCGTATCTGTTTTTATGTAAAAGAGGGTGACGAAGTGAAGCAGAATAATGAATTCGGGTTTATCCGTTTTGGCTCAAGGGTGGATGTTTTCTTTCCGGTGGGGACTAAACTGGATGTTAAAATTGGCGATATTGTAAAGGGTGGTGTTACTATATTAGCCCATTTATCATAAATTTACACTTAGCAAAAAAATTTATCTTTATAATCTTAAACACACAGAAATGAAAAAACTCACTTTATTAATGAGCGTATTGATGATAGCAGGTTCTACCTTCTCTTACGCAGGCCACGGCAGCTGCTGCAAAAAAGGCGGCGCTAAATGCGAAAAAGACGCTAAGTGCTGCAAAGACAAGAAGCATTGCAGTAAAGAATGCGATAAAGACAAAAAAGAAGCTGAAAAGAAGTCTTAGTTTTTATTACCCCTTATAAATTTTAAAAGGTGCAGCTTATAGTTGCACCTTTTTTAGTGCTAAAATATTAGCGAGTATATCTTTATCATCAGCAGGCACCCAATGTATTTCCCTGTCTTTCTTGAACCAGGTAAGCTGGCGCTTTGCATAATTACGGGTATGCTGCTTTATTTTTTCTACTGCTTCGTAAATGCTGTATTTGCCATCCAGATGGTCGAACAGCTTTGAGTAGCCAACAGTCTGTAGGTTTTTAAGGCGCCGGTTATGAAATAATCCTCTGGCCTCTTCCAGCAGTCCTGCTTTCATCATACTGTCTACGCGGTCATTGATCCTCGCGTATAGTATTTCCCGTGGTATATCCAGCCCTACTTTTATTATATTGAATGCTCGGTTCTTTCTGGTACCTGTGCGAAAATCCAGTATGCTTTTGCCTGTGGATAGCTTGAATACCAATGCCCTGATAATACGAGCGGGATTTTGCATTTCACCACCTGTTATATAGCCGGGATCATGTATCGTAATACTTTCCTGAAGCCACTCCAGGCCTTTAGCCTCAAATTGTTCGTTTACTTCTTTACTTATTTTACTGTCTACAACAGGCATTTCGTCAAGGCCATTGCAAAGTGCATTAATATACAGACCTGTACCCCCACACACAATTGCATTTTTATTTTGCTGAAATATCTCGTGCAGGTAGCCAAGAGACAGACGTTCAAAGTCTGCAGCTGTTATGTCTTGAGAAACAGAAAACTCATTGATAAAATAGTGTCTGACAGCTTGTAGCTCCTTTTCTGAGGGCTTTGCTGTGCCTATATTCATTTCTTTGTAGCATTGCCTGCTATCGGCCGATATGATATCTGTGCCCAGCGATTGGGCTAACCTGATGGCTATATTCGTTTTGCCTGATGCGGTAGGGCCGGCTATAACATAAACCGTATTATCGTGGTATTGCAATCAATAAGTTTAAGATGCCTATTCAAACCCGCCGCTATCATTCTCTTCTGTAAAACTTTCTTCGGGCGCTTCAGGAGCAGCACCTTCTCCCTCATTACTAAACCCTTCGGCCATTTCTTCAGCACCAAGGTCGTACTTCTCCTCCATTTCCACCATTTTATCAGTGCCCATTCCCTTTATACCGTATTGAGATGGGCCTATACCTTCTTTGCGCAATACAAAAGGATAGGTGCGCTTATGATCTTCGTCCTTGCTTACGCCTATCAGTTCTATAAGGAATACCCAGTTTTTGACAGGGTCGTATTCGTACACAAACTTCTGATCAGGTAAAGCGATCAATGCAGTAACCGGAGTCTTTATCATTGATAAAGCAGGTGCATCTTTTTTATTTACTAATACCTCAGAGCTAATAGCCCTGTTTCTCTGCCAGCGATCATTGCTTTCAAAAAAAGTAGCTGAATGTTTTCCATCAAATTCATAAGCCTTCAGTATTACATTGTGGAGATCAGCAAATGATTGTCCTGCCTGTATCTCTATATCCCTGTATACCTGGTCGTCTTCTTCCCAATAAACCCTGAAGCGTAAAATAGCCATAATCAAATAGAACCGTTATCCGGTAAAAATAGTGTGAAAAATTGTTTTAATAGAATTTACGCTAGCCTATGTATAGGCGATGTTACAGCTAAAACTGGAAAATCGCTATATTTATCCTTTAAAACAGAGTTATGAAAGTTAAACCCATCTTATCTACGCTAGCTATCCTCTTTACATTCGCCCTGTGTGCTTACAACATCCCTAAAGGCTGGTTTGTTGCAGGTAACAGGCCAACTGATTATAATATGGGCACGGATGTTGGTGCAGGCTACCATGGCGGTAATGCAGCTACCATCCAATCAAATAAAGAACAGATAGACGGGTTTGGAACATTAATGCAAAATATTTCCCCTGCCAGATATATGGGCAAACGAGTACGCTTGACTGGCTACATGAAATCCTTGAATATAAAAGGGTGGGCAGGTTTCTGGCTGCGGGTGGACAAAGAAAGGTCATACAATCCTTTGGCCTTTGACAACATGAGTAACCGGAAAGTAACTGGTACTACCCAATGGCAGAAATATGAGATAGTGCTGGATGTACCAGTAAATGCATTGAACATAGCCTACGGTGCTTTGCTGGCTGGCAATGGTCAAATATGGTTTGACCAACTGCAATTTGCGGTAGTAGGTAAGGAAATACCTACTACCGGAACTACCGCACCAAACGACCCGACCAACATGGGTTTTGAGAACTAATTGATCCCCAATAACTCTACGTCAAATATTAGCGTACTGTTAGGTCCTATGTGTTTTCCTGTCTGCCTGTCGCCGTATGCAAGGTTGGGTGGTATAAAGAACCGCCATTTGCTGCCCTGTGGCATTAACTGCACGCCTTCTGTCCAGCCCTTTATTACCATATTAAGCGGGAAGGTAGCTGGCTGCCCACGTTGTACCGAGCTATCAAACACAGTACCATCTATCAGCGTACCATGGTAATGGCAAGTAACACTGTTTTGTACCCCCGGCTTTGGCCCATCGCCCTGCACCAGCACTTCGTACTGCAGGCCGCTAGGTAGTTCTGTAACACCCGGTTTCTGCTTGTTTGCGGCTAAGAAATCTTTACCTTCCTGAAGATTTTTTTCCATAGTATCCTGTTTCATTTTAAATAATCTGTCTGCAATTCCCATTTTGGAATATTTGGACGAAATTAAGGCTTCTGCAATTATCCCAAATAACAGCACAGGACTGAAAAATAAACATTAATTTAAATTTAGTAACTTCGCACACTTTTAAACAACTCAATTTTACCTATGAAGTTGTCGCAATTCAAATTCGACCTCCCATTAAATCTTATAGCCCAGCATCCGGCTAAAACCCGTGAAGATAGCCGCCTGATGATCGTTCATCGCGATACAGGTAAAATTGAGCATAAGACTTTCCGCGATGTGCTGGGATATTATAACGATAAGGATGTAATGATCGTTAATAACACCAAAGTTTTTCCTGCCCGCCTATATGGCCGTAAGGAAAAAACGGGTGCTAAAATTGAGGTTTTTCTGCTGCGTGAGCTGAACAAACCAAACCGTCTCTGGGATGTAATAGTAGACCCTGCACGTAAGATACGCGTAGGTAATAAATTATATTTTGGGGATAATGATGAGCTGGTAGCTGAGGTAATAGATAATACCACCTCTCGTGGCCGTACCATACGCTTTCTGTTTGAAGGGGATGATGCCGGTTTCCGCGATATGCTGGAAAAACTAGGCGAAACTCCACTGCCTAAATACATAAAACGGAAGCCCGAAGAAGAAGATAAAGAACGCTATCAGACAGTGTATGCCAAGTACGAGGGTGCAGTGGCTGCCCCTACTGCCGGCCTGCATTTTAGCCGCGAGCTGATAAAACGCCTGGAAATAGTGGGTGTAAAGTTTGCTGAAGTTACTTTACACACTGGCCTGGGCACCTTCCGCCCTATAGAAGTAGAAGACCTGTCTAAACATAAGATGGATGCGGAATACTTTAAGGTAGATGACTATGCTGCGCGTATAGTGAACAAGGCAAAAACAGAGAACCGTAATATCTGTTCTATCGGTACTACTAGCATGCGTGCTGTAGAAAGCGCGGTAACTGCACAGGGCTTGCTAAAGCCCGCAGAAGGATGGACAAATGTTTTCATCCACCCGCCTTATGAGTTTTCAATAGCCAATTCGCTTATTACTAACTTTCACCTGCCAAAGACCAGCCTGCTGATAATGGTATGTGCATTTGCAGGATATGAGTTAACCATGGAGGCTTACCAGACTGCAATAAAAGAAAAATATCGCTTCTTTAGCTATGGCGATGCAATGCTTGTATTGTAATTATATATACGGCTATACGAGTTTCTTATCCACAGGTAATAAACATTGTCTTACAACGTTTTATCTACAGCGCACTATATAACGTGCGCTGTAGTATTTTTGAGTAACCGCATATGCAACAAAAGATCACTGAAATAATAAAGGCATCTATAGATACCAAGCAAAAGGTACTGTCAGATAAGGCTATGCTGTCAGTAATAGAACAACTGGTAGTTGCCATTATTGGTGCATTCCGAAATGGTAATAAAGTATTGCTATGCGGTAATGGTGGCAGTGCAGCAGATGCACAACACATAGCAGCCGAATTTACCGGTCGATTCTATACCGATCGTAATCCGCTACCTTCGGAAGCCTTGCACTGCAATACATCGTATATGACTGCAGTAGCTAACGATTATGGGTATGATGTCGTCTATAGTAGGTTGGTAAGGGGAATGGGAAAGAAAGGAGACGTATTGATAGGATTAAGTACCTCGGGTAATTCTGTAAATATTACCAAAGCATTACAAGAGGCCAAAGAGATTGGTATGATTACTGCATCATTTACAGGAGAGAGTGGTGGTAAGATGAAAGAAATTAGCGACTTTTTAATTAACGTGCCCAGCACGGATACCCCCAGGATCCAGGAAACACACATAATGATTGGACATATAATATGCCAGTTAGTAGAACAACAATTATTTTAAACTTAGAACAATGGATCAATCGAACATACAGCAGCAAGTAGATAAAAGCTGGACCCTTTTCCTGGATAGGGATGGTGTGGTGAATGTAGAAACTGTAGGGTCTTATATAACCAACTGGAACGAATTTACCTTCAGCGAAGGCGCATTAAACGCCCTGGAATCGCTATCCGAGATATTTGGTAATATAGTAGTAGTCAGCAACCAGCGTGGTGTAGGCAGGGGTATAATGACCTTTGAAACACTGAAAGATATAAACACCCGGATGGTAACTGAAGTAGCAAACATCGGCGGTAGGATAGACAAGGTATATTCATGCACCGCAGTGGGAGATGAGGACCATAATCGTAAGCCAAATACAGGTATGGCGCTCCAGGCAAGGGAAGATTTTCCGGAAATAGATTTTCATAAGAGCGTAATGGTAGGTAATAGTGTTACGGATATGGAATTTGGCAAGCGCCTGGCTATGCATACGGTATTCTTAACCACGAAGCATGAGCCGTTTGATCTGCCGAATGATCTGATAGATGAGCAATATGCTTCACTACAGGCATGGGCTGCTACGCTGAAGGCAGCAGAGTTAGCTTAATAGTTAATTATTTCATTGATCCTCCTGAATATCAGGAGGATTTTTTTTGCCCCATTATTAAATATTTCATAATAGTGTTATTTTCACAAGTAAATAGCATTTATGAAAATAAGGGCAATAATAGTTGCTGGGTTTCTTCTCCTGATTTCTGCACTGTTGTCCAGCTACCACACGGGTTTAAAGGGTAGCGCCTATAGGGGATCTGCAATTAATGGTTGCGATCATAGAACAGGGTGCCATACGACTTCCTCTCCTAGTTTATCGTGTATCACTTTCCTTCAGGATTCAACAGGCGGCATATCCCAAAGCTTTTTACCAGGAGGAAAATATATTCTAAATATTCGTGGTGTTTATTCTCATACATTAATTGAAGAACCAAATTCACTTTCCTATTTTGGTTTTGCATTGGGAGTTTTTGGATGGAGGGATTCGTTCACCCATTCCACTAGTAACGGAATATTCGATTTTGCTTCGGCCTCTTCGCACAGCATAGATACTTTTGCAATAAGTAACGGAGTAATTATAGAGCAAACGGATAACATACCCTCTTCCACAGCGAATTCATTTCAGTTTTCCATTCCATGGACAGCTCCTATAGGTACCGATACCATTTTACTTACCGGCAATATGTGTGCAACTAACGGCAATCGGATCCTGGATTCTGAAGTATGTACTAGAAGCCAACGCACAATACTTTACAGGGCAAATGTTGCAACTCCTATAATTCCTAATCTGCTTTCAGTTAGTATTTTTCCAAACCCTTTCGTTAACACTCTTGTGCTTACTTTTAATAGCATTATTCAGCCGTACATCAATGTTGAAATATTTAATATGGCAGGAAAAATGATCTTTAAACTTAGTAATCAGTCAAATATAATTGTCAATACCGCCTCATGGCAGGCTGGAATGTACTATGTTTGCATTACTCAAGGTAATTCCGCACAAACCTTTCCAGTAATAAGGCTGTAACACTTTTTATTTTCCAGTCATATAATAACTTATAATTACAGAATTTAATTTTTGCGGTAAATAAAAAAGTTTTCATTACCTTTGCAGTCCTTTTTTATATGGCTAAACAGTCTTTGATTAAACAAGACGGGGTAATTATTGAAGCTTTATCCAACGCTATGTTTCGTGTACGCCTTGAAAACGGGCACGAAATTCTGGCAACAATATCAGGTAAAATGCGCATGCACTACATACGCATACTACCAGGAGATAAGGTGGGAGTAGAGATGAGCCCTTACGATCTGAGCAGAGGCCGTATAATATACAGGTATAAGTAAACAAAAAAATTAACTAACAATGAAAGTTAGAGCATCAATAAAAAAGCGCAGTGTGGACTGTAAGATAGTACGCCGCAAAGGCAGGTTGTACATCATAAACAAAAAGAACCCACGCTACAAACAGAGACAAGGATAATTTTTTTTCAATTTTTAAATTTAAATACTCAATATTAATGGCTCGTATAGCTGGTATTGATCTTCCGAAAAACAAACGTGGCGAAATAGCGCTCACTTACATTTTTGGTATAGGCCGCAGCACTGCACAGTACATCCTCGACAAGGCAAGCATTCATTATGACAAGAAAGCTGTTGAGTGGAACGATGAAGAGCAGACTGCTATCCGTAATATCATCAACAGTGAGTTCAAGGTTGAAGGTCAGTTGCGCTCAGAAGTGCAAATGAACATCAAACGCCTTATGGATATCGCCTGTTACCGTGGTCTGCGTCATCGCAAGGGCTTGCCCCTGCGTGGACAACGCACACGTACCAACAGCCGTACCCGTAAAGGTAAACGCCGCACTGTTGCCGGTAAGAAAAAAGCACCTAAGAAGTAATAACATTTACGCTGCCGGATCCGGTGAGGTGCACCGGGGAGGAGTGTGTATGGGTTGGCTTAACAGCAGCTTAATTTTTTTGACTACCTTATTTAAACAAAATGGCGAAGGCACAATCAGCAGCAAACGCAAAAACCGCTTCCAAAAAGCGGGTAGTGAAGGTAGATACGCACGGAGATGTGCATATCAGCGCTACTTTCAACAACATCATTATCAGCATTACCAACAAGAGCGGGCAGGTAATATCTTGGTCTTCTGCTGGTAAAATGGGTTTCCGTGGTTCTAAAAAGAACACACCCTATGCAGCACAGATGGCAGCACAAGAGTGCGCTAAAGTGGCTGTAGATGCAGGCATGAAAAAAGCAGATGTAATAGTAAAGGGTCCCGGATCTGGCCGCGAAGGTGCTATCCGTTCACTTAACAATAATGGCATCGAGGTTACTTCTATAAAGGATATGACACCAATGCCGCACAACGGTTGCCGCCCGCCTAAGAAACGCCGCGTATAAACAAAAAAATTACATCCACAGGGATCACATCTCTGTGGATGTTCAATAACATATTTTCATAATTAATAATTAACAACCCTGTTCCGGATCGGCTTTTACGATTTTTATAGGAGACGGAACGGGTAAACAAAAATCGTAATGGCACGTTACACAGGACCAAAAAACAGGATCTGCCGTATATTCGGCGAACCGATCCTAGGATCAGGCAAAAGCCTGGGAAAGAACAGCAACCCTCCAGGCCAGCATGGCCCTTCGCGCAAGCGCAAGACACAGAGTGAGTATGCTATACAGCTAAAGGAAAAGCAAAAAGCCAAGTACACTTATGGCCTGCTGGAAAAACAATTCCGCAATACGTATGTGGAAGCTGCACGCCTGAAAGGCGCAACCGGCGAAAACCTTATGAAGCTGCTCGAAGCACGCCTGGACAATACCATATATCGTATGGGTATAGCTCCTACACGTCCTGCAGCACGCCAGCTTGTATCTCATAAGCACATAATGGTGAACGGCGATGTGGTAAACATACCGTCTTACTCTTTGAAGCCAGGTGATACAATAGAACTGAAGCCTAAGAGCAAAGCAAACACTACAGTTACCGGCATGATCCGTGGTAAAGGCCAGAGGATAAACTGGGTAGACTGGAATGAAAAAGATATGAAAGGTATATACATTGCCCACCCAGAACGTGACAGTGTACCGGAAAATATCAAAGAACAACTGATCGTCGAATTGTATTCTAAGTAATAATTTACTAAAAGGAGTTATCCTTTTAGTTTTCGACTTCATAACAATTATTTAAAAAAAACAATAAATCTCAATATGGCCATATTGAATTTCCAGAAACCGGATAAGATTGCGCTCCAGAAAGCGAGTGATTTCGAAGCACAGTTTGATTTCCGTCCTTTGGAACCCGGGTACGGTGTTACCATAGGCAACGCATTGCGCCGTGTACTTCTTTCCTCTTTGGAAGGGTATGCCATTACCGCTATCAAGATAGCCGGTGCAGATCATGAGTTTGCTACTATAAAAGGTGTTTTGGAAGATGTTACAGAAATGATCCTGAACCTGAAGCAGGTACGCCTGAAGAAAGCAGTGGAAGGTGATGTAGCTACCGACAAAGTAGAACTGAACATAAAAGGTAAAGAAGTATTTACAGCAGGTATGATAGGTGAAGCGCTGCCCAACTTCGAGGTTATGAACCCTGAACTGGTAATATGCAGCATGGAGCCATCTACTAACTTCCAGATAGAAATACATATTGGCAAAGGCCGTGGGTATGTTCCTTCCGAAGAAAACCGCCCTGTAGATGCACCCCTGGGTATTATAGCCATCGATTCTATCTTCACTCCTATCAAGAATGTGAAGTACACGATAGAAAATACCCGCGTAGAACAGCGCACTGATTTTGAAAAGCTGATAATGGAAGTTTCTACAGATGGTACCATCCATCCCGAAGAAGCAGTTAAAGAAGCTTCACGCATACTTATCCAGCATCTTATGATCATCACTGATGAGAATATAAGCCTGGATACCAAGCGTGAAGAAAAAGAAACTGTTGTAGATGAAGAAACACTGCAGCTTCGCAAAGTATTGCATACACCACTGGAAGACCTGGAATTATCAGTACGTGCTTTCAACTGTCTGAAAGCAGCTAAGATAAATTCACTAAGCGAACTGGTACAATACACACAGGAAGAACTGATGAAATTCCGCAATTTCGGTCAGAAATCTTTATCTGAAATAGAACAGGTATTACACGATCGTGGCCTGCACTTTGGTATGGATATCAGCAAATTCCGCAGGGGAGAAGACTAAACTATTTATGATTGGTGATTTCTAAATCACCAATCATAATTTATAAATCAACAAATTATTAATCCAGTACTCCATAAATCCTGACACGGTATGGGGGAACGCCGAAAGGCACTAAAATTTAAAACGTCATGCGTCACGGAGACAAGATCAAAAATTTAGGCCGCACTGCCTCACATCGTGCAGCATTGCTGTCTAATCTTACCTGCCAGCTTATTCAGTACAAGCGCCTTACAACTACACTTGCTAAAGCAAAATCACTGCGGGTATATGCAGAGCCAATAATAACACGCTCTAAGACAGATAACATGCACAATCGTCGTGTTGTATTCAGCTACCTGCAGGATAAGGAAGCAATAAAAGAATTGTTTGGCACCATTGGCGATAAGGTATCAACCCGCCCAGGTGGTTATACACGTATCATAAAGCTACAGCCCCGTGCTGGTGATGCTGCTGAAATGGCAATGATAGAACTGGTAGATTTTAACGAGATATATACTAAAGATGGTAAAGCCGCCGGCGCAAAGAAAACCCGTCGTGGCCGTCGCCCCTCTACTGCTACACCAAAACAAGCTGAAACAGCTACTGCTCCCGTAGCAGCAACTGCAACAGAGAGTGCCCCTGAAGCACCTGCGCACGAAGCAAGTACAGAAGAAAATAACGCTTAATTTTCTATTTAATATTTTTTACAATGGTTGCCAATTGGCAACCATTGTTTTTTTAGGGCAAATCATTATTTTTAAACGGGCAATTGAAGCTATTATAAATAGTTGCATAATACTATACACACCAGCAGCCAGTTATTTAATAAGCACGTGCGCGTGTATCCAGCCAACCATATAAAAGATCAGTTAGCAAGTTAATAATGATGAAGATAAATGCTGTGAGCAATACCGAGCCCATAACAAGTGGAAAATCAAATTTGTCTAGTGCGTCAACGGTTATTCTGCCAATTCCTTTCCACCCGAAGATATATTCTATAAAAAAAGATCCGGCAAGTAACTCCGCAAGCCAGCTGGAGACTGCTGTTAATACCGGATTTAATGCATTGGGTAATGCATGCCTGTACACTACCTGCTTTTCTGTAAGCCCTTTTGCATAAGCTGTGCGTATATAATCTTGTGTAAGCACATCGAGCATTGAGCTGCGTGTGAGCTGGGTAATAATGGCTAGTGGCCGAATACCTAATGCAAAGGCAGGCAGAATAAGGTTCTTTAACACCAGGTGCTTTCCGGTAAATGCATCATATTCCCATAGGCTGCCGGTCATATTAAGACCGGTATAAGGGCTTAGCAAATAGCCAAACAGGTAGGCAATAATAAGTCCAGCGAAAAATGAAGGCAATGATATACCAGCCACACTGGCTGCTATGGCGGCAGTATCCATCCAGGTATCTTTCTTTAGAGCGGCCAGAATACCAAGCAGTACTCCAAAAAAGGTGGCGAAACACATTGCAGTCAGTGCCAGGATAATTGTATTGGGTAATGCATCGCCTAATACAGCATCTACCGCTCTTTTAGTACGGTAAGACTGGCCCAGATAAGGCCATTTCAGAACAATGCATTTTTGACGTGGCAATGGTAGTAACCGTATATACTTATACCTTGTCTTTGATTCGCTGTCATTTTCGTACAGGCTGAGCGGCGAAAGGTCATTAAGATATAGCACGTAGCGCACCATTAATGGCCGGTCAAGGTTTAGTTCATGCCTTACACTCTGCTCGGTGGCCAGATCTGAACGCTGCCCGAGTGTTAGCCTTGCCGGATCGCCCGGCAGCACATTGAACAGAAAAAACACAACTGTTACCAACCCTGCCAGTACCAGCAAGCTATAGCGCAAACGCCGTGCAAGGAAACGCAGCACTATGGTGTTGGTTTTGCATTATCAGCAGGAATATCAACCGGGTAATCGCGGAAACTCCATTTATGCTCTATTACCCCATCCTTTAGTAGCATTAATCCGGGGTTAGAGCGCATTGCTGTTTTGGTAACCGTATTATCTAAAGTGAAGAAAGGAACACTTTCGAGGTGCCATTTATGCTGATAGGTAAGTGCATCTGTTTTGCTTCCTGAAGTAATAACATAGATAGGTATATTCTTCTGGTTTGTTTTCTGTAATAGCAATTGTATACGCTCCATATTATCTGTACGGGCCGTAGCAGGATCTTTTACAAACAATAAGTAGGTATATCCCGGCGCTGTAAGGATCTCCTTGGTATGGTCCGTTCCTGAAGTATCAGTAAGTGTAAAATCCTTTATTTCAGGGTCGGAGTTGCCTTTCTTTATCAGTTTGTCTTTACGGTCTACAAATTTCCAGGTAGAATCCTGCCAGGGATAGTTTTGCATAGTAAACTCTTTCTTTATCCCATCCTTCTGGTAGATCATAACAGTCTGGTACTGGTCTGGGGTAGAGCCTGGTGGTGGCTGCATTTTCTGCCACATATTATTTCCGGTTTTATAGGGCAGACAATCATAAAAAGGTAGATGTTCCAATGCCCACCACTGTATGCCAAAGGAGAGGAACGTAGTGATAACCATTAAAGCTGTACCCGGATATTTCGTGAATATCGGCATAATACGCCTGCGATTGGCAAAAAGGATAATACTGAGTATCAGCAATACCACATCTTTATAAAATGTGGCCGTATTGCTTAAGGGGATACATGCGCCAAAACACCCGCACTCCTTTATTTTGCCTGTAAAAAGGGCATACCCTGTAAGGAAGGTATAAAATAGATTAAGAAGTAGTAATAAAAATGAAAATACTCGGAAGGCGTAACCCAATAACAAAGCAACCCCGGCAATGATCTCGAACGCGATCATAAACAAGGAAAAGGTAAGGGAGAGGTGCGACATGAAATCAATATGCCAGATCTCGAATACCTCATTCATCTTATAGGCCAGGCCAAAAGGATCATTCGCCTTCACCAGGCCGGAGAAAATAAATAATACACCTACTACTATTCTTATCAGCCAAAGGAAATATTTCATATACCTATATTGATTTTGTATTGCTGAATAAAGTTATGATGTCTTTATTATTCATGCAATTTAATAAGTGCGAAAATTGAGTAATTAACAATATCTGTGAAATTCGCATCCATTCCTTCAGACACTATAGTTTGCCCGTTATTAGCAAGTATCTGCTTTATACGCAATAGCTTCACCAGTATCAGGTCTACAAACGATTGTTGAGACATATCGCGCCAGGCCTCACCATAGTCATGGTTCTTTTGCAACATCAGGTCTTCAATTTCTTTTGCCTTTATCATATACCACTTGGCTGCGTCTTCATACTGCATTTCCGTGTCCGAATCTACAGGCAATGCTGCCTGTATCAGTGCTATTATGCCGTAGTTCACTATTCCTATAAATTCGCTCTCCACAGTGTCCTGTATGCGCTGTTCTCCGTTTTCCTGTATCTGGCGTATTCGCCATGCTTTTATATATAACTGGTCTACAATAGAAATGGGACGTAGTACCCGCCACGATGTACCATAGTCCTTTGCTTTTTTCAAGTACAGGTCCTGGCATGCGGCGACTTCGGTTCGGTATTGTATCAGCGTATCGGCCATCTTCAAATTTATGATTTCGTAATGCAGTATCTTTTTACTTTTGAATAATAATCCATTCCAGTATAATAAAGATGCGTTTCAAAAATACACTTTTACCTATACAAACAATGCTGCAAAGCGGCGGACGGCTTTTAGATTTATCCACACCCGCAATTATGGGTATTCTAAACGCTACACCAGACAGCTTTTATAATAAAGGTTTGGAAAGTAATCGGGAAGAATTGCTTCTTGTGGCAGGAAAAATGGTAGCAGACGGTGCAGCTATTCTGGATATTGGGGGCGTGAGCACAAGACCTGGGGCACAGATGATATCTGAAGCGGAGGAATTGGATAGAATAATGCCGGTTATTGAAATACTTAGAAAATCATTTCCTGATCAGTGGCTGTCGGTTGATACTTTCCGTGCACAGGTGGCGCGGCAAGCGGTGTCTGCCGGGGTGGATATTATTAATGACATAAGCAGTGGCACACTTGATGAGGCAATGATAGCGGCAGTAGCATCATTAAAAGCACCTTATATAGCTATGCATATGCAGGGCACACCGGCAAATATGCAGGATAACCCAACTTATACAAATGTAGTAAGCGAGATTATTGACTATCTGGCAAACAAGGTATTACAATGTGCCAGGGCAGGGATTACTGATATCATAATTGATCCCGGTTTCGGATTTGGAAAAACAGTGCAGCATAATTTTGCGTTGCTAAATGACTTACAAGCTTTGCGAATTATAGAAAAACCAATAATGGCAGGCCTATCCAGGAAGTCTATGATATGCAAGCCATTGAAAGTATCGCCCGCTAATGCCCTTAATGGCACTACTGCGCTGCATATGGTAGCTCTTGCACAGGGAGCCTCTATACTACGTGTGCATGACGTAAAGGAAGCAATGCAATGTATTTTGCTTCATCAGCAATTGAATAATTAATGAAACTATGATAGTAAATACACCACCTCCCCCATATTACGCAGTTATCTTTACATCAGTACGTACTGAAGGGGATGAGGGTTATGCTGCTATGGCAGATACTATGGAAGAATTAGCGGCAACGCAACCCGGTTATCTGGGCATGGAACATGCACGTAATAATATTGGGGTTTCTGTATCATACTGGAGCTCGCTTGAAGATATAAAGAACTGGAAGCAAAACGCTGACCATCTTGCTGCATAGCAGCTTGGAAAGCAAAAATGGTATGCACATTATAAAACGCGCATCTGCAAGGTAGAGCGCGACTATGGAATGTAAATAGCTATCCTAATATAGGATGAAGGTGAAATTCCTTTTCCCTGTCAAACAGGAACCTATAGGTACTAAGTATCCGGCTTCTGGTGGTGCCAAGGTTCTCTGCAATGTTTATCATCTTAGGGTTAAAATCGCCTATCCACAACATTTCATAGTCATCGTACTTTGCCTTAGGCTGTATCAGGTTCGCACCTTCAATTATAATAAATGCATCAATCCCCTTACCCTGGTGTTCGGGGATGATCCCGAATACCAGGCCTACAAAACGGGAACATTTACCAAACTTTTGCAACCAAAGGAATTTTAGTTTCTGTACCAGGCCAAACTTGCCATGCAAGTGTTTGAAATACTGGTTCAGATCAGGCAGATTGACCCACATGGCTATTGGTTCTTCTTTATAGTAGGTAAACCAGATAATGTCTTCATCCATTACCGGCTTCATTTTTTTAAACATTTTTATCACCTGCCTTTCATCGAGAGATTTACCACCACCATGCCCTGCCCATGCCTTATTGTAGATGTAAGTAAAGTCCTTGGCAAATTTTTCCAGTTGGCTTTTTCGGATGGTTACCGCTTTATAATCAGGGTCTTTTTTTATTAAGGCATGTCGTTGGTAAAATTTTTCATCTGGGCGGTCTTGTACCTTCATAGCAAAGCAAACCTGGTTAAAATAAGTTTTGAAACCATATTGCTCAAACAACTTTTGGTAATAGGGTGGGTTGTAATTCATGCCATACAAAGGGGAGTAAAATCCTTCCACAACCAGTCCCCACCATTTATCTCGTTCTCCAAAATTTATAGGGCCATCCATTGCCTCCATTCCGCGTTCTTCCAGCCATTTTCTGCAATGATCAAAAATGAAATCCGCAGCTCCCTGGTTATTGCTGCATTCAAAAAAACCGATACCGCCCGTAGGTTGGTCCTCTTTGTATTGACGGTTTACAAAAGCAGCAACACGGCCTATGGCCTTATCACAGTCATCTATTAATATCCATCTGTTGCATTCTCCCTTTTTAAAATACTTATTTTGGTTAGGATCGAATACTTCTTCAATATCCTTATCCAAAGGAGATATCCAGCTAGGGTCGTTTATATATATATCAGTGGCTACTTTCAGAAATAATTTCTTATCCGCCTCAGTCTGCACTTTATGTAAATGCATTATTCCAATTTTAAATGAAGATAGTGATTATCTAGGTTATTTATCCAGCACATTTAGGAGCACTTCCATCTTGCTGCCACGAGAACCCTTTATTAAGATACTCGCATTACGAGGAGTATTATGTTGTATATATTCAGCTGCATTTGCTGAGGTGAGGAACCACTTATTTGTAGCTTTTACCTTTTCAAACTCCTTACCTACCAATATTATATCCTGCCAATTATATTCTTCTATCAGTCGCACTATTTCACGGTGTTCTTCCTCTTCATCCTGCCCCATTTCCTTCATCCCACCTAACCACAATATTTTATTTTTAAGGTCAGCACGGGCAAAATTTATGATCGCAGCCCGCATGCTGGAAGGGTTGGCATTATAGGCATCCAGTATTATTTTATTGCTTCCTTGCTGTAGCCATTGTGAGCGGCTATTGTCAGGCAGGTAATTGTTGATCGCTGTTTTTATTTCATCAATGGGAATATTGAAATGTAATCCCACGGCTATAGCAGCCATGATGTTGGAAAAGTTATATTCGCCTACAAGATGGGATTTCACTACAGTTTCCGAACCGGTTGTTAATACGCATGCATATATGAACACATCGTTGATCAAAGGTTTGCCAATGTACTGGGCATTGGCACTGCCATAAGTTATCTGATTCACTATTCCGTTTGCCATATCGGCTAAGTACTCAAGGTCAGTGTTGCGGAAAATAGTCCCTTTATGCGCTCTTAGAAAATCGAATAGCTCCCCTTTGCCTTTTCGTACACCTTCTATACCTCCAAAGCCTTCTATATGTGCTTTGCCGCAATTAGTGATCAGCCCGTGATCGGG
This sequence comes from Taibaiella sp., assembly GCA_013815385.1. GTDB lineage: Bacteria > Bacteroidota > Bacteroidia > Chitinophagales > Chitinophagaceae > JACDGL01. The sequence continues at coordinate 42,156 of JACDGL010000004.1, read as the reverse complement.
CAATGCTATCCGGCAGTAAGATGCTATTTCGCCCTGGTGATTAGCGCCCATCTCTATTACGGCCATCTGGGCATCTTGCTTTATTTTTAATAAGGTCAGCGGAATACCTATGTGATTATTTAGATTCCCCTCGGTAGCATAAGTGATGTGCCTGCTTCGCAAAACGGCAGTTATCAATTCTTTCGTGGTGGTTTTGCCATTAGATCCGGTTATGGCCAGGAAGGGTATAGGAAATTGTTGCCGGTGGTAAAGGGCAAGGTCCTGTAGGGATGCCAGCACGTCTGGAACTACTATATACCGGTTATCACTTGCATATTGCGCCTGATCTATTACGGCATAGGCAGCTCCTGCTTCAAGTGCCTGTGCGGCAAACTCATTAGCATTAAAATTAGGGCCCTTCAGGGCGAAAAAAAGATCGCCTTTTTTCAGTTTTCGGGTATCGGTTTGTACTTGCGGGTACTGCTTATATATCTTGTATAGTTCAGGTGTTTGCATGGTTTGATCTCTTATAAATAAGAAGCCCCTTTCGTTTTGAAAGGGGCTTCTTTATAACGAGCTTAATATTTCTTATTTATGTTTGTCTTTACCGAAATGGTTACCTGCAGTTTCGCGGTTGTCACCATTAGGGCTACCAAGGCGATCCATTACACAACGGAAGCCAACTGTAGAGCTACCCTGACCAGCCTGCTGGTAACGACGTGTACCAGGAGACATCCAATAAGCGCGATCGTTCCATGATGCACCTTTAATAACTTTAGTATCATTATTAACTAGTGTATTAACGCCATAGTTATAAGAGAACTGAGAAGTGCTGTCACCATCACCATAATCTCTTACATCAGCAGTCCGGGATATCATATTAGGACTCTGTTTAGCCATCATTTCTTCATTGGTCATCACTTTTCTCTGTAATTGACCTAAGCTATCTTTATCATCCAGAGAACCATCTTCAGCTTTCTTGTATTCTTCATACACATTACCACGGAATGGACGGAAATCATTCACATCTTCAGAAGAAGTAGGACGATAAGTATCCAGTGTCCATTCGCTTACGTTGCCGGCCATATTATAAAGACCAAAAGCATTTGGCTTGTAAGAATATACAGGTGCTGGGATATCTGCATTATCATTGAGACCACCGGCAACACCCATGTTATCACCAGCGCCACGTTTGAAGTTACCTAGGAACTCACCCTGGTATTCATTACGAAGACCGTAACGGGTAGTATTTTTAGCACCCCATGGGTAGGTATTACGTTCTGTAATAGCTTCTTCACCACGGCGGCGTTTAGTTTCAGGTTGAGGGTTGTTACCTATCAGGCCTAGCGCTGCGTATTCCCACTCAGCTTCTGTTGGGAGACGGTAATTAGGAAGAAGGTAGCCATCGGAATAGCTGGTATTGCGTTTACCGGAACCACTTGGATCCAGATCTTTCTTCTTGCCTTTACCGGCAACACCTTCGTATTGCCCTGCTACATAAGTATCATTAGAATACACATCTTCATTCACCTGATTAGGGTTTTTCTTAAGCATACCGTTCTTAATAAGGATATACTCATTAACACGATCGCTGCGCCATTTGCAATATTCATTTGCCTGGTACCAGTTTACACCTACTACAGGATAATAATTATAAGCGGCTGCACGGAAATAATATTGTACCAATGGCTCATTATAAGCCAGGTTTCTACGCCACGTGGTAGTATCAGGTAATACCTTAGCTACCAGTTCAGGATAGTCATTATTATAAGCACGGCCAATCCAGTACACATATTCACGATAGTGTACATTGGCAACTTCTGTCTCATCCATATAGAATGAAGAAACAGATACGTTACGCGCTGTATTATTGCGCTCCACAGTTGGAAGCTGGTCTTCCACCTGTCCCATGGTGAAACGGCCGCCTTCTACAAAGGTAAGGCCCGGGCCCACCTGCTGTCCTGGATAATTCGCTACATCAAAACCACCGAGCTTGGAATCATTATAATCCCAGCCAGTTTTATCTGACATGCCGCGATGAGATTTTTTCGAAGAGCAACTTGAAAAAATTGCAGCTGCCCCTAAGCACAGCAAGCTCACGCCGTAGAGAGATCTTTTCATAATCAAAGAAAATATTTGCTCGTATTGGGTTGAAAATTGTTAAAAGTATTACAATGATAGAGCATTCTTTTCATAAAGTCAAGCATTCAAATAATTCATAAAAAAAAACTTTCTTTTTATGTTTTCACCCATATAATAATATTCTTCGAGGTTTTACGTTTTTGTATTGTCATATTTCGCCATTTAAAGGTCAAACACCGCGTTATTCCGTATTTTTGATTATATTAAAATATACATTTCCAACTTATTACTGCTCTATTATTCTATTAGAATGAAAAAATTAACTACAGTAGTCTTTTTTTACTTTTTTGCGCTAATGGCTGGTCTGGCAGCGCAGGAAGAAGCTTGTCACGTAACGTCTGTTGATGCACATAAAGGCTTCGTAGCAAGAAAAGTATGGCTGACTAACTACGAACTCCCACTTATAAAGATTAGCAATGTATTATATAACAATGTGTCAGCACCCATCCCCACTGGTATTAAACCCGATGATGCTGCTCATTATACTATAGTATTAGGCGAAGAACGCAAAAGACCATTTGCGTGGATCACAGTACCAGTGTACACTTCGGCAAGTACTCCAGGAACAGGGAGACTACTTACCGACTTTACAATAACAATTACTGAAAAAAACACTTTACCTGGTTCACCTACTCGGCTGGAACGCACAGCAGCAGCCAGTTCTGTATTGAAAACGGGTAATTGGTATAAAATAGGAATAACAAATACCGGGTTTTATAAGGTTGACTTTGATTTTCTCGCTAAAGCAGGTATCAGTACTACTGGTATTACTTTGTCTAACATCCGAGTATTTGGAAATGGCGGTAACATGTTGTCAGAAGATAATGCGGTGCCTCGTATAAATGATCTTGCTCAGAATGCAATTTGGGTGAATGACAATAACAACAATGGCACTTTTGACAAAGGTGATTATCTGGTGTTTTATGGCACCGGGCCTACGGGTTGGATTGGTGATGCGGGCACGCAGCTTTTTACACATCAAACCAATATATACTCCGATACTGCTTATTATTTTCTGAATTTTGATGGACCAGGTAACCGGATCACCACACAGGCAGTGGTGCCTGCAGCTAATGAAACAATTACAGACTACAATGCCTATATGCTGCATGAGCAGGAATTAATAAATCTAGGCCCTTATGGTCGTGAATGGTGGGGCGAAAGCTTTACAGGCACCACCACTGCTCCCTTTACACAATTATTTACTTTCAATACAGGCCCTGCCACGGGTCCAGTAAATGTCTATTCTGCTGTTGGCTCACGCGGGCCTGATGGTGGCACATTCACCTTTGTACTGAATGGTAGCGCATTGGGCGATAATATTCTGGGGTCAGCAGGGCAAGGGCAAGATGATATATCTGTAAGTGAGGGAGTGAACACCTGGCAAGCAGCCCTTACCGGTAGTACTGCTACATTTTCGCTTACTTATACACCTGCTATATCGGGTAGTAATTTTGGGTACCTGAATTTTATAGAACTAAATTACAGACGCTCTTTGGTATTTACTGATGCTCAACTCAGTTTCAGAGACTGGCATAGTGTAGGCGCAGGAAAAGTTGCCAACTACCAGATACAGAATGCGAATGGGTTTACCCAGGCCTGGGACATCACAGACCCAATAAATCCGGTGCGAATGAATGGTAATTTATCAGGAAGTGTATATAACTTCAGCAGAGAAGCGTATAAACTACATGAATTTGCTGCATTTAACAGCGATGCAGTGTTTACTCCAACCTATATTGGCAACGTACCTAACCAGGATATACATGGGTCACCCCAGGTAGATCTTCTGATAGTTACTTATCCTTCATTTATAGATGCGGCAAATGAACTGTCGGCGTTTCACCAGTCTCATGATAATATGCGGGTGCTGGTAGCAACTACTACCCAGGTATATAATGAGTTCTCATCGGGTGCGCAGGATATAAGCGCTATACGCGATATGGCACGTATGTTTTATGACCGTGCTGGTACTGATACAACACAAATGCCCAAGAGTATTTTATTATTCGGAAATGGTTCCTACGATTATAAGAACCGGGTGGCCAATAATAGCAACTATGTACCTACGTTTGAATCACCTGAATCTCATTATCCGGTTAACAGCTTTGCCAGTGATGATTTTTTCGGGATGTTGGATAGCAATGAGAATATTGAGAATGGAAACATTTATAATACCCTTGATATTGGTGTAGGAAGGTTACCTATATACAACACTTCAGATGCCGCTTCGGTAATTAACAAGATACAGGTGTATAAAAGCCCGCAATCTTTAGGCCCATGGCGCATATCCGGTACCTATGTAGGAGATAAGGAAGATGATGCCGGCGCGCATATGAGTGATGCGGATAACGCATCAACCTACAGTGGCCCTTTATATAATAATAACAAGGTTTTTGTAGATGCTATAAATACTATTTCTACACCTGGTGGGTCACGTAGTCCTAATGCAAACCAGGCAATTGATAACCAGATATATAAGGGCACCTTTATTATTAATTATACAGGCCATGGTAATACCCAGGTATGGTCTAACTATCGCATTCTTACCTCTGATGATTATAATAGCTGGAATAACGTTACAAAGCTACCTTTCATAATTACAGCCACCTGCGATTTTGGCCAATTTGATAACCCATCTTATGTATCAGCAGGTGAGCAGCTTGTGATCAGGAATAACGGGGGCGCTATTGCAACCATTACTACTACACAACAGACCTATGAAAGTGAAAATAAAGAACTGGATACAAATTACCTGCGAGCGCAGTTTGCACGGCACAGCGATGACACCTGGAATAGTTTTGGCGAAGCATTCAGGATAGGTAAGAACGCTACCTACATACATAAAAATGGCAATCTTGCTAACTTCAGGAAATTTGCGTTGCTAGGCGATCCTGCCCTGGAGCCAGACTTTCCACAGTATAAGGTACTTACAGATAGCATCCTGGATGGTAGTACACATCGCCCTATTGATTCTATTGGCGCATTGGGTTCCTATCTTTTCAGTGGTAGTATTGTGGATGCTGCTAACAATGTACTCCCTGCTTTTACCGGCACACTTTATGTTACTATTTATGACAAGCCCCGAACAGTGAACCTAAATACCTATTGGGGAGCGAAATCTTTCAATGTACAGGATAACATCATTTATAAGGGGAAAGTGAGCGTAACTAACGGGCATTTTACCTATAGCTTTATAGCCCCTAAAGATATTAACTATAGTTTCGGGGATGGTAAGATCAGCTACTATGCGGATAATGGCGTTACTGATGCAGCAGGTGGTAACACGGGATTAACAATAGGAGGCTATTCTGATAACCCTGTAATAAGCGCCGAGCCACCTGTAGTAAAGCCTTTTATGAACGATACCCTTTTCCGGAATGGCGGCATTACCGGGAGCAAGAGCCTTTTGTATGTACAATTATACGACCGTACAGGCATCAATGTATCTGGTAATGCTGTAGGGCACGATCTAACGGCTGTTTTGGATGGCGACGTACAAAATCCTTACATCCTCAATGATTTTTACGAAACCTTACCCAATACTTATCAATATGGATTTGTATCTTTTCCGATGGCAGGGCTTAGTAGTGGAAAACACACCATTACTGTAAAGGCATGGGATGTAAATAATAACTCCGGTGAAGGAAGTGTGAATTTTGTTGTTGCCGACAGTAATGTAATGGCTGTACAAAACGTACTTACCTATCCTAATCCGTTCAGAGACATTATCCATTTTGTATTTGACCACAACCATCCTGAGGAGCAACTGCAGGTGGAGATAAGTATCTATAACACGACAGGGGCGTTAGTTCGCACGCTAAAACAATCATTCATGGCGAGCGGCAGCCGTACTGATCAGGTAACCTGGGATGGTACTACCACCAGTGGCGCCAAATTGCCTTCAGGGGTATACCTGTGCCGTATGAAAATAGCCAATGCAAAAAATGTTGCGGATATAGTATACCAAAAAGTAGTACTCATCCGTTAGTATCCCATTGCTTTTTCGGCATAATGTGGAAAAGGCGTATTATTGCATCCAGTATAATTTTGTATTTTTTAAAACAGTAAAATAAATTAAAATATAATGCCTAAACGCATTGCTTTCGTAGGTTTTGGCCTGATGTTAGGTCTTTCTGCCTCCCCCTCTTTTGCCCAAACCACCACTAAGACCAATCTTAACGGTACTAATACACCTGTTACAACAGCGGTTCCTTTTCTTCGCATATCTCCTGATGCGCGCGCAGGCGCGATGGGTGATGCCGGTATAGCAGTATCTCCAGATGCTAATGCCCAATACTGGAATGTTGCCAAGCTTCCCTTTGCGGAAAAAAACTATGGTGTATCCCTTACGTATACGCCATGGCTTAAAGACCTGGTACCTGATATATTCCTGGCTTACCTGGCGGGGTATGCAAAATTTGGCACCAATGGCGACCAGGCAATAAGTGCCTCTATGCGTTATTTCTCTTTAGGTAACATAAGCTATACAGATATTAATGCACAATCATTAGGTACCGGGCTGCCAAGAGAATATTCATTTGATGTAGGTTATTCCCGTAAGCTATCCACTTACTTATCTGCCGGCTTAAGCCTGCGGTACATACATTCTGATATAGCGGCGGGCGCCAGCGGACAGGCCGACTATAAGCCAGGCAATGCCTTTGCAGCCGATCTTGGTTTTTATTATGCCAAAACTAAAGAGATAGACGAGTTTCGTAAAAACACATTAAGCCTGGGCGCGGTGATCAGCAACCTTGGTTCTAAAATATCTTATAGCTCTCTGCGAAAAGATTTCATACCTATTAATCTGGGTTTAGGAGCCGCTTATACAACACAACTGGATGCATACAATAAACTGACCTTTGCGCTGGACGTTAATAAACTACTTGTACCTTCTCCGCAAACTGATGCAAACGGGAATGTAGCTTATCCTGATAAGGGAGTGGTAGCCGGCGTATTCAGCTCATTTGGCGATGCCCCAGGTGGTTTTAGCGGTACTGTGAAGCAAATTGATGTATCAATAGGTGCAGAATACTGGTACCAGAATACGATCGCATTCCGTGCAGGTTATTTTTATGAAAATCCTGATAACGGTAACCGCCAGTATTTTACTACGGGCCTTGGCGTTAAATACAATGTTTTTGGACTTAACTTCTCTTACCTTATACCATCCGGTTCAGGCGTTACCAGAAATCCGCTGTCTAATACCCTTCGTTTTAGCCTGCTATTCGAGTTTGATAAGTTCGAAAAGGCACCAAGTGATGCGGGTACAGAATAATTAATTGATATCTACTTTCAGTAAATCCCGGTAGCTAAAATGCTTCCGGGATTTTTATTTGAGTTGGTTTGTTGTATTCAGCGCGAGCAGCCGAGTCCTGAAGCAGAGACTCGACTGGGACGATTTAAATGCAACAATTCAAAAAACCAGTAGCCCCGATGGGGTGCTGTCGGAAAATGTTGCTGTTCTTTACCTTTTTGTGGATAGTATACGCCAGATACACTGCCTATGGCTGTTATTAATTTTAAAAATATGGTAATTTAGTGCCGAAAAAGGTTAATTCTTCGCCGTTTTACTTCCATTTTAGGTTAATTTTACTTCCATCAGGGTTAATTTTTCCGTTCGGATTAACCTTTTCGGAATGCAGGGTTTGCATAAACTGATGCTTTCCTAACAAGGTAACAGACAATATTTCAAAGAACTGCAACCCAATACCCTGGGTTAAGAAGCAAGATACTATTGGGGGGGTATGCTGTGCAAATCTGTTCTTTATGGTACTACAGTTATAAGGGTATGATACAGCAGTTATAGAGGTATGGTAAAGATAAAAAGCCGTTTGCAGCGTAGAAAAGAAAAATGGGCTGGGTTCCCCATTTTAAAACCGGGGCTATAGGCAATTCACCAATAGGGTTTAATATTTGAGCCATTAATTTTGTAGTTTTGCCCCCTCAATTCCCTCAATAAATTATCAGGCATATCATGCAGTCAGCAACATTGGAACAAGCCGTTAAGCTGGGCCTTCGCGAAGAAGAATTTGAAAAAATAAAAGAAGTACTTGGCCGTACCCCCAATTTTACTGAAACAGCCATGTATTCGGTTATGTGGAGCGAGCACTGCAGCTATAAAAATTCAATAAAGTGGCTCAAGACCCTGCCCCGTGATGGCGCTAAGCTGCTGGTAAAAGCTGGAGAAGAAAATGCGGGACTCGTAGATATAGGCGACGGCTGGGGTTGTGTATTTAAAATAGAGTCACATAACCACCCCTCTGCAATAGAGCCTTTCCAGGGAGCGGCAACCGGGGTAGGGGGCATACATCGCGATATTTTTACAATGGGCGCTATGCCAATAGCATCGCTTAATTCGCTGCGGTTTGGTAAGCTGGATAACCCGAAAACCAAGTGGTTGGTGAAAGGCGTGGTGAAGGGGATAGGCCATTATGGAAACTGCTTTGGTGTACCTACTGTAGCCGGCGAGGTATATTTTGAAAACTGCTACCAAACCAATCCGTTGGTGAATGCAATGAGCGTGGGTGTGGTACGTGTAGGTGATACGGTATCGGCAACATCGCATGGCGAGGGCAATCCTGTATTTATAGTAGGCGCCTCTACGGGGAAGGATGGAATAGGTGGTGCGTCATTTGCCTCTGCCGACATCAGCGAAAACAGCGCTGAGCAACTGCCATCGGTACAGGTAGGTGACCCGTTTGAAGAGAAAAAATTACTTGAAGCCTGCCTTGAAGCAATAAGGACAGGTGTTATTATAGGTATGCAGGACATGGGAGCGGCAGGTATCACCTGCTCTACCAGCGAAATGAGCGCAAAAGGTGAACATGGGATGATCATTCACCTTGATAAAGTACCTACCCGCCAGGCAAACATGAAACCATGGGAAATGCTGCTGAGCGAAAGCCAGGAGCGTATGCTGATAGTGGTGAAAAAAGGGCAGGATGCTGCGGTACAGAAGGTATTTGATAAATGGGATATCCATTGCGTACAGATAGGAGAGGTAACCAAAGACCTGAACCTGAAGTACTATATGAACGGAGCGCTGGTAGCAGACGTGCCTGCTGAGAGTATGGTACTCGGTGGTGGCGCCCCTATATATGACCGGGAATACAAAGAACCAGCATACATGCAGCAGATAAATGCTTTTGATGCGGGTTCTATAGCTGTGCCTAACGACCTTAAAGAAATAGCCTACCAGCTGGTGCAGCTTCCTAATATAGCATCAAAACGCTGGGTTTACGAACAGTACGATTCGATGGTGGGTACAGGCAATACACACACCAATGAGCCAAGCGATGCTGCTGTAATACGCATACACGGGGCGGAGAAAGCATTGTCTGTTACTACCGACTGTAACAGCCGCTATGTATTTGCCAACCCATACAAAGGCGCCATGATAGCAGTAAGCGAGGCTGCACGCAATATAGTTTGCAGTGGTGGTACCCCTGTAGCAATTACCAACTGCCTGAACTTTGGCAATCCGTATAATCCTGAAGTATACTACCAGTTTGTAAATGCCATAAAAGGGATGGGCGAGGCCTGCATTAAATTTGACACGCCTGTTACCGGTGGTAATGTGAGCTTTTATAACCAGAGCGAAGATGGGCCTGTATACCCCACCCCTACTATAGGCATGGTGGGCGTGCTGGATAGACTGGATGCCAAGATGAGCTTATCATTCAAAAACGCAGGTGACCTGATATACGTGATAGGCACTAACAGCAACGATATTAACTGTTCTGAATACCTACACCATATACAGGGTGTGACCCATAGCCCGGCACCTGAATTTGAGCTAAATGAAGAGTATGGTGTGCAACGTGCGGTTGCCAAGGTGATCAGCAATATGCTTGTTATTTCTGCGCATGATATATCAGAGGGCGGTTTATTTACCTGCCTGCTGGAGAGCGCTATGGTCAATAACTTTGGCTTTCACATAACTACAGATAACAACATCCGGAAGGATGCCTACCTGTTTGGTGAAAAACAAAGCCGTGTGATCGTTAGCATTAACCCTAATATCCAGGCTTTGTTTGAAGCAGAACTACAACATACACCGTTTACTAAGCTGGGTGTAGTAACTGCAAGTGCGGAAATAGTGATCGACGACGAAAAGTGGGGTTATACAAGCGATTGGAAAAACGCATATGATACAGCTATAGAAAAGCTGCTAGGATAAGATAACAATGATATTTATTTCATTAACTTCCTTTAACAATTAAAGACCGATAGCACTATAAGTAATAATCATTTTTATTATTGTTAGTAATCAGGAACTTTGCAAGATAAAACTGTAAGAAATGTACGTTGAACAATTATATACCAACTGCCTCAGCGAAGCAGCGTATTTTATAGCCAGCGAAGGAGAAGCAGCGATCATAGATCCGCTGCGTGATGTAGATGTGTACCTGAAGATGGCAGAAGAAAAAGGGGTGAAGATCAAATACATATTTGAAACCCATTTTCATGCAGATTTTATAAGCGGCCATCTGGAACTTTCTAAAAAGACCGGAGCGCCTATTGTATACGGTCCGCAGACTGATGCTAATTTCGATATCCACCTTGCTAAGGACGGCGAAGAATTTTCGATAGGTAAAATAAAAATTAAAGCCATTCATACACCCGGCCATACACTGGAAAGCACCTGCTACCTGCTAAGTAACGAAGAAGGAACCCCCTACTGCATTTTTACCGGCGATACATTATTTGTAGGAGATGTAGGCCGCCCCGATCTTTTCAGCGGCAATATGAGCAAGGAAGAACTGGCAGGGATGATGTATGAAACACTGCAAACTAAAATAAAGCCGTTGGCTGATAATATTATAGTATATCCAGCTCACGGCCCAGGTTCATCATGTGGTAAAAACCTTGGCCCGGAAACATTCAGTACCATAGGGGAGCAGCGACAAACCAACTATGCGCTACAGGATATGAGCCAGGAAGAATTTGTAAAGACGGTAACTACCGGCCTTTCCAAACCACCTGCCCACTTCGCAGAGAACGCACGCATAAACCAGCAGGGATATGCACCCATGGAAGATGTGCTGAAACGAGGATTACAGGCCTTATCAATAGCAGAATTTAAAGATAAAGTAACAGCAGGGGCATGGATACTGGATACACGGGCATCGGGAACGTTTACAGAAGGCTTTATACCAGAAGCAATAAGCATAGGCCTTGACGGGCGCTTTGCCGAGTGGGCAGGCAGCCTGCTGCCATTGTCGCAGCCACTGGTACTGGTAACAGAAGAAGGGAAAGAAAAGGAAAGCACCGTACGCCTAGCACGCGTTGGGATAGATAATGTGCAGGGCCATCTTAAAGGTGGATATGAAGCGTGGAGAAATGCCGGTGAGCACACTGATATGATCATTGATATAGAACCAGACGAACTGGCTATGGATATTCCACATGATCCCAGACTTGAAGTAATAGATGTGCGTAAAGCAACTGAATATGAATCGGGCCATATAAAGGGCGCTATCAACACCCCATTGGATACCCTGATGGATCCGCTGAATGCAGCAATGATAGATGATGAGAATAACCTGTACGTGCATTGTGCAGGTGGCTACAGATCTGTAATAGCGGCATCGATTCTGAAGCGCCACGGTTATCATAATCTCAGGAATGTGGTAGGCGGATATGCCAAAATGAAACAGGTGAAGAATATGCCAATTGTAATACCCGACGAAGTAAAAATATAATTTGAATTAAAGCAGTCAGGTATATTTTACTACCCTCTATGTTAACTGTATCATTACACGGTATACGCATACATGCACCGCACGGCATGTACCCACAGGAAAACCTGCTGGGAAATGAGTTTGATACAGATGTGGATGTATGGGTAGCTACTACAGATGCACCCTGGCCATTTATTGATTATACAGTTATCAATAGTATAGTAAGTAAGGCTTTTAGCAAGAAAGGGCAGCTGCTGGAAGCCTTTGTAAAAGATATACATACTGCCTTGAAATTACAGGTGCCCGCGGCGGAAAAAATAAGAGTATCGGTAAGGAAATTAAGACCACCTATGGGGAGCGATGTGCGATATGCGCAGGTGACCTACGAAGGATAATATAACATGCATTTGTCTTTTATAAAGCGCAGGATAGGCGTATTTAATAATTAACTTTACACCAATCAATAATACAGAGAAATGGTAGCTGCAGCTATTCCGGATAACGAAGTAGAAAGGTTGTCTGAATTATATGACTATGATATCCTGGACTCACTGCCGGAAAAGGTATTTGACGACATCACTAAAATTGCCTCGCAAATATGCAATACACCTATATCGCTGATAAGTATAATTGATGAGAAGCGGCAATGGTTCAAATCCAAACAGGGATTAGGAGTTCCTGAAACAACAAGGGATAAGGCATTTTGCGCACACGCTATATTGAAGCCGCGTGAATTATTTGAAGTCTCGGATTCGACGAAGGACATTCGTTTTCATGATAATCCATTGGTTACGGGCCCTTTTAATCTTATTTATTACGCAGGAATCCCATTAGTATCAGAAGGTGGCTATCCACTAGGCACCCTGTGCGTGCTGGATAACAAACCTAAACACCTAACAGATGACCAAAGGGAAACGTTAGTTGCATTGGCTAACCAGGTAGTGTGCCTGCTGGAGCTGAGAAAAAAGAACAAGGATATAGAGCAAAGCCGTGCAGACCTGGCAGAAGTAAATGAAGAACTGGAGCGATTTGCGCAGACTGTAGCCCACGATCTTAAATCGCCGTGCAATAACCTGATCACTATATCCGGGATGGTTAGCGAAGAATATACTGACAAGCTGGATGATGATGGTAAAGAACTGCTAAAACACCTTTTAACATCATCTACGAGCCTTAAAGAAATGGTAGACGGAATACTGGAACATACACGCACCGTACATTTGCTGGGAAAAGAGAAAGTTCATTTTACTTTCTCGTCGCTGATGAAAGAAATAAAGGACTTACTGGAAATACCTCCGGATTTTCAATTGCAATTTATGCCTTGCGATAGTGATATTTATTCGTCGCATACAGCACTCATGCAGATAATGATAAATCTATGTACCAATGCGATAAAATATAACGATAAAGATAAGGGGCTGATAAATGTAACATTTAAGGAAGAGGGAGAATATTACGCCTTTGCTGTTGGTGATAATGGCATGGGAATACCCGAGAAGGTACAGAAAACCATATTTGAGCTATTCCAGACTGCCCACCAGTATGATAGATTTAATAACAGAGGGCATGGTATAGGGTTGAATACGGTAAAGAAACTAATAGAAAAATTGGGTGGGACGATAAATGTAACATCAGAAACGGATAAGGGTTCCACGTTTCATTTTACGATACATAAATGATCAGATCAAGCGCTCATTTTAGGCATTGCATTTAATAATCTCCTGGTATAGTCGTTCTGCGGATTATTGATAATAGCATCGGCGGTACCTGTTTCCACTATTTTTCCTTCTTTCATTACCATTATCCTATCGCTGATGTAATGCACTACGGCCAGATCGTGAGAGATGAAAAGGTAAGTAAGCCCTAATTCATATTGCAGGTCTTTCATCAGGTTAAGTATCTGTGCCTGCACACTTACATCCAGCGCGGATACGCTTTCATCGCAAATAAGGATCTGTGGCCTCAGCGCCAGCGCGCGTGCTATTCCTATTCGTTGCCGTTGCCCGCCTGAGAATTGATGCGGGTACCTGTGCATCGCATCTGAAGGAAGATGCACCAGATCGAGCAACCGTTTTGTTTCTGCTGCCAATTGATTATCCGGTACAATACTATGCACCTTCATTGGTTCAGAAATGATGTTCCCAATCGTCATGCGGGGATTCAGAGAAGCATATGGGTCCTGAAAGATTATCTGCATATACTTTCGTACCTCATTCCATTGCCTGGAGCTATAGCCGGTAACGTTGTTGCCATCATAATAAATATTGCCATCGGTGACCGGTAGTAAACCCATTAATGCCCTGCTGAGTGTACTTTTTCCACATCCGCTTTCACCTAATAATCCCAGCACTTCTCCTTTATTAATAGAAAAAGACACTCCATCAACTGCTTTAAAGGATGTTTTGTTTTTTTCCGGAAACCATACTCTCAGATTGTCTACACTAAGAAGGTTTCGGTTATCATCTTTAATAATTTTATTCGGTTGTGCAGGAGCAACATTATTCTCCATCAGGTCTGCCACAGTAAGCAGTCTTTTCCCTTTCTGTGCCTGTGACGGACGGCTGGCAAAGAGCGCCTTTGTGTATAACTGTACGGGCGTATTTAATATCTGAGCAGTGATGCCATATTCTACCGCTGATCCATTTTGCATTACCAGTATGTCATCTGCTATTTCTGTGGCAAGTGCCAGATCGTGAGTGATAAAGAGCATGGCTGTATGATGCTCCTGTTGCAGATAGCCCATCAGGCGTATTATTTCCTGCTGTACTGTTACATCTAAAGCTGTAGTGGGCTCGTCTGCTATGAGTAACAATGGGTGGTGGCACATGGCCATGGCTATCATCACCCTTTGCTTTTGCCCACCAGAAAGCTGGTGAGGATAGCGGTCATATATTTTTTCCGGTGTAGGGAGTTGTACTTTATTCAACCATTCGATGGCTATTCTCTTAGCATCTTTATTATTTGTATTGGTATGTACTGCTATTGCCTCTTTTAGTTGCCTTCCTATTTTCATAATAGGGTTAAGGGCACTCATGGGTTCCTGGAAAATAATTCCCTCTTCTTTGCCGCGTAATTTTATCCAATCCCTATTGTTGATATGGGTAAGTGAATATGGCTGTGCAGTAGGATTGAATATAATTTCGCCATCTACATTTGCATTGGCAGGCAATAGCCCCATAAGCGCTAAAGCGGTCAATGATTTTCCTGAACCACTTTCGCCAACTATAGCGAGGGTCTTTCCTTTGTTGATTGAAAATGAAAGATCGTTCACTACTACTATCCGGCTCTTTTCCCCAAAGCTGATGTGGAGCTTATCTACAGATATGATCTGTTCAGCAGATTCAATCAAAACTGGAGGTGCTTTACTGTAATGCCTTTATTTATCAGTTGCTTTAGAGAGTCTATACCTATGCGCAGGTGCAGGTCTACGTAGTTCTTAGTAACGGCTATATCCTTCTCGGCAGTTTTTACGCCTTCCGGCACCATTGGCTGGTCCGAAACTAACAGCAGGGCACCGGTGGGTATCTTATTATAAAATCCGGTAGAGAAAATAGTCGCTGTTTCCATGTCTATCGCCATAACACGTATACGGCGCAGGTATTCTTTAAATTCTTCATCGTGCTCCCATACGCGGCGATTGGTGGTATATATGGTGCCTGTCCAGTAGTCGCGTGCATAATCGCGGATAGTAGTTGAAATTGCTTTTTGTAATTCAAAAGAAGGGAGTGCAGGCACTTCTGCAGGAAAGTAATCGTTGCTGGTACCATCGCCTCTTATGGCAGCTATTGGTAAGATGAGATCACCCACCTTATTTTTCTTTTTCAAGCCGCCGCATTTACCCAGGAACAAAACACCTTTAGGGGAAATAGAAGATAAAAGGTCCATTACTGTGGCAGCGCCGGGGCTACCCATTCCAAAATTGATAATTGTAATTTTTTCAGCGGTAGCACATGGCATTGGCTTGTCTGCACCCTTTATCTCTACATTGTGCATATCAGCAAAAAGGGAAACGTAATTGCTGAAATTGCAAAGGATAATGTATTCGCCAAAATCTTTTAGTTGCTGGCCTGTATACCGGGGCAACCAGTTCTCGGTTATTTCCTGCTTGGTTTTCATGCACTATAAAGTTACAATTATTTGCCACTGAATAAACCACGCAGCTGTTATGGTTTTGCTGTTACCCGGAATACACTTTACTTTGATAACACAGGATATTATGATAACACTTGATTTTTCGGGCTTACAATTAAAGCTAAAACAGGAAAATAATGTGACGCTGGTTTATGACCCCGTGCGCCGCAGGTGGGTTGTGTTGACTCCTGAAGAGCACGTAAGGCAATACATTCTGCAGCTTTTTATACAACAATTACGATACCCTGTATCGTTAATAGCTGTAGAGAAAAAAATAATGGTAGGCAAAATGGCTAAACGATATGATATAGTTGTTTATGACCGCCAGCATATGCCCTGGCTACTGGCGGAATGCAAGCAGCCAGAGGTGCCTGTTTCTCCGCAAACCCTGCATCAACTGCTTAGCTACCAACAAACGGTACAAGGCCGCTACTGGCTGATTACCAACGGACACCAATCTATGTGTGCAGATGCTGCCGATAAAGAACGGGTGATATGGATGGATGCCCTACCTGAGTATGAGCTTTAAATAAGCATCAGAATGCAGGGTACGTAATGCATCCTGCACTACATTATCGTCTTTAGCTGTGATCGCATAAAAACCATTATCCCTGTATATAAAACGGGCTAGCTGTGCTTTTACCTGGCGTTCCAGATGTTCATTGCTTTCTGGTTCTTTAATAATATTCTGTAAAACCTTTTTTTGTTTCGGGAGCTTTATTGAGGACAGGTATTTTTGTATCAGTACCTTTTGCGCGTTAAATTTTTCATCAAAATCGGCTACGTTTCTGAATTTTAAAGAAGCGCGGTTGTGAATATAATAATCCCAGATTATTTCCTTCATCTCCTGGCTGTATACCATGCTCAACAAAGCCGGGGAAAAATGCAGCGTATCATAAGGTACATATACATCCGGCTTTATGCCTCCGCCACCGTAAACTATTCTGCGGCCTGCGGTGTAATACCTGGTAGTATCGGCGGCGCCTGATGTATCAGCACTTGTAAGTTCGCCATTTTCAAAACGTGCTTCAAAGTCTTTTTCGTAAGCGGCTTTGCCTTTTGCAAAGGAACGTTGTATGCACCGGCCAGACGGTGTATAGTACTTCGCTATTGTAAGCCTCAATTCAGCACCATCCGGTAGCTCATATTGCTCCTGTACCAGTCCCTTGCCGAAAGAACGCCTGCCTACTATTATGCCCCTATCCCAATCCTGAACTGCACCTGCAAGAATTTCGCTGGCCGACGCGGAGTTTTCGTCCACAAGTACTGCAAGCCTTCCATTTTCAAATAGCCCGTTTTCTTGAGCTTTATAATCTGTGCGGGGTGAATGCAATCCTTTTGTGTAGACGATCAACTTATCATTGCTTAATAATTCATCAGCTATCATTGTTGCGGCATCCAGGTAGCCACCCGGATTATCTCTAAGGTCTATTACCAATTCCTTCATCCCGAAAGCCTGAAGTTTTTTTAGTGCCTTTACAAATTCATCGTAAGTAGTAGCACTGAAACGATTGATCTTAATATACCCTGTGGTATTATCTATCATCAACCATGCTTCTACACTATATATGGGTACAATGTCGCGTACTATAGCAACCTGCCTTGCTACTGGAGATACCGGTTGTTTAAGCGTAAGGTACACCCTTGTGTGCTGTTTGCCCTTCAGCAGGGTTATAATACGTTCAGAAGAGATGTTTTTGCCCGCCACTACACTGTCATCTACTTTTATAAGCTGGTCGCCTATGTCTATGCCTGCCCTTTGTGCTGGCCCATTATCAACCACTGATGTTACCTGTATGGTATCATGCACAATAGAAAACTCCACCCCAATACCAAAAAAACCTCCATTCAGATCCTGGTTGGCACTAGCCACCTCATCGGCGGGTATGTATGTAGTATGAGGGTCCAAGTGGCTTAATATACCAGTGACAGCATCGTGGTAAAGCACATTTGTATTGAGTGAATCAACGTATTTTTCGTTAACAAGGTCAATAACCTGCTCCAGGCGATCGTTACGTTCTATTACTGTATTTATATCCCTTTTATTGCGAAGCGTATCGCGAAGATTAAAGCCAAGCACCATGCCGGCTATGAGTATTATTGAGAATAGTAGTGGTAACCATATCCTTATCCTACCTTTCCTATATCCGTCCATTTTTGTATTAGTACTGCAAAGTTACTGGCAAAAACATCAACATAGCTAAATATCTATAAATATTACGCCATAAATTACTGATAGTCAGCTATACAATATTTGATTAGGATATTATGATACTCTATTGCACATTTGTATTACAAACGATCATTTATGAATTCTGTACTGCTGGCGGAAAGTGGCTCTACTAAGACAGACTGGTGCCTGATAACTAAAGGCAAAAAGCCGGTGCATATAAGTACACAGGGCATTAATCCATACATACAGCAGCAGGATGATATACTTGCATTGTTAAAAGCAGAATTGCCAGCCAGGGGCGCATTTTACAATGCAGATGCGATACGCTACTATGGTGCAGGTGCAGGCAGTGCGCAGCGCCAGAACGATGTGTTAGTAGTATTGAAAAAACACTTTGAGATAAAAGATGTAGAAGTGAAAAGTGATATGCTTGCCGCGGCAAGGGGACTTTGTGGAGAAAATAGCGGGGTGGTAAGTATCTTGGGCACTGGCAGCAACTCGTGCTACTATAATGGGAAAGCTATAAAAGAACAGAAAGCCTCACTCGGGTATATTGCGGGTGATGAAGGCAGTGGCAACCAAATGGGCAAACGTGTATTGCAGTATTACGCATACAATACTTTTGATACAGAGCTGAAGATGGGATTTGAATTATTATTTGGCAATGATATACCTGCTATAATTTATAAACTGTATAGTCGTCCTTTTCCTAATAGATACCTTGCTTCATTTACCGAACTACTTGTAAAGAACCGCGGGCATTTTATGGTGGAGAATATTATAGAAGATTGCTTTAACGATTTTTTCCAGCACCATATTTTAAAATACCGCCAAAGCTGGAAATTGCCTTTGTATTTTACCGGCTCCATAGCGTTTGCTTTTAAAGACGTGCTGTATTCGCTATGCGAACAGTATGAGCTGGAGATAGCTAATGTAGAGAAGAGCCCAATGAACGGATTAATAAAGTATTATAGAGGCTTAATGAAGTAGTAATCCCTTCCAGTAGATATAAAAAAATAACCCCTGAATTTCAGGGGTTATTTTTTTGGAACTATATAAGGTTATTCGCCCCTTCTAAGATTTGGGAAAGGCGGAGCCACGTTAGCTGGTCCTTCTTCACCATTCATTGCTGAGCGGTACATTACATTATTAGCGTCACCAGCCTGACCATATTGGAATATGAAGCGGTTACGATCGATGTTGTGTTTTTCGCTCATGTATTCGATCAGTGCGTTAACACGATCCCATGAACGCTGCTGCTGTATTTTGCTGCCATTACCTGCACCTACTATTACTACTTTACAAGTAGGATTAGCCTGCATCTGAGCAGCAAGAGTAGCAAGCTGGGCCTGCATAGTTGGGGTGACACGAGCAGAGTTGGAGCTGAAGTTGATGCTGTTAGCCCCTATGCTACCGCACTCTGAAGTTGTTTTTGTACCACAACCATCAGGACATGGACATTTACCAACACCATCAGCATCTACTGGCTGACATTCTGTAGGAGTGATCAATTGCTTGTCACGGAAATCAGGAACACCATCACCATCTGTATCCATTGGGCAACCATGGCTATCCACAGCTACACCAGCAGGAGTGCCAGGGCATTTATCAAACTGGTCAGTGATACCATCACCATCTGCGTCAGGCAGAATTGGTTCAGGAAGGACCATGTGACGAGGGTAGTTAAGTTCGTTGTAAGCAAAATCAAGCGGGTTGAGCCAGTAAAGAGGTTCAACATTCTTGCGTTTGTTACCAAGGTTGAAATTGATACCAACATTCATATAGTTGATGATATCATTAGCATGTGAAAGGATAGGTGTATTGTTTACAACCTGTTCCCAACGGTCGCCATCAAGCAAATCTTCATTACCTGGTACTGTTACCCTGTCTTCGATCTGCAGATTTACGCGTTTGCTCAGGCGTATTTCCATACCCGCGCCGGCGCTTGGAGACCAATCAAGAGTCTTATTTTTGAATATTCTTGGTTTTTGAGTACCTGCATCGCTTTCACCTGGAGTTTCGTAGGTATTATCCATAGCGGCCTGCAGCTTTTTGCGAACATCATTACGATTACTGTATGTCGTAGATGAATTGCCAATGATTGATTTAAAATCATATGGTTTATTATTAGCATCCAGAGTATTGATACGGCTGCCAAAAGCAAGAGCTCCTAATCCACCAAATGCGTATAGCGAAACGCCTGTACGGGCTTTATAAAAGTTAATATTGCAAATAGTGAAAACCACATCCAGATTTAACTGGTGTGTTTCTGTGCGGTAATTGTAAACAATTGGTGTTGTTGTGTGGTTAGTTGCATTACCAGGAGCATAATAAGCACTCCAAGCGGGGTTATTAGCAAAGCTGGTAGCCAATTGATAATCTAACCCTTTGCCAATTCCATATATATATTGCACACGGGTAGAAATAACGTGACCCCATGATTTACGAACCTGTACATCCAGGCCAAAGCCGCCTTTCTGCCATGGCATAAGACTTGGCACATCGCCGAGGATATTATACAAACCACCGCCAAAGCCTACTTCCCACATGCTGCGGGGCTTAGCAGGAAAAGGATATTGGTTCTTCAGGAACTTCCTGTGCTGCGCCATACGAGATTTTGGTATTAGATTTGAATCTAATACATCAAAATTTTGGCCACGATATGTCATATCGCGTGCTCCCCATTGAGCACCGCTAGTAGTGGCAGGCATGTTTCCAGAGCGGCTCTCCTGCGCCAGGGCAGGTTGAGCTGCTAATGCCGTGCAAAAGCCGGCGGTAAGCAATAGGTATTTTGTTTTGACCATAACAGACTATTTATTTAAAAGAGAATTGGTTGAATTTTATAAAATTATGACAAAGGTATAGTTACCGATACTAAAAAACAAAAAAATAAATTATAATAAAACGATTTTGTTCACAGTTTCTTAACTCTTGTTTTATGACAAAACTATTTTCAACTATTGTGCCAAAATGGGTATTCGGGTAAATTACTTCTCCCGAAGATTGCGTTTCTTTGACTTTTCTGTGTTAAAATGGATGCAATACATAGTATAAAACAAGTAATAGGGGATGAACTTGCGATTTTTGAAAAAAAATTTACAGAGAGCGTAAAGGGCAGTAATCCTTTGCTCGACCGCATTTTACGCTTTATCATCCGTAGGAAAGGGAAGCAAATGAGACCGATGTTTGTTTTTCTGGCAGCAAAAATAAGCGGCGAGATAAATGAACCCGTATTCAGAGCTGCTTCTTTAATCGAATTACTGCACACAGCTACCTTAGTACATGACGATGTGGTAGATAATTCGATGATTCGTAGAAATTTTTTCTCAATAAATGCATTATGGAAAAATAAAATAGCTGTTCTTGTTGGAGATTATATGCTTTCCAAGGGGCTTTTACTGGCTTTGGAACATGATGATTACCGTATATTGAAAATAACATCGAGGGCTGTAAAGGAAATGAGCGAGGGCGAATTGCTGCAAATGGAGAAGGCCCGGAAGCTGGATATTAAGGAAGAAATATATTTTGAGATAATAAGGGCTAAAACAGCTTCGCTCCTGTCTGCTGCGTGTTCAGCCGGCGCTTATGCTGCAACAAATGACGAAGAAGTGGCCGAGCATTTTCGTCTGTTTGGCGAAAAAGTGGGAATAGCCTTTCAGATAAAGGATGACCTGTTTGATTACAGCAGTGATAATATAGGAAAACCTACCGGAATAGATATAAAGGAGAAAAAAATGACCTTACCTCTTATTTATACACTACAGCATGCTGATGCCAAGGTAAAAAGGAATATTATTTATATAATAAAAAACCAGAACACCAACCGGCAAAAGGTGAATGAGGTTATAGAATATGTGAAATCATCGGGCGGTATAGAATATGCACAGCGTAAGATGGAAGAATATAAAAAGGATGCAATGCAAATGCTCTATAAATATCCGGAAACACCCCAACGCAGGGCAATGGAAGAATTAGTTAACTATGTAATAGGCCGGCAGTATTAAATATAAAATAAAGAACGAAAGAAGGGAAGCGATATGGCTAATAAACCGGCAGATAGTGGAAATATAGAAGTTTTAGGCGCTAAGGTGCACAACCTTAAGAATATAGATGTAAGTATCCCTAAGAATAAACTGGTGGTAATTACCGGTATTAGTGGCAGTGGTAAATCGTCACTGGCATTCGATACCATATTTGCTGAAGGCCAGCGTAGGTATATGGAAAGCTTTGCCGCGTACGCAAGGCAATTTATGGGCGATCTGGAACGCCCTGATGTAGATAAAATAACAGGCTTATCACCTGTAATATCAATAGAGCAAAAAACTACCAATCGTAATCCACGGTCCACAGTAGGAACGGTTACCGAAGTATATGATTTCATGCGCCTATTGTACGCACGTGTAGGCGAAGCGTTTTCTTATAATACAGGTAAGAAAATGTCAAAATTCAGCGAGGAAGAGATCGTTACCCATATACAACAACATTACGAGGGCAAAAAGATAGCCATACTGGCCCCAATAGTGCGTGGCCGTAAAGGACATTACCGTGAACTATTTGAGCAATTAAGGAAACAAGGGTATCTGAAGGTGCGTGTGGACGGCGAAGTAATGGACCTTAAAGAGCGCATGCAACTGGATAGGTACAAGATACATGATATAGAGCTGGTAGTGGACAGACTGCTGGTACAGGGCGATGCGCAGGGGCGGATGAGCCAAAGTACCCAAAAGGCATTGCAGATGGGTAAGGATCTGCTTTTTATCCTAGATACAGATAGGAATGCCTTATCACAGTTCAGCAAACAGCTAATGTGTGCAGATACCAGCATCTCTTATGAAGAGCCATCTCCCAATACATTTTCATTTAATTCTCCCTATGGCGCATGCCCTAAATGCAAAGGCCTGGGCAGCGTATACCAGGTGAACATGAGTGAAGTGCTGCCTGATATGAATAAGAGCATCACTGAAGGCGGCATAGCCCCGCTGGGCGAGGAGCGCGATACCTGGACCTTTCAGCAGGCAACCATACTTGCCAGAAAGAATAAAATATCGCTGACACAACCACTGAAAAACATACCGCAGAAGCAACTAAATATATTATTGTACGGCAATGAGGAAGGAGTAATTACTTATGTAAATGAAGAAGCAGACAGCTACCATGAGCATGTAGCACAGCATAACTACGAGGGTATAGTTAATATGGTGCTGCGCTGGTTTAGCGAAACATCATCTGAAGCCATACGAACCTGGGCCGAAGGGTTTATGGAACTAAGTGATTGCCCGGTATGCAAGGGCACGCGTTTGAAAAAAGAAAGCCTTTGGTTTAAGGTGGATAACCTTAATATAGCAGAGCTATCGCAGAAGTCACTACTGTCGCTGATGGAATGGTTTAAGGATATTGAGGACAGGCTGAATACAAGGCAGAATGCCATTGCAAAAGATATTCTGAAAGAGATACGGGACCGGCTGCATTTTCTGCTGGATGTAGGCTTGCACTACCTGACGCTGGATAGACCTACACGAACACTAAGCGGAGGGGAAAGCCAGCGAATAAGACTTGCCACACAAATAGGGTCGCAACTGACCGGTATTACTTACATACTGGATGAACCAAGCATAGGCCTGCACCAGCGCGATAACCACAGGTTGATACATGCTTTGAAAAACCTAAGGGATGGCGGCAATACTGTATTGGTAGTGGAGCATGATAAGGATATAATGATGGCAGCTGACCATCTTATAGATGTAGGGCCTGCCGCCGGAATACATGGCGGGCGTATTGTAAGCCAGGGAACACCCGAAGAAGTGGTTAGCGGTAATACGGTAACAGCTGGCTATCTTAATAACACCCTAAGGATAGAAATACCTGAAGAGCGCCGCAAAGGCAATGGTAAGAACCTAGTGCTGAAAGGAGCAAAGGGGAATAACCTCAAAGATGTCTCCATCAAATTGCCGTTAGGAACCTTTATTTGCATTACCGGTGTGTCCGGTAGTGGTAAGAGTACACTGATCAACGAAACTTTGTACCCTTTGCTGGGCAAGCATTGCTACCATAATTTTAAGCAGCAGCCTATGCCCTATACCAGTGTGCAGGGCCTGGAGCATATAGATAAAGTTATAGAGATAGACCAGAGCCCTATAGGGCGTACGCCGCGCAGTAATCCGGCTACTTATTGCGGTTTCTTCAACGAAATACGCCAGCTGTTTGCGCAGGTGCCGGAAGCTAAGATAAGGGGCTATAATGCGGGCCGGTTTTCATTTAATGTGAAAGGCGGCCGTTGTGAAGAATGCCAGGGCAGCGGTATGAGGGTAATAGAAATGAATTTCCTGCCGGATGTATATGTGCCTTGCGAAAAATGTAACGGACGGCGCTATAACCGGGAAACACTCGAAATACGTTATAAGGGCAAATCGATAGCTGATGTGCTGGCAATGACCGTAGATGAAGCGGTTGAGTTTTTCATCAATGTATCATTCCTGCATCGCAGGATAAAAACGCTACAGGATGTGGGCCTTGGCTACGTAACACTTGGACAAAGTGCTGTAACACTAAGCGGCGGGGAAGCACAGCGCGTAAAGCTTGCCACTGAACTATCGAAACGGGATACAGGGCAAACCATTTACATACTGGATGAACCAACAACCGGGCTTCACTTCGAGGATATCAAGCACCTGCTGGTAGTGCTTAACAGGCTGGTGGACAGAGGTAATACTGTGCTGGTAATAGAGCACAATATGGATGTAATAAAAGTAGCAGATTATATAGTAGATATGGGGCCCGAAGGTGGTGGGGGCGGCGGTAGCGTAGTAGGAGAAGGGATACCGGAAGACATAGCGGCACTAAAGCAAAGCTATACAGGTAAGTATCTGTTACCGGAACTAAATTAAATTATAAGACAACGATGCTTTTTATTATTGCACTGCCGGTGCGTGCGTTCCATAGTTTTATATAGTAGATCCCCTTAGCCCAGGTAGCTATATTAATATCGTATTGTTCTGTAGCATAATCGGTCATGATGCGCTTGCCTGCTATATTATAAACTACAAATTGATACCGGTCGGTATTAAAAGAATGGATGTGAACAACATTGCCGGTAGCAGGCCCGGCAGGCACCGGATATACATCTATACTCCCTCCTGTTTCTATACTGAAATCGTTATTGCTGATGTTGAAAAATATATTGTCCGATGCTTTTATTTTTATCCGTGCATGGGTGGTGGTGATGTCAGGAGCTTGTACAGCGGCAAAACCTGAATTAGGTATACCGGCCAACAACAGATAAGGGTAGGTATAGCCACCATCTATGGAAAGGTAGATATCTACATGCGTGCAATTGATCGGTGAGGCATCTGTATTGGATACCTTCCATAAAATGCCCTGGCTGGAATCTTTGTGCCATATAATACCGCCAACGGTGGGATATATAATGCTGAAAGGGGTAGCAGTGTTGATGACGTTTACATGTATGGAATCATCCGGAATATTAATAGATCCTACGCCGTTATAAATAGTACGCGAAGTAAGCCTAAAATTCATTTTCCTTGCCACATCCGGCAGTTTTTCGCCGAGGTAATTGGTGATATTTTTTACAAGCATATCAATCTTAGGAAAGACCCTTGTACTGGATGTGGCTGGCATTAATGACCGGAAAATAGGGCCAGAGATATGTGTATTTGCAAACGTAGCCCCGTAATCGCCCAGGTCCCATTCTTCCCAACAATAGGTATGTGATGTATCTGCTACAGAATCAATAGTTGAGGGTGCTGTTATTTCAAATGGCGTAAGGAATGGGATATTATAAGAAGCAGAAAAAGCAGGGAGTGAAGGCGCCTTGTTGCCTATGGTGGTAGCCATAGCGCAAGTGGCCACAAATGGCGTGTGTGTGTAAGTAACGATCTTATACAGACTGACAGCATGAAAGTAAGCATCGCTGTGGACCTGCAAATTGTCATTATCGCAAATGCCCGCATAGGCCATAATAGTGGAGCCGCTGCCGGGCTCGTACGACTGGAGAAAATTAGCATTGCCCCCGCAACTGCCATTGTTATTATCATTGAACGTATGGTCTGCGCCAAACTGATGCCCCATTTCGTGCGCCACATAGTCTATATCATACGAATCACCAACGGGGTTCAACTTGCCGGTTACCCCCTCGGCTTTCATGGAATTCCTGCATACACACGCTATCTGGGCTATGCCGGTGCCACCAGTGCTGAATACATGCCCTATATCATAGTTAGCAGGGCCAATGCGCCGGTCTATCGTATCCTGGTTCTGCGTGAGCATATTTATACCATTAAAGTTGCTGTAGGAGCCTACGGTATCTTTAAGAAAAATGAGCGTATCCTCATTGCTTACAAACTGCATGGTTATCGATAGCTCCCGTTCATAGA
The DNA here is from genome assembly GCA_013815385.1 of Taibaiella sp. Classification (GTDB taxonomy): domain Bacteria; phylum Bacteroidota; class Bacteroidia; order Chitinophagales; family Chitinophagaceae; genus JACDGL01. The sequence goes on along the minus strand of JACDGL010000004.1, from coordinate 15,652 downwards.
CCCCATTTACCCTATTGATAGAAGTAGTAATGGCGCTCAACACCAGCGCCTTTGTGGGTACAGCTATTCCTGATACAGCAATTGCATACTCACCCGTACAGGCAAGTGCCAGCCTGTAGGTTTGCAGTTGGTTGCCATTGGTCAGCCGCATCTGAGCGCCTTTTCCCCCATAAATGCTATTATTCATTTTGGCACTGTCGTCTTCTGTGGCGCAGGTCATATTGTTACCAAGGGGGCGGTGATAATCGCGCCGGTAATAACAGGTATAATACCCATCATTCACATCAGAAAATGGGTCTATGAATGAAGTGTTCTCGCCATCAAAAATCATTGCATGAAAGCCTTTGCAGGTAATATCAATTTTGCCGCTTACACGCGCATCATCTACTGCCGCCGCATTATAGGTCTGTATGGCTGCATAGCGCGCCTCCATGCCGGGTAGCATTATGTGGGTGCGCCACATTCGGAAAGTGCGGAAAGTGCCTGATGGCATTGGCAGATCAATCAATTTTGCCTTAGCGGGGTCATCCGGTAAAGCGTGCAATTGCCCCCATAAACTATTTGTATCAAGGGAATAATATATTGCCTGTGCAGGCTGCAAAAGTGTATTACCTGAAGCATGTTTTGGTATTAATTGCCAGACCGATGAGTTATCAGCATAGAGAATGGTATAGCTTCCCAGCAGTATAAAAAAAAGGAGATAGGCCTTAAGGAAATGCATGAAGATAACTAACGCTATTATCAGATAATTGGTATGCTAATATATTAAAAAAGGTGGGTTCCCTTCTGGTTTTAGTTAATTTTGAGGCTCGAGTAATATGGAACTTACCTACACACTTACTACTATCCATACGGCAGTACAGGAATTCTGGGAGTACGCAAAAGACATGCGTATTATGGCTTTTAGCGGGGAGATGGGTGCTGGCAAGACTACTTTTATTCATGAATTATGCCGTTTTCTTAAAGTTAAGGATGCGGTCAGCAGCCCCACATTTGCCCTTATCAATGAATATGCATTGCCGGGAGATAAACCGAGTATCATCTATCATATGGACTGGTACCGCCTTAATAGTACAGAAGAGGCAATACAGGCAGGTATGGAAGATTGCCTGCTACAGAATGCTTATTGTTTTATAGAGTGGCCGGAGAAGGCTCCTGAGCTACTTCATGGTCCTTATCTATCTGTGAAAATTGAGCTGCTTTCGGAAGTTGAGCGACAAATGGTAATTACCCCTTTATAAGGCGTAGTGCATTTGATCAATTAAAACTACTTTTGACACCTAAATTCTGATATATCATGCAAGCATGGACCGACTATATGTCGCAAAATAAAGACCGTTTCCTGGATGAGCTACTGGAGTTGCTGAGGATACCTTCAGTAAGTGCAGACAGCAAATATAAAGATGATGTAAAGCGCTGCGCTGAGGCAGTAAAGGACAATCTTCAAAAAGCGGGTTGTGATAAAGTGGAGATATGTCCTACGCCCGGCCATCCGATAGTGTATGGCGAGAAAATCGTAGACTCGAAGTTGCCAACAGTATTAGTATATGGTCACTATGATGTGCAGCCGGCCGACCCGCTGGAGTTATGGAATAGTGGCCCGTTTGAACCTGTAATAAAAGATGGCAAAATATATGCCCGTGGTGCGTGTGATGATAAGGGGCAAATGTTTATGCATGTAAAGGCGCTGGAGGTAATGGCAAAAACCAATACGCTACCCTGCAATGTAAAATTCATGATAGAAGGAGAGGAAGAAGTCGGTTCCAGCAACCTGGGCAAATTCCTCGAGACAAATAAAGAAAAGCTAAAAGCGGATATCGTATTAGTATCTGATACTTCCATGATCAGCATGGAGCATCCATCTATTGAAACAGGCCTTCGGGGGCTGGCGTATATGGAAGTAGAAGTGGTAGGCCCTAACCGTGATCTGCACAGTGGGGTGTATGGCGGTGCAGTAGCCAACCCGGTAAATATCCTTTGCAAGATGATCGCATCAATGCACGATGAGAATAATCATATTACTATACCTGGCTTTTATGATAAAGTAGATAACCTGAGTGATACGGAAAGAAAGGCATTAAACAGTGCCCCCTTTGACCTGGAAGAGTACAAAAAGGAATTGGGTGTAAAAGAAAATTGGGGTGAAAAAGGCTATACTACGCTGGAGCGCACCGGCGTACGCCCTACGCTGGATGTGAATGGAATATGGGGCGGCTATACCGGCGAAGGAGCTAAAACAGTGTTGCCCTCTAAAGCGAGTGCCAAAATATCCATGCGCCTTGTACCACACCAGAGTTCGGATGAAATTGCGGGTATATTCAAAAAGCACTTTGAAAGCATAGCTCCCGCTTCTGTTACTATAAAGGTGACGGCACACCATGGCGGCGAACCTGTAGTAACCCCGACGGATTCAAAAGCATATAAAGCCGCAGAAAAAGCGTTGAAAACAACATTTGGTAAAGACCCTATACCTACACGAGGCGGCGGAAGCATACCAATAGTTGCTTTGTTTGAGAATATACTGGGCTTAAAGACCGTATTGCTAGGCTTTGGCCTGGATAATGACAATATCCATTCGCCTAATGAAAAGTATGATGTCGCCAACTATTTTAAAGGCATAGAAACGATCCCTTACTTCCATAAATATTTTGCTGAATAAGAGTTCTATAATCGTTATTTATACGGAAGGTGCAGACAGTGTCTGCACTTTTTGTTTATCATGCAATCTGTTAACTTTACAGTATGTCGGCCCATAAGATCATTATTGCTATAGATGGCTACTCATCGTGCGGTAAAAGCACCCTGGCAAAGCAATGTGCTAAAAGGCTGGGTTATACCTATGTAGATAGCGGCGCAATGTACCGGGCTATTACGCTTTACTTTATACGGCACACAATAGATATTTCCAACCATGATCATATTCTGGATGCTTTGGCCAGTATTCATCTTTCATTTGTGGTGAATGAGTCCAGTGGTATTTCAGAGATCCATTTGAACGATGAGAATGTAGAACACCTGATACGTGAAATGCTGGTGGCTGATAAAGTGAGTGAAGTTGCAGCCATTCGGGAGGTCCGTTCCTTTGCCGTAGCACAGCAAAAGAAAATGGGGAGAAAGAAGGCAATAGTGATGGATGGAAGGGATATAGGTACGGTAGTATTTCCTGAAGCTGAACTGAAAATATTTATGACTGCTGACGCTGATATAAGAGTAATGCGCCGGTTTGAAGAGCTATACCTCACTAACCCCCATATAAGTATAGACGAGGTACGGCACAACCTGGAGCTGCGGGACCATATAGATGCTAATCGTGAAGAGAGCCCATTGCGCCAGGCCGATGATGCAATAGTGCTTGATAACAGCTCCCTTACCCGCGAGGAGCAACTGGAAATAGTGCTGGAGTGGATAAAAGACCGCGCTACAGACCGTGTAGCGGCAAATTGATCAACTTACATCCCAATAATCTTATTCCTTTCATGAACAACTATGAAATAGCCGATCATTTTTCATTGCTTTCGAAGCTGATGGATATACATGGCGAAAATCCGTTCAAAGCGAAATCGTACGGCAGTGCGGCATTTAATATAGAAAAACTTCCGAATGAGCTGGCTGGCATGGATGATGCCGAGCTCTTCAGCATACGCGGCATCGGGGATGCCATAGGACGCAGCATAAAGGAGATAGTGCAAACAGGCAAACTGCCTGCTTTAGAGAGTCTGCTTTCTGTAACGCCTGATGGCATACTGGAGATGATGCAAATAAAAGGATTAGGGCCTAAAAAGATAGCAGTGATATGGAAGGAAATGGGTGCCGAAACACTTGGCGAGGTAGAATATGCCTGCAATGAGAACCACCTTGCGGCTATGAAAGGGTTCGGGGCTAAAACACAGGAAAGCATATTACAAAGCATACGCTATTACAGGCAAAGCCAGGGCTTTCATCTGTGGGCCGAGATCATTGAATATGGCAAAGCGCTTGTAGCACAATTACAGGTAGCACTACCGGATAATCTTTTTTCAATTACGGGTGATATAAGGCGGCAAATGGAAACGGTGGAATGGGTAGAAATAGCTACTGATACAGATAAGGATGCACTAATAGCTTACTTCCAGGATACTACTGATATAACTATAGAGGAAGAGCCTAATGAACGATTGCTTATTAAAGCGCCGGGCGTTCCGGTTATCAAATTTCATATAGCAGGGAAGGATAGTTTTTATAACACTTTGTTTACCACTACAGGTAGTGCAGATTTCATAGCGGTATTTAATGAACGGTATAAGATACCTGCAAGTCTGGCAAGCGAAGAAGAGATATTTACTGCTAATAGGCTGCAATATATAGCACCTCCCCTACGTGAAACTGCAGGCATACTGGATACGGCTGCAACTAACTCGTTTAAAGACATTATACAACCAGGAGATGTAAAAGGCATCATTCATTCACACTCCACCTGGAGCGATGGAGTAGATACCATTGCAGACATGGCTAAAGCTGCACGCGATAAAGGATTTGAATACCTTGTTATAAGCGACCACTCGCAAGCCGCCTTCTATGCAAACGGCTTAACAGCAGAACGGATATCCGCGCAGCACCAGGAAATAGATATGCTGAATGAGCAGCTACACCCTTTTAAAATATTTAAAAGCACCGAGGCCGATATAATGAACGATGGCAACCTGGACTACAATAGTAAGGTGCTGGATACATTTGACCTTGTTATAGCATCCGTACACAGCAACCTGAAAATGTCATTGGATAAAGCAATGGATAGGGTGCTTGCTGCTGTGCGTAACCCCTACACTACAATATTGGGACACCCTACGGGCCGGCTGTTGCTCTCCCGACAGGGATACCCGCTGGACCATGAACGGCTTATAGATGCCTGTGCCGAACATAATGTGGTAATAGAGATCAATGCCCATCCCCGCAGGCTGGATATAGATTGGCGGTGGATAGAATATGCTATGAAGCGTGGAGTAATGCTATCAATAGACCCCGATGCCCATTCCATAAAAGGATTTAATGACATTTATTATGGCATTATGACTGCACAGAAAGGCGCGCTCACAAAGCAACATAACCTGAGCAGCTTTTCACTTAAAGATTTTGAAAGTTTTCTTGCTGAAAGCCGCAACAAGCGATCGATACCTGCCTAAGCAAGAGCGTATTTGCTTATTGTATCTCAAATATTGTCTCATTGAGCAATTGAGCCATTAATAGTACCTTTGCAACGTTTTTGAATACTATTTTATATAATGTCTGACATACATCCTTACTTAAGGCTCAGCGGGCTGGAACCGCTTGTTGTGCGCCCTGAAACAAATTTTCTGAATGTTGGTGAACGTACCAATGTGACCGGGTCAAAGAAATTTGCCCGGCTGATAAGGGAAAATAAATACGAAGAGGCTTTGTCTGTAGCCCGGCAACAGGTAGAGAGTGGCGCACAGGTACTGGATATAAACATGGATGATGCACTGCTGGAAGGAGAAAAGGCAATGACCACCTATCTTAACCTGCTGCAAAGCGAACCCGATATTGCGAAGATCCCTATCATGATAGATTCTTCTAAGTTCTCTATCATCGAGGCGGGATTAAAATGCGTACAGGGTAAATGCATTGTAAACTCCATATCACTAAAAGAAGGGGAAGCGAAATTTATAGAACAGGCTATTATATGCCGCAGCTACGGTGCCTCGGTAATTGTAATGGCCTTTGACGAGAATGGACAGGCAGACAGCCTGCAGAAGCGTATAGATATATGTACCCGTGCCTATAAAATACTTACAGAGCAGGTACACTACAAACCGGAAGACATCATCTTTGACCCAAATATTTTCGCAATAGCTACCGGCATAGAGGAGCATAATAATTATGGGGTTGACTTTATAGAGGCTACACGCATTATCAAACAAAAAATGCCGCTTACAAAAGTGAGTGGAGGGGTGAGCAATGTATCCTTCTCTTTCCGTGGTAATGAAGCAGTAAGGGAAGCGATGCACAGTGTGTTTCTATACTATGCTATTAAGGCAGGTATGGATATGGGCATTGTGAATGCGGGCCAACTGGTTGTGTATGATGAAATAGAACCTACACTCCGTGACCTCTGTGAGGATGTAATACTGAACAAGCACCCCGATGCTACCGAGCGCCTGGTAACATTTGCGGAAACAGTGAAGGCCAAAGACAAAGAAGAAAAGAAGGATGACCTGTGGCGCAGCCACAGTGTGGAAGAACGCCTGAAACATGCACTGGTAAATGGCATTACCGATTATATAGATGCGGACACAGAGGAAGCACGTGTAAAATACCCTAAGCCGCTTGATGTAATAGAAGGGCCGCTGATGGATGGTATGAACGTGGTGGGCGACCTATTTGGCAGTGGTAAGATGTTTCTGCCGCAGGTTGTAAAGAGCGCACGCGTAATGAAGAAAAGTGTGGCGATACTGACACCCTATATAGAAGCTGAAAAAGAACTGCGCAGGCAGGCACATATCACGGCAGGCACCGCTAATGAAGAATCAGCAGGTGCGGCTAAAATACTGATGGCCACCGTAAAGGGTGATGTGCATGATATAGGCAAGAATATAGTAGGCGTGGTGCTGGGCTGCAATGGCTATGATGTAATAGACCTCGGAGTAATGGTATCGGCTGATAAGATACTGGAAACCGCACAACGCGAAAAGGTAGATATAATAGGCCTCAGTGGACTGATAACACCATCGCTGGATGAAATGGTGCATGTAGCCAAGGAAATGAAACGCAGGGGAATGAAACAGCCCTTACTGATAGGAGGTGCTACCACATCGCGCATGCATACGGCGGTGAAAATAGCGCCTGAATATGAAGATGGCGTAGTGTATGTACTGGATGCCAGCCGTAGCGTAACCGTAGCAGGCAATCTACTTAATAAAGAACAGAAAGCACCCTTCCTCGAAAGTACTGGTAAGGAGTATGATAAGCTGCGAATTGACTTTATCGCTAAGCGCTCTGCCAAGCAGTATATAGCTTACAAAGACGCGCAGAAACAAGGGGTGCAGATAGAGTGGAATGGATATGAAGCACCTAAGCCAGCATTTACCGGCATTAAAATATTTGATAACCATGACCTGGGGGAGATACGCCAGTATATAGACTGGGGCCCTTTCTTTATAGCATGGGAGATGCGTGGCAAGTATCCGGATATACTCAGTGATGCTATAGTAGGCAAGGAAGCCACTAAGCTATACAATGATGCAAATAACCTGCTAGATAAAATAATAAACGAGAAATGGCTTACTGCCAAAGGGGTCATTGGCTTCTGGAAAGCGGACAGAACTGCCCCTGACACGATACAGCTTAAGGATGAGGCAGGAAATGATTTGGCAACGCTTGAATGCCTGCGGCAGCAGATAAAAAAAGCACCAGGCCAGCCGGAATTTTCGCTGGCTGATTTTATACGGCCATCTTATAATGGTACACCTGCGGGCGATGATTATATGGGCGCCTTTGCTGTAAGCATACACGGCATAGAGCCACACCTGAAGGCGTTTTCTGATAACTACGACGACTACAACAAGATAATGCTGCAGGCGATGAGTGACCGGCTGGCGGAAGCATTTGCAGAAGTGCTGCACCAGAAAGTGCGTAAGGAATACTGGGGCTATGCAAAGGAGGAGACATTGACGACCAAAGAGCTGGTAAAAGAAACCTACCGGGGTATACGTCCAGCCCCAGGTTATCCGGCATGCCCCGACCATACCGAAAAGTATAAACTGTTTGACCTGCTGCAAGCTACCCAACATGCAGAGATAACACTTACAGAGTCATTGGCAATGTACCCGGCGGCATCCGTTTGCGGCTGGTATTTCAGTCATCCGCAGAGCAGCTACTTTGGAATTGGCAGAATAATGGAAGACCAGTTTGAAGACTATGCCAAACGCAAAGGCATGGATGTGGAAGAGCTGCGCAGATGGCTATCGCCCGTACTAGAAGGATAATAAAATGAACGAAACCACAATACCCGACACACATACAGAAAAGGTTCACCACTATCCTAAGGGATTACGGATACCGGCTGCCATTATCTCTTACGTTCTGCACCCGGTTTTTATGCCGTTGTTCCTGACGTTGCTTATTTATAAATTATCTCCCATCAGCTTCGCAGGCATACAGCCACACGACTTTTCCAAGTGGATCGCCATCATCACCCTTAATACCTTGTTCTTTCCATTAGTAAGCGTTCTGCTTCTTAAGGGACTGCACTTTATTAAGAGCATCCAGATGGATGACCCGAAGGACCGGATAATTCCACTGATGGCTACCATGATCTTTTACTTCTGGGCCGACAATGTGATCAGTAATATTCCTAATGTGCCGCTGGTATTACATGTGCTTTTGCTAGGCAGCTTCTGGGGCATCATTGCCATCTTTATGGTCAATATTTTCTTTAAGGTCAGCATGCACACCTGTGCGGCCGGAAGCATGATAGGCATACTGATAGTACTGATGATAGTAAGCCCCACCAACCTGGTAATTGCCTTCTTTATAGCGCTTATAGTTGCGGGTATCATGGGCACAGTACGCCTGATACTCGGCGCCCACCGTTATGGGGAGATATGGCTGGGCTATATAATTGGTATAGTAGTAATGCTGGGTGCATATATATACCTGAAATAGCCAATGAATTTGTAAGCTATTTATTATCAGCCCAGTACATAAAAAAGTACTGCTTTAATAACAATTCATCTCAGATTTTTTCACCAAATCAGGTTGTGATCTGTATCGCGGCACGATTACTTTAATAAAGTCAGAGATGGAAAATTTAAACAAAGTTGCGAAGATCACACTGTACTTCTGGATAATGAAAGTGCTGGCAACAACCCTTGGAGAAACCCTTGGTGACCTGTTTTCTATGACCATGAATATAGGCTACCTTATAAGCCTGATAATTGCAATGGTGTTTTTTCTCATTGTCCTTTTCATTCAATTGAAGGTGTCGCGGTTCTATGCAGCACTATACTGGCTGGTAATTGTAGGTACCACTACCGTAGGTACAGAGATATCTGATTTTATTGACAGAACCCTGCACCTCGGGTATGCTATTGGCTCTTCCATCCTATTTGGTTTGCTGCTACTGGTATTGTATATATGGCACATACAGGAGAAAAAAATAGTTGTGTATCCTGTGACCAGGGTAAAAGTCGAAGTGCTTTACTGGATTGCCATCCTGTTCTCTAATAGCCTGGGTACAGCATTTGGTGATTTTCTCAGCGATAATCTTGGGTTAAGCTACTTGTACGGCGCTATGGTTACTGCCGGTGTAATACTAATAGTAGTAGCATTGCATTACTTCACCCGCATTAATGCGGTACTCTTATTCTGGATAGCCTTTGTTTTTACCCGACCATTTGGGGCCACATTTGGCGATTTTCTTACTAAGCCAATAGTCAAAGGCGGACTTAACCTAGGTACGCTACAATCGAGCATGGTAGCAGCTGCTTTGCTGTCCATACTAATATTTATTTCCGTAAGAGTGGAGCGGGGTAAGCAACCTGAATTGGAAACTTCATCTGGCGGAGCTACTTTAAAATAAAATCTCAGCTGCTTTTTTAATTTATTGTTCTAAACGTCAGGTTGATCCTGGGCGTGGTTACTTTTTTGGTTGGTGGCAACCTGTGCAGCCAGTTGGTCTGCGTAGCCCCTTTCATTATTAATAAACTGCCGCTTTCCAATACCAGGCAAATTGTTTGTTTGGTAACCTTATGCCGGAAACAGAACTTTCTTTCGGCACCAAAACTAACGGATGCAATAGTCGTTTCCTTACCTAAGGATCTTTCATCATCGCTATGCCATGCCATTCCTTCGCTACCATCGTGGTAGAGGTTCAATAAACATGAATTGAAGCTACTGCCCGACATATCTTCAACGAGCTTTTTCAAGGATAATAATTCAGATGTCCAGGGTAGGGCATTTTTGGTAGTATTGGAATAGGTGTAGGAGTAACCTGCATCGCTGTACCAGGCCACCTTACGCCTGGTAATGAAATGCTTGCCGAAGATACGAGCTTCATCATTTTTCCATTCTATGGTCTTCATCAGGCAGTCGAAGTAATGTATAGCTTCCACAGGTGGAAGTATCCTGCCCTGGTAAGTAACTGGGCCATCGTAGGGTAGTAAGTTTGCAGTAGGGTCATTATTAAATAAGTCCATCCTTCCATAATTTATAGTTATTGGCCATACAATGCCTGCATGGCCTGAAGCCATTATCAACAGCCTCCTGTACAGAAGCAAAAAATACGCGGTTGCCTTTTTTCATTCGTTTCCCTGATTTACAGTTTAGCCGCCCGTAGATATTTAAACAGCGATTGCCACCCAACAAAACCGCTCTATTCCTGAATCTCGTTGCTAATTCTTTGTCTGTTATATCCGAATGCAATATCATCTTTGGTAAGTGTGTTTCTGTAATGCTTTGTTTTTACTTATAGGTATGCGCAGCTTCCCAGCCAATTATAGCCGCTTTGCGATCGCTGCCCCAGTGATATTGTCCGAACTCGCCGCCAGACCGGATAACCCGGTGACACGGAATTAAGAATGCAACAGGATTATCGCCCACCGCACTCCCTACCGCACGCGAAGCTGCAGGCTGCAGAATCTTCTTTGCGATAGTACCATAAGTAGAGAGCATGCCCATTGGTATCTTTAACAATGTTTCCCATACCTTGATCTGAAACACAGTGCCCCTCAGGTGTAGCCTGATCTCCTGGAGCTTGCTCCAATCGTGCGTGAAAATGTATAGTGCATTTTGTTGAATGAGATCTACCATAGGCTGGTATACAGCATTGGGAAATGCCTGTTTTAATGCGGTCAGTCCCTGGGCTTCACTATCAGCGAATGATATATGACAGATGCCCTTAGCTGTGGAACCAACTATGATGTTACCAAACGGGCTTTCGGCATAGCTGTAATTGATCAATAGATATTCTCCGCCGTTTTTATATTCGCCGGGAGTCATCCCTTCTATTTTCACAAACAGATCGTGCAGGCGGCCCGTACCGGAGAGACCGGTATCTATTGCCGTATCGAACAAAGTGGCCTGGTTGCCCAGCAGCGCTTTAGCATGGCTGACACTCAGATACTGAAGGAACTTTTTAGGACTTACGCCCGCCCATTCGGTAAATAGGCGTTGACAATGAAAGGGGCTTAGATGAATGTGCGCTGCGATATCCTCGAGGGTTGGCTGGCGCTTAAAGTTTTCCTTTATATATCCAATAGCCTCCTCTATGCGCTCATAATTAGTTATTTCCCGGTCTTTCATTTCATGCCTGCTTTATAACACAAAAGTACCATAGTACAGGCTGAAGAGCGACCCGAAACTTGCGGAGTTTTTGTATTTAAAATAATATTGGCGAATAGTGTACAGTATCAGGAATAGGATAAGGCGGGTTTTATTAGTTTTGTGCAGTATGAAGATATTAATGGTGTGCCTGGGGAATATATGCAGATCGCCCATTGCCGAGGGTCTGCTGAGGCATAAGATACAACAACATGGGCTGGACTGGAAGGTAGCATCTGCCGGCACAGAACCCTACCATGTAGGAAGCGCGCCGCACGAGTTTTCACAGAATATATGCGCCATGAATGGTGTAGATATCAGCTCGCAGAGAGCACGCCAGTTCACCGCTGCTGATTTTGGACAATATGATAAGATATATGCCATGGCGGAAGATGTATACGAAGAAATAAAAAGAATAGGCGGCCGAAAAGGAGACATGAGCAAGGTAGAGCTTTTTCTGAATGAGTTGGAGCCGAGCAGCAATGCATCGGTACCTGACCCGTGGTCTGGCCAGGAAGATGCCTATGTGCCCGTGTATAATATGATAGACCGTACCTGCGATGCCATAATAGCTAAATACAGTTATTTTTGATGAATGATTTATAGTTACTGATCTTAACTATACTTGTAACAGTTATTGATTCTTATAATAAATGTCTAAACCATCCATACCACAGGGAACACGTGATTTTTCGCCGGCGGAAGTACGCAGGCGCCAATATATATTCAATACACTCCGCACCATATTTGAGACCTATGGTTTTCAGCCACTGGAGACACCTGCAATGGAAAATCTGCAAACCCTAACGGGGAAATATGGCGAAGAAGGTGACCGGCTTATATTTAAGATACTAAACAACGGCTTGCATGAAAAGAAAGATGCAGATAAAGAAAAGCTGCATAGTGAGTGGAACAGGGTGCTGGAAAGATCTTACTCTTCACCTACCGTTACAGAGCGTGCGCTGCGATATGACCTGACCATACCTTTTGCACGATACGTAGTGATGCACCAGAATGAGATCGCATTCCCTTTCCGGCGCTACCAGATGCAGCCTGTGTGGCGCGCAGACCGGCCGCAAAAGGGTAGGTACCGTGAGTTCTGGCAATGTGATGCGGATGTGGTGGGCAGCACATCGCTGATAAACGAGGCGGAATTACTTTGTATTTATCAGCAGGCATTTCACGAGTTGAAACTGCCTGTCAATATAAAGATCAACAGCCGCAAGCTACTGGCGGGTCTTGCGGAGATAGCAGGTGCGCCCGAGCAGATGATGGATATGACCATAGCGCTGGATAAGCTGGATAAAATAGGCTGGGATGGGGTTGTGGGTGAACTGCAGCAACGAGGCATACATACGGAAGGCATAGCACAGATAAAAAAAGTGATCAGCCTGCAAGGCAATAACGAAGAAAAACTTGCTGGCCTGGAGACCCTGATGCAACCCAGCAGCATAGGACTGGAAGGAATACAGGAACTAAGAAAAACATTTAGTTACTACAACGGATTGGCGGCAAAAGAATGGCAGGGAACAATAACAGTCGATGTAAGCCTGGCGCGTGGGCTAAACTACTATACAGGGGTGATAGTGGAAGTAGTATGCACTACAGCACAGATGGGCAGTATAGGTGGCGGTGGCAGATACGATGACCTTACCGGACTATTCGGGCTGAAAGGAGTATCCGGGGTGGGTGTGTCGTTTGGGATTGACCGGATATATGATGTGTTGGAAGAGCTGCAGCTATTTCCTGAACAGCTGGCAGCAGGAGCACAGGTAATGCTGGTGAACTTTGGAGGGGCAAATGAAACGTATGCGCTGCATATACTACAGCAACTACGGAGCAATAATATAGCAGCAGAAATATATCCCGAGGCGGCAAAGTTTGATAAGCAGATGAAGTATGCGGATAAACGACAAATGCCTTATGTACTGCTGGCAGGCGATACAGAAAGAGAAAATAATACGGTGAGTCTTAAGAATTTTGTAAGCGGTGAGCAACGAACCATTACACTTGCAGAATGCTTACACGTACTGAAAAACGAAAGCAATGTGCGCTAAATCTATAACCCGATGCGCCTGGCCGGGCGAAGACGAACTAATGCAGCAATACCATGACCACGAATGGGGCGTGCCGCTGCATGATGACCGCAAGCTGTTTGAATTTATGATACTGGATGCCTTCCAGGCAGGGCTAAGCTGGAAGACAATATTGCATAAGCGCGAAAACTTCCGCAAGGCATTCAGCAACTTTGATGTGAAGATGATAGCAAAGTATAATGATGCAAAAGTTGCAGCGCTGCTGCTGGATGCAGGCATCATACGCAACCGGTTAAAGATAGCTGCCACTGTAACTAATGCGCAGCGCTTTATGGAAGTGCAAAAAGAGTTTGGCACATTTGATAAATACATATGGCAATTCACCGCAGGAAAGACTATTACCAATAAAAGAAAAGGGGATGGAGACGTACCTGCGAAAACTACAGACTCGGATGCGATGAGCAAAGACCTGCTGAAGCGCGGATTTAAATTTGTTGGCTCCACTATATGCTATGCCTTTATGCAGGCAGCAGGCATGGTGAATGACCACACTGTTACCTGCTGCCGGTATAAGGAAGTGAAAGAATAGGCCTATTTCTTATAGCTCACCCGCCACCCAATATTGCTTACATCACTGGAAATAGCCAGGAAAGCAGGCAATAGAAGCAGCTATATTAATTTTCTCATCAAATGGATGTTGTAAACAGGTGCACAAAAATTATGCTCGGGGAGCATAAGTAAAATTAATACCTTTGCGCGCATAATGGCTTCGTAGTACAATGGATAGTATAAGAGTTTCCGAAGCTCCAGATCCAAGTTCGATTCTTGGCGAGGCCACAAATTGCATTTTCAAAGTCTTTAAAAGCCTGCAAACACTTGATTTGCGGGCTTTTTATTTTTAGCCAACAGTCAAATTTTTCAAAAACAATCAAAATTAAGTTGCGTCATTCGTGGCGTCTTGGAATTTACAGAAAAGACGCAACCAAAATGATCTAAACTGCTGATTGTTAAGGTGTTCATGAGGTAAACATCTTGTTTGTAAGCTTTTGTATTCCCAACTTTATTAACCTTAAAATGTAATGTTATGTTGGAAAAAAGCTTTGGTCTGTTCTTTTTTTTAAAGCAGCCAAAAAATCAAAAAAGTGATGAAAGGTACATTTATCTAAGAATCACGGTTGACGGTGTGTCGAAAGAGTTGTCCACAAAAAGAATGTGGAATTTCGCAAGGTGGGATCAAGCCGTGGGGAGAGCCAAAGGGACAAAAGAGGAAACGCTTAAACTCAACGCATATTTGGATATATTCAGACAAAATGTTTATAGCGCAAAAAGCTCACTTATAAATGATGGCAAGGAGATAACAGCCGAGGCGTTAAAAAACTTTCTTACTGGTAGCGGTGAGGAAAAAAGATTGCTGCTCGATATATTCAAAAAGCACATTGAGGAAATCAAAAACTTAATTGGAAAAGAATATGCGTATAAAACTTTTCAGAAGTACAGGACAACGTTTGGGCATACGAAGTCTTTTATGAAATGGAAATATGATTTGGAAGATGTTGAGATAAGAAAACTGGATTATGAGTTTGTGAAAGATTTTTCGCTCTGGCTAAAAACTATAAAGAATTGTAATCATAATTCCACTATCAAATATATAAGGACATTGAAATGCATAATCATTGAATGCATGAGAAAAAAATGGTTGAGAGATGACCCATTTAGTGATTTTAAAATGTGTGTAAAGGAAACGGAGATTATTCCTTTAAACAATGAAGAGCTTGAAGCTATCAGAAACAAAATATTTTCAATTAACCGGCTAAATCTTGTTAAGGATATTTTTGTTTTCAGTTGTTATACAGGCCTTGCCTATGTTGATGTAAGCAATTTGAAACGCACTCAGATTGTAAATGGGATTGATGGTGAAAAATGGATTATGATCAAAAGGCAAAAGACTGATACGCCGCAAAGGGTACCTATTTTGCCTCATGCATTAGAAATCATTGCTAAATACGATCAGCATCCAAAGTGTTTAAATGAAAATACCGTGTTGCCTATTTTAACAAACCAAAAAATGAATGCATATTTAAAGGAGATAGCAGATATCTGTGGAATAGACAAAAAATTGACTTTTCATATTGCCCGTCACACTTTTGCGACAACTGTCACATTAACCAATGGTGTACTTGATATTCCGAGGATGTTGACCACCTGATTCCGTGGCAAAGTGACCAGGCGATTAGCTGGCGAACGATAGCAGCGAGAGCTGTAAAAGCGTTTTCAAAGTTAGTTATTAAAAGTGGTTATTGATA
>JACDGL010000020.1 GCA_013815385.1 Taibaiella sp. | reverse complement strand
CGTTCGGGGTGGTCAATTTGCCCCGGAATGCCTGGTCAGTTTGCCCCGGAACGGGGTGGTCAATTTGACGCGGAATCACTGGTCACATTCCGCCGGAATCGGGTGGTCAATATCAGCGGTATATCCAGGCAGGCACCATTACGGATGCACGGCCAGTAAGTTTTTATATGGGATCGGGGGGCTCTTACTCCGCCAGCATGCTGCTGGGCAATACATCTTATATTAACAGCCTTCGCAGCTACCAGCAAACAAATTCGCTTCAGATTTACAGCGATGCGCTGGATATGGCCAATACCAGTGTAGCGCCGGTACTGATGGATGTGACCATGCAATCCACCGAGGCGCACCTGATGCTACAGCATTTTGATGCAGCCATGCCGTCTACGGTTACTAATCCAATGTGGCAGTCCTTTGGCGTGCTGCACACCGGCGATCCCGTTGCAAATGCCAACAGCCTGTATTCGGCGGCTACAACCAATGGTACATTACCCTTGATCCCCGCGCAGATGGTTAATGCCATCATGACTGATGAGGCCAATGGCAACGATAATGCTGACGTATTTTATGACGCCTTCATTGCCGATGATAATATATTCCTTTCACCTAACCTCCATAACGGGCCTTTCCAGGCAGACCTTGCCAATGTGCTTTATACCTTCGGGAATATGCCCGTGCTGTACACATTTTTCGACCAATGGTCGCCAGCACAGAGTGTATTGAACGCAAGCACGCCGGTCAATACCCGTCTTTCCACTGTTTACAGCAGCGATATAGCCGGTACGGTAAATGACTATACCACTAATGTAGCGGGCGATGCTGCCGACAGGGCTATATCTGAAATACCAGGTATAACTACAGGGGTATATTATGGCCTCGCATCTGCGGTAGTGGGTACCAGCACACTGGGTTCACTCTATACCTACGGGGTAGTAAATGACTCCTTCGCGCTGGCAGAGCACCATATCTACGGCTCTTCGCGGCTGGGTGTGCAGCGTTATGACACTGTTGGACATCGGGATAGCTGGAACTTTAATGGCGGCTCGCCTGCAATGGGTGTATCGGATCTGAATACGCCCAAGCCCTGGTATAGCTATAGTTATGACGATCTGATTGATACTACCTATACTACCACGTATGGCCATGGTGATGTAACCAAATTCAGCACAAGCCGGACTGTGGGCCTCAGAAACTATGAGATGACCGATTACTTAGGCAATGTGCTGGCAACCGTGCTGGACAGGAAGTACGGACACCTGCCAAGTGGTGGGACGTCTTATGACTACTGGAACCCATCGCTCAGCACTGTGCAGGATTATTATCCAGGTGGTATGCTTATGCCGGGCAGGTATCTTGAGATGAACGGCGATACCAATACTTATAGATTTAGCCATCAGGGGTCAATGAAAGATAATGAGGTATATGGCTATGGTAATTTTTCAAACCTTGGAGACAGGCCAATGGACAACCGCCTTAACTGGCTGCCGTCGCCCGACCCCTTGTTCAAGAAATTCTCCGGACAATCGCCATATACATATGCCGGTGACAATCCGATATGGATGTTTGACAGGAAAGGGCAAAAGAAGACCGTATATAACGTCACTATAATGGAAAATACTGGTAAAGTACTTATTCAAAAGATAACCTCTCCAGGCTTACTTGCGAATTCGTACACATCATTCTATAGCGGGATAACAACTTATGACTGGTATGATTATTCTGTGATAAATACAATCACCATTGGTAAAGATGGACGTATTACAACCAGCAGTACAGCCCCAATTCGTGGTGACCTGAAAACAAATACCCTCTTGAAATCAGAAACCTGGGCGGAAGCTAAAAGGCATGAAATTGGTTTTAATTTGGAACCCTCAAAAGATCTAAGTGAACATGATGGATTTATATTGACATCTAAGCATGCCCTATTCCCTGGTAACGATCACGAGCTTAATGCGAATGGGCGAGGTGAGATAATAAACATGGACGAACTTTCTCCAGTTATTTCTATGGCGGCATGGGCAAGTAGCGTTGAAACACCAGCAAACGTTGCACAAGCAATGAAATATGCATGGGACGCAGCGAGAGCGGCTCATGAGGCTCAAGATATGGCGCCAATTAGGCCAAAACATGATACTGCAAATTGTGATGTTCCTGGAGGTTGTGGTCAACTTCATGTAATAGATGCCAATGGCAATACAAATATTGGGATTCCATATCCGAAGGGAAAGAGCGCTAAAGATTATTCAAATCCTTAACCAATGTGTATGAAAAAAGAGAATATTTTTACTTGCGTAATTGCAATGCTGGTTCTATGTTCTTGCCAAGATAGAAGCAAACAAAGAACGGAAAGAAAAGATGTAATTATACACGAAAACAATACATTAAAAAGAATATACATTGATGATACCGGGAAAATTATTAAATATTATTCATTAGACAAGAAGTCAAAGGGTTCAGAAACACACTATGATAATAAAGGCAGAATAATAAAATGGCTTTGGTACAAAAGCGGCTTGAACTTCATTCAGTATGGTATTTATTACGATTCATTACAACGTATTCAGCGCAGCATAGGTAATCCTTTTTTAAATGCTGTAAAATTTGATAAAAATCAACTTGCAATTGAAATGGCGAATCCTCCTATTGTAAAATATATATTTAAATATCGTGAATGGTATAATGATAAGGTTATTGAACAATTTGCTAAATATCCTGGTAAAACTGATACTACGGCTTGGGTAGTGATTGATTTGCCAAAATTTTTACAAAATCATAAGTATATCATATACTACTGCGTAATTGGAACTAATAATAAAATTGTTGACAGTTCATTTCAAGAAATAGCACCATGATATAGTTTATATGGAAATTCATTATGAAGCATTATATTTTTTCTAAGTAATAAAAAATATAATTATGTATCTACGAATGAAATATAATATAGTAATATTTTTGGTGATTACCACACTCTTATCATGTGCTAATGAGCCTTTACCAATGAAATCGTCTAACGTTCTAAATTACGAGAAGAACAGAATAAAAAGAACATATATTGACGACAGTGAGAAAGTCATCAAGTTTTATTCCGCAGATAAGATTCCAAATGGCTCAGAAATCCATTATAATGCAAGTGAAAAAATAACTAAGTGGCTATGGTTTGAGAAGAATGAAAAATATGCTATATGTGGAATATATTATGATTCTCTCGAGAAATTTAAAAGACGCAAGGGTAATCCTTTTCTCAAAGCAGAGAAATATGATAAGAATAAAATGGCGATTGAAATGGTTAACCCACCTAATATTAATTATACATTTGGCTATAGAGAATGGTATAATAATAAAATCATTTATCAAGAAGCCAAGTCGCCTGGAACAACTGATACATCAAGTTGGGTGGTTATTGATTTACCCAAGTTTTTACCAAATCATAAATATATCGTCTACTACTACATTCAGAATGATAAAGAAAAAATAATTGATAGTAGTTATCAGGAACTTGCACCTTAATTGGCTTCAGAAGGACTCAACAACAAATTAAAACGCCAATAAGTCCCTTTAAAATATGGAACTCTATTTATGTAGCGATGAAAATTATTCATTCGAGACGCCAATAAAGATATTACACTACAAAAAAATCGTTATACTAAAACGCAATTGTTTGCTAGTGGATATAGAGAAACCCTTAGATTATGAAAAGTATGGGATTAAGGGCCCTGTATCGAGATTTATTTTGCTTGATAGATTTTATGATAACCGATTGAATAATTTAAAAGAATTTCCAATAGAAGTACATGCATTTATTCCTTTATCTTCCGAAAATCCTGAAGATGGTTTATCAAATTGGAAAGAATTATTTAATGCAGCATGGGTAAATATTTATGATAATTATGAAGATGCGGCAAAACATATCATTTAACCATACTGCACAATACATATGAAACTAGGAAGTATCGTTCACAATATTCAATCAGAAATGAAGGCTGTGGTTAGAAATGGAAGAATAAAAAAATAGACCAGCGTTATCTCTTCAGGTTAATTCATGCGGATTACCTAAATTATTAATTGATAATGCAAAAGAGAAAATCATCAACCCAACAACAAAAATGCCAATAAGTCCCTTTTAATTATGGAACTATATTTATGTACTGACGAAAATACTGATTTCAATATGCCAATAAAGGTTCTGCAATATGAGAAAGTAAACATATTAAACAGAAATTGTCTAATTGTGGATCTTGAAAAAGGCATTGACTATGAAGAGTTTGGTATTAAGAGTTTGGTATCAAAGTTTATTCTTGTAGACAGATTTTTTGACAATCGATTAAATACTTTAAATGAATTTCCTATTGAGGTGCATGCGTTTATACCCAAAAATCCAGATAATCCATTACATGGATTTACTTCTTGGAACGATTTAATTAATGCTGCATGGACAAACATTTATAATAATTATGAAGATGCGGCAAAACATGTTGTCTAACATATTGCTGATGTAAGAAACTAGACAGAATGAACGAGGGAATAATACTTATGCGATAAGGTAATCCGTAACAATAGACTTAAAAGTGATCAAATGCTTAGAAAGAAAAATGTAGTTTTCTTTTCCTTATTATTGACAACATCATGTGGTATCAAGCCGCTATATGAAATACAGACCTCATCTGAACCTTATGTACAATTAAAAAATGGCAGAAAATATTCAGGTCCCTCAGCCCAAAGAAATTCAGGAATGTTTGTAAAGGACAGAATCGTGCTTGGCGATACTTCCTTCAAATCTAAAGACGTAGCCGTCTATTCAACAGGTAACGCTACCTATGCCAATGTAGGGAGAAAGGCCTTCGCACCGCAGGTAGCAGCAGGGAAGATCAGCCTGTTCAAATATGACTATACCACGTTGGATCCCAACTATAACTACTCCGGCATCGGGCCCTCAGTAACTTATGGCAGTCAAAACCATGTTCATTATTACATCCAGCAAAAAGAGGGCGATCCAATAAAAAGCCTTACTTATAGTCATCTCTCGCCTATGTTATCTCCTAATACGCCTGAATTTACAATGCTTAAACGGTATAAAAATACCAGAACCGTCTCGCGCGTATTAGGATACGGCGCATTAGGAATGGCCGCCGCTGGATTTGCCAGTCATTCTGATAATGTTGGGGGCACCTTAATTGCCGCAAGCTTCACTGCTTTTATAGGTTGGGCCTGCGTTTCGTTTCCAAATAGAGCGCGGCTACTAAAAGCGGTTCTTATTGCGGATAAAGCATATAAGCGAAAAGGTCATTTTTCAGAGTAGTGAATTAAGTATGTCAGGGTTGCATGCATTCGGTTACCGGCTGCTCTATAGCCATTACCCGATGATCTGAAAGATTAGAACAGTTCCTGTCTAACGCTATCATGAAATTAAGCTTGTTATCTCTCAATGGGGTAATTTCTTGTTGCTAAAAGGGTCCCATTATGTCGGGAATTAGATTTTTATAAAAAGCCGTATTTGGTAGAAATACGGCTTTTGGCATTTTTACTCGTTAAAAGTGTCCAAAACTCATTCGAGTACTCCAAAATCCTTCCAAAATAAATTTTACCGTATTCGGTGTAAAGTGTGAAACCACCCTTGCCATTCGTCCCACCTTTGTTATGAACATAAGGGAAAGGTTCCCTTGCATTTAATAACCATTAAAAAATGAAAACTATGTTAAGCAATGTATCGTGGGGGCAGTATTTGGTAGTAGTAGGGATATTGCTTGTTATCTATTATTTTTTTATCGGGATCCGGTATTATAAGGAAGATATTAAATCTCTAATCTCCGGCAAATTACTAAAAAAAGATAAGGCAGATAATAATACTGATCCCTCTTTTGATGAGCTGGAGACGGTTGTTAACGACCTGCGCTACGCTGTATTGGAAAGGGCAGGCAAACAAGCAAACCAAACAGAGCTTTTAGAGCAATTAAAACAGCGGCTTGCAAAATACGCCGGTCTTCAAAAACCTGCCTACCGGGTTGCTATCAATAACTATATTATAACTAATGCAAAAGATATGTGTGAGGTAATGTTCAGTGAGGATGAATTGAACAGGGCTTGGGAATCATTGCCCCACTAAATTAATATGGTATTGAGGGCTGTGTATAGTCATCATCAGTGCCAGGAAGTGTTTCGGGCTTCCCCCGATTAAGGGGGAGGATACCGGAAAGAAGAAAACAAAAATATTGGCCCCTTTCCATCCCGGTGCGGTAAGCAAAGTGGAGAACAGAGAAGGGTATGTGATTGCGGCCACCTTTCCGTTCTCCCTGCCATCCGGCGGGGAGATACGGGAAAGGATAAACTTTTAAAAACGTGAGTATGAAAACGAGGAAATGGAATTTTAAAAGCAACCAATGGAAAGCTATCTCAGCTTCTATTGTTTTATTGATGATAGGGGTAGTTGCAAACGCGCAGGACGGCAGCGCCGGCATTAATGCCGCAACGACGCAGGTAAAAAGTTATTTCGGCGCAGGGACCAGCCTGATGTATGCCATCGGGGCGATTGTTGGTTTAGTAGGGGCTATTAAAGTCTACAATAAATGGAACCACGGCGAGCCGGATACAGGAAAGGTAGCGGCAGCGTGGTTTGGGAGCTGCGTGTTCCTGGTGATCGTGGCTACAGTCCTCAAAAGCTTCTTTGGCGTATAAAGCAATGAAGCGGCGGGGACTACAAAGATTGCTCTACCAGTTTACAGTAATCCTGGGTGTATTGATAAGGGGTATAATAGGTTTAATGATTTTGGTAGCCGCAGTAATCGCTACAATTTTAAGCTATGTGATCTGTATGCCACTATTCATTTATCTGGCAGCTAAAAGGTTACTATCAAAATTATAAACAATGGAAGATCAAAATCACCAAAGGTTTCATCTGGTTATAGATATAGCAGGCACCAATTTTTATGTAGACAATAAATTACAAGAATTTCGGGAGGTCGGGGCACTATCGAATCGTATTTCAATGGAACAGATCGGTTTAACACAGGATGGAATTGCAACCATTGCTTATGACCTTAACACAAAAAATATTTACGAGGATATAATAGTTCCGGGCAATATTCCGGAAAATGTGAAATTAGTTATTATACCTCCAGGGATACACACAGACCCTTTGGTATTGGCTCACCGGTATGGATTGCTGGAAGACGGATTTGCCCGCAAGCGCCCTGAGCAAAAGAATAACGAAGTGCAGGCCAAAAATATCAATAAACGCAAAAGAGGCTACCGCCTGTAATAACAATTATTAATTTTAAGATATGCAAACGATCCTTACAGAAAAACTGCGCAGCTACATCATTGACAACAACCCCGATGTTATGCTGGGCCTCCAACAGGGCTTCTCATTTACAAAGTACCTGAAGGAAAAAGTTGAACTGGTCATTCCCATGATGGAGCAATTAATAGCTGAGGGAAAGCCACAATACATTATCGAAGAGTTGTGTATGAATGAACTTACCAAAGACCTGCGGCCTTCCAGATTCAATTATATAAAAGAAATACTTGAAGAAGATTTTTTACAGGCCTATACCCGGTTCCGGGAAATGGGAGTGCTGACCTATGAGGTCATAAACCTGATAGAGGCCTGCAAGCCTGTTTTTGAGAAAATGGGATTTTCTGAAGATACTGCTGAGCAAAGGCAGTTACGTTACGCGGTTATGGGAACGATACAGGAATACCTGGAATCCTGATGGGGTAGTGGTTTGAAATAATAAGTAAGTGGTGAATTGTGAAGTGGGAAAGAAAAGTGAAGTATGGCTTATCATCAATTACAAAAACTAAAGGATAATACTGCGGCTATCCGTATCGCGCTGGATTGGGAGAAAGGAAAGTCCCTAAGCGCACAGGATACTACCGCCTTGCAGCAATACGCCGGTTTTGGCGGGTTGAAGGCCATACTTTTCCCAGAAGGTGAACTGGAGGAATGGATAAAACTGGGCGCCTCAGAAGCTGACCAGCGCCTGTACCCTTCGGTAATGGAACTGCACCAATTACTAAAGGGAAAGCTAAGTGAACAGGAGTATAAGGAAAGTGTCCAGTCACTGAAAAATAGTGTACTCTCCGCTTTTTATACCCCTTCATTTGTTCCTAAAGTTATCTACGAGGCTCTTTCTAAGAATAACATTAATCCCCAGCGCATCTATGAGCCAAGCAGCGGCGCGGGTGTATTTATTACAGAGGCGTTAAATAAATTCCCCTCCATTCAACGCATTACTGCGGTTGAAAAAGATATTTTGTCCGGTAAAATACTGGCAGCGTTGGCAAGTACTATGCCGATTCCGGTCAACGTGCATATAACCGGTTTGGAGCAGGCCCCGGTAGGCGATAATGGCCAACACGACCTTATTATCAGTAACATCCCCTTCGGCAATTTTTCGGTGTATGATCCTGCCATTAGCAACAGGGACCTGTCCGGCAAGATCCATAATTATTTCTTCGCTAAAGGACTGGATAAAATAAACGATGGAGGGCTTTTGGTCTATATCACCACCGATGCCTTTTTAAATAACCCATCCAACCACGGTGCCAGGGAGCACCTGTTTAACCATGCCGATTTTGTAAGCCTGTCCGTACTTCCTGATAACCTGATGAAGGATACAGGTAATACGGAAGCTCCCACCCATCTGTTAGTCGTTCAGAAGAACGATAATAAAAATGGGTATTCAGATGAGGAAAAACTATTGGTTGAAACAGTAGCGCAGGAAAATGAATTTGGCACCTATTACCTGAACGAATATATCACTGAGCATCCGCAGATCCTGTTAGGTAATGAAATTAAGGCAGGAAAGAACCAGTATGGCCAGGCGCACCAGATGGTATGGCAACAGGGGAACCTCGATGATATTAGTCCCCGCTTAGCTGAGATCATAGAGGATGGCTTATCGAACCGTTTTAACAAAGAGCTATTTAAAAACATCCAGTTTTCACTCGGGCTGGACGAGGCCGGAAAAAATAAGCAGTTCACTTTTTTAGCTGTTCCTGAAGATAAAAAACAAGGTGGGCAGATGCAGCTCGGTTTATTTGATATTGTTCCTGCGGAAAATAGCAATAGGGCTTTATCTTATCTGAACGATAAAGATGAGCTGGCCATCTCCAAGCAGACCGCGCGGATTATTTCCACTGTCAAAACCACCCGCAACCCAACCCATGAGAGTATTGTGCTGATTGCTGCGCAGGCAGGGAACAGGTACGTTTATAAGCTCTATTCAAATGTTGCGGAGATCAGTTGCTCTCCTAACTGGTTAAACGGCGCCTTACTGCACAGTGCAATAGAAGACCTTTCTTCTAAGCTAAAGGGTTTTGGTTACCACTACCTCTATGAAGGGGACAAGACACTTGAAGGAGAATTTGGCTTAGCCCAAAATACTTCCGATGTATATACAGACCTCAAACCCTATTACAGGGAAGGGATGCTGGTGATCCATCATGGGAGCGTGGGCAGGATCACCCAGGTTGATAAGGATTTTACCCATGCACGCTTTGAGCCTTTGGTGCTTACCAATAACCGGACAGATTTTTTCGGCAGCTATATTGCCCTGCGTGATACCTACCTGGAGCTGACTGGTGCCGGGAGTGACGATAGCGAAAATATTGGCTTAAGGGAAGTCTTAAATGAAAAGTATACTGCGTTTGTACAGCAATACGGCTTATTAAACCACCCATCCAATAAGCGGCTGGTATTTGAAGACAAGGCCTATGGCCTGCAGGTATTATCATCCCTTGAAAGAAGGGACGGGGAAAATTACCTCAAAGCGGATGTGCTGGGGCAGTCCCTTGCAAAAAAGGAAGAGCATTTTACCACAGACGACCCTGTAGAGGCCCTTGCCCGATGCCTGAATGATAAAGGCCATGTAGATATTGGTTTTATCGAAGCGGCTACCGGCCTTTCGGATACTGAAGTGATCAGCAGCCTTTCCCATCACATTTATCTCAATCCGCAAACCTGGAAGTGGGAAACGGTAGACCTGTACCTGTCCGGCAATGTGGTAGAAAAGTTAAGCATTGCAAAAAGGAAGGTAGAACAATACCCCGATGACCGCCAGCTCCAAAAGAGTCTGGAAGCTATCAGTAAAGTACAGCCGGAAAAGATACCCTTTGAACTGCTGGATTTTAACTTAGGGGAACGCTGGATACCTATTAGTTACTATGAGCGTTTTGCAAGCGATCTGTTCGAGAGTAAAACGGACGTAAGGTATTTTTCATCACTGGACAGTTTTAAAGTAGAAACCGCCTCCTACAATGCCAAGATAACGCAGGAGTATGCCGTAACCCCGAAAAATGGAAGAACCACCTATGGGGTAACCATACTGGAGCATGCACTGGAAAACACGACCCCATTCTTTACCTATGAGGTAGACCTGGGCGAGAAAAAAATCAGGGTTGCCGATAACGAAGCCATACAACTGGCCCAGTAACAGTTTACCTAACATACCAAATCTACATTATATACCATTAATTTATTAACCTGTTTGGGTAACTCTATTAACCGGCGGTCTCCCTGAAATGTTACACTTATATAACAAAAAACTTTTGTTAGTAACTTAAAAAGTAATTTACTTTGCACAGTTAAAATTTTTGTACACTCTTTTTCTTATTCTACAACAAGAGATGAAAAAAACCTTTCTTATATCGTCTGCTTATGCCGCTGCAATCAGCGCGCGTAATGGACGTGGGGTTTTTACTGAGCCTGTGAACGGCCTGGTTTTTTGCAACAACCATACCTCCTTCCAGGTCCGACGTTGATAGTCTGCTATCCGGAGAAAATCTGTTGATCAGCGGCTAAGTAAACCTATACAAGTATTATTCTCATGAATCATCATCGAGGATAACTTTCATCATTATTAATTTTTTCAGTGTGAACCTAACCTTTAAGGTGATGGTGGCAGATGCCTCCCATATCACCTATGCACCTATAATCTGTGAAGAAATGGCTGCGTCCGCAAAGGCACGCGGAACCGGCATTGCCAGGCGAAGCCCCGAATATCTTGTAGCCAAAATGGAAGAAGATAAAGCAGTGATCGCTTTTGCCAGTGATGGCACCTGGGCAGGCTTCTGCTACATAGAAAGCTGGAGCCATGGCCGCTATGTGGCTAACTCAGG
The DNA here is from genome assembly GCA_013815385.1 of Taibaiella sp. Taxonomy (GTDB): domain Bacteria; phylum Bacteroidota; class Bacteroidia; order Chitinophagales; family Chitinophagaceae; genus JACDGL01. The sequence goes on along the minus strand of JACDGL010000020.1, from coordinate 15,383 downwards.
GTTGATAGTAGCTTCCCAATACAGGAAAGGCGGCCTTGCAAAGCAGATAAAAGAAAAGATATTTGAGCTGAGCCGTAAGAAGTACCCGGAGGCCAAAATATTCGGGCTGACCACTGGGCTGGCGGTTATGAAGATAAACAGTGACCTGGGCTATGAACCGGTCACCTATTCGGAACTAACGCAGGATGAGGCGTTCTGGGAAGGATGCAAAAGCTGTGTGAATTTCGATATCCTCAGCAGCAAAGAGCGAAAGAATTGCCTCTGTACTGCGATGTTATACGATCCGGCTGAACAAAAGCAGGCCGATAAAGCTATTCCGGCAATAGAAGTGAAGGCAAAAAAAGCAAGCCGGCGCAAAAGAGTACTTAAATATTTTAAAGAAGCAGGATCGCGTATCAAATCACTGATCTTTTAAAGCCACCTAAATATGAAAAAAGTAGTATTAGCATATAGCGGAGGCCTGGATACCACGTACTGTGCCATATACCTTAATAAAGTAATGGGGCTGGAAGTACATGCGGTAACCATACAGACAGGCGGCTTTAGTGATAAAGAACTCGAGGGAATAGAAAAGAGAGCCAAAGAGCTGGGTGTGGCTTCATTTACAGTGGTAGATGTAACAAAACAATATTATGAGAATTGTATCAGGTACCTGGTATATGGCAATGTGCTGAAAAATAATACCTACCCGCTGAGCGTAAGCGCTGAGCGTATGGTACAGGCAGTAGCTGTAGCAGAGCATGCTGCCAAAGTAGGTGCAGATTATGTAGCCCACGGAAGTACAGGGGCCGGCAACGACCAGGTTAGGTTTGATATGGTATTCTACAGCATGATACCTGATATACAGATACTGACACCGATACGGGACATGCGCCTTAGCCGCGACCAGGAAATAACTTTCCTGAAAGAGCATGGAATAGAAATGGATTTTGCAAAAGCTCAGTACAGTATTAATAAGGGCTTGTGGGGAACATCGGTAGGTGGCAAAGAGACATTAACAAGCCACCAATACCTAAAGGAAGATGCATGGCCTACACAGGTAAGCGAAACGGAACCAAGGGAAGTAGTGCTGCATTTTGAGAAAGGGGAATTGGCCGGTATTGATGATGAAAATAACATGGATAAAGTAAAGGCTATACAATATTTACAATCCATAGCGCAGCCATTTGGCATAGGCAGGGATATACATGTAGGCGATACCATAATAGGAATAAAGGGACGTGTAGGTTTTGAAGCTGCCGCACCGATAGTGATCATAAAGGCCCATCATCTTTTAGAGAAACATACACTTACCAAATGGCAGCTATACTGGAAAGACCAATTGAGCACCTGGTATGGCAACTGGCTGCATGAAGGGATGATGCTGGACCCAACGATGCGGAATATCGAAAAATTCATGGAAGACACACAGCAGCACGTAACGGGTAAAGTATTTGTAACACTAATGCCTTATCGCTTTACCGTAACAGGAGTAGAAACAGATCATGACCTGATGAACAACCAATTTGGTTCTTATGGCGAAATGAATAATGGCTGGAGTGGTGACGACGTGAAAGGATTTGCAAAAATATTTGGTAACCAGGTTTCTATCTATCATTCAGTAAATAAGGATAGGGAAGCGGCTGCAAAGGAAACCGATAATGCAAAAAATTAAAGCAGGCATAGTTGGTGGTGCAGGATATACGGGCGGTGAAATGCTGCGTATTCTGTTGCAGCATCAGTATGTGGACGTTGTCTTTGTGCATAGCAGGAGTAATGGAGGCGTGCCGGTGCATAAGGTACATAGTGATCTGGTAGGCGATACTGATCTTTGCTTTGCTACAAAGATCAATGATGATATAGATGTATTGTTCTTGTGTGTAGGGCACGGAGAAGCAAGCGCCTTTCTGGAAAAGAATGTTGTAAAGGGAACTGTTAAAATCATTGACCTTTCGCAGGATTTTAGATTGAATAATGACTCTGCAAAGGCCGGCCGGCAATTTATATACGGCTTACCGGAGTATAACAGAGACTATATAAAGACAGCTGAAAACATTGCTAACCCCGGATGCTTTGCCACTGCTATACAACTTGCGCTATTGCCACTTGCCAAAGACGGGCTTATAAATGAAGTACATATAAGCGGAATAACAGGATCTACCGGTGCAGGGCAAAAACTGCAAAATAGCTCCCATTTCTCCCGGCGGGTAAATAATATTGAGGCATATAAATCATTAAGCCATCAACATATAAATGAGATCAGGGAAACACTAAGCACATTGCAGACACAATTGCCGGAGATAAACTTTATACCATGGCGGGGAGATTTTGCAAGGGGGATATATATATCTGCATACACCGTTTTTAACGATAGCATTGAAGCTGCATACGAATTGTACGAAGCTTATTATAAAGAAGCTGTATTTACCCATGTAAGCAGGGAAATGATAGATATGAAACAAGTGGTGAATACCAATAAATGCCTGATACACCTGCAGAAGGAAGGTAATAAACTGATAGTACACGCGGCAATAGATAACCTTTTGAAAGGCGCATCAGGACAGGCAGTACAGAATATGAATATACGATTCGACTTACCAGAGGATGCCGGGCTAAGGTTGAAGGCAAACGCATTTTAATAACAGAAGAATGAAACTATTTGATGTTTATCCTTTGAATGATATTACTATAGTAAGAGGTGAAGGCTCTTATGTATGGGATGATAAAGGCCAGCAATACCTTGATTTTTATGGTGGGCATGCAGTCATTTCAATAGGCCATACACACCCGCATTATGTACATCGCATAAATGATCAACTAGGGCAGATCGGATTTTATTCCAACTCCATAATAATACCGCAGCAACAACTGCTGGCAGATAAGCTGGGGGAAGTATCCGGCAAAGGTGATTACCAGCTTTTTCTTTGCAATTCAGGCGCGGAAGCAAACGAAAATGCAATGAAGCTCGCCTCATTCCACACAGGAAGGAAGAAGATAATTGCTTTCTCAGGGGCGTTTCATGGCCGTACTTCACTTGCGGTAGCTGCTACTGATAATCCGTCAATAGTGGCACCGGTAAATGCTACGGAGAATATTGTATTCCTGCCATTTAATAATGTGGCAACATTGGAATCTTATTTTGCAGCGCATGGCAACGAGGTGGCCGGGGTTATAGTTGAAGGGATACAAGGCGTAGGAGGAATAGTGGTAGCAGAGGAGGATTTTCTAAAAGCAATAGGCAGGTTATGCGATGAATATGGTGCGGTGTATATAGCAGATAGTGTGCAGTGCGGATATGGCAGGAGTGGAAAATTCTTTTCGCACGACATAGCAGGTGTAAGCGCTGATATATATACTATGGCAAAGGGGATGGGTAATGGTTTCCCTATCGGGGGTATTATAGTTGCTCCGCATATAAAGCCTAAGTATGGAATGCTGGGTACAACCTTTGGCGGCAACCACCTCGCCTGCGCCGCAGCTATAGCTGTGCTGGAAGTATTGGCGAACGATAAGTTGTTGGATAATGCGGCGGCGATGGGCCGTTACCTACAGGAAGAATTAAAAAAAATATCGGAACTGCAGAACGTGCGCGGAAGGGGATTAATGATAGGCTTTGACGTGCCTCAGCAATATACGGGCTTGCGTAAGAACCTGTTGAACACACATTACATTTTTACCGGTGAAGCAAAACCTAATGTTATTCGGTTATTGCCTGCACTGAATATTACACATAAAGAAGCGGATACTTTGCTGAATGCTATCAGGGCAGAAATTAAATCTATGAAAGAGCAGCAAGCTGTTCTGCAAAATAATTAACCATGAAGAATTTTACTTCTGTCCATGATGTAACAGATATTGATGCCTTGGTACAAACTGCCCTCGCGTGCAAGAAAGAACCGTTTGCAAATAAGTATGCGGGTGTAAATAAACGTGTGGGGTTATTATTCATGAACCCTAGTATGCGTACCCGTATCAGTACCCAACTGGCTGCGAAGAATCTGGGGATGGACACTATCGTTTTTAATATCGATAAAGATGGATGGAAGCTGGAACTGGAAGATGGCGCTGTAATGAATGGTACAACAGTGGAGCATATTAAAGATGCCGCACCTGTGCTGAATGCCTATTTTGATATACTATGCGTGCGTACATTCCCGGCATTAATAGATAGAGCAGAGGATTATAGCGAGGTACTATTAAACCAACTGATAAAGCATACCAATATACCTATAGTAAGCCTGGAGAGTACTACACTGCACCCTTTACAAAGCCTCGCCGATATAATTACCATCACAGAAACATTTAAGGAGGATAGAAAACCAAAGATCGTGCTTACATGGGCTCCGCATATAAAGCCTATCCCACAATGCGTAGCTAATTCTTTTGCGCAATGGGTAAATGCCTGGGGCAAGGCAGATTTTGTAGTTACCCATCCTGAAGGTTATGAACTCAAAGAAGAATTTACGAAGAATGCAACTATAGAATATGATCAGCATAAGGCATTGCACGATGCAGATTTTGTGTATGTAAAGAACTGGAGCTCGTATAAGGACTATGGTAAAATACTAACAGATGGCGCAGGCTGGATGCTTACCCCAGGTCACCTGTCTGCAACAAATAATGCCAAAGTGATGCATTGCTTGCCTGTACGACGTAATGTGGAGCTTAGCGATAAGGTACTGGATAGTGTGCACAGCATTGTAACACAGCAGGCTACTAACCGTGTATGTGCAGCGCAGGCGGTTTTATCAGAGATATTAAACAGCAACTAATGCAGCAACTGACTATTGTTAAAATAGGCGGCAACATAATTGATGATGAGGCTAGACTGCACTCGTTTCTAAAGGATTTTTGCAGGCTGCGAGGAAGTAAAATACTGGTGCATGGTGGGGGTAAGCTGGCAACCGAGTTTGGTAAGAAGTTAGGGATAGAAACAGAATATATAAACGGAAGGAGAGTTACAGATAAGAAAACCTTGCAGTTAGTAACCATGGTGTATGGAGGTCTTATTAATAAGACCATTGTAGCCTATTTACAGGCTAATAGTTGCAATGCAATAGGATTGACAGGTGCCGACGGCAATATCATTGCAGCTAATAAACGTCCGGTAAAAGATATTGACTATGGGTTTGTCGGCGATATAAATGATGGTGTAAATGGAGTCATGATAAAAAGCCTGCTTGATGCCGGGCTTACACCTGTGCTAGCCCCACTTACGCATGATGGTATGGGAACGATGCTCAACACAAATGCAGATACCATAGCGCAATCAGTAGCTATAGCAATGGTGAGACAGATGAACGTAATGCTGGTTTACTGTTTTGAAAAGAAAGGAGTATTAGGCAATGCCACGGATGAAACATCGGTAATAGAAAGGATAGATGCCAATTCGTTCAACGACCTTCTTTCCAATGGAATTGTATCAGGAGGTATGATGCCAAAAATAGAAAACGCATTGATAGCAGTTAGTAAAGGTCTGACCAGAGTAGTTATAGGAGCAGCAGAAGATCTGCTACAACTTGTAGAAGGCAAAGCCGGAACACAAATATTATGAGTGAAGCAACTGTACAAGAATTATATAATGGAGCTACCAGGCTTTTAAAACAGTTGATAGCTATGCCTTCTTTCAGTAAAGAAGAGCAGGGTACTGTTGATGTTTTGCAGAGGTGGTTGCAGGCTAAAGGCATCGCGGCATCGCGGTTGATGAATAATGTGTGGGCGAAGAATAAATATTATGAAGAGAACAAGCCCACTATCTTGCTTAATTCGCATCATGATACAGTAAAGCCTAATAAAGCATATACACTTGATCCGTTCCTGCCTTTAGAAAGCGATGGGAAATTGTTTGGCCTAGGTAGTAATGATGCTGGGGGAAGCCTTGTTTCTCTGATAGCAGCGTTCCTGTATTTTTATCATTGCGAAGATCTTAAATTCAATCTGATCTTTGCTGCCACCGCGGAAGAAGAAATATCGGGGGCTAATGGCATCGCAGCTCTTTTACCAGAGCTAGGAAAAATTGAAGCAGCTATAGTTGGCGAACCTACACTGATGGATATGGCCATTGCAGAAAAGGGGTTGATAGTACTGGATTGCACTGCTGTGGGTAAAGCCGGCCATGCAGCACGGGAAGAAGGAGTGAATGCATTATACAATGCTATTGAAGATATAAGGTGGTTCAATAGTTATGAGTTTGAAAAGATATCATCACTGCTCGGAAAGGTAAAAATGAGTGTTACGGTGATCAATGCAGGAACGCAGCATAACGTAGTGCCGGCTACTTGTTCATTTACTGTAGATGTACGTGTGAATGAGTGCTACACGAATGAAGAAGTATTGGAGATAATTAAAAAGAATGTGCAATGTGATGTGCGGACGAGAAGCCTGCGCCTGAAACCTACTTATATTGATGAGCAGCACCCATTGGTGCAGGCAGGAAAATCTATTGGTCGAAAGGCTTTTGGTTCCGTTACTTTATCAGACAAGGCATTAATGCCATTTCCTGCACTGAAAATGGGACCGGGAGATTCGGCAAGAAGCCATATGGCAGATGAGTTTATTTATCTGAAAGAGGTAGAAGAGGGCCTCAATATTTATATAGACCTTTTAAAAAGCATCGTATGAAACTGTGGCAAAAAGATAATACCAAGGTATCCCAGATCATAGAGCAATTTACCGTAGGAAACGATCGGGCATTTGATCTGTTGTTAGCAAAGCATGATGTCCAGGGCTCTCTGGCTCATGTAGCTATGCTTCAAAAAGTAAACTTACTTTCCTTGGAAGACCATGCAGCCATCCAAAAAGGGTTAGAAGAAATAATTTCAGAAATAGAAAGTGGTACATTTTTCATTGACGAAACAAGTGAGGATATCCATTCGCAGATAGAGCTAATGCTTACTGAACGTATTGGTGATGCAGGAAAAAAAATACACAGTGGCCGTAGCAGAAATGACCAGATAGCTGTGGATATAAAGCTATACCTGCGGGACGAGCTGCTGCAAATAAAAAATATAGTTACAGAGTTATTTACTTTGCTATTGCAGCAAAGCGAAGCGCACAAAGATAAATTACTGCCGGGTTATACCCACCTACAGATAGCCATGCCATCATCATTTGGATTATGGTTTGGCGCCTATGCTGAAAGCCTGGTGGATGATATGGAATTATTGGCTACTGCCTACCATATGGCCAATAAGAATCCGCTGGGGAGCGGGGCAGGGTATGGCTCCTCCTTTCCGCTTGATAGGAGCATGACCACTGAGCTATTGCAATTTGAAGAATTGCATTACAATAGTGTGTATGCGCAGATGAGCCGGGGAAAAACGGAACGATTTGTGGCAATGGCTATGAGCAGTATTGCGGCAACACTATCCAGGCTTAGTATGGATATATGCCTGTACATGAACCAGAATTTTGGTTTTATTTCTTTTCCTGATGTGTTGACTACGGGCAGCAGTATTATGCCGCACAAAAAGAACCCTGATGTGGCAGAACTGATACGGGGCAAGTGTAACCGGATACAAAGCATACCAAATGAGCTGACCTTGCTGATCAATAACCTCCCATCGGGCTACCACAGGGATATGCAGCTGACCAAAGAAATACTTTTCCCTGCTATTACCGAGTTGAAGACTTGTATCGGTATGATGATATTAATGCTCCAAAATATTGTAGTGAAGGATGATATCCTTAAAGAAGAACGATATAAGTATGTATTTACTGTAGAGGAAGTTAATCGCCTGGTGAATGAAGGTGTCCCGTTTAGGGATGCGTACAGGCAAGTTGGTGAAGCGGTAGAGAATGGCACATTTGAGTACAAACTCACAGATCTTCATCATACCCACGAAGGCAGTATCGGCAACCTCTGCAATGATAAAATAAAGACCATGATGGATAAGGCGCTTGCACGGATTGTGATGTAAGTTGGTCTTTTGCCTTTGTAAATGAATTATATTCGATGGGAATAGGAACCACTATATGCTGAACCTGAAAATAATAATAGCAAGTACAAGACCCGGCAGAAAAGGGCCATCTATAGCTGCATGGGTATATGAAGTTGCAAGTAAAAAAGAAGAGTATGCTACAGAACTTGTAGACCTTGCAGCAGTTAACCTGCCTTTCCTTGATGGGCCTAACCACCCTATGCTGAGGAAATATGAGAAATAGCATACCAAAGACTGGAGCGCGAAAATAGAAAGTGCTGATGCCTTTATAATTGTAACAAGCGAATATAATTATGGCTTTCCTGCCACTATAAAGAACGCGTTGGATTTCCTTTACCAAGAATGGAACTATAAGCCTGTAGCTTTTGTGAGCTATGGAGGTCTATCAGGCGGCACAAGGGCTGTGCAAATGTTGAAGCAGTCGGTTACCACTTTGAAGATGATGCCGATGGTAGAAGCTGTAGCCATGCCATTCTTTACGCAATATTATAATGCAGAGGGACAATTTACTCCAAATGATAACCTCAATAAAGAACTGAATCGCATGCTGGACGAACTGGCTAAATGGGGCGATGGATTAAAAGCAATGCGGGAAGTTAGTGCAAATAAAAAGGCCGCTATATAGCGGCCTTTGTAGCACGTACGGGAGTCGAACCCGTCATTCCTCCGTGAAAGGGAGGCGTCTTAACCGATTGACCAACGCGCCTCATTTTTTAAATTGGATTGCAAAGATAAGGATGGTTTTTGTCTCCTCAAAATTTCAGTACATTTTTTTAATGCTGCTTCATTGCTGCTATTATCCCCAAGAATTCGTCAGCCTTCAGCGATGCTCCGCCTATGAGGCCACCATCTACATCCGGGCATGCAAATAATTCTGCTGCGTTGGATGGTTTGCAGCTGCCACCATAGAGGATGGGTACGTTATCAGCTGCTGCCTGGCTGTATTTACCTGCAAGCGTTTGGCGAATGTGTGCGTGCATATCCTGTGCCTGTACTGATGTAGCTGTGCGGCCGGTACCAATAGCCCATATTGGCTCGTACGCAATGACTACATTTTTTAGCTGCTCTGCGCTCAGGTGAAAAATACTTGCCTGCAACTGGTCGGCCACATGCTGGTTCTGGGTATCTGCATCGCGAATATTCAGCGGCTCGCCGCAACAGAAAATAACCTGGAGGCTGTTTGCAAGAGCCTGGTCAGTTTTTTTAGCAAGCAGCGCATCGGTTTCTTTAAAATATTCCCGACGCTCTGAGTGGCCGATTATTACGTATCGTACACCTGCATCTTTCAGCATAGGTGCAGATACCTCGCCTGTGTATGCGCCAGAGGCCTCGCTGTAGCAATTCTGTGACCCTGCGTGTATGTGGGAAATATTGTTTAGCTGGGCAACTGTCTGGGTAATATGGATAAAAGGAGGGGCAATGACCACTTCATTATGAGTATCAAGCGCGGGGTTGCCGGCAAGTATATCCTCTACTAGTTTCTTACCTTCTTCCAGAGTGAGGTTCATTTTCCAGTTAGCCGCGACTATCTTTTTTCTCATATTTATGTTATAAAGCGATTATTAATTCATCTTGTGATCAGCAAATATGCGTCTTTGAGTTTCGGTGTTATCGAAAATGTGGCGGTATATTTCCTTCTCTTCAGCTGATAGTGTTTTATCCCTGCGCGCCATCATGCGCCCGGCAGTATCCATAGCACGGTCCAGCTTGTAAGTGGTCAGGCCGTCACTGCCACCCCAGCAAAAGGACGGAATGAATTTTTCAGGAAAGCCGCTGCCAAAAATATTACAGGATACACCCACTATAGTACCTGTATTGAACATAGTATTGATACTGCATTTGGAATGATCGCCCATCAGCAAACCGCAGAAGGTAAGTCCCGTGCGTACCGACTTGTTTATGTATTCATCCCATATCTTCACTTCATCATAGTTATTCTTTAGGTTAGAGCAGTTGGTATCTGCACCCAGGTTGCACCATTCACCTATTACCGCATTACCAAGAAAACCATCGTGTCCCTTGTTGCTATTGGCAAAGAAAACGGCGTTGCTTATTTCACCACCAGCTTTGCAGCCTGGTCCAAGAGTAGTGGCGCCATATATTTTTGCACCCATTTTCAATACACTATGGCTACACATGGCAAATGGGCCACGTATCAGGCATCCTTCCATTATCTCTGCATCCTTGCCTATATATATAGGGCCGGTTTCTGCATTGATGATACAGCCTGCATTAATAACGGCTCCATCTTCAATAAATAATTTATCTGCACCTTGTACCATTACCCCATTGGGTATAGGTTGGCTGGTACGGCCTTTAGTAAGTAGGGTGTAGTCGTTCTTAATAGCGTCATCATTGTAGGAAAATATATTCCACACATGGTTAAGGCTATATATTTCATGGCTGTAATGCTGCTGTGAATAGGCGGTTATTACTGATGACAGGTTTTCAAAATTGATTAGTTCGTCATTTGTTCTGAATGCGAGTAGTTGTGCTCCCTTTATCAGGGCTTGCCCGGTACCTAACTGTGCTATAGCTGCTGCAAGTTGTGGTGTGGCGAATACGGCTGCGTTGATATAGGTATTATCAGCGCCTGCATTAAGAGGAAATACTTTTTGTAAATAATTAATGGTAAGTGAGCTGGTTGGCTGTTGCAGGCATAGCTCCCAGCGCTCGCGCATGGTAAGGATACCACACCTTATATCCGCTACAGGGCGGGTATGGGTAAATGGCAATAGGCGGTTGCGGGTGCTATCATCAAATAGTATGCAGTTCATAAATAGTTATGTACGTTATACTCTTCGTAGTACCCTTAGGGGATAGAGCAGAATATTTAACCAATAAAAAATCCCGTCCTAAAAGTCGGGATTTTTTATGCCTGATGCAAGTATATGCGGAAAGCTTATTTTGCTCTCTTTTCGTAGCGTTTGTTGAATTTGTCTATACGGCCGGCAGTATCAACAAACATTGATTTGCCTGTATAGAAGGGGTGAGACATGTTTGAAATTTCCACTTTAACCAGTGGATATTCATTGCCATCTTCCCAAACGATCTTTTCTTTTGATGGTGCTGTAGAGCGTGTAAGGAAAGTATGGTCATTAGATGTGTCTTTGAACACCACTAAACGATAACTTTCCGGATGAATGCCTTTTTTCATTGTATCTGTAATTTAAGCATGGAATTGGCCATGCGGTTTAATAAGGGTGCAAAAGTAAGAATTAATAATTAAAGTGGCAAAATATTGATAAGTACAACGGTATTAATTCTGCACCAGCTTCTGTATTTCAGGTGTAGCCTGCTCTATCATATTAAACTTACCTATTATTTTACCAGAAGCATCAATGAGCACTGATTGTGGAATATATTGAATACCATAGACCTCAGCTACTTTAGACTGCCAGCCGCCCAGATCGCTCATATGGTAAGGCCATGTAAGGTTATCGTCTTTTATTGCTTTCACCCATGCATCTTTGGTCTGATCAAGAGATACACTAAGAACGGTAAAGCCATTTTTTGCATTCTTGAACTTTTTGCCCTTAAAATCGTTGTAGAGCGCTACCAGTGCAGGATTACTATGGCGGCAAGGGCCACACCACGATGCCCAGAAATCTATAAGTACCACCCGGCCTTTGTTTATTTCTGATAATTTAAGCATTTTCCCATCAGGTGAAGGGTAGGCAAGCTCAGGGGCCTTTTCTCCCATTTTTACTTTAGTGTTCTCGTATTGAGCCGATGCTGTAAATACGCTAAAAGCCAATAGTAATGAAGCTAATATCTTTTTCATTTTTTCAGGTTATCAGGTAAATTAACTAATAAATGCTTAGATAAAAAAATTATAGTTGCAGTGTAAGGCCATCGTAGGCAAGGCGCATGCCGGGGGGCAGCATATCATCAATTTGTTGCTGGGTACCGAGCTGATGGCTGATATGTGTGAAGTAAGTTTCGCGGGCCCCCACCTTCTTTGCTACTTCTATAGCTTCTTTAAGGGTGTAGTGGGATATATGCTCCTCGTGGCGTAGTGCATTAAGCACAAATACTTCGCTGCCACGTGCTTTTTCCAGTTCTTCATCAGTTATATGATTGGCATCGGTAATATAAGTGAAATTACCAATGCGAAAGCCCAGCACCTCTAGCTGGTAATGGGAAACCCTGATGGGAATGAAGGTGAGCCCTTTTATAAAGAACGGTTCGCTGTGTATGGTATGTAGATCAAGCTGGGGTATGCCCGGATAAGCCTTGTTGTTAAATACATATTCAAATTCGCGGCGCAATGCTACCTGGGTTTCCTGTGTAGCATAAATATCCATAGGGCGGTGCTGGAAGTAATTATAGGCCCGCACATCATCAAGGCCGGCGATATGGTCTTTATGACCGTGTGTAAAGACGATAGCATCCAACTCGCGGATATTTGCGCGTAGCATCTGGTAGCGAAAATCAGGGCCGCTGTCTATTACCACACTTGCCTGGGGAGTATGTATCCATACAGATGTGCGCAAACGGTTGTCGCGCGGATCAGGAGAGGTGCAAACTGCACAGGAGCAGCCTATAACGGGAACGCCTTGCGAAGTGCCGGTACCTATGAAAGTGATCTGCACGATTATAGGTCCATTTGGGTTTGTACAGAGTCATTGTCGGTATGTGGCTGCTCCTGCAGTTGTTTATACCATTTTACCATTTCCCCGCTCAGTTCATCCTCATTTACCTTTATTGTAGGTAATATTTCCAAAAGTGCGTTGATGCGTCCCTCTATAGGGAGAAATTTATTAATCACTACCACGCGTCTATCCTCCAGAATACAGTATCCTGAATTGAAATTGCCTTTTTCATAACGTATTGCGTAGCGCACCTCTTCGAATAGCTGTTCCAGTTTTTTTAGTGTGTTTGGCGTATATTTGAAATTCATTTTTTGGAACATTTCGATGTCTAAAGTTAGAAAATTCGCGGTATTTATTGCGTTGGCGATTACCGGAATTGGATTTTTTACCAAAGTATACTCACAGGAGAACTTTTATGTAGATGAGCCAAGAGTATTCTACGGCGGGTTGATAGGAGGTGTAAACATTGCGCAGGTAGATGGCGATAATTTTGCAGGCTATGATAAAATAGGAGTGAATGTAGGGGCTATTGTATATGCCCAGCTAAAGGAACATGTAGCACTGAGCCTGGAGATACTTTACTCGCAAAAAGGTAGTAAGAGTAACATAGTAAGAGAGACTTTTGTTGATAACCGACCGGTATATATAGAAAGCTATGCGATAAAGGTGAACTATGCGGAGATACCTGTAATGATCAACTATTTCGACAAACGCAAGAGCCATGCAGGTATAGGATTATCGTACTCCCAACTGGTAAGCAGCAGCGAAACCTTGCAAATATTGGATCAGAATGCACTTTCAAATGTAGACCTGACGAAGTATGCTTTTAAAAAGGTAGACCTGAATATACTGGCCGGAGTGGAACTGCACCTATGGCAGGGGCTTTTTTTGAATGTACGGTTCCAGTACTCCCTGCTGCCCATAAGGACCGATATACCTCCCAACTATTCACGTGCCAACCAATATAATAACCTGTGGGTAGTAAGATTAATGTACCTGCTGAAATAAACAGCGGGAAATGAGCGTTGTTTGCGCATAATGTATATTTGCCTGGTATGAAAATGAGAACCTCTTTAAAAGCTATACTGTGTGTATTGTGCTTGCTTCCTTTTGCCAAAGAGGTACAGGCGCAGGAGAATTACTATGTAGAGGAGCAGCGTACTTTTTATGGAGGTATAGTAGCGGGTGTAAATTTCACCCAGATAGATGGCGATGATTTTAAAGGCTATGACAAGATAGGGGCAAATTTTGGCGGCAAGGTATACGCCCAGCTCGATGCCCACCTGGCGGCCAGCATGGAAATTCTGTATTCTCAAAAAGGAAGCAGGTCCATACATCCGCAGGAAGCGGAACCGGGGGTAGTAATAACAGACTACCGTGTAGACCTGAATTATGCGGAGGTGCCTATATTGCTAAACTATTTTGATAAAAGGAAAAGCCATTTTGGTGGCGGGTTCTCCTATTCACAACTGGCCGGTAGCGCAGAAAGAATAACTACCACCCCGGCAAGCGCCACTTCGGGTATTAATTTTGAAAATTACCCTTTTAAAAAAGTAGATATAAATATAGTGCTGGCCGGAGACTTGCACTTGTATAAAGGTTTATTTCTGGATGTGCGCTTTCAATATTCCCTATTCCCTATCCGTACCAGTGTACCCACCAAATTCAGCAGGGGAGAACAGTTTAGCAATATGTGGGTTGTAAGGCTGATGTATCTTTTTAAATAGCGAAATTATATCCCAAACTGCCTGAAGTGATGATTCAGGTGCTTGTAGGTAAATTTGTTCCACTCTGTAGCCGTCAACTTACCAAACAGCGGATGTTTCGTACCATTCATTAACGTTTCACCTCCTGCTGAAAAACGCACGATAAGACTATTAAGCCTGCTTTTTTCCTTGATGAAATCACGCTCATCTGCCACAATAAGTTCTTTATCTGTAGGCAGGTTTTGTTTAAAGGGTTTGTCGCCCAGAACTACTGGCTTTACTAATTTGCCAAATAGCTTTTTAATTGGCCCGGGATTAGCCACCTCATCACCTACTGCTATTTCCAGTACGCCACTACAGTGTCCCATCATCTGTGCCGCATTCATACTGCCCCATACCCGTTGTGTATCTGGCTTCAGATTGTCAAGGCGGCCTTGCAACTCAGCGAGTGTATCCGATTGGAAAATGTTTTTCATTATCAGTTTTTAGGAGTGCAGGCAAAGTTAAAAATTAGCGGGGATATACAGCAAGGAATAAGGCAAGTAATAGTTAGTATTGATTATACCTTTGGCTATGGTTCCGTTGCGCCTGCGTTTAGTTGTCTTTTTACTTTTGTTTCTCTGCAAAAAGAGTGCAGGGCAAAATACCTATTTCCAAGATGATAGCCATACCTTCTATGGTGGACTTGTAGCAGGCGGCAACTTTACACAGGTAGACGGGGATACTTATGAAGGGTATAGTAAAGCCGGGATTAATGTAGGCGCCATAGTATATGCTCGGCTATCGCCAGCTACCGGCATCAGTATGGAAATGATCTATACTCAAAAGGGGAGTGCAGCAGCATATACATCGGGGTCGGCAGTAGGATATTATGAGGCGCAATACCACCTGAAACTGAATTATGTAGAAGTACCTGTATTATTTCATTTTTTCACCAGCCGCAGATTGCGTTATGAAGCAGGTGCATCTTATGCATACCTTATAAGATCGGATGAATGGCTGTACGATGCCAGCAATTTTTATATTAACCCCGATATCACAACTATCCGAAACTTTTTTGCCTGAATAGCGTCCATACCTTTGGTTAAGAACGACCAAAACACAAAAATATGGGGCTATTCAAACGTAGTAAAAATAATAACAAACCATTACTACGCCAAATA
>JACDGL010000019.1 GCA_013815385.1 Taibaiella sp. | reverse complement strand
CAGAACTTGGCGCACAGGACACAGCTCTGGCAGACGCTATCACAGCAAACACACCAGCAGAAGCGCCAGCTGATGGAAGCGGTACACCTGTAACGGGTGGGTAATCTGAATATTCAAAATTTTTTCTTATGCCCGGTAAAGGTGGAGCGAGAGTTGGCGCAGGACGCAAAAGTAAGGACGAGGAAGACCAAGCAAAGCTTCTTGCCCAGTCTGCTATCACCAAAAAATACGGGTCGCTATCAGCCGGATTTGAGTCCTTATTAGATTCCGATAGTGATATGCTGAAAAAATTTGTTTATGAGCATGCTTTCGGTAAGCCGAAGGAAAAAGTAGAGTTAAGCGGGAGCCTTAAACTAGGCAAGGCGGTAGAGGAAGAATCATACGAATAAATGGTACGATTTGACAAGAAATGGTTTAATCCGCTGTATTTTATACTGAACGAACTAATTAAGGTGAATACTATTCGCCTTATTTTAGTTTACGGCGGTAAGTCCTCTAGCAAAACAGTTTCAATCGCGCAGGTTCTTGCAAAAGAGACGGCATTAAAGAACGCCAGTACGATTGCCTTTCGTAAGGAGAACAATACTATACCTACTACCTTAAAAAAGTCGTTTAATCTCGCCTTAAAAACAACCCGCCTTTATCCAGCCTTTGAGGCACAGGACCGGCGGTATATTACTGAAAAAGAGGCCGAAATTGTTTTAAAAGGGTTGGACGATGAGGAAAAGGCAAAGGGTATAGAAAGCTATAAGTATGTTTATATAGATGAGTTGAACCACTTTTTAAAAAGTGAGTTTATTACGTTTAATATATCGCTACGGGGGATTGAAGGTCAAAAGATTATTGCCTCATGGAACCCCGTTAGTATTGATAGTTGGATAAAAGAATACCTTGACACGCTTGAGTTCATTGATACAGAATATAAACTTCCCTGCCCTTCCTCCTTTGTAAGAATTTCAACCGATGGCAGTGTGGTGCTGATAAAAACAACCTGGGAAGACAATTACTGGATTGCCGGTAGCCCGGATGAGACGTATGGTTATAGAGATAATAATCTGATTGCGGTATATAAGGAGTTGGAAGCGGTGGATCCAAATGCATATAGGGTTAATGTGCTGGGTGAATGGGGAGTAGTAAAACCAGATCAGCCATTTTGTTATTGTTTTGATAAGGCTAAGCATTTAAAGCCTACCACATTAATCCGCAGTCATGAAGTTTACCTATCCTTTGATTTCAACGTTAATCCGATAACCTGCGGTGTTTATCAGCATTACAACAACTGGATATATGGTATAGAAAGTATCAAGCTGGATAACAGTGATATTTATAAGCTGTGTGAATACATCCAGGTTAATTATGCAGGCTGTATTTTCATAGTAACGGGTGATGCAACAGGGCGGGCAACAAATGCTTTGGTTCAGGATGGCATTAATTACTACACGGTAATAAAAACGAGGCTGAGGTTAAGTAATACGCAGTTAAAGGTACCAACTATAAACCCGCGGATTGAAGAGAACCGCGTATTGGTAAACAGCGTTTTTCATGATGCTAACATCATTTTAGATCCCGTGAAGTGCAAGCATTTGGCGTTTGATTGTGAGAATGTGGGGATGAACGAACTTAATGAGATAGATAAAGGGAGCAGAACAAATCCAAAGAAGCGGGCGGATCATTTGGATAACTTCCGGTACTACCTTAATTCTTTTCATAAAAATTATTTGCGTAGTTGATAGTTATTTGCTATAAGATAAGAATTTTGTATAAATTTACTCTATAAACAAACAAAATGCTTCAATGCGAATCCTTCTATGATTTCATAGTTCAATGTTCTACCGAAATTCAGGTTAATGCATTGCTGGCCCCGGCCACTCAATATAAATGGATAATCTCAGGAAGGTTTGGTGAATACTCAGGATATGCTACTACCGATGGCAATGGATTTTTTTCAATACCCATTATTGATTTGCCCGATGGGTTGCTAACCTCTTATTCCGGTACTTTCACATTACGAGTTATGAACGCAGTCGATGAATGTCGACAGGTTCAGTTTAAGGCGGCTAAATATTACGATGAAATATGCTTTGAGGTAAAGAATGGAACTCGGGAGAAAGCTAACCTTGGCTGTTCGTTTGAATGTGTGGCACCTAGCGGCGGCAATGGTAACTCGGCTGTGTTCCCTGTTAACAACCTTTCTACACTGCATCTTGTGTGGACATCCTTACTAAATAGTTTTTATGGCAGCGCTCCGGAATTTTCCGTTTACAACGAGATTAGTCCAAATGTCTATCAGTTAGTGGGTGTTTCAATTATACAAAATCGTAGCGGGTATTCGCTAGATAGTATTGATTTTAATTTTGGTGGGCCCCTTACAGGGTACATTTTAATAGGTTAAAAAAGATGACAGGATTTTCAAATTCAATAGCCCCCGCCGACGTTTACATTTTTAAAATGTATGAGTATGACGACCTTTCATTTTCTTTAGGGTACAAGATTAATGGTGGTGATGAGA
This sequence comes from Taibaiella sp., assembly GCA_013815385.1. Lineage (GTDB taxonomy): Bacteria > Bacteroidota > Bacteroidia > Chitinophagales > Chitinophagaceae > JACDGL01. The sequence continues at coordinate 25,008 of JACDGL010000019.1, read as the reverse complement.
ATTTATTAGATTATAGATTTGATTTTTTAAATAAATTCAATACCTCCCTTTTAAAAACATATACCATTATTTCAGGTGAACAAAGTAATGTATACATAACCAAATCGGGCAATTTGTTATTAATAGGTGGTATGTTGAATGATATACGGACGAGACTGGGTACAAAAACATCACGGTTAATTTGTCGTGCGGTTCATCCTGATGGACAAAAATTCACTCATTTTGTTTGGGATATTGAAATGCAGCAATATTAATGGATACAATAGAAATACAACTATTCCCACCAGATATAACTCAGTTAGGGATTACTTTAACTGAACCGGGTGATAAGATTTGGGAGATAACTCTTAATAAATTAGGTGGGCAGGGTGTCCCTGGTAACGGGTCGGCTAACGACATTAAAAATGAAATACCAACGGGTGCGATAAATGGGAGTAATGCAACTTTTTTTTCTTTATACAATTTTATACCCGAAAGTGTTGAAGTTTTTTTAAATGGTTTAAAACTGAAAAACATTACAGAATACAACACGGCTGGCAATACACAAATAACACTAAACGTATCACCAACGTCAACAGAATACTTAATTATCAATTATACAAAATTATAATCAATGGCGTCAACAGCAATAGTAACCCGGCAAATTGCAGATGGTGCAATAATAGATATAAAAGTTGCCGCTGGTGCTGCGATTGCATCCAGTAAGTTAGCAGACGGTGCTAATTTCTTAAAAAAAGATGGTAGTGTTGCATTAACAGGTGCGTTGAATGCAGGCAATAATTTGGTTAGCAACGTTACTACACCATCATCTCCAACAGACGCCGCCAATAAGGCATATGTTGATGGGCTGTACAACAGCTTCCCAAATCTGTTTAAATACAAGGACGAAGTAAAAGCTGCAATGACGGCGAATGTAACAGTTTCAAACCCAGGTACGGCGGTATTTGATGGGGTAACGCTTTCGTCCGGGGATAGACTGCTATTAACCGGGCAATCGGCTGGGGCTGAAAACGGTATTTATACTTTTAATACTTCGGGCACAGCCCTCACCCGCGCGGAGGACGCCGATGTGGCTACTGAATTTCCTGGTATGATGGTGGGGTCCAGTTCTTTAGGAACGGCAAATGGTTCTAAGTTGTTTTTAAATACGAATGCGACAGGGTCGGTTACACTCGGTTCTACCGCTCTTGCTTACACCTTAATCAATGCGGCATCCGGTTATACAACATCGAATTTTGTAGAAAGTGAGGTGCCCAGCGGGGCAATCAACGGCAGTAATACGGCATTTACGTTAGCGAATACGCCCACGGCGGGTAGTGTGAAAATCTACCTAAACGGACTGAGGCAAAATGCGGGGGCCGGTAATGACTATACCATAGTAGGAAACGCTATCACATATTTGACCGCCCCATTGGCCGGTGATATTATTTTAATCGATTACAGAAAATAGACCAATGCCAACAACACAGATAAGGGTACCTATTGGGCAAACTACTATGGCAAACGGCATGGCCGTTACATTGGCCTCCGATCAGTCAGCGGTGCCCGTTATAGATACCAGGCTTCCAACGGCATTAGGTCAGCAGGCCGCCTCAGCTTCATTAGGTGTAACATTATCAAATGAAAATGTTCAGGATTTATACATCATTGGGCAATCGGCGCAGACGGCAATCATAAATAATATTATTCCGGTAACAGCCGTTTCTACGGCAACGGACGCAACCGGGTATCGCTCTTTTTCTTGCCAGATAATAAGTACTGCTACTGGTGGCTCTTTTATATTTGAAGGAAGTAATGATAACGTAAACTTTCAAACCATACCGGTATTCAGTCAGTTAATATTAACTGGAACGCCTATTATAGCGTCTATTGTTCCAACGGCCACACAGTTGATTTATGTAGGCGCATTGAATGTTAGGTATATAAGAGTAAGAATTGCTACGACAATATTGGGAGGTTCAATACAGGCGTTTACTAAATTAATGCAAACGCCCTATACCCCTGCGGTAACACAGGTAGCACAGAACAATTCAGCGAACTTAAATGCAAATATTGGGTCAGGCACTATTACAACTGTATCAACTTTATCGCAGTTCATTGGTTCGGCAGCAGGCGCGGACGGTACGGCCAATCCTACAACCACCGGCGTGAGAGGCTTTAATATGCTTTTTACCGGCACTACATGGGATAGGAACTATAACAACTTAGAGGCTACGCTTCTTGCATCCGCTGCCAGAATAACCACCCAAACGAGTGCTGATATTATAAACTACAACTGGAAAAAGCTAAGGGTTGTTCTTGATATGACCGTAGTGGGTACGGGGTCCGTGACGGTGACAATAAACGGTAAGGATGCAGCCAGTGGTAAGTATATTCTTTTATTAGCAGGCGCAGCGGTTACCACAAACAGTACGAATGTTTATAAAGTAGGTGAAGCGCTAGCAGCGGTGGCGAATTTAATCGCACAGGACTATTTGCCGAGGATTATCCAGATAGTGGTTACGGCTAATAATGCAAATAGCGCAACATATTCGGTGGGATATAATTTTGGATCATGAGTTGTTGCCCAACGATATCAAAAACATTCATCAACCAATCGGTAACAGCTATTCCTTATTCAGGTGATATACCGGATGTTTCTGTGGTATATTTTATAGGGGGGCAATTGGTAATAGATTCCGGATCGGAAATAAAATTTAAGGATGGAATGATTAACATAAATCATGGCGGCCCGGCAAGCGGGTTTATATTAATCAAATGATTGAACGAATATTTATAACCAGTCTTACCGTATTTGCCATTTGGTATTCGATGCTTGAGGGCGAGGTGTTCGGTTGGTTGGGTAAATTTATTCATAACCATACACCTACGTGGGCTCATTCACCGTTGTATGATTGTCCGGTTTGTATGATACCATATTATGGAACCGCTTTATATTGGCTGGCATGGGGCGTAAATTGGCAACAATGGCTACTTACTATCATTCCGGCTATGGGTCTAAATGTAGTTATTACCCGGATGTGGCCTAAAGAGGAAGTGGAAGTTATAAATAGATTTTAGATGCCAGACTTAGCCGTTGATTATGGTTTTACGTGGGTGCGTAAATGCAATTGCGGTGGCGGCCCGGCGGATGTTTATAAGAAGGGGGAGTATGAATTAAAGTGGCGAAAGGGGGGTTATAAGGCAATGTTAACGTTACGGGGTACTACCGTTTACGGGTGGATAACCGCAAAAGAAATGAATGATAAACTTAAAGAATTTTTTCCGGCGCAAGATGAAGCCGTTTCTGCTGGAGAATAAATACAGGGTCATTCCTGCGTTTGAATTAAACGGCGTTTATTACTATCAGTTTGATAGTGCTTTTGAAATACCGGCAGGTAGGGCATTAACGTCTTTAACTATTTACGAAGAGTTCAATCAACGCTGCACAAAAGAATATCTTCAGAAGCATTGTAAAGCTGTAGAGATTATACTATCCGATCCTAAAAAAATAAACCTGAATGCCTTGGCGCTGATAAATTACAATTTAAAGGAGCGTTTAGACATGGTGCAATTGCCGGAGCATGTATATAAGCTGGCCAGTGTTATGTTTTTTGACAAGACTGAAAGCCCATATAGCTATGATTTTAATTATAACCAAAAGAAGATAAAAGCCTGGACGGAGGCCGATGGAACACTGGATTTTTTTTTGAAAACGCCGTTCAAGGAATTGCTGCCGTCTTTGATGTTGCAACAAAAAAGTGCGGGAACGTTTTTCAACGTAGCGGAAAAAGTGGACGCACTACACCAGAAAGATCTGCAAGCAGTATTGTCCAGTTCGCAATAGACGAGCGGTATAAGCAGTTGTGTTGGCTGGCGGGGGACGATCCGGGTAAAATGGCTAACTTCGAGAAATTGCCGGTATTAGAATACTTTATGATACTGGATAAAAAACTGGCCGATACAAAAACGGCGATACGTACGCAGGAACAGGCAAATATAAGACGTAGGTAGCGCTCATGCCAGAGAATATAATCATTGATTTTGTTGCGAATACAGAAGGATTGCAACCCGCAGAGGATAGGCTCGCTGCTTTAGGCAAGATTGACAAAGAATCTGCCAGCATATTTAAGGCGACTACAGCTGAACTTAATAACCGCGTAAAAACGTTAAAGGCCATATCGGACGGGTCGTCGTCAGTAGTGCTCTCTGCTACTAAGGAGCAAGCGGTTTATAATAAGCTCGTTTCTTCGCTTAAAAATTTATCGGGCGAAACAAAGAACGCCGTGCAATCGATGCTTGCCTTACCGGTGAGTAAAGTTGCTAATTCGTTTAACGAGGTAGGTGTAAGTGTGGAAGAGTATACTAACCTGTTAAATACAAATTCCCAGGCGGGTGATAACCTAGGTAAGAGCAGTGCAACGCTTCGGGCTCAGTTGCGCACGCTTACTAACGAGCTGGGGAAATTGAAAGAGGCGGGTCAGGAAAATACGGCAGAGTTTTATGCGCTTGGGGAGGCGGCGGGTAAGATAAAACAAGCAATAACCAACGTAGGTAAAGAAGTTACCAATTTCGCCAGCAGCACTCGCACAATAGACAATGTTTTAGGCAGTATACAAGCGTTGGCGAGTGGTTATGCCGCTGTGGAAGGGGCAGCCGCCCTTTTTGGAAATGAAAATAAAGACTTGCAGGAAACCCTCTTAAAAGTTACCGCCTCGATGGCGGTTCTTCAGGGGGTACAGGGGGTACTTGCCAGCGTAGAAAAAGAGGGCGCGCTTTCATTATTAGCCTTAAATATTCAACAGCGTATCAATAATGCGCAAACAGAAATTGAAATAGGATTGCAAAGCGAAAGCGCTGTTGCTCGCGGTGCGGCTACGGTAGCACAATATGCCCTGAATTTAGCAATGTCATTAAACCCAGTAGTTGCCCTAGTATTAGGTCTTACCGCTATTGTCGGCGTACTGGTATTGTTTGCTACTCATGCGGCAAAGGCTGCACGAGCACAAGCTGATTTAAGTAGTGCTATTAAAGATTCAGTTGACAATGTAACTGCTTTCTCAGATGGGTTAAAGAGAGGTAATGAAAAACTAATCTCTGACCTAGAGAAAGCAGGGGCAAAGCAATCGCAGGTGCAAACAGAAAATATTCGTTCTGAGTTAGCACTTCGTAAGGCTCGGGCAATTGAAATAGATCGGTTGAATGAGGTAATTGCCAAAAACGAAAATAGTACAAACGAAAAGACCCAAAAGAAAGTTCAGGAAGCACGGGAACAGTCTTTTAAAATGGAGGAAGAAAACCAGGATGCGCTATCTAAGATTTATGCGTTAGCAAACGCAAGGGACCGGCAGCTAATAAAAGAAAGATTAGACGACCAACTGGCAGGTATCAATCGACAGGTATCAGCTGCTGAAGAGGGCAGCCGTCGTCAATTGGACTTGCAAAAACAGGCAATAGACCAACAGGCTAAGATTGATACATTCAGCGCAGGACAGGACCCGGCCAAGGTTGCCGAAATAGCACAATTGGCAAATAAAGCGAAGATTAAACTGGAAGTAGATTTTCAGCACAGACTTACCGAAGTGCAAATTCAAGGTATTGAGTCACGCCTTATTTTGGTGCGTGATGATATCCAGCAGGAGTATTTACTTAAAACACAATTATTGAGCGCACAAATAAAAGCGGAATTATTAAACACAACGCTAAGTGTAGAAGAACGGGCGGCAATTGAAGAGAAGGGTAGGCAGCAGCAGTTATTATTAAACCGGGATTTCCGCGAAGCGGATAGAAAAAAAGCGCTTGAAGCGGAGATTAATCGTAATAGCGCCGCCCTGGAAACTGTGAAGCTAAACAATCAAGATCGGCTGGATTTACAGATTGCTAATATTGAATTAACCTCTCAAATTGAAATTGACGCCACCCATAATAACGCCAATAAAATAAAACTAATATACGCGCAGCGCGATAAAGCTATCCGGGAGGCCCGTCTTTCTTTTCTAAAAAATCAGTTAGATGAAGAACTACAATTGCAGGCGTCATTAACCGGTAATGAACGCACCCGGCAGAATGAGAGGCAACAAACGCTTATTCAGGAACAATTCGCGCTAGGCACTATATCAGCTAAAAATTACACGCAGGAATACAACCGATTGATTGATGATCAAGTAAAAAAAGAACTTGATGCGAACGCTAAAAAATTAGGGTCTTTGAATGAGCAATTCAAAGAGGGTCTGATATCGTTTGATCAGTATAACCTTGATTATACAAAGTTGGTGGATGATAGTGCGGCCATATTTGAGGATGGTGAAGAAAAGAAAAGGAAGTCATTAAAAACAACTACTGAGCAAGCTAAACAACGGGCCGCAGAGATTCAAAGCTACGTAGTACAACAGGCGGGCGCTATTGGTAATATACTGCTTAATGCATTTCAAAACCAATTGGATGAGCAAAGCCAAAGACTGGACTCTGAAAAAGCAAAAATACAAGACCTACAAAACAAAGGGAAGATAGGTCAACAGGAAGCTATCGACCGGCTTAAAAAAATAGATGCCGAAGAGAGCAGATTAAAAAGGGCGCAGGCTATAAAAGATAAGCAAGCAGCAATCTTTAATGCTATCATAAACACCGCGCAGGCGGTTATAAAAGCCTACGCAACAGTAGGCCCATTAGGCGGGCCGGTATTCGCTGCGATTGCCGCGGCTATAGGTGCGGCGGAGATAGCAGTAATAGCCAGCCGTCCAATACCAAACTTTTTTACCGGTAAAAAAGATAAGTACACGGGGCTAGCCAGGGTGGGTGAATCCGGGGCGGAGTTGATTGAGCAAAACGGTCAAATGCGGGTCACGAAAAAGCAAGAGATAGTGTGGTTGAATGCAGAGGACAAGGTTTACACCCCCGCAGAAACGAGCCGTATGCTGGCCACCAGACCCGTTATGCGCGCGCCAATACATGCGAAAGGGGCAGGCGCTAAGGCAGCAGTTATCGATTATGAAAAAATGGGCGAAGCAGTAGGCAAGCATGTTAAAACAAGTGTGTACGTGAATGGGGTGCTGGCGCAGGAGATAGAGAAACAAGAGTTAACAAATTACCGTCAAAACAGACGTAAATTTTGATAGAATATCAATTTTTTTTAGACGATCTAGAAGTAGACGAGCCCGAGGGGTTCGATTCTATAGAGCTATCTATTTCACGCGGGGATATGCATGGAATAGGGTTTGAAGCGAGCACAAGCACTCTAAAATTCCACGGCCCCGCGGCCTTATACATACAGAATCTAAACGAAACCCTGGGGTTAAAGGCGAAGGTGATTTTCACAGCAAACACCAGGTGCATCGGTCCATACGCCGAATGGGATGAGTTGATGACCGGTAGGTTAAATTTCGGTAAGCTAAAAATGAATTGCGGCACTGAGTGCAGCGCCACTATACCGGTTGAACGGGATAGTTGTGAATTAGTTCTCAATTCTAGGTACGATCAGCAGGTAGATGTTGACGCATTCGTGGGAGTGGATAAGATAACGGCCCTGCAACAGTACAATGAAATGGGAAATTTCATAGAATTATTAGCACAAGAGTTATTTGTAGGACTCGAAGCGAATGTAGAGGATGGCGGTTTTAATGTAAGTCAAACTTTTGTTGGGGGCAGTGTAAGGGTCTTGATTAGACCCGACTTAGCGGTACAAACATTGAACAGCGTTGATACGGGTTACCCAATTGCCACGCTATCTTATCAAAGGGAAAACGATATAGTACCCAGCACCATTACGCCCATGTTAGTGCCTAGCGATACAAGCAGTATTAAATGTTTCGGCGGCGGATTTGATTATAATGTAAGGTTTAAAGGTACCTATCAAGTAAAATCCGCTACGCCACTACCGCGGTTAATTTTAGGGCAAATAGTTTTACGAATAGTATCATGGGATGAAACTACCGGCAACATATTCAGTAATGGTACTACCGTAGCCAGCGCGGAAATTAAAGACGCCTCACCGGTTGATTTAACTACCACTTATTTAAATGGCACGTTTGACGTTACCCTCACCGGAAACTATGTTATACCAGTGGGTAGGTCATTGTTTGCTTATTTAGAATTTCATTTTATATCGTTTACCTCTCAGCCGGATTATGCGAATGTGGCGGCTGTAATAGTTAATTTTCAAAAACAAACACACGTCAACATAACGGGTACTAAAATTTGCCCACCTACCAGTTGTCAATATTATATGGTTCATGAGACTCTTAGCCATGTAACCGAAGAAATTACCAACGGCTGCCTGAAGGTCAAGAGCTCATATTATGGCCGGATAAATAGTCAGCCCTATTCCTTCTCTGTTGACGGCTGCGGAGGGCTGCGTTTGCTTACCAGCGGGCTAAAGATTAGAAATGCACCGACGGCAAATTTTTTTGCCAGTCTAAAGCAATTAATGGACGGCCTAAATGCCATAGATAACATCGGGTTTGGCGTCATCGGCTCCGACTTGGTAATAGAGCCGGTCAGATATTTTTATAAAGACAAGGAGGTGGCCCGCTGTCCATATATACCGGATGTAGCAAAAGAAATAGACGAAAACGGTCATTATGCAAAGGTGACAGCCGGTTATTCAAACTGGAAGGTAGGGCGCATAAACGGCCTTGATGAGTTCAATAGCGAGCGTGAATATAAAACCTCATTTGAAACTATTAGCTCTACATTAAACATACAAAGCGAACTGGTAACGGGTGGGTATCCTATAGAAGTCACCCGGCAACAAACTTTCGCTGATACTGGTGCTGCTGATACTACATACGACAATAATATTTTTCTTATTTGCGTGAAGCACGCGCCATCCCCATACACGACGTTCGATGTGGAACAGGGCGGCATCGATAACCCGGCTAACATGTTTAGTCCCGGTACTGTATATAACTGGCGGTTACGCCCTGTAGCTAATATGCTACGCTGGTTTAAGACAATAGCAGCAGGGTATAGGAATATTTCTGAAACCGCTAACAAGGTTTTTTTTAGCAGTGGTACCGGTAATATCCTTGCGTCTGGTATTGAGTCCGACACGGTATGCAGACCTGAAAATTTTCCGACGCAAGAAAACCAAGACATTTTTTACAATCAAACGAATGATTTTATGCCGATTTGGCGTAATGAGAATGTAACCTACGATTACCCAATGAGTATACAAGAGTATAATCATATAAAAGATGACCCTTATGGGTATGTGAGTTTTCAATGTGGCAATGGTACATGGGATAAAGGGTATATAAAAGATTTGAGGTTTAGGCCAAATAAAGGGATGGCCACATATATTTTAAAAAGAGCATATTAATGGCAATACGCATTCTTACATCACGTTTTTCGTTTATTCAATTCGCGGCCAGCGACGTTATCCAGGCGTGCGGAACGGCTGACATTGGGTTATGCCTACCGGTCTACGATAAGGATGATATTGCGTTTCAATTTGTGCTGGAAACCGATTTAGTAAGTGAAGCAGATTCACTCTGTGATAGGACGAATTCAAGTGTAGTATTGGGAATTAGACTTGCTTGTGCGGATCCAAACTTTGCCACATTTCCCCAAAAGCCTGAGCGATTCAGGATTTCACCAAGGCAGGTCCTCTATAACTGGAACCAAGGGATGGACGGTTTTGAAAACGTAACTATAGGACATTGTTTTTATATAAATGTAACTACGGGCGTGCAGCATTTTTGTTCTAATTGCTTGCAGAAAATTTCAGACGATTGTCACACCTCTGTAATCGAGTATAGCAACGATGAAGATGCGTTTGATTTCAATTATTGCAATAGTGTAGGCACCTCAGATGATGCGGGTGTTGACTGTTCGCCTACATTAATACAATTTACCAATGTGCCAACTCTGGTGATCCCATACACGGCAAGCATGGTTACGAAGTACGGCGTATTGCCATCGGTTAAGAGTTGGTTGTATGCGCCCGACGGTTCCTTGCAGGAGATGGGGATAACAGAGCGGTTTGACGCCTATCCGCCGTCACAAATAATGTTTGATTTCGGAGGCCCGGCGTCGGGTGTAATTAGGATAAGTTAAATTTTAATAAATGCCATTTAGTAACCGCGTTCGTCTGCCAATAGAATTAACCCGTCCCCAATATCCTACGGAAAAAAACTCCTATAGGCTAGCCAATGGGGGGACAAAAACTCAGTCCGTTGTTATTCGTAAGGTTTACATTGGGGCCACTGATTGGTTGCCAGAGGGTACACATGAAAAGATACAGATAGCGCTTTCGCATGATCATGTTTATATAGAGGGTGAAAAATATATAGGTGAAATTACTGCGGATGCCGGGTACGACATTAACTGGCAGGACACCGGGTCTTACCCAACCGCACCCGCGAAGTTTAAAGCAGAGGTAACGCCTTTCAACGCTACGAACAGCAATTGTATGACCTGTGAAGAAGCAATCCAGGTAGTAGCTGTTGATGACGACCTAGGAACCCGAACACAAGGCGTTACTATTGTTTATGATGTTTCAGCAAATGACTCCATATGTTGTTATCCTTTTGTGTTTAGCGTTCGGTATTACGACACCTCTGTTGTTCAATCTGCAACAATAAACTCAGCGGGGGTATTAACTCTTACTCTAAAAACACCTCTGCAAAGTTATACGCATTTAAAACTAGCTACGTACCGGGTGGAGTGCGGAGGATTACAATACGATGAAGCCGATGTATACGCTAATATTACCGGTACTATACAGTCCTGTTTAGCGCCCACGGATGCAACCGCTCTTTTTGTAACCAGCGGAGGGGCATTATTAACGTGGACGCCACCCAGCGGGTATAGCGGGAACTACCATTATCAATTGTTTAACCAAAATAATTTGGGTTCGCCGGTACATGAGGGCGACGTGGGGGGGATAGCGCAGATTCAGTTTAACGATTTAGTACCGGGTAACCAATATGTTTTTTATGTAGCCAGTAAATGCGATGCTGTTAATTTTAGCAATCAAATAACTACTACTTTTTCAACGATGGCCGTGGATCCGGGACCGGGAAACCCAGGTATTTGTGGACGATACCAGGTAGGTTATACCGACCCTAGCGCAGGCAATGGTTATTTTATGGCTGTTACTTACACGGGCTGTGACGGAGTGGATCATTACGCGTCTTTGATAAATGGAACATTAATTTATATATGCGCCTTGGAATATTATCCGGGTAATTATGTAAAAATTATTATATCGGCACCCATACAACAACAAACAATACAATACGCGGGCACATGTTAAAAGGAATAGTGATAGTAGCAGTAGGGCACGCGCAATATGGGCGCATGGCATATAACCTTGCGTTGTCGATAAAAGCGGTTGAAGACATTAGTATTTGTGTGGTCAAAAGTGATTTTTCTTTAGCCCATTTGTCAATTAAGCAATTGGAAATATTCGACCACGTGGTTGACTTGCCGGGGGATGCCCCTATTGGATGTGGTGCCAAGTTGTGGGCAAATCTAGTAACACCGTATGATTGCACTTTGGTGCTTGATGCCGATATGTTATGGCTTCCAGAACGACCCCCGAGTGAATTATTTGACGAATTAAAAGATGCACCATTTACTGCAATTACTGAAGGATATCACCCGGATAACCTGCATGAAAAATATTTTTTATGGGCCGATCCTGATGAAATAAAGAGTAAGTACGATATTAAATCTGAAAAGCTGTATCAGTGGCGCAGCGAGGTAATGTATTTTAAAAAAGGCATGGACTCATTTTTTGAGCTGACCCGGCAGATTTACATAGCTCCTGGTTTGTCAACTGAGAAGCTCTATGGAAATACTACTGCTGACGAGCTGGCCCTAGTAATAGCCTGTGGAATGTTGGACATCCATCCACATGAGTATAAATGGATTCCGGCGTATTGGTATTTAATGAATGGCGGGCGGATTCCAGAGATTACGGAAATATACGGACGATTCTACCTTGCTAGTTTTGGTGCGAATCAAGCCAGCGGAGATGCCATAAAATTGTATGACAAGATTATGAAAATAGCTTGTTATAAGAAAGGGTTGCCACATGTATTCCCTTTGATAAGTAAGAAAAGTTACCTCCCCGAAAGGGCAAAGATGTGATTAAATGCCAAAGTTAATTTTCACGCAGGATGAAGTAAACGATTTCCTAAAAGAAAAAAAGGAAGTCAAGGGAATATACTATGAAAGCAGTGTCATTAAAGCTGATGATATCCGCGTTCATGCTGACGGTGTGTTTCCCGTTAAACTCATACGTGAGCGCAGGCCCAACGAACCATTGGAGGTATTTGTTTACCGTGAACTTATATTTAAACCAAAGACAAAGCCAACATTCAGCAAGGTTTTTAGTAGCCTGCAAAAGATAAGAAGGTCAACCGATTGGTCAATTAAATACGACGATGATTCTAATATATTTTCTAAAATTGCGGAAGATGAAACATTAGAGTCATACTGCGAGCACCACTTCCCCTATTTTACCAGCATGACTAATTGGGTGTTTGCACTCTTATTAAGAAAATACCTTATAGATAGTAATGCGGTGGTATTGGTAATGCCCTCTATAACCGATATACAGCCAAATGAATACCTGCAACCTTTCCCGGAAATTTATGAAAGCCATAATGTGTTGTTGTTTGTGCCGGAGGACTATGCGGTACTTAAAATACCGAGCGGGTGTATTTATTATGAAAGGAACAAAGCGTTCAGGGGTAATAGTTTTTATTTTGTTACTGTTGAACGGATTTTTAGGTACGATCAAATAAATAAGAAAGGGGACTACTCGTTGATGCTGGATTACGAACACGGTATAGGTGTTTTACCGGTAGTTAAACTAGGAGGGGTTGTAATTGATCAGTTCGCGGGGCAGTCGTTGTACGAAAGCCGAATTGCTGCTATGCTACCTGAGCTAGATGAAGCATTGAGGGAATATAGCGACTTGCAGGCCTCAGTTGTTGTGCATCTTTACCCTGAACGCTGGGAATATACGCAGAACGAATGTAGCTCCTGTAAAGGCACAGGCAAACGTCGCAATCCTATGTGGATAGACGGTCAAACAAATGTCGGCATCCCGGTTGATACCGCTTGCGACGCCATTGGGTGTCATAATGGGTATATTGTTTCTGGCCCGTATTCAAAGATAATGGTACGGCCTACAACTGCGATGGAGGGCGGGGGTACCGTACCTACGCCGCCAGCCGGGTATATACAAAAAGACGTAGCTATTATTAAACTACAGGACGAACGCGTGGCCCAACATGAATACGACGCCTTAGCGGCTATCAATTTTCAGTTTCTGGCCAATACGCCACTAAACCAATCGGGTACCGCTAAGGCCGTTGATAAGGATGAATTGAACAACACAGTACATTCGATAGCCGAGGATATTGTTAAGGTGATGGATAATATTTATTTTTTTATTGCCCGCTATCGGTATAAAGATTTGTATCCGTTAATGGAAATAGACGGCATGTTGCCTATTGTAACGGTGCCCGAAAAATATGATCTTTTAAGCGTGGACAACACTCAAAAAGAAATATTGGCGCTGCGTAATGCTAAGATAAATCCGTATATCCTGAATGCCATTGAGGTTGATTTTGCTACGAAGCGTTTTAACAGCGAACCGGCCATTCGCGATATGGTACACCTTATATTAAACCTTGACCCGTTGTCTAATATTACGGAGGATGAAAAAATGACGCGTCTAAGTAACAAAGGCATCACCCAGGAAACATATGTTATAAGCAGCAACATTCAAGAGTTCGTACAACGCGCCATAGACGAATATCCAAATTTTGTAGAACTTACACAGATAGAACAAAAGGCTAAAATATTGGAGTATGCCACTGAACAAATAGCCGCCGAGGCTCCACAAATAAATATGGACGCTGGGTTGAATTTATACGGCGTACCAGTAGGTAACGCCCCATCCGTGCAAGCGCCTATTTTGGTAGGCGATAAGGTGCGCGTTCAACCCGGGCACGAAGTTATGCCACAGCATAAAAATGTAGACCTGCACGTTACCGCAGTAAGTACTCAGGGTGCCACCGTGGCGCTGCCCGATGGCACGTTAAGCAGCGACTACAGGCTTACGTCGCTTATACCGTTAAATTACGGAATGGGAAATTTTGGAACAATGAACTATGGCACAATTTGATGATATAATAAAAACCATTGATCAGGCGGTTAAAGACTTCCTGAAAAAGATTCCTGCTACCCAGCGGGCAATGTTTGATAATATTGATGCGGAATTACGCAGGTTGGACCTTACATCAGATGCAAAAATTAAGGCTACGGTAGCCAATTTAAAGATCGTATCCAGCATAAAAGCAAAACTGCAAAAATTAATTGTTTCACCGGAATATATACAAGACGTAAAAAATTTTGTAAAGGCTTTCAACGTCATAACCAACCTGCAAAATGATTACTGGAAAAGTATTGAGATAACATTCAAACCGAAGCCGTTATTAAAACAAATTAGAATAGCTGCTATAAGTGATACGGTGCAGTCATTAACAGGCTCAGGTATTGGTGCTAATATTACAGACAAACTCACCGGGCTACTACGAACAAATGTTACATCTGGCGGGTCATATAAGGCCTTGGCTGGTGAACTTCGCAGCCAATTGTTAAGTACGGATACGCCGGGGTTGCTCGAAAGATATGTAACGAGTACAACGATAACATCCATCAATCAATATAACCGGCAATACACAAAAGCTGTTAGTGATGATTTGGGTTTTGAGTGGTATGCTTACCAGGGGACAGAAATTCTATCTAGCCGCCCGTTTTGCCAGGCCATGGTGGAAAGTAACCGTTATTTTCATGTGAGCCAGATACCCAACCTTTTAAAGGGGCTGGATGCCGCGGGTGGACGGCTGAAATATTCCGATAATAAGACGGGGGAGATAAAACCAGTGGAAATAAGCGCAAAAACAGGTCTCCCCGCGGGTTTTATACCCGGGACGAACGAGTCAAATTTCTTGATAAACGCCGGGGGGTACACCTGTGGGCATCAAACCAGGCCGGTTCCCGAAAGGAACGTACCTCAGGTTGACCGGGATATTGTCTATAACACGCCTGCTTATAAGCGCTGGAAGGGATAATACCCACTTCCGGGACTTGCACTATTACCCTATTTGCTGTATATTTATACCATGAAAAATATAATACTTGTATTTGCGATAGCTTGTTCGCTGTCAGCAAATAGTCAAACAGTTGTAAAGGGGCCGGTTAAAATTGCTATGGACAAAAAGATGTATAGCAATGAAATGGAGTTTTTAAGGTATCCAGACCATTACACATTCTTATATAGGAATGCCGAATATAGCCGTATTCATGACTTTAAATCTATCAGTTTTGAGCAAGACGAATTAAAGCCAGTACAGCAGGCATTTTTGCAGGCCGCTACCATGAAACAGGAAGATCATGTAAACTATGGCGAGTTTAATATTTCAAAAATAAAAGTGCTCGGTAAAAATTATTACATAGTTACCAAAGATGATTCTACATGGAGGCTTTCTGATGGCGATTACAAAGATTTGATGAGCGCTATTAACAAGGAGTTGTCCAGCGTAGCAAAAAAATAATTATAGGTAGACTATAACATGGGTGTATTCATTGACCGATCTGGATATTACCTTGTAATGACAACCGCTTAACCCATCTGTTGGTTTTCGCGGTTGTTGTGCTTTCTGCCATAACCACGGAATAAACTCAGGTCCTGTCCTTGTATGATCAAGCATAGTAAACTCCCCTATCCTGCTCCCCCACTCAATACCGTGTTTTAACAATTGAAACATCATTTCATTATCTTCCGCCCTCGAAAAGAAATTATTATTATACCCGTTTACAGATAGGAATGTTTCCGAATCAAACATAGTAACACCTCCCAAATATCCAGCTTTTTGTATTTCGCTTGATGCGAGTTGTGTCACCCCATATGTAGGTGTGTAGTCTACATTAACTGGCAGCATATCGACATCGTGAAAAACATAATGTGTATCCGGGCACTCTAACACACCAACGTTTAATAATTTGCCCCGATTGAAAGGTTTACCAGGCGCCTGTTCGACAACGACAATATCTGCGTCAATATATTTTTTTAAAACTGGTATAAACGCTTTCAAATGGCTTTCTCTATCTCTGAACGGTACGATTATTGTCATTTAGCAGCACTTTATAAATTATCTTCCTGTTCGCCTCATAAGTAAAATACTTTTCAAAACTGTCAGTCGGCCAAATAGTATCGTCCCAATCTGATAACTTTCGCACCAGGTCCTCAGTATTTGGGGTCATCAATCCATAATCAAAAACATTATGGGGAATAATAAACCTATCACTGATGTAAACCGGGATAGCGCCGTATTGTAATGCCTCCATTATACGAAACGATGTAGGTCCATACCCACGAGGGCATAATACATATTTGCTACGGTTTAATATCGAGCAAAATTCATCCATAGAATGCTTTTTATCGCTGATATACCAATTCGGTATACTAGAATACTGCATTAATTGGCTACGAATTGGATGATTATTAGCTCCGATGTATGAGCAATAAATATCTTTTTCAACTTTTGGCAGTGGTGTATGTGGTTTACAAATTAATGGTAGCGCGTAGTCAATCCTTATACCACTCATTGCGAAGACCTTAATATTCAGACCTATAATATTGCTCAATATTCCGTCATCGTATTGAACAATGGTATAGTACTTTTTATTTTTATCCAATCGGTTCAGAAATATTTGCAGGCGCTGCATAGCATAACCGTCCTTACCATATTTGTGTTTGCAGTAATAGCTTGTCCAATAAATTGGAAGATACGTCCAGCCTGATATGTGCGGGTGTTTTTGATGTCCGTACCATTCCTCAAATATTAAATCATTGTCGGCCGGGTATTGCCAAGGGTGATGTGGTTTAAATTCAATGGGGACATTTGCTATTTCGCTGTTCGTTCGGCGGATATAAAAGGCATCTCCCCAAAAATCACCGGTCATAACCGTTTCTACCCTCTCGAATTCTAAAAGAAAGTTATCAATATCGTCAACCCTACCGCAACCTTCATACACGTCCGCTGTATTAACTTCGGTATAAACATAATCAATACCCAATAGTGTATTAGTTGCCCCTTTTAAAATATCTAATTCAGTTCCCTGTGTATCTAAATTTATAAAATTACAGCCTGTAATATTGAAGCTGTCTAAAGTCATTATCGGTACCTCCCGTATTTCATCAAATGTTATAAGTGGGTAACTTTTTAAGTGTGTGCCAGGTTTTAAAAGGCTATTACTTTGTCCATTGTTAAACGTCTCAATGTACATTTGACCAACCCCTTCACGACTTCCTAAAGCAACGTTATAATGGTTAGCGGTTGGTGTATTAAGTACGAGGGTGTTATATGCCTCAATAGCCGGCTCAAAATAATGCCTCTTTGAGATATTGTGCCTTAAATAATCTGGATCCTCCTCCCCCGTATGGCCACCACAATGAATTATTCCAGTTATATTCATCCGATATTTTTTAATTATTTTATCAAAAGGAATAAGCATCTATATAAATTTAAATATTAATCCATTATGTTCAACCCCAGTTTTACATGAGTAATTAATCCTATGACGACTAATTTTATTTTTCCAAATTTCTATTTCCATTTTTGAGCTATTTTATCTAGTGGTATTAGCATCTGACAAGCATTATTGGTGAATTGGTATCATGTATAGCATTTGTAATATTATTAATAGCCGTAAAACGAAAGGGCAAACCTTGTTGATAAAATGGTTCAAGGCAGCATTGCAAGTCTTCAATAAAATAATTACATGTTTCATGCATTAAGCCAAAAAACGTCATCATTTGATCTCTACTATTATGACTCCCGTCATCGATTATAACATCAAACTGCTGATGTCGAAGCATATCAAGCATTAAATAGTCAATTTGATTCCCGGTATGCCATACAACACCGGGAACGTCTTCAGGCGGCGGGTATTCAATAAACAAATCAAGACCGTGAAGCTGCGCGTCAGGAAAATACTCACGCCACATGCGCATCGATTTGCCCTCTTTCACGCCGATTTCAAGAATGCGTAACGGGTTTTTTGGTAAATGCTGCTCATAAAACGGCATGTAACCGTGCTCTAACTTATCGGTTCCATATTTTTTAGCGAGGTCGGTAAGGGTCATATTCTTGATATTAGAATCGTATCTTATATAATTTATATTATGATTGCTTTTTCTGGATAAATATCCTCCGTGACTAAATGTGCATTCCCCGGCCCAAACCAAACTTTAGGCAATACGATTTCTTTATCAGGGTTATGGTTTAAAAAATATTGCCATAAAGAAAACGTGCTGTTTGAGCCCACTTGATGAGCGCAACAACTACCCAGCGCCAAATCTTCAATTTCTGTTTTACGGGCGGAGTAACTAAAGTCTATTCCATTTATTTTTAAAAAGTCTAGGTTCTTACGGCACCAACTAATATCGTCCGATGTGACTACGAATGATTTATAACCCTTGTCAATAAAATAGTGTACGGCTTGTGTTAAGTATTCTATTGTAACTACCGGGTGTTTTCCGGGGTATAATAAATAATCTCCTCGCCGTACATGAATAGATACAAAATCAGTAAGTGGCTTCCACGGGAAGTTGAAGGCGTACCGGATGTCATCCAATGCACCTTCAAAATACTTCTCGCTTTGCCAAAACCCTTCCAAGATGATATTATCTTGGTCAGGTATAGGCGTATAGCTATGGGTTAGCTCCTTGTAAATTTTATAGTGTCCAATATCAAATGGTTGTTTAGGCAAGTCGGTGAAATATGTTTTCCAAACGCGGGGGTCGAGCGTTTTTGTTGGGAACCAATATGCGCGGTTATATTTTTTAGCGGCACCGATTACGGCAGCGTATTGGAATAATTGATTCCCAAGTCCAGCCCACAAACGACTTCCAATCATAATTTAATTATTTGTTCTTCAATTTGTTTGGCTATTGCCATGTTATACTCTATATTTTCCATAAACCCACTTCCAGCATGAACTCTATGCTCGTATTTACAATCTTTCATAAAATAAAAAGACCCACCATTTTTTAGCCATAGATAGTTAAAGTGAATAGTGTCTGCTTGTTTAACGGAGTTGTTTTCCTCATAAACATGTAAATAATTATCGCGATGTACAAGATAATTGCAGCAGTTAAGAAAACACCTAAACATAGGGTCAAGCATAAAAGTTTTTGCATTTTCTCGTGTTATAGATATGCTTTCGTATGCTCTGAAATCAAAATTAGGGGATGCGAATGACGGAGAGTAAATGGTACTACCTTCTAAAATTTTAGGTATAGAATCTAAATAAGTGGAATCAATAATATTATCACTATCAAATAGTATACACCATTCGTTTTTTGCAAAGCTGATCGCGTCCGCCTTGTTACGACTCATCCCACGGTTAACCGGCTGGAAAAAAACTTTTATTTTTTCATTCAACTGCTGTAGCATAGCAACCCGCTGCCGGATTTCTGGCTTACTGAAGTCGTCAATAATTATAATTTCTGAAATTCTTTTGTCGACAAGGACTTTTTCAAAAGACTCCACGAGTAATTCATACCGATTGTAAGTTGTGATACAAAGAGAGAACATGTATAAAGGCGGTTCGGCGGCCCGGTACACCAGGGTGGGTATTCTTATCGGCTTATTCAGCCCGGTATTTTACGCTTCAGCGGATTTAAAATTGTTCTCCTTTCTGCAACGTGTATAATCTTTAAGCATTTTAACTACTGTCTTTGAAAGGCTGTATTGTGTTCCAATATGAGCCTTTACCTTCCCCTGTTCTTTTATCACCTCTCTGTACACTTCCTCCGGCAGATCTTTTAGCAGTATTGTCGAAGCCATAAATAAATTGTGTTATGTTATATAACAAAAATACTATTTCTTTCTGTTTACAATAACTAATTTTATTATACAATTTTTTATTTTTATGTCAATTTTTGAAGGAGACTATTTACGTGTGCTTACTCCTGAAACTACAGACGGCGTTACTCCACGGATGGAAAATGATAAGCTCGTTTTAAGAGAAGATCACCTTCCCCTTGATGCGCTTAAATATCTTGAAAAGGAGAACGACAGACTGCCGGCTATCCTTAAACATCGTATTGAGCGGGTAAGAACAGGGCCTACTTATACACCTCCACAAGGAAAAATAAGAATTAAATGATAAAGTCAAATATTTTGAATTGTTCCGGTTGCGGAAAACCAAAACCCCGCCCCCGTCCAGGAAGATAAAATACAATTATGGCAAAAACAATGGGCTCTTTTATCGGTGAATTAATGAAAAAGGCAGGAGTGGATCCTACCTTAGAAATTTACAAAGGATTTTTTACCCACCCTCAGTTAGAGGCAATAGAAGTGACCGACGAAGTTTTAAAAGCCATTGACAATAACCTTATTAGCCTGGCTGCGGCCAAGAATAACCATACTGATATTAAAAACCATTACACTAAACAGGCGCTTGATGGCATTGATAAGTCTTTAGACGACCTCATGAATGAATTGGAATTAGACGATGCTACAAAAAACCAAGTACTAGTTGAACGCAGTACCTACAAAAAACCTGCTGCGCTTATAAAGGTTATTAAACAACTGGAAACAGCGAAAGCAACAGCCAGTGCGCCAGACAAAGCGGCTATCAACAAGCAGCTTGAAGAATTGCATGCTCAAATTAAAGTTGAGAAAGATAACTCAGTTAAAGCAAAAAATGATTATGACCGGCAGCTTTCTGAATTTAAAAAAGAAATAAAAGTTTCAGGGTTATATGCCAATGAAAAAACAGTACTGGATACTCTTGATCCAGAGGCGCGTAACACCGCAATTAATGTATTGATTAATAAAGCTCTTCAGGATAACAATGCAAAAATCACCTTTGATGAAAACAATAATTTAGTCCTCACTAAAAACGATGGAACAAATTATTTTGGCGATAATAATCAGCAGGTGACCCCGAAGCAATTCGTGGAACAAACTTTATCGCGCAACAAACTGCTTGTGACTACCCAGGCTCCGCCCCCTTCAAATGGTGCGAATGGTAGTGTGAACAATGTCTTCAACGGCCAATCAGCTGCACCGGCATCCGGTTCTACAGCTAATGGCAACAATTCTGCTGCTGCAACAATCAAGGAACTCAATGCTCAGGCCTTAAAAGATATGGCTAGCAGCAATAGTCAACCTGCATTTGGCGCAGTGTAAAATCTCATCTTTTCAAACTTAAATAATTATGGCTCTCGGATTCTGTCCGGCCTTACTTACCAACATCGATGCTGTTGCGGAGAGTGACTCGCCGACTAAAAAACTTCATGTTGCTGGATTTTTGGCTGCATTATTTTGCTGCCAGAACAGTGCAGTTAACCCTATCAATCAAGGCGTAGACGGCGCTCATCTTCGCCCATTAACCGTAAAGTATCGTCAACGCCCTACCGTTTCACAAGTACAAACACAAGATGATTGTGATATAAACCGTATTCCTGCTTATGCAGAGTGGACAGCACCAAGTGTTGCACACATGCAGAGTTCTTTTTTCCTTGATGACAACACCATTCAGCATTATTGCCGTGACGCAAGTATTCTGCGTCCGATTGGTGTGCCTCCTACTCAGGTTATGCAGGAAGTATACGGCCTTGTTTTGGAAACCGCTAACGTTGTAATGAAAGCTATTAACCAGGCGCTAGTAACTCAAATGGCAACAGCCTTTGGAGCAAATACAACAACTGGTAGCACTTTCGGAAAAGTATTGAATATTAGTTCTGCTGCTAATCAATACAACCTTAGCAACGGAATTATTGACATGATGAGAGATTTCCAGGAGAACGAGCTTTGCGGAGATCCTTGTATCATTGGCGGTGGTTTGTTCGCTGCTTATAACATGGCACAAGCTGCGACTTGTTGCAACCAGGCTGGTATGGATATTAGCAAAATTGGTGTTCCTCGCTTTTTCTTTGATAAAGACACTCAGTCTATTTGGGGTCAAAATTCCATCGGCGTGCTTGCACCCGGTAGCGTTAAATTTATTGGACGCAACAAGTATCAAGGTGCTTTTGCAGGTCAGAGAGGTAACTCATTTTTTACCACTTTCGCCTTGCCGGTTAATGAATTTGGTTGTAATTTGGACGACTGTTTAGGTCAGCTTGTTTTTGACCTGCAATTACGCTATATTGACTGTCCCGGGACCTATACTGTGAATGATGTTAATACGCCATTACAGCGCGGTTGGGAGGTTATTATCAGCAAAGAGTTTGCTTTGTGGGTTCAACCGACAAACGCTTACGCTTATGGCGATCCCCTTTACAACACCAATGGCACATTGAAATATTTTGTTTCAAATACAGGTTATACTGGTGGTTCTTACACTTCGCCTTATTCATGATATGCTTACTTGACTATATCGGGATAAAGACGTGTGAAGGACAGACTGCACCCGGCGGAGGATGGATAAATTCTCTGCCGGGCATCAGTTTGCAGTCCATTGATGCGATTGCAAATGAAGATCAGATTACATACGTTGGATTATGGAATGATATTACAACGGAGGCTATGGTTCGTTTTGAAAGTGATTTTATGAATGAGCTGGACCGATGTTATAATTTGAATCCATATACAGACTATGGCGCTATTATATGTAATAACTTGAAAAGGTTAACATCAGCGTGGCGCTATCTTCTCGGCAATCAATTAATGATTTTCCGTTTATACTCCTCCCGGTTAAACCGGTTTACTACGATAGATGTCAAGCAAGCGGGCGAACTGCGCGATTATTATCAAGTCCAGTATGAGTCTGCTCTCACGCAGGCTGCCAAGTTGGTGAATTTAGGTGACAATGAATTAGACTGTTCGGGTGATCCCGCGGTTGTCGTATGGTTACCGTAATTGACTTATGTCTAATGTCAACAAAATATCTGTTTACTTTCAAGTATGGCTGCAAAACGTCATTGGCAATTTGGCAATACATGGTATAACACATCAAACTGATGGCTACCCTAACAATTAGGACAAATTTAAAACAAGTGGCGGGGCTGATTCAGGCCAAGCTGGATAAACTAAAAGACAGGGAGTATTTACTACGGCCTGTCGCTTTTGGCGTATTGGATTTAATGACCAAGAGAATACACCATGAAGGGAAAGCAAGTGACGGTCAGCAGATTGGGCAGTATAGTACAGGCTACTTAGCAGAAAGGCAGAAATACAATAGGGGTTCTGATCCAACGGTAATAATAAGTTTTACCAGGCAGTTAGAAAATGACTATTCGGTTGTTGCAACCGATAAAGGCTATGGTATAGGTTTTTTGAATAAACACAATTTTGATAAAAGCCAGTGGGTGCAGGGCAGGTATAAAAAAAAGATTTTTGAATTGACGGGTATAGAAAAGAAGTACGCCTTAGATTATATAAACGATTTGGTTAACTCCGTTATAAATGCTTAGTGAAATAGTAAATGAAATTAATTCTACACTGAAGCCTCTTTTCAACGGGGGGAACATTTATGGACTTGCACAGTCGATTATTAAAAATAACCAGGTTATACCGGCCTTGGTTGATAACAACGGAGAGGGTAAATATATAGGCATTGATAATACATTACCGTTTATAGTTTACCATAAAAATAATAGTATATCTGCTACAGACGTGCCGGGGCAGGGGGATGAGTTAAATATTAAGAATACCTACAGTAATGTTCTTATTATTTATCTGAATAGAAAAAAAACTAAAATACTACCGGATGAATTGTTTCTAAATATCCAGGCTAATCCTTTTAGATATAAGATTCAACCGTTTAAAAATATTGTTATCCGTGTTCAAAATGTTATCCTGAACAGTCAACAGGTATGGCAAAGTGAATACCTCGGGAGTGATTACGAAATAACACCCGACTCGAATTTGCTAGCCATTAACTACACCATAGAAAGCACCTTTAAAAGGGGCTGCTTTGACACTTGTTCCTAAAGGTATTTTTTAAAATCATTTTTATATGGCTTATCAGGTTTATTATCCCAGCGGGTGCGGAACCACTGTGGGTGATCATTATTGTAACAACTGCGAGGTCGCCGAACACGCGCGTATCAGGTCTGTGGCGTATATCGCTAAGGACTTTACATTTATAGATCCTACAAACCCTGTAGAATGGAAAGCGGGTATTGCAGCAAAAAAAATTATTGTTATCCCTGAAACTAGCGGATCCTTTGATGGGGGTAGCGAAGTTGAGGGGACGGGTTATGGGGACCAACAAAGCAAGCTCACGGGCTATAATTTTCAGCTTACTTACCAAGATCCGAATTATAAAAACAATGCCGACTTCTATAACGGATTGAAAAGAACCAGCAATTACCGAGTGGCTTACAGGACTGAATCCTTAGTTCATATTTCTCTTAACACGGTATCTGTTATTCCGAAAAATCCTGTTACAGATAATTTGTCAGATGAGGTGACATGGTCTGTTCTTGTAAAGTGGAGTGAGGGTGATCTCCCTGTTCCTTACAATGTACCGTCTGGAATTTTTGTTTGCTATGATTATTCTGGTGTTATCAGCTAACCGAGGGCGGGCGTTATAACCCGCCTTTTTAATTTATATAAATGAAAAGGTTTTTATTCTTAGTACTGACATTGACGCCAGTAGTTCTACTTGCACAGATTCCATCTGTAGACTATAGAAGGTTTGATAGTGTTATAATAATGAAAAGCGGTGGTACTGCCGAGCTTGTTATTAGAAATACAACAAAAGATTCTCTAGGGTTCTTGTTTAACACTGGAAACGGTAAAACGCAATTCCGAAGAGCCAAGCAGCTAAACGATAGCACATTAATATTTGGTATTGATACTTTCCATGTTAAAGGAGGCGCTGGCGGCAGTGGTTCACCGAATACACCTGTAGGAACGAATTTTAAAATAGCAATAGCAGGAACGAACAATGTAAAGGGGCTTATTTACACGGCAGGGCTTACTGCTGATAGTACTTCAAACCCGAATTCAATTACCGGCAAATGGGATAGCGCATGGGCTACCG
>JACDGL010000003.1 GCA_013815385.1 Taibaiella sp. | reverse complement strand
CGCATTCAGCTACGAAAAAAAATAACATGCAACCCATCACAAAAGAACAAATAAACAGGCTCAAAAAGCGCTAATATTGTCCGACATTTGGTTTTCCGAAAATTGACAAATCGTTTTGCCGCTCTTAAACTCCGCCCCGGCAATTTGTAAAAGCACTAAGCAGCAACCGGAAAGCTAAAGGGGTATTTGATAGCCTTTCGCCCTACATGCAGAAGGAGATAGTCAGGTATTTAGCAAATCTGAAGACCACAGAAAGCCTTACAAAAAATATAGCAAGGGCCATCAACTTCCTTAATGGTAAAGAGCGCTTTATAGGGAGGGATAAATCGTAGGGACAGCCTGCCAATACCCCTACGCAAGATGAGTATAATAAGGGAACTGGCTCACTTGTAAGCTGATCAAGTGATCGGTTCATTTCTATCCTTCCCTATCATCCCAATGCGCGTACAGGGCAACTTCGCTTTCTATGTTGTAGGAAAAGGTGAAATTGAAATTCCTTGAAAACTAAATTGAATATTTTGCTCTACTCCTCCTTATATCTTTTCTTTAAAAAATTTATAACATCCGTCACATCTTCTTGTTTACTCTCACTAATGTATAGTTTCTCTTCTTCAAGATATGCCAGTAATTTATTGGTCGCATATTCATTTTCGTAATTATCAATCTTTTTCATATTCCTAATTACACCCATTGCATCAGCAAGACACATATCAGACTTTACTATTATTACATCTACAAATAATTGTATGAATTTTGAGCAATCATAATAGGAACAACAAAATATAAGTGTACTCACATATTTAGTATGTATATTTTCCCGAATCTTTTTTATTAAAAGAGGAAATAATGTCTCTTCTGGAATTTCAATAAGTGTTACCCCAATAAAGTCACGTAATCCAAAATGTTCAGTAGAATCAAATACTTTTAATAATATTTTTCGTTCATCAGAACTAATATCTTTTCCATCGATAGTTTCTAAATATTCTATTAATGCTAGTGATTCAGATTCACTGTTAGGAAAAATAATCATAAAAATATTTTAATAAATTCAATTTTGGTAATGCGGCAGTCCCTTCTAGAGATAAACCTTAGGGACTATTCCCCCTGCACAGGACTAGAGTAATATATGAGCCACTAGGTCATCGGCTCATTTCTATCCTTCCCTATCATCCCCAGGTGCGTATGGCCAAACGCATCATTATACTTAAGCCCGTACCCCATTATCCTGTCCATGCTGCTGTGCCCGTAAAGTATCACCCCGGCCACGAACAGTCCCGCACTCAATTTTAGCCCAATAACTATCAGTACCAGTGCTACAGCCTTATGGTGCGCCAGGTTATACAACGCTGCGCCCACGCGTGAATTTATCAGGTATCCGACCATGCTTATATCCGGCGCCAGGAACAGAAGCGGCCACACCCACCACACAAAGTGTACAGGTTGGTAATGCAGCACCCATATAGCAAATGCCAGCTGTGCTGCTTCTTCCAGTTGCAGTAAGGTCTTCATAAGAAGTTTTTAATCCGCTAACCTACATTATTATTTCAAAAACGTCATCAGGAACAACCTGCAGGGTGGAGGCGGTCAATAACCATAAAAACAAAAAATAATTTTGTGTAACCAAAAGGTTTCATCATATTTGTAACCGAAAGGTTACAAATATGATGAGAAGAGATGTTTTCCAGGCAATAGCCGACCCCACCCGCCGGGCCATCATAGGCCTTGTGGCCCACCAGTCGCTCAACCTGAATGCCGTGGCAGATAAGTTTGATATAAGCCGCCCTGCGGTATCCAAGCATATTAAGATACTTACTGAGTGCGGGCTGCTCGTCATACACCGCCAGGGCCGCGACCACTATTGCCAGGCCAACTATAAAAAGCTGCGCGAGGTAGAAGACTGGGTAAACCAGTTCCGCACCTTCTGGACCAATAAGCTGGATGCGCTGGAACAATACCTGGAAGCAGAGAAGCCTGTGCGTACAGCGAAAAAGAAAAAATAACCACTAAAACAATAGATAATGAAAGCAAACGAAACAAAAGAACCGCTGGTAGTAGAAAAAGTTCTGGACGCTGCACCGGCGCGCGTATGGAGTGCCATCTCTGACAGGGACGAAATGGCAAAATGGTATTTCCAGATAAAAGAATTGAAGCTGGAGCCGGGTTTTAAATTCTCGTTCTATGGAATGGAGAAAGAAAAAAAATTCCTTACATCATGCAGGGTGCTGGAAGTAGTAACGGGCAGTAAGCTATCCTACACCTGGAGCTTCGATGAGCATCCTTACGATACCGTGGTCACATTCGAGTTGTTTCCCGATGGAGATAAGACCCGCCTGCGCCTCACACACGAAGGGCAGGCTAATATACCAAGCGAGGATAAAGACTATGCAAGGGATAGCTTTAAAGGCGGTTGGGAACAGTTCCTTAATAAATTGCTGCCGGAGTATCTTGCTAAGGGATAATGCTTTATTTTAGGGAGACAAAAAAGTACATGCCTTACAATATAGAACTGGCCGATAAGCTACGGGCTGCACTTGCCGATATACCCCATGTAGTGGAACAACAGAAGATGGGTGGGGTCTCTTTTATGATAGGCGGTAAGATGTGCATCCGCGCCCACGCCAACCATGGCCTTATGCTGCGGTGCGAACCATCGATGACCGAAGAACTGCTGGCCCGCAAGGGGGCAAAACGGCTGGAGATGAAAAATAAGCCGCAAATGAATGGCTGGCTGGTGATAGACCCGGAAGGTATAAAAACCCAGAAAGACCTCGACTTCTGGTTACATATCGCCCTGGGGTATAACAGTAAAATAAAAAAGTAGCATTAATTAATTTGTATGGTACTGCACTTTTGTGCAGTACCATACTTTTTTTATTTGGTGGGGTGGTGTTTGCACTATTATATTGCAGCAGTGGGTAGGGTTAATCATATTAAAACATATGCGCATGGTAATAAGTACATCAGCTACCTTACCCATCAGCAAAATAGAATGGGAGATAATGGGACATTATGTAACATTATCATTTTTCACAAGCGATAATACCAACGGCAATTCCAGTCATAAACATAACCTCAACCTCTCAATAAAAAAGTTTTGTAACATGCTACATTGCTAAAAAATAGGTGATTATCTAAACTGTAAGTTCTATTTGAACACCAACCAACGTATTTTGCATTTGTATAATTAAATCATAGAAATGAATACCGCATTTGAACCTTTAAAGAAAACAACACGCCATTTTTTACCGGCCGATTTTAAAGTGACTAACTGGGAAGCGCTGCTCCCCTACTTTGAAGATCTGAAGAGCCGTGCCATAAATAGTGCCGCCGACCTGGACAAATGGCTGAAGGATGCAAGCGAAGTAGAAGCGGTAATAAGTGAGGATGCCAGCTGGAGGCAGATAAATATGACCTGCGATACCACTAAGCCCGAATACGAGGAAGCCTTCACTTATTTTTGCATGGAGATAGAGCCAAAGATGAAGCCCTATTTCTTTGATCTGAACCAGATGCTGCTGGCATCGCCCTACCTGGACCAATTGGATAAGAGTATTTACTATCCCTTCCTGCGCAGTGTGGAGAATTCAGTAAAGCTATACAGGAAAGAGAACGTAGCCCTGCAGGCTGAGTTGAGTGTGCTGGCGCAGCAATATGGTGTTATCAGCAGCAAGATGAGTGTAGCGATAGATGGTAACGAATATACGCTGCAGCAGGCGGCGAAATTTCTCCAGAGCCCCGACAGGGGACTTAGGGAAAGGGTTTTTCGCGCGGTGGCAGCACGCAGGTTGCAGGATAAGGACCAGCTGAATGAGCTGTTCGATAAGTTGCTTGCGCTACGGTTGCAGGTGGCAAAAAATGCCGGCTTCGATAATTACCGCGATTATAAATTCCGTGAGCTGGGTCGTTTTGATTATGCACCGGAAGATTGCTTTGCTTTCCATGCGGCCATAAGGGAACACATAATGCCCTTACAGGCCATGCTGATAAAGAACAGGCAGCAGCGCCTGGGCCTTGACCAGATGAAGCCTTGGGATACGGATGCCGAACCGGAAGGCACAAAGCCGCTCCGCCCTTTTGAAACCGGGAGCGAGCTTACCGATAAAGCGATAACCGTATTTAACGACCTGCGCCCCTATTTCGGGGGTTGCCTGGATACGATGCTGGATATGCACCGCCTGGACCTGGAAAGCAGGAAAGGGAAGGCGCCCGGTGGGTATAACTGTCCTTTGGCAGAAACAGGGGTGCCTTTCATATTTATGAATGCGGCTGGCACCATAGGCGATGTCATAACGATGATGCACGAAGGCGGCCATGCGATACATTCATTTCTTTCACACGACTTACCATTGAGCGCGCTGAAGGAATACCCCATGGAGATAGCCGAGCTGGCGAGTATGAGTATGGAATTATTCTCTATGGAGCACTGGGATGTATTCTTTAAAGATGAAAAAGAGCTGCACCGTGCCCAGCTCGAAGAGCTGGAACGCATTATAAGCGTACTGCCATGGATAGCAACGATCGATAAATTCCAGCATTGGTTATATACCAATCCGGGCCACAGCGTTAAAGAACGCGAAGACGAGTGGATGGCGATCCTGAAGGAATTTTCCTCCGGTATCACCGACTGGACTGGCTTTGAAGACTACCGTCAGAATTTCTGGCAAAAACAATTGCACTTGTATGAGGTTCCATTCTACTATATAGAGTATGGTATAGCCCAGCTGGGCGCTATAGCTATGTGGCGCCAGTACCGGCAGAATAAGCAGCAGGCGCTTGATAATTATATGAAAGCCCTCTCGCTTGGCAATACTAAAACCCTGAACGAACTGTATGCTGCCGCCGGTATAAAGTTTGATTTTTCAACCGGATACGTAAAGGAGCTTGGGGCGTTTGTAAAAGACCGCTTAGCGGAGGCGGGAGTAAAATAACGGAGCAGGGGACTATAATATCTGACTGTTATTTTTTCATGACAATATTTCGTATTTGGGTATTTTAGAGCTTTAAAGAGGCTGAATATCAATTTACTAAGAATTATTATAATTAATTATTTGTTATTCCATAGCGCGATAAGCCAAACCAATTTTTTTCCTATTACAAGGAATGTTACATTTGTACCAAGTTGTGAATTTAATGGGTTAGTAAGTGAGAGCCGCCGGATTCCTCCAGTGGCTCTCTTCTTTTTAGTATCTTAGGTATTCTTTATGGCTAAAATCAAATCAGCCTTTTTTTGCCAGCAATGTGGTTATGAAAGTACTAAGTGGACAGGTAAATGTCCCTCTTGCGCAGCATGGAATTCTTTTGTAGAAGAGATAGTACAGCGCGAGGATAAGTCAAAGCCGGAAGTGATCAGTTGGAATGAATCCAAAGATAGCAACAAGGCAATGAAGATGGAAGACCTGGTCATTACCCACGAGTCGCGCACCATGTTCCCCGATCCTGAATTGAACAGAGTATTAGGTGGTGGGCTGGTTCCCGGTTCGGTAGTGCTGGTAGCTGGTGAGCCCGGCATTGGTAAGTCTACCTTATTCTTACAATGCGCCTTGCAGTGGAAAAATAAAACTACGCTCTACATATCAGGTGAGGAAAGCGCACAACAGATAAAGCTACGCGCTGATCGTATAGGCCTCACTAACAAAGACCTTTACCTGCTTACTGCTACAGATACCCACACCATCTTCCAGGAAGTAAAGAAAGTAAAGCCCGATCTGCTTATTATAGATTCTATACAAACATTAGAATCTCCGTATATAGAATCAGCCGCGGGTAGTGTATCGCAGGTGCGTGAGTGCGCAGCGGAGCTACAGCGCTTTGCAAAGGCTTCTAATATTCCCGTTATCATTATAGGCCATATAACTAAAGACGGCGCTATAGCCGGCCCCAAAGTATTAGAGCACATGGTAGATACTGTTCTTCAGTTCGAGGGCGACCGGCACTATGCCTATCGCATATTACGTACGCTTAAGAACCGTTTCGGATCTACATCAGAATTGGGTATCTATGAGATGGTAACCCAGGGTATGCGCCCGGTAAGTAATCCATCAGAAATATTATTATCCCAGCACGACGAGCCACTGAGCGGAATAGCCATAGCCGCAACAATGGAAGGCCTGCGCCCTTTAATGATAGAAGTGCAGGCGCTGGTAACACAAGCAGTATATGGCACCCCCCAACGTACCGTAAGTGGGATGGACCTCAGGCGCTTACAGTTGCTGCTTGCAGTACTGGAGAAACGTGGCGGATTTCATTTCGGGGCAAAGGACGTATTTGTAAATATTGCAGGCGGTATAAAAGTGGAAGATCCGTCTATAGAATTGGCGGTAGTGTGTTCGTTACTTTCTTCTTATGAAGATAAAGCGCTGCCATCCAACATATGCCTGGTAGGCGAGATAGGATTGAGCGGGGAGATACGCGCGGTGAACAGGATAGACCAGCGTATAGCGGAAGCGGATAAGCTGGGTATGGACGCAATATTCATACCCAAGGCCAATGCAAAGGGACTGCATAAAGAAACCTACAACATACAGGTGCGCACCTTTAACAAAGTGGAGGATGTGTACAAGCAATTGTTTTAGGCGCTACCATTTTAGTGTTATCCCACCCAGTACATTAAACCCGGCCTGCGGAAAGTAGTAATTGCTATTATTTACATTACCCGTTCCATCCAGTGCAGGATATGTATATCCGTTGGTACTGTAGTACTCGTTAAAAATATTATTTAAAGCCAGCGTAGCCACCACTTCTTTAAAAGGATGAACTGCAACTGTATAGCGCAGCAGTATATTAAAATAGCTGTAGGCATTCAGGCTTCTTCCATTATCGCTCCCGTTATCAAGGTATTGCTTGCCTACATATTTTCCGGTAAGGTCTATCTCCAGGTTTTGGGCATGTGCCCTGTTTCTAAAAGGAGTGAACGCCATTGTGCCCGCCGATATGATAGAGGGAGAAAAGGAGATATCGGTAGCAGCATGATGAATAGTGTGAGGCGCATATGCCGTATCATAAAGCGTTTCATCAAAGTTGCTGATCCTGTTTTGCGATAAGGTGGCGTTAGCAGCCAGGCGCAGCCAGTGTAGGGGTGTTACGCTTCCCTGCAACTCTATCCCTGCCCTATAGCTTTTAGCTACATTGGTTTGTATATAATTACCTACATCATTTATCTGCCCGGTGAGCACCAGCTGGTTGCGGTAATACATGTAGTAAACATTGGCGCCAGCCTGCCATGTACGTTTGCTTATCTCATATCCCGCTTCGCCGTCGTACATGGTCTCTGCTTTGGGTAGCGGGTCTATAGTAAAGTCATCATGGTTGGGCTCATGATTCCCAACAGCTATGGATGCATACAGCTTTTGCCTTTCTACATAGGTATTTCGCAGCAGGTACGAGATACCGGCTTTGGGATTAAAAAAATCGTAGTTCACTGATATACGCCTGCCAAGTTTCTGGTCGAAACCGTTTACGAAGTAAGCCACATTCCTGTATTGGAAGTCTGCGAACAGGAATAGCTTTTCTCCAATTGCCTGCTGTATTTTCACATAGCCATTCAGGTCATTTTTTTGTGCATCATTCTGATACCATTTATAATTATCAGGAACGCCGCCATTTTGCGACCATTTTATAATGCCGTAATGCAGGTTTTCAAACTGCGTCCAGCCGCCGCCAAAAGTCAGCTGTGTTTTATTCTTTGCATAAAGCACGGAAAATACAGAGCCGTAGTAATTGTTATCCAGCCAGCGCTGGCGGATGATATCGGTGTTGCCAACAGGCGATCCTTCTATGCCGTAATCTGTGAGTAATGCGCCCGTTACATATTCTTCATAATAGCCCCTGCCGCGGGTTAGAAACAAGCCTGCATGCCCGGTGAGGTAGGGAGAAAACTGGTGATCTGCGAAAAGCTGGTAGTAGTCCTGCTGGTAATTATCGGTCTGGTTATTATAATAAGTGCCATCAGGTTTCAGGCCCAGGCCGTTGTATCTCCTGTTAGTGCTTAGTGAATCCTGGGGTACCCCATTCCATGCCTGCCCTGTTTTTTCAGTACCCGTCATTACCATAAAGTGCAGCCATGTTTTTTCACTTGCTTTCCACCCTGCGGTCAGTTGCAAAGACTTCAGGTCGGTAAATGCGCGCTGTATGTAGCCATCAGAGGTTATTTTAGATAAGCGTACATCAAACTGCCATCCACTCTTAAGCATACCCGTGCCAGCAAGCAAAGTATTCTTCCAGGTGTGGAAGGAGCCATAGCTGCTGCTCAGCACCGCTCCGGCACTGTCCATTTGCTTCAGGTTAGCTATGCTTACGGTAGCGCCAAATGCACCTGCGCCATTAGTAGAAGTGCCTACTCCGCGTTGTATCTGTATGGAGCCAGTGGAGGAAGAAATATCTGGTACATCTACGAAGAATGTTGTTTGCTCTTCAGGGTCATTTACCGGTATGCCGTTCATAGTAACATTAATACGGGACGGGTCTACTCCCCGTATTCGGATACCGGTATATCCTACCCCAGCACCGGCATCGGAAGTAGTGACAGCCGATGGCGTGAATTGTAACAGCAACGGCAGGTCCTGACCCAGATTTTGTTTTTCCAGATCAGTTTGTGATATATCTGTTCGCGTAAAAGGTGCATCTGTTCCCGCACGTACTGCACGTACTTCTACCGGTTGCAGTTCTATCGTTTTTAGAGAGTCATTGATTGCCTGTGCATTGGCATTGGTTACATTTAGTAACATGTAAAGGATAGTTACGAATAAGCAACTAACAGAGTATTTGTGTAGCATACGCAAAGTTTTTAACAGCTTCGCGGTGCAGAAAGAAGGAATTATGCCTGTAGGTATAATGCATAGCATTACAGATACTGGTATAACAAATAAATGAGATTATTCACTTCCCTAACCGGCATTACCCGGTCCAGGTTCAGCGGGTATGATCTCAGCCCTTACTAATGTGGCACCCCGAATTGGATACAAAGTTATATTAAATGCCAACAACTATTTTAATCCGGTAAATATTAATTTAGCTGTATGATACAACCATCTACCCTAAAGTTCCTGACAGGGTTGTCTAAGAACAACAACAAACCCTGGTTTGATGAGCATAAGAAAGAGTATGATCTGGTAAAAACAGATTTTGAGCATTTTGTGACCGGCATGCTGGAGAAAATGGGTGGTATTGAATCTGAATTACCAGCCCTGAAAGCAAAAGACTGCATCTTTCGCATTTACAGGGATGTTCGTTTCTCAAAAGATAAGACACCTTATAAGGCACATCTAAGTGCCGTATTCAGCAAAGGTGGCAGGAAGCATAGTGGCGCGGGCTATTACCTGCATTTGGAACCTGGGAAAAGCTTTGCCGGTGGTGGAATATGGATGCCGGAAAAAGAGACGCTGAAACCGATGAGGCAGGAAATAGATTACAACTTTGAGGAATTTAAAAAGATAATCGGGGGGAAGGAATTCAAAACGCTTTTTAAGAAACCGGAAGGGGAGCAACTGAAAACGGTACCACAGGGATACAATACTGACAATCCTGCTATTGAATACCTGAAGATGAAAAGCATAATTGTGGAACATCAGATATCGGATAAGGAACTATCGTCCACTTCCCTCCAGGCCAAATGCCTTCATGTATTTACAGTAATGAAACCTTTAGTAGATTTTATCAATAGATCGCTGGATTAATTAGTTGCGGAATACACAAAATTCAAAAGGTTTACCATTTGCCAGTACGCGCTTTTTGTTACCTCCCTGCGTATCCGGGTTTGCTGTGTTGCGATACACATCCAGCACTTCAATAGTGTTGTAGACATTGGTTTCGGAATCTACTTTGCTCACTATAGCCATCAGCTCTTCAACCTTCTGATCAAAATCGCCCTGCCATTGCTGCGCAACTTTAGTAGTGACCAATAATTCCCGCGTTTGCTGTTTCATAAAGCGGCTTTTATTTTTTAGGGGGAACATTTCCCTATTCTAAAGTAAACAATTTCCTTGCCACAAAGAATAGCGGATATTTTAATGTAATGGATAGATAATATTCTATAGCAATATAGAGGCTTTGATATATGTTTCACTGTTATTTATCTGCTGTATATAACAAATCATTAACCCTATTTATTCCATATTTTGGAGTTTATGACAGCATGTGTACCGCTACTAATCAAAGCAAAAACATACCTTTGAAATCATGAAGCGATTGGCAATACTGGGCTCTACCGGATCTATCGGTACGCAGGCATTAGATGTGGTATTAGCGCACCCCGAATTGTTTGAAGTAGAAATATTAACTGCACACAGCAACGCAGATCTTTTAATAGCGCAGGCAAAGCAATACAAACCCAATGCAGTAGTAGTTACGGATGAAACAAAGTATACTTATGTAAAAGATGCGCTCTCTGGCATGCCGGTTAAGGTCTTTACAGGGATGAAGTCGCTGTGCGAGGTAGTGCAATGGGATACAGTGGATATGGTGCTGGGCGCAATACTCGGGTTCGCAGGGCTGGCATCTATATTGGCTGCTATAGATGCAGGCAAAAGAATAGCGCTTGCCAATAAAGAAACACTGGTGGTAGCGGGCGAACTGGTAATGCAGCGTGCCGCAGAAAAACGGGTACAGATAATACCTGTAGATAGCGAGCACTCAGCGATATTTCAATGCCTTGTAGGAGAACCTATAGATTCCATTGAAAAGATAATACTTACAGCATCGGGCGGACCATTTTTAGGCCGCAAACCCAATTACCTGGTAAATGTAAAGGCATCGCACGCACTACAGCACCCCAACTGGGTAATGGGCGCCAAAATAAGTATAGACAGTGCTACCCTGATGAACAAAGGGCTGGAAATAATAGAAGCTAAGTGGCTTTTCGGGCTTCGCAATGACCAGATAGATGTAGTGGTACATCCCCAATCAGCTATACATTCTATGGTACAGTTTGTAGATGGGTCGCTGAAGGCACAGATGGGCATACCCGACATGAAGGTGCCGATACAGTATGCACTGGCATATCCTGAGCGTATCGGTAATGATTACAAACGTTTCAACTTTAAAGATTTTCCTAAACTATCATTTGAGCCACCGGATAACAAAACTTTCCCCAGCCTGGATCTGGCAAGAAAGGCGATGAATACTGCAGGAAACGTACCCTGTGTGCTGAATGCCACTAACGAAGTGGTGGTGCACGCGTTCCTGCATAATAAAGTAGGTTTCCTGGAGATGAGCGAGATGATAGAGAAAACGATAGAATGCGTTTCATTTATTGAACACCCTACATTTGAAGATTACGAACAAACAGATAAAGAAGCAAGGGCTTACGCAAACGAATTTGTGAAGAAAAGCCAACTTTCCATTTACTAATCTATTTTTGCCAACTATATGTTATTGAATACGATCCTTTTAATGTCTGGCGGCTTAGTGCAGGCACTGCAATTAATCGCTGCTCTATCGCTGCTTATTTTATTGCATGAATTTGGCCACTTCTTTTTTGCGCGTTTGTTTAAAACACGCGTCGAAAAATTTTACCTCTTCTTCGATTTTCTTTTTCCGTTCTCGGGGTTATTGAATTTTTCCCTTTTTAAGAAAAAGGTAGGGGATACGGTATATGGTATAGGATGGTTCCCGCTGGGTGGATATGTAAAAATAGCCGGCATGGTGGATGAAAGCATGGATAAAGATGCAATGGCATTGCCGCCGCAGCCGTGGGAATACCGTTCCAAACCCGCATGGCAGCGCCTGTTTATAATGCTGGGTGGTATTATAATGAATATCCTGGTGGGTGTACTTATCTACACTGTTATATTCGGTGTATGGGGAGAAGAGTATCTGCCTACGCAAAATGCTAAATACGGTATAATGGTAGATAGCCTTGGTAAGAGCCTAGGCTTACAAAGCGGCGATAAATTTGTAAGTGTAGATAACCGGCCTATAGCCCGGTTTCATAAAATAGTACCGGAGATTATCTTTAGTCAGGCCAAAACAATACAGGTAGAAAGAGACGGTAAACAGATGGACATTGCCATACCGGCAGGTACCGTACATAGTATTATAAAAGGGCAGAAGAACACTTTTATCCAGGCGCGTATCCCAATAGTTGTAGCATCTCTTGATAAAAAATCGGAAGCAGCGCATATGGGGCTAAAAGAGAACGATAGTATTATAGCAATTAACGAAACGCCGGTGCAGTTCTATGACCAGTATGATGAGATAAAAAGAGCGAATGCCGGTAACCCAATTGTAGTTACAGTGATCCGTAATCATACACAAGTGGTACAACTGCATGGAGTGGTACCGGCAAATAAAATACTTGGCTTTGCACCGAAAGGGCCGGAGCAATATTTGCAGCTTGCCCGCATTAAGTACGGCCCGCTGGAAGCCATAAGCAAAGGGTTCACTTTCACCTTCGACCAATTTGGAAACTATTGGAGCCAGTTCAAGCTTATATTCACCTCAAAAGAAATAAAAGCTTCTGAGAGCCTTGGCGGTATCGTCAGCTTTGGTAAATTATTCTCCCCCCAGTTTAGCTGGATAGACTTCCTTACACTTACAGCCTTTATATCCATCATACTTGCTTTTATGAACCTGCTACCCATACCGGGTCTTGATGGCGGCTATGTTATCTTCCTGTTGTTTGAACTAATAACCCGCAAGAAGGTAAGTGAAAAAGTTATGGAGCGGGCTACTACGGTAGGACTGGTTCTATTACTTGGATTGATGCTCTATGCTAATGGCCTGGATATTTTCAGGCTATTTAAGAAATAGACACTTACCCGATGCTGAAACAGGATATAAAAGTTGCAGCAGATGCTATAGTGCTGGCAAAAGATAATGGCAATACCAGCATCCTGCTGATACAGCGAAAGAATGACCCCTACAAAGGGATGTGGGCTTTCCCTGGCGGGTTTGTTGAGGACGATGAAGACCTGGAACCAGCAGCCATTAGAGAACTAAAGGAAGAAACAGGAGTCGCATTAGAGAAAATGGAGCAGCTGCGCACCTATGGCACTCCCGGCCGCGATCCACGAATGCGCACAGTATCTATAGTATTTTACGCCATCATAGATAAGTCACAGCATATAGTAAAAGCAGATGATGATGCAGCTGATGCAAGATGGTTCGATATCAAAACGCTTCCTCCGCTTGCATTCGATCATGACGAGATCATGGCATATGCGTTAAAGCACATACCATTATCGTAAACCTAAGGCTGTCTTATAATTACGGCTGTTTTTTATTGCTGAAAAAATCTTTCAGCTCTTTGCTCATTTCTTCGGCCCGCTTTTTCACGTCTTTCAGCTCTTCGCCAACGTTGCTTGTAATACTATGGAAATCCATAGGCGTACCGCCATGCATTGCACTCAGTTCTTCAGGCGTGCGTGCAACGGGAACTACTGCCCATGCTATTATATAGGCTATAAACCCAATGCCTACTCCAAATATCATAAGGGCAAAGATGAGTCGTACTACAGTTGGGTCTATATCAAAATAGCTGGCCATACCGCTGCATACCCCACCTAATATTTTATCCTGCGGATTGCGGTACAGGCGTCTTTTTTCTGTATTGTAGCCCTGTTGGTACTGGCGTGGCCTTGCTTGCGGAGGTACATAGGGCACGGGCAGGTTAGCGCGTTTACCTGTATTCCCGGTTGTATTATCATTCAGCTCACTTGCAGCACCAAGTGTTTCCGTTACTTTCTGTACATCAGCACGGTCTATAGCCGGGCTGCCACCCTGCAGGCGAATGCTGAAAAGTTCGGAAATACGGTACTCTATATCCTGTATTATTTCTTCCTGTCCATCTTCGTTGCTGAACTGCCTTTCCAATGAATTGATATAGTCCTTCAAAATAATGTAGGCGTCTTCCTCTATCGGTATCACACGCCCGGCAATGTTAATTTGTATGATGCGCTGCATAGAAATGGTTTTATAAAGTGGTGGTTAAATGATTTACTGCGTTACTTAATTCATCCCAGGTAGTGCGAAGCTGCACATAAAATTTCAGCCCTGGCTTGGTAAGCGAATAATATTTGCGAGGAGGGCCTGATAAAGACTCTTCCCAGCGGTAAGTGAGCATACCGGCATTTTTAAGGCGGGTAAGCAACGGATATAATGTGCCTTCCAGCACCACCAGCTTCGCCTCTTTTAGCTGCTCCAGTATATCACTCGGGTAGGCTTCTTTGCGGCTTTGTATGATTCCTAGTATACATAGCTCCAACAAGCCTTTCCTCATTTGCGATTCTGTATTGTCCACGGTCATATCCAATCCTTTACAATGCAATATTAAGTATTCTTTTGGTAATATGCAATACATAGTACTGTATTTAGTACAGTAACTGGTTAAGAAAGGTATTGGGTGATGCTCATAAACTCTTTATTTCTAATAGTTTGGGTTTAATTTTGACCTATGCCATCGCCCTTTAAAAAGATTGATTCGTCCGACCTGGTTTTTTTCAAATCTGTATTACCGGATCATGTATTCACAAATGAGGAGCAGCTACAGCGGTGCGCTTCTGACCAGACCGAGGATCTTAATTACGTACCGGAAGTGGTGCTGCAGCCGGATACAGTAACGGAGGTGAGTGCTATAATGAAATACTGCAATGGAAAAAATATACCGGTCACTCCCCGCGGCGCGGGTACAGGCCTCAGCGGTGGGGCATTGGCGGTATATAGCGGTGTGGTGCTGGATATGCGTCGGTTCAATAAAATATTAAAGCTTGATAAACGAAATTTCCAGGTTACTACAGAACCGGGTGTCATTACCCAGGAACTACAAGAGCATGTGCTGGCAGAAGGCTTGTTTTATCCACCAGACCCTGCCAGTAAGGGCTCGTGTTTTATTGGCGGTAATGTAGCTGAAAACTCAGGGGGGCCACGCGCGGTAAAGTATGGCGTGGTAAAAGATTACGTACTGAATATAGAAATGGTGTTGCCCTATGGCAATGTAATATGGACCGGTGCCAATGTGCTGAAAAATGCCACAGGATACAATCTTACACAGCTGATCGTAGGCAGCGAAGGCACGCTGGGGATAATTACGAAGATAGTATTGCGCCTGATACCCGCAGTAAAGCACGACCTGTTATTGTTAGTGCCATTTAGGTCTGCAGTAGAGGCATGTGCTGCTGTAAACGCCATATTTCTGGCAGGGTACATACCTTCTGCATTGGAGTTTATGGAGCGCGATGCATTGCTGTGGAGCATGCACTATGTGCAGGCAACGGGTATTTCCCTGCCGGAAGATATACAGGCACATCTGCTTATAGAAGTAGATGGCAATAACAAGGAGCAGCTATACGCGGATATTGAATCTATATCGGCTATAATGCAGCAATATGATACCGGCGAAATTTTATTTGCAGATAGCCACGAACAAAAACAAATGCTATGGAACCTGCGCCGGAAGGTAGGGGAAGCTGTAAAGAGCAATTCGATATATAAAGAGGAAGACACCGTAGTGCCGCGTGCGGAGCTACCGGAGTTGCTGCGCATTATTAAAGAAATAGGTAAGGAATATGGTTTTAGATCTGTTTGCTATGGCCATGCAGGTGATGGTAACCTGCATGTAAATATTGTGAAAGGGGATATGAGCGATGAAGACTGGAACGGAAAATTACCCCTTGGCATCAGGAAATTGTTTAAAGAAGTGGTGCGGCTGGGTGGTACTATATCGGGAGAGCATGGTATAGGGCTGGTGCAGAAAGAGTACATGGATATTGCATTTGATACAGTACAGACACAGCTTATGAAACAAATAAAGCAGGTATTTGATCCTAATGGGATATTAAACCCGGGGAAAATATTTCCATAGGTAGAAAATGACAGTACATTTTCATTTTTAACGATTGCGATGGCTTGAAAATGCTGGTAATTGCATAATTTCGTTTATATTCATTAATATAATTTATTTATGAAATACTTGGTAATCATCATGCTGTTAAGCCTGGGCCTGAATAGGGCATCAGCGCAGGAAGTTTACAACAGCAGCGGCCACAAGAACTACAAACAAAAAAAAGTAAATAAGGGTTTTGACCCAAGCAAGCTCGTTTACGGTGGAGGCGCAGTTGCAGGGTTTGGTAATGGATATGCAGACCTGGGTATATCGCCAATGATCGGGTATAAATTCACTAATGATTTTATAGCAGGCATTGGCCTGGGCTACGAATATCTAAAGGTAGACCAGCAGGTATATGACCAGAGCACCGGTAGCTATTTTACTGCTCCGGCCAAAGCGAATATTATTTACCCCGGCGTATGGGCACGTTACTTTGTATATCGTGGCTCATTTGGCAGTTTCTTTGTGGAAGGTAATTTTGAGTACGACCTTATGTATTTTTCTGCATACAATTACGATAATAATTACAACCCAGTTGCCCAGAAAGCTAGCTTCCAGGTACCCTGTCTGTTAATGGGTGGTGGCCTCAGCCAACCGGTAAGTGACCGTGTATCCCTGCTGGTAGAGGTACTCTATGATGTATTGCAACAGCAAAATAGCCCCTACCTGCATATACCTGTTATAAGAGGTGGCATTGTAGTAGGGTTCTGATAGGGTTTATTAAATTATTCTACAAGCTTTGCTGCTCATACGGCAAAGTCTTTTTATTTTACGTGCATGGGCTCCGGCATACTTCTTTTTATTATACTTTTTTATTTTGCTATCCTTCTTGGAATAGCTTTTTATACTTCT
The DNA here is from genome assembly GCA_013815385.1 of Taibaiella sp. Lineage (GTDB taxonomy): Bacteria > Bacteroidota > Bacteroidia > Chitinophagales > Chitinophagaceae > JACDGL01. Next base: position 244,351 of record JACDGL010000003.1, on the reverse strand, counting down.
CGCCATTCTAATAATGATTCTTTTTTTATAGGCAACCGTAACAGCAAGTGGTGGCTGGTAGCGTTTGGTATGATAGGTACTTCCCTGTCTGGGATGACCTTCATTTCAGTTCCCGGTACGGTAGGGAAGATCGGGTTCGATTATTTTCAAGTGGTCATAGGATACTGGCTTGGCTACTTTGTTGTCGCTTTTGTGTTGCTGCCTCTTTATTATAAACTCAATCTTACTTCCATATACACCTACCTGGAGAAGCGCCTGGGTATTGTATCCTACAAAACTGGTGCATTGTTCTTTATCCTCTCCCGTACATTAGGGGCCACATTACGACTGTACCTGGTGATTAAAGTGCTGGAGAAGTTTGTGCTGCATGATATAGGCATTTCTTTTGAGGCCAGCGCTATCATCATTCTGGCGCTTATCTTATTATACACTTTTCGCGGGGGAGTTAAAACTATTGTGTGGACAGATACATTGCAGACCGTATTTATGTTGAGTGCATTGGTGATCTGTGTCATTTATATTATGCATACCATGCATCTAAATCTTAGCGGCACATGGCATGCTATGCAGCAGGCAGGCTATACAAAAATGATCCAGTCCGACCCCATGCATGCTGGCTTTTTTCTTAAGCAGGTATTAGGCGGGGCTTTTATAACCATTGCCATGACAGGGCTTGACCAGGAGATGATGCAGAAGAATATAAGCGTCAGCAATCTGAAGGATTCACAAAAAAATATGCTCTCCTTCTGCTTTATTATGGTAGCTGCCAACTTCGTATTCCTTTTATTAGGTGGGCTATTATATCTGTACGCTAAGCAAAAAGGTATAGCAATAGCAGGCGATGACCTGTTCCCCACTATAGCTATGAAAAGCGGCCTGCCTTTTTATATAACGGTATGTTTTCTTATTGGTCTTATATCCGCGCTCTTCCCGAGTGCAGATGGGGCGCTTACTGCGCTCACCTCCTCTTTCTGTATTGATATACTGGGCATGAAGAGGAATACAACTGCCACTGAAAAACAGAAAAAACGTACACGGTTAATAGTGCACAATGTGTTTGCGCTTATATTCCTGATCTGTATCTTCTTCTTTAAAAGAATTGATAACGGCTCACTGATACAATTACTGCTGGTAGTAGCTGGCTATACATACGGCCCATTGCTGGCCCTGTTTAGTTTTGGTATTTTCACCCGCAGAAAGGTCAGGAATGAGCTGGTGCCTATCATATGTCTGGCTTCGCCGATTGCATGCTATATTTTAAAACAACATGATAAACAATGGCTTTGCGGATATTGTATTGGCACAGAGCTGCTGATCATTAATGCACTGCTGGCATTTTTACTACTATTGATATGGTCGCGCAAAGGTGAGGCCATACCGCACGAAAGCAAAAACCAACATGAGCGAATTCACTAAAGTAAAGCTAAGGGACTGGACGGAAACAAAGGCCCACTCCAGCTGGCAGATATTTAAAATAATGGCTGAATTTGTGCAGGGTTTCGAAGCCCTGGCAAAGATAGGCCCCTGCATCTCCATCTTTGGTTCTGCCCGTACCAGGGCGCAGCATAAGTATTATGATCTTACCGTCGAGATAGCACGCCGGTTATCAGAAGAGGGTTTTGGCATCATTACTGGTGGAGGCCCTGGCATCATGGAAGCGGCAAATAAAGGCGCCCACATGGCATCCGGGCGTTCTGTCGGTTTAAATATTGCATTACCCTTTGAGCAAAGTTCCAATACATTTATTGATAATGATAAATCAATAGATTTCGATTACTTTTTTGTACGTAAAGTAATGTTCACCAAATATTCTCAGGGCTTTATAATGATGCCGGGCGGATGGGGAACGATGGATGAATTCTTTGAGGTAGCCACTTTGATACAGACACGGAAATTTACGCAAACACCTATGGTATGTGTTGGGTCAGTATATTGGGAGGGACTATTCAATTGGATGCGCGATATGATGCATCTGGGCGAGGGTAATATCAGCCCTGGAGACCTGGAAATGATAAAAGTTTTTGATACTGCAGATGAAGTGGTAAACTACATCAAGGAATTTTACACACATAATAAATTACAGCCGAATTTCTAAGAATGACACAGCTATTATTGCCCAGGGCACTGGATGAATACATAGAGCGGCACACAACACCCGAAACGCCGGTATTGGCAGCACTGAACCGGGAGACTTACATGAAGGTGCAGATACCGGTTATGCTGTCTGGGCACTTGCAGGGCGCTATATTGCAAATGATCAGCCATATGGTGCGGCCGCAGAATATATTGGAAATTGGTACCTATACGGCATATTCAGCCATTTGCCTTGCTATGGGCTTAAAGGACGGAGGCATTCTGGATACGATAGATATTAATGAAGAGCTTGAGGAGATGGGTTTTCGTTATATTTGCAATGCCGGGTTGCAAAGTAAGATACATCAGCATATTGGAAATGCAGCAGAGATTATCCCGGAGCTTGATAAGAGCTATGACCTTGTTTTCATTGATGCTGACAAAGAAAACTATCACCTGTATTACGATCTGATCTTTGATAAAGTGCCCGTGGGCGGCTTTATACTGGCAGATAATGTCCTTTACGAAGGGGATGTTATCTTACCGGCAGATCAGCAAGGCAAGAACGCAAGGGCCATACATGCATTCAACGAGAAGGTCAGAAATGATAACAGAGTGGAGCATGTATTGTTACCTGTACGTGATGGTGTAATGATAATGAGAAAAATAAGCAGTTAGAATTTTTAATACCCCGGCTTATGCAGAAATGGTTATTCACGCTGATTTGTTTTTTATCGCTAACCATGCATGCGCATGCGCAGCAATCCTATACTGATAGGGTAAATGCGTATGTGCAGCAATACCGCCCCTATGCTATTGAAGAGCAAAAGGCAAGCGGCGTACCTGCTGCGGTAACGCTGGCCCAGGGCATATTGGAAACCCAGGCAGGCGCAAGCGAGTTGATGACCAATGCCAACAATCACTTCGGTATTAAATGCAAGAAAGAATGGCGGGGTGAAACATTTACGCATACAGACGATGCGCCAGATGAGTGCTTTAGGAAATACAAGAACGCACGCGATTCTTATAAGGACCATTCCGAGTATTTAAAAAATTCACCAAGGTATTCTGCCTTGTTCGGGTTGCCCCCTACTGATTACGCCGGATGGGCAAAGGGCCTGAAAACCTGTGGGTACGCGACTAATCCGCTATATGCCCAGCAGTTGATAAAGATCATTGAAGATTTTCAGTTGCAGGAATGTACAGTAGCATGTATTAATGGTGCTCCTAATGATTTTGCGGTAGCACAACAATCTTCTATTCAAAATCCGGTTAATCATCAACCTCCTATAGAAACGCAAAGCGCAGTAACCCTGCCCGATGCCACGCAGCCGCATACCACACCTGTACCGGGCGCATTAGTTACTGTAAACGGGCTGAAGGCGGTGTATGGCCTGAAAGGGGAATCATTGCTGAAATACGCGCTTAAGTATAATATGCAGTACAAGCATATGCTGCAGATCAATAACCTGCCCGATGCCCCGCTTGCACAGGATATGTACCTGTACCTTGAAAAGAAAAATTACCGTAGCGTAAACCATACACACATAGTACAGAAGGGCGAAACCTTAGTGTCGATTTCGCAGGCTGAGGGAATGAAGCTGCAGCATCTGATGGTATTGAACCATATCCATGCCGTATATGAAACTCCTGCACCCGGCAGTATATTACAACTACAGGAGGAAGCAGATGGCAAGCCTGATATGCTGGTAATACCAAAACCACATCCTGCTACTCCCGCACACGCACCGGCGTACATACAAAAGACATCTATAGTCCAGGCCGGTGGCAAGACCCCTTTTATTGACCCTGCCGCGGCTCCTAAACCTATCGCTCCCGTTGTAGTGGAAAATAAGATGGAGAAACCTGCTGCTGAAAAACTTGCTACCGAGAAACCTGTTGTTGAGAAACCTGCCCTGATGCCCCTTACAAATATAGTTGTATCAGATGCTACAGTTACAAATGCAAATAAGCCGGGAGAAGTATCTGCGAACGCAGAACAAGACACTAAAACAGAAGTGGCAAAGACAGAACCGATAGCGGATAATACCGAAGAGCCTAAGCGCCCTGATGCGCCACATGATGATCTGGAAAGCCTGAAGGCAAACCTGGACAAGGTAGTATATAGCGAAGAGAAGAAAGTGACGCCAAAGGCCCCGCCCATGGCATCACCAGGGGCATCTGTTGTTAATCAAACGGTACAATTGAATAAGCTGGAAGCTAAATTTTATGTTGTTAAGAAGGGCGATACCGCATTCAGTATCGCAAAACGCAACAATATAACTATGCGCCAGTTGCTAAATTGGAATAATCTTGATTTTGAGGATGTAAGGGTTGGCCAAAGACTGAGAATTAAGCCGGAATGATGGATAGGATATTGCTTCATGATAAAGTATTTGCTCCATACATTTCCGCCGATGCTATTACAGATCGTATTGCAGTTTTGGGGAGGCAGATAAGCATTGACTATGAAGGGCGCGATCCATTATTTTTAGCAATACTCAACGGCTCATTTATTTTTGCTGCCGATCTTTTCAGGGCTATCACCATCCCTGCCGAAATTTCATTTATCAAGCTGGCCTCCTACAAAGGCACATCTTCAAGCGGCAATATTATTACAGCTATAGGAATGGACGAAGAACTGGACGAACGCCATGTGGTTATAGTGGAAGATATAGTGGATACCGGCAAAACAATGCACGAATTATTGCAGTTGGTACACAGGCAGCATCCTGCTTCTGTATCTGTTGCGTCATTTCTTACCAAGCCATCTGCATTAATGTACCCGATAGCCGTGCAATATACAGGCTTCATTTGCGAAGATAAATTCCTCGTAGGCTATGGGCTCGATTATGATAAGCTGGGCAGGGGATTACCTGCATTATATATAGAAACAGATCAGTAAAATATAGAAGTTGCTGATTTTTTTGTTTCTATCAGGCCGGCAGCTGTTGCTCTTTCAAAAAGTGTGTTAATAGCATTCCTTCCCGTTTCGCCCAGGTCAGTAGTATATTCATTTACATACAGGTCTATGTGTTTGCGCATAACATCCTGTTCCATTTCCTGGGCATGTTCCTGTACAAATGGCGATAGTTCGGGATATGTTGCCCACGAGTATTTCAGGCTTTCCTTTATGATATTATCTACTGTTTTGCAGAGGTCATACCCAAGAGATCGTTTCATAACAATACCGCCCAACGGAATGGCTGCGTGTGCGGCGGCTTCCCACCAGTCGCCCAGGTCTATAAGCTTTACAAGTCCTTTTTGCGCGTAGGTAAACCGGCTTTCATGTATGATCAGCCCGGCATCATACTCTCCCGATAAAACAGCCTGCTCTATATCGCTGAATACGATCTCCGTTTTATTCCTGGCCGCAGGATAGGCCAGGGACAATAAAAGATTGGCGGTGGTTTTTACCCCCGGTATGGCAATGCGCAGATCTGCAATGTTATCCGGATCTATATTGGTTTTTGCTATGAGCAATGGTCCCACACCCTTCCCTAATGCGCTTCCGGCATGAAGCAATGCGTATTTATCAGTCAGGTTAAGAAATGTGCTATAGCTAAGCTTGGTGATATCCAATTTGCCTTCTGTGGCCAGGTTATTAAGTGTTTCCACATCTTCCAGTATATAGTCAAATTGGATACCGTTTGTATCAATTTTACTATTTACCATCGCATCAAAAATAAAGGTATCATTAGGGCAGGGACTAAAGCCAAGCGTTAGTTTCATTATTCAATTGTTATAAGTGCAAATGTACGATAGCCCCTTTTGCGTGCAGGCTCAATTTGCATATCCCTGTATCTCTATTCTTTATAACTCCTGGAGAAATGTTGACAGCCATTTATTCAGCGCTATCACAGCTTCCTTCATCTGCCATTTATTTCTATCCCGCGGTTCTACATAGTTCGAAATGCTTCTTATCTGTGCAAATGGTATTTTTTCATTCAGGCATACATAATGCAGCGCTGCGCCTTCCATGCTTTCTACCTGCCGGTTATATTTTTCTATTCGCGCCTGTATGGTATACGCATCACCGCTTACCGTATTAATAGTAAGACCGGTTACTTCCTGAAGTTTTATACGCTGATGAAGAGGGTGGGAAGGGACAACCAGTTTATCGGAAGTGAACGGCGCGTCATTTTTGTTTTGCAACCCCAGATCAAAAAGATCAAGGAAGTTATAGTGGTCCTGTACACCCAGGTCTCCAAATTGTTCACTGGTTACAAAAAAAACCGCACCCAACTCCATATTGCGGTCATAAGCACCGCCAACACCGGCCTGTAATATAAAATCATATTGATATTTGTATATTGCTCTGGTGAGTGCATAGGCAGTAGCGGTCATACCTACTCCGGTAATGCATATCTGTAGCTCCGTATCTCCACGCGTGTATACTTTCTGATCTGTTTGCTGCCAATCCTGCTGAATCTGTTGCAGAAAAGGTGCTATTTCACCTTCTGTGGCAGCTACTAATAGGATATTCATCATACAAATCAAACACATTTTTGTCAAACCAATATAGTAGGGTTAATTTTGCATCAAATTAAAAAAATGGTTTACCTGACGAGAGTGGAGCATTTCAATGCTGCCCACAGATTATACAATGAGGCATGGAGTGATGAGGAAAATACCAGAGTATTTGGTAAATGTGCTAATGCCAACTGGCACGGCCATAATTATGAACTGCATGTAACTATAAAAGGAGAGCCAAATCCGGATACGGGATTTGTTTTCAATGCAAAAACATTGGGCGACTTAATAAAGGATGTAATAGTAGAAAGGGCAGACCATCGTAACCTGAACCTGGATGTTGACTTTATGAAAGGGAAGCTTACCAGCGCAGAGAATTTCGCCATTAATATATGGAAGGAGTTACAACCACATGTAGCGGGTAACGGCGTACAGATGCACCGGGTGATGCTGAAAGAAACACAAAATATCTACGTTGAATATTTCGGTTAAGGTAACCGTATTTTAATAAAAGCCATGTCTTATAGCAAAGAGGAATTTTACAACGAAAAAGTTACTGATACCCTTGTAAAGAATTATCGCTCAGTAATTGATGCGGTAGGCGAAGATCCAAACCGGGAAGGTCTGCAGAAAACGCCTGAGCGCGTGGCCAGGGCTATGCAATATATAACACAGGGTTATGGTATGGATGCCCACGCCATACTCAACTCAGCAAAATTTCATGAGTCCTATAGCGAAATGGTGATCGTAAAGGACATTGAGTTGTATTCACTTTGTGAGCATCATATGTTACCGTTCTTTGGCAAGGCACATATAGCCTATATACCCAACGGCTGGATAACCGGCCTCAGCAAGATAGCGCGGGTAGTAGATTGTTTTGCGCGCAGGCTGCAGGTACAGGAGCGTATGACCCACCAGATACTGGATGCCATACAGGATACCCTCAATCCCCTTGGTGTAGCGGTAGTAATAGAGGCCAAGCACCTCTGTATGATGATGCGTGGCGTGCAGAAGCAGAATAGCGTTACTACAACCTCCGCTTTCAGCGGCCAGTTCCAGAGCAATGCCACACGATCAGAGTTTTTGAAGCTGATAACCGCAGATTTATATTAGCGGCTATTCATACTTCGTACAATTTATTTATCTTCGCAGTCCGGAAATAGTTCGGGAAGTAGCGCAGCCCGGTAGCGTACATGGCTGGGGGTCATGTGGTCGCAAGTTCGAATCTTGTCTTCCCGACTAAATGAGAGCGAAAGAAACAGAGCGAAGAGCGATGTGGCTTTCGCTCTTTTATTTTTACGGAATACCTGTTCAGTACGCCCTTGGTGGTTAGAAAATAAGACCAACGGCGGGGAAAAAAGACGAGATAATTGCTACTAAATCCTATTCACAACTGCGATAACCATACCGTCAAATTCTTTCACACCAACCGTTTGTAAGATGGTTGCTGTGACTTTTTTGTTTTGACTGAGCATTTCATTTAACCGCTGAACGCCCCGAACTTTTTCATCTGTACTGTTTTCGTCCAGCACTTTTCCTTCCCTGATGACATTATCACAAATGATCAGTGTACCGGGACGGGCCAACTCCAGTACATAATTAAAATACTCAACATAAGGCGGCTTGTCGGCATCAATAAATATCATGTCAAATGGCTCTTCTTTATCGGCAATAAGAACCGGCAGAATATCCAACGCCTTACCTATTTTCAACTCTATTTTTGGAGAAAGATGGGCATTTTCTATGTTTTTCCGGGCAACCTTAGCATGGTGTTCATCCACTTCTATAGTAATGATTTTGCCATTTTCTGGTAATGCCCGGGCCAGCCAAATGGTACTATAACCTCCTAAAGTGCCTAATTCTAAAACCCGCCTTGCATTACAGGCAATCATCATTACCTGCAAAAACTTTCCTTGGTTTGCAGAAACACTATGCTGCGTTAGGCCTTCAGTATCTAGCGACCGTATAGTATCAGAGAGTGCTTTGTCTTCTGGTGCAAGTAAGCTACTTATATAGTTATCGATCTTGCTGAATATTTCAATATCCATTGCTCATGGTTAACATTACACTATTCTTCATATATAGGCGGAATTAAATATACCAATTAGGCGCGAACAACATTGATTTTCTACACTTTAAAAAGGTTAACGTCGCCTTAAACACGTCTTCCTTTTTAAAAGAGATCTCAATATTTTTTCAACTTTTCTGCTTTTAATTTCACTTCTTCAATATCTGCATCCATCTTCTCCTTTTTCATCCCTACTCTTATAAAACCAAACAGGCTCATATATATGTTTGCGATCCAAACAAGTGCAAAACCGCCAATAAGGTAACCACGCCAGTCTTCGAACAGCAAATGATATTTTACAATAAACAAAAAAATGGCCGTCACATAATGACTGAAACAATACTCACAGGTAAATACGTAAAAGAATTTGCGTTGAGATATTTTTTTACAGCCTTTAGATTTTTCTATGCAAAAATCCCTTGGTTCTTTAAATAGCTCTTCATGCGTTACTGTCCAGGCAATACAAGCTATTGGCAATGCCAAAATAAAGAGATAAGCTATTTGTACACTTAATTGCATAATAAATACTATTACAGTTATCATCAAATATTCCACTTGCTCCGTATATAAAATACAAAGGGAGGGTTAACCTCCCTCTATATTTTAGTTTGCAAATTCGTATTTGTATTCGACAACCAATTGGTTAAATAGTCATAAAACAAGGTCACAAGCAAAATACTCACCGGTACATAAAAAGAAAAGAAAAGAAATTTAGAGAAAAGAATACCGCCAATAATACCCCCGGTTAAAAAAAAGCCTATGATTGACAAACGAAGAATGATGCGTTGCTTTATTGCCGGGTTTGTTTTATTGCCTGGTAACACCATCGCAGATAAGTCAATACCTAAGTCTGTGAACATGCCTGTTAAATGAGTTGTTCTTACTACTGAGCCTGAGATCATAGACACCAGTGCATTTTGCATCCCCATAGCAAACAGCAGGCTACCTGCAAATAATCCTGTTTGTGGTAAACTGTGGTTATACCTACTGCCAAAGATCGCTACCAATAGTAAAATAGCGATTATAAACAGTATCGGCACTGTATATGCTATTGCCTTGTGTTTACCAACAAGAGAGATATACATACCAGATGAAAAAGCACCAAGTAAAAACAGGCAAAGCCATAGAGCCACCATTATTGCAGCCCATAAATTTTTACCTGCAATATATACTGCTAAAAGTGCGGCATGGCCTGTTACATTGGTTGTAAGCACAGAGAAAGCAAGATACCCGGCAGCATTTATAAAACCCGCGTTCAGGGATAGCAAGACTGCAAGCCTGATGTTATGTCTGTAACTTCTTTTCTCACCTGTATGGCGTAGCATTTTATGGTTTACTGTATTTCTGATAATATACTACCCAAAGCCTAGTCAGGAATTGAAAAAATTCTTCATCATCTCCTGCTCTCTTTCTACAAGACAATTTTTATTTCGCTTTATACCTGGCAGAAAATACAGCATCAAACCCGGCAGTGGGTATTTCCGATACTTTGATAGTGTGAGCTAGTAAATACTGTAAATCGCTATCCTTGTCAAAGCGCCGGGTTGCATCTGTGCGGTTGGCAGGTTCGGCACTCTGAGGGTCAACAGGAGGTTGCCCGCCTCTTGGTGAGGCCAATGTAATATTTGCGCCTGCATCTTTTAAGATATAATAAGGTGCTGCAAACTCGTCAATCCAGGAACCAGTTTTATTCCCTGTAATACCTAACTTGCTGTGCGATGTTAAAATGATCAATACATTCATTGGTATGTTTTGAGTTTTATCTAAGCGATTGCAATTCGCTTACGGATTAAAGTCTTCGTATCCACTTTTAATAACTGTTGAGATCATTTTAAATTGCTGCTTGGCATTGAAATGATGCGGTGCATGGGCAGGAATAATAATGCCCTCTCCTAGTTTAAGCTTGTAGTTTGTTTTCTTAATTGTTAGTTCTGCCGTACCGTCTATTATTTGGATATAGGTGTCGTAAGGAGATGTTTTTTCAGCCAACTCTTCTTCGGTATCAAATGATGAAACAGTGATATTCCCTGTTGCCTTTTTAATAATGGTTTTACTTACTACCGCGTTTGGCATATATTGAATTATTTCAACGATAATATGCGGCTTTGATTTCTCCAGTTCCATATTATCGTTATGATTTTTCATAAACAAGATTAAGAAACAAAGTTAATTGGATTAATCTTAGCGAACGTTACATACTTAATGAAAACCTTTACATATATCACATGTTTTCAAGGTTTTCATTTCTCTTTTGCTTCAACTGTTTAAAATAGGAGGGAGATAGACCAGTGATCTTTTTGAACTGATTGGATAAATGAGCCACACTGCTGTAATGCAGCAAATAGGAAATTTCTGTAAGATTAAGTTCGTCATATAGTAGCAATTCTTTTACTTTTTCGATTTTATGTATGATGATAAATTGCTGGATAGTGATTCCTTTTACTTCAGAAAATATATTAGAGAGATAGGTATAGTCATATCCTAATTTCTCACTTATGTAATCAGAATATTTTTTTTCAGGTAAGTCATCAGAGTAATGGATCATTTCAACGATTACACTTTTGATCTTTTCGATAAGAATAGCTTTTTTATCATCAAGTAATTCCAAACCAGACATTAAAAGATTTTCTTTTAGCTGCCGTCTTTGTTCAAGTGTACTTTTTTCCAAAAGTGTAACCATTCCCAAATCCACAATAACGTATTGCAGACCCAGTCTTGTTAACTCCTCTTTAACCAACATCTTACAACGCAAGCTTACCATGTATTTAATGTAGAGTATCACTTATATGCGGCTTTAATCTAAAATGCTAATAACTATGCCACCGCGTGTTAATTTTCTCATTTAGTGCCAGATACACATTTCTAAATTTATTGTTTATGTCCTGCAATTTATTACCTCATATTTTTTAGAGGTTACTTTCAAGACCCAGACGGACACTTGTGGGAGGTTGCCTGGAATCCGAATTTAATGCCGGAAGATTAAATACACTATCTGCATTATAATCAAGTTGTTATAACATTTTTTATTTTTTTCTGAAAAACCCGACCGTTTTGCCCGGCTAAATCGTCAATAGATAAAATAAATAAAATGATAAATCTAAAAGACAAAGTAGCCGTAGTATTTGCCGCATCCGGAGATATTGCTGGAGCAGTTGCGCGATCGTTTTCTGAATACGGGGCCAAGGTATATGTTACGGCCCGGAACTTGGATTCCGTAAAAGCTTTAGCTAAAGATATCAAAGCCAATGGTGGACGTGCAGAAGCCGCCAAAGTGGATGCGTTGAATGAGACCGAGATAGACAATTTTTTAAAAGAGGTCGTCGCCGATAACGGCAAATTGGATATTGTATTCAATGGTATTGGGGTTAATTATAGCGAGATGGGCGGCCGTCCACCTACAACTCTGGCTACTTTCGAACAATTTATGACCCCGATCGAAAAGATCTGCGGTTCACAATTCCTCACCTCAAGGGTAGCGGCAAAATATATGATGCAAACCCGATCTGAGGGAACTATTTTACTTCTCACAGCTGCATTATCCAAGTCCAAGCTTCCGAATTTGGCAGGTATCACGGCTGCCAGTGCAGCTGTTGAAGGGTTGACGCGGGTGATGGCTACTGAATGGGGCGGGGATGATATAAAGGTGATCTGTATTTGTGCCGGCGCCATAATGGAAACAAAAAGGATCTCCGGATGGATCGATGCTTCTGCAAAAGAGTACGGAATACCTTTGGAGCAGTTGATAGCGCAGTATAAAGCTTTTGACATATTAAAGACAAATCCAACACTGAAGCAAGTTGGAGAAACGGCTGCTTTCCTTGCCTCTGAGACAGGGATAGTTTTCAATAGCCATATTGTCGATGTGGATTGCGGTAAGCTGAACATATTATAATACATTAGCGGTTGCAGCCCTCTGGCAAAGGTTGCAACCGCCTTTTTTATTTGTTAATAAATTGAATGGAAAGAGAATACATCCTCAAATCGGCCATATCCGGTGATATCAATGCATTCCAAACTCTGTTTGCCGAATTTCAAAACCAGCTGAAATCATACCTATACCGTTTGCTTACCGATCGCAATGATGTAGATGACCTGGCACATGATACCTTTATTCAGGCATTTACTAAGATATCGACCTTTAACCAGGAATCTTCTCTGAAAACCTGGGTCTTCAAGATAGCCACAAACCTAGCTTACGATCATTTACGGAAATTAAGAAGATGGCAGGCCGATGCCCAGGATCGGGGAGCAGACCTGGCCATAGGTTCAGAGGAGGTGAAGCAGGCCTTCTGGAAGGTTCATGATACGTCGGATGCTGGCGCTTACGAAATGAAAGAGCATATCGACTTCTGTTTCACTTGTACATCAAAAACCTTATCCATAGAAAATCAGGTAGCGTTGATCTTAAAGGATATTTATGATTTTCAAATAAAGGAAATTTGCCTCATCCTCGGGAAGACGGAAGGCGTGATAAAACACTTGTTGAATGATGCCAGAAATATTATGACAGATATTTTTGAGCATAGATGCGCGTTAATCAACAAAAATGGTGTTTGCCATCAATGTAGCCATATAAATGAAATTTTCAATCCCAAACATAACCAGCAGGAGCAGCTAATGAAGCTGGATTTGGTAAAAGGATCGAAAAAATATAACAGAGAGGAGCTTTTTACACTGCGAACATTATTAGTAAAGGCAATTGACCCCCTACACGCTTTGGGTACCGACTTGCACGAAGCTATTATGAATTGTGTCAGAACAGCAATCGGCGAAAAAAGTGATTTATTTGACCAGAATCAGAGTGGGTAGGAAATAACAAACATGAGCTGGTGATGGGGATCTTTTTGGAAGAGGATAAGCCAAGTCACTATGAATTGAAAATCAATAACTTAATGCTGCCAACAGGTCTAAATATTTTTTGAATAGGGTCAAAGATTGTATAGGCAGGGCTGGCTAAATTATATAAGGCCTATATTTGCAGGCCTTTCTTTTACCTATATTAAATTACTATAGTGTATCAGTTTTGTAAAAATGTTTATAATAAAAATGTATTTTAAGGCTTAAATGGAACACCTTTCGTATATAATATCATGAATGACCTGAAAGAATTTATAGAATCCGGCATTCTTGAAATGTATGTGTTGGCCAATGCCTCACCTGAAGAAATATTGCTGGTGGAGCAAATGGCTGCCGTACACGAAGAGGTACGTAATGAGATAGTGGAAATAAGCAAAGCGGTTGAAAAGTATGCAGAGTTGCATGCTGAAGAGCCAGATCCTGTGGCTAAGATATTTATTATAGCTACCATTGATTACATGGCGCGCATGAAAAATGGAGAGACTCCAAGCCTTCCACCTGTATTACATACCGGATCTAAGATAGCAGACTATGCTGAATGGCTGAATAGAAAAGACCTGGAGCTCACTGAGCCGCTTGAATATGCAGAAGCCCGTATAATAGGGTATACGCCCGAAGCCACTACAGCAATAATTTGGCTTAAGTATGGTGCGCCTCCTGAGATGCATACTGATGAAATGGAGAAAGTGCTGGTAGTAGAAGGTAATTGTGAAATAATAATAGGTGGTGAGGTAAATGTTATGGCCCCGGGAGATGTTCTGATGATCCCACTTTTTAAAAGCCATCATGTGAAGGTAACATCTGATTTCCCCTGCAAGATCATTTTGCAGCGTGCCGCTGCTTGATTCCTCATTTAATAGATATTCTATATTTCACCAGAAAGGTGCAACAATGCTCCAGCTTCAATTTGATCCATTTCCTGTTTTAGAGACTGAAAGGCTTGTTTTGCGAAATCTGTACGCTGATGACAAACATCAGGTGCTGGAGATACGGGGCAATAAACGCAGCATGTTTTATATCCCTCGCCCACAAGCAAAAAATTTAGCAGATGCCAGTGCAGTTATTGACATGATAACAGGCTTTACTGCCCGGAATGAACGCATCAACTGGGCTATTACGGAAAAGGGAACAGATAAGCTGATAGGTATTATTGGCTATGTAGGTTTTAAAGAAGAAAGCCTTCGTGCGGAAGTAGGTTATATACTGCATGAGGACTATTTACGCAAAGGCATTACCTACGAAGCATTGAAAGCTGTATTGGATTACGGATTTCAGGTGATGAACCTGCATTCCGTGGAGGCTATTATCCGTCCGGATAATATCGCATCAATTAAACTAATTGAAAAAGCTGGCTTTGTCCGCGAAGCGTATTTTAAGGACTATATTTTTCACAACGATAAATTCTGGGACGAAACTGTGTATTCGTTAATAAAAGCCTGACGATTTCCCGCCTACCTTTACAAATAATGGATTATTTCAAACACCTGCTCGAATTGCTGTGCATAGAGCGGGAAGAAGACAGGAAGGCATACTTAAAATTCAAAGAAACATCTTCAGTAGCCGAGCGTAGGGCCAATGGGTATAGCTGGTATCCAATTGCTATAAGAGGATCAGAAATAAGCAGGGGCGATTACCTTACTGTTGAAGTGGAACGCACTACTCACCAGGATGTAAATCACCAGTTGCGTTTTGGGGCATCAGCAGTGCTTTTCTCTAACCACGACCCAAAGGAGCATAATGTAGAGGGGACTATTACCTTTCAGGGTGGTAACCGGCTTAAGATCAATATACGCACTGATGAATTGCCCGAGTGGGCCAGTAATGGCAAATTAGGCATAGACCTGCTTTTTGATGATAACAGCTATGATGAAATGCAGCACGCTTTGAAAAGAGCAGAAGCCATCAGCGATGATCCCAAAGAGAACCGGTTAGTAGGGATTTTGACAGGACAAATAGCCCCTACATTTCAGGCCGATGCTACAGCTTTCACTGATCCGGTGTTAAATACGACCCAGCAGGCTGCCGTTACCAGGATATTAGCTGCTAATGAACTGGCTATAGTGCATGGCCCTCCGGGAACTGGCAAGACAACTACACTGGTGCAAGCCATTAATGCATTAATAAAGAAAGAGCACAAACAGATACTGGTAGTAGCGCCCAGTAATACTGCCGTAGATCTACTGAGCGAAAAGCTGGCTGAGGTGGGCCTGAATGTACTACGTGTTGGTAATCCCGCGCGCGTGTCCGAAAGGCTTATGTCGCTAACGCTCGATAGCAAAATGGCGGAGCACAGCGCTATGAAAGAAATAAAAAAACTGAAGAAGCAAGCGTCTGAATTCAAGAATATGGCGCATAAGTATAAACGCAACTTTGGTAAGGCGGAACGGGAGCAGCGCAAAGCGCTTTTTGACGCAGCGCATAAGATCATGAAGGATGTAGGCAATACGGAACAATATATTATTGATGATCTGGTAGGCAAAGCACAGGTAATAACCGCCACATTGGTCGGTGCTAATCACTATACAGTAAGAAATATCAACTATCATACTGTAGTGATCGATGAAGCCGGTCAGGCGCTGGAACCAGCTTGCTGGATACCGATCCTAAAGGCGGAGAAAGTGGTACTGGCAGGCGATCATTGCCAGCTATCCCCCACCATTAAATCAAATGAGGCTGCAAGAAAAGGGCTGAGCACAACGCTGTTTGAAAAATGTATTGCACTTCATCCTGAAGCAGTAGTGCTGCTGGAAGAGCAGTACCGGATGAATGAGCAGATAATGGGTTACTCTTCGGCAATATTTTATCAGGATAAGCTGAAGGCACACTATTCTGTTGCGAAGCACTTGTTATTTGCAGAAGACGCACCACTGGCATTTGTAGATACTGCCGGTTGTGGCTTTAATGAAGTATCAGAAGGTACCAGTACCACTAACCCGGAAGAGGCTGTCTTTCTCTTTAAGCACCTTACTCAATTGGCCACAGAATTGGCTGCCTGCTATACAGTTACTGATTTCCCCACCATCGCTGTCATTTCACCGTACAAACAGCAGATACATGTGCTCAATGAACTTTTACTTCACTCACCCGTGTTGCAATCTTACAGAAATAAAATATCGGTAAATACCATCGATAGTTTCCAGGGGCAGGAACGTGATATTGTCTACATCAGTATGACGAGGAGTAATTCTGAAGGTTCTATTGGCTTCCTGTCAGATATCCGAAGGATGAATGTAGCAATGACAAGGGCACGTAAAAAACTAGTGGTTATTGGCGACAGTGCCACGCTATCCCAATTCCCCTTTTACGCAGGCTTTATCGCTTATGCAGAAAAGCTGGGTGCATACCAGAGTGCATGGGAATTTATGGATGTATAAAAATTTCTCGTAGGCTATTTGGCCCTCATTCTGTTATTCTTCGGGTTGTGTTCCACTTCGGCCAGGCCCAGTTCTTCCATAAGCGGCGGTAGATACATCCCGAATCTTCCGCGCAGGCCTTTTTTCAATCCGTACCATCCACCTACGGGATTATTTTCAGCTCGTCCCCACGCCTCTACAGTACCTTCCTTTGCGGGCTTTTGTTCATCGGCGCTGCCCAGGTCCATCCAGTCACCGTGCTTTTTCAGCATACTATGCAGGTCTTTCAATGCCCTGTAGTCATAGTGCAATACTGTTTTACCTACGGTACATACTATTATCTCTTTGCCGTCCTTTACATCTTTGTACATTTCGTACTCAGAAGTTTGCGGTGGTGTTTTTAGCTTCCAGGGATTTTCCTTTGTACCGTTTGCCATTGTTATTGGTTTTAATAAAGCTACAATAGTTAATAGTATTTTTGTTTATTGTACAGTCTATTTTGAATAACATAAATGTCCAATCCTGATCCTCAATTAAGAACAGTAAACGTTACCCGGTACGTTACTCCACTGCGCGAAGGCGGGTCACTGCCTGCTATTGCCGAGGCCGATGATGGGTTTCTGTATGTGCTCAAGTTTCGCGGTGCGGGACAGGGGGTTAAATCGCTTATTGCAGAACTGGTAGGGTGCGAGCTAGCCCGCGCAGTAGGGCTGCGGGTGCCCGAAGTGGTATTTGCCAACCTCGATGAGGCCTTTGGCCGAACTGAACCAGATGAAGAGATCCAGGACCTGCTGAAGGCAAGTGTGGGGCTTAATCTGGCGCTTCATTATTTGTCCGGATCGCTTACTTTCGATCCTGCGGTCACGGCCATTGGTGCAAGGCTTGCATCACAGATAGTATGGCTCGATAGTCTGTTGCTTAATGTAGACCGTACCTGCCGCAATACCAATATGCTGCTATGGCATAAGGAGCTATGGCTTATAGACCATGGGGCGGCTTTGTATTTCCATCATTCATGGCAGAATTGGGAGGGTAAGGCTACGCAGCCATTTATACAGGTAAAGGATCATGTTTTACTGCCACAGGCTACTGAATTGGATATTGTAAATACAGCATTTCGTGCTATACTGACACCGGAGCGTATCCGATCTGTTATTTCATTGATACCGGACGGCTGGCTGATGACCGATGCGCCATTTATCTCTCCCGGAGAGCATCGCAAGGCCTACCAGAAATTTTTAGACGCACGAATAGCAAATTCAGATTTTTTTGTAAAAGAAGCAAAACATGCAAGAGAATCAATTGTTTGAATACGCCGTTATCAGGATAGTCCCCCAGGTGGAAAGGGAGGAATTTATGAATGTAGGCGTAGTACTCTATTGTTCCAGGCAAAAATTCCTGCAGGTGCTCGTCCGGATAGATGAGCAGCGTCTGTGTGCTTTTTCTGAAAAGATAGATATCAGCGAAGTAGCAGAATATCTTAATGCCTTCACACAGATATGTGCAGGTGGCGTAGGGGCAGGCCCCATAGGTAACCTTCCTATAGCGGAACGTTTTCGCTGGCTTACAGCTACGCGCAGCACTGTGGTGCAAACCTCAAAGGTGCACCCGGGCTTATGCATAGATGCCGCGGCAATGTTATCGCAGCTATATACGCAACTGGTATTGTAGAAGTTGTATCCTAATGGTTGTGAGAGGTGGTTTTCTTAATTATGCGCGACAAGGGTATCAGCATGCATGCGACTATAAATATTGTAAGCATTACCAATGGCGACATGCCAAAGATAAAATGCGGTGTGTAAACACCTTTGCCGTTTGCCAGCATTGTAGTAGCTGGTACAAGTGATGCTAGCAGGAGTGATGCTTTTTTCATAATCTTGATTTTATTAATTAGTGATTGGTTGCAGTTATTCTATAGTCCTCGTTATATTCTGTACTATGGATTTTACTTTTTCATTATCGTTCTCCCCCTTCACTATGCATTCAAACGCACCATTCTTTATTGCCCTGTTTTTTATTGTTTCATTCTCATATCCATACATGTATACAATGTATATTTCCGGATATGTTCGTTTTATAAATTCTAATATCTCAAGTCCGTTCCCTTTATGCGTTTCATGATCCAGAAATACAATGTGCGGATGCAGATATAAATTACCAATACACTTATCTGCTTCTCCGATCATGTATATATCCTTTATGCCTATGTTATGCAGATATTGGTAAGTATAGTATCCGACAGAATGGGTCTTCATCTACTATAAAAACTTTTAATCTGTTAATGGTCATTCACCTTTCTTTACGGAGATCGTTAACCCATGTATACCATCGCTATGCCAGAATGCTGAATGTAATAGAATCAATACTTTACTGTGACTTCTCTTCTTATTAAGTCCTTGGGATGGATACTTATTCCAATTTTCGGAATTGCATTATTGTTTTCTCTAAATGATTTTGTACTTTGTAATACTTAATAACTGGAAAATTCCATTGTATGGAAAAGTTTAGAATATTTATCGTAGAAGATGACCCATGGTATGGAGAAATACTGCAATATCATTTAGCGCTAAATCCCGATTACGATATATCGTTATTTACTACAGCAGGTCAATGCCTGGCGCAGTTACATAGGAAACCTGATCTGATAACAATTGATTATACATTGCCCGATGGGAACGGACTACAGCTGCTAAAAAAGATTAAGGAGACAAATGCCTCTATTCCTGTTATAGTCATCAGCGCCCAGGAAAATATTACTACTGCTGTAGAAATATTAAAAAGCGGGGCATCAGATTATTTTATTAAAGATGATAATACCAAAGACCTGCTGTGGAATGCAGTGATCCGCATCCGGGAGCACCAATCTCTTGTAGACGAAGTAGAGCACCTCCGGGAAGAACTGGGGCATAAATACGATTTCAGCAAACTTATAAAAGGGAATAGCGTCCCCTTACAAAAAGTATTTTCGCTTATTGAGAAAGCCGTACGTACCAATATTAACGTATCTATTACCGGCGAAACAGGAACTGGTAAGGAAGTAGTTGCCAAAGCGGTCCATTACAATTCTGATAGGAAAAACAAACCGCTGGTAGCAGTTAATATGGCAGCTATACCGCGCGAACTGATTGAAAGTGAATTGTTTGGTTATGAAAAGGGGGCGTTTACTGGGGCGCTCAACAGGAAAGCCGGTAAGTTTGAAGAAGCAAACAAGGGAACAATATTCCTGGATGAAATAGCAGAGCTGGATATGAGTGTGCAGAGCAAGCTATTAAGAGTGCTGCAGGAGCGCGAGATATACAGGGTAGGGGGTAATGAAAGGGTAGCGCTGGATGTGCGGATAATAGTAGCCACCCATAAAAACCTATTCGAAGAAGTAAGAAAGGGAAATTTTAGGGAAGATCTTTATTATCGTATTATAGGGTTACCTATAGACCTGCCACCGCTTCGCGAACGTGGAGGGGACATTTTATTGCTGGCGCGTTTCTTTCTGGATGAATTTTGTAAAGCCAATAAAATGCCGGTTATAGCCTTGCACAACGATGCAAAAGATAAGCTAATGAAGTATGCTTATCCGGGCAATGTACGCGAATTAAAAGCATTGATAGACCTGGCAGCAGTGATGTGTGATGAAAAGGAAATAATGGCCGATGATATTACTTTTAATACGGTTTCTGGCAACGAGGTATACATGACCCAGGAAAAAACATTAAAAGAATTCACTAATGACATCATAAGGTATTTCCTGAATAAGTATGATAATGATGTGTTGCGTGTAGCAGATATATTGGATATAGGTAAGTCAACTATTTATAAGAAGATTCAGGATAAGGAAATAATGTTGAATTGAAATGGATGCAATACCACTTCAGCAATTGCTGGATGAAGAAAGGGCCCATAGATTAGCGCTGGAAGAAAGGCTGGCAGCGCAGGAAAAGCAATTGCAGGCACTTCATAAAAGCCTGCAGCAGGCACAGAATAACCCTGATCGCAAAACCTGGGCACAGGAAGTTAATGTAGGAAGGTACCGGCAGGGGAATGGTGGTGATATGCCTGAAGCCGTAATAGAAGAACAGGTAAAGAAATCAGAAGAAAGGTACAGGGAAATATTTGATTATAGCCAGGCCTGGATATGTATCCACGATCTTGAAGGTCACCTCATATCTATCAATCCATACGCCTGCCATACACTAGGCTACCGCTACGAAGAAATAGTGGGTACCAATATCCGTGAGTTGATGCCTGCAAAATACCGGAATTCCTTCCAGGTCGACTATCTGCAGTATATAGTTGAACATAGGTCAAGCGAAGGCGTAATGTGCGTGCAAAGCAAATCCGGCGATCAGAAATTCCTTTTATACCAGAATTATCTGGCTGGTGAAGGAGAGGATGCATATATCATCGGCTTCGCGCAGGATATTACCGCCCGGCTTAATGCCGAAGAAGCCTTGAAGCACAGCGAAGAAAAATTCCGCAACATCATAGAGAACATGAATCTCGGAATGGTGGAAATGGATAATGAGCAATGTATAAAATATGCCAATCACAGCTTTAGCGAAATAAGTGGTTACCAACCCGAAGAATTGATAGGCAAAAAAGCAGATTTCTTTCTTCGTGGCGAGGGCGTGAGTACATTTAATGAGAACATGCTGCTCCGCAAGGGAGGCTTAAGCAATGCCTACGAATTGGAAGTGCGTAATAAACGCGGCCAGGCTAAGTGGTGGCTGATAAGCGGTGCGCCTCTTTATGATAAGAACGGCGCATTTGTAGGCTCCACTGATATGTACCTTGATATCACGACACAAAAAGAGTTGGAAGCGGATTTAAGGACAGCCAAGCAGGATGCAGATAATGCATCCAGGGCCAAAGAAGTTTTTATTGCCAATATCAGTCATGAGATCCGCACCCCCATGAATGCCATCAAAGGGATGACCCAGCTATTGCAGCGTACCAGCCTCAATAGCCAGCAGGAATACTATCTCAATGCAATTGCAACCGCATCCGAAAATCTGCTGGTGATAATTAATGATGTTCTTGACCTCTCAAAGGTGCAGGAAGGAAAGATAGAATTTGAAGAGATAGGATTTACTGCCAGGGTGCTTATGGAGCATGCAGTAAATTTGCTGCAATATAAAGCGGAGGAGAAAGGCTTACAATTAGGATTTGAAGTTGATAAGGCTGTTGCGCCGGTATTAATAGGCGATCCGTATCGTATTAATCAGGTGCTCATGAATCTCATGAGCAATGCGATCAAGTTTACGGAGAGTGGAAGCGTTTCTATCGGATGCAAATTGGTAAGCCAGGATAAATCAAAACAAAAGCTCTGCTTCACTGTAACTGATACAGGCATTGGTATAGAAGAAGAATTTATCAAGCGCATATTCGAAAAGTTTAGCCAGGAAGATAGTTCTGTAACGCGCAAGTATGGTGGTACGGGCCTGGGTATGAGCATCAGCAAACAATTAGTAGAGCTGATGGGAGGCAATATGGAAATATCTAGCAGGAAGAATGAAGGTACTGTTATCTCCTTCACCATTTCTTTGGAGATAGGTACCCGGCAGGATCTTCCCGCTAAGAAAATTGTTGTTTTCGATAAAGACATACTCGCAGGCAAGAAGATATTGCTGGTTGAAGACAATGATTTGAACCGGCTTATTGCAGCTACGATCTTAAGGAATTATAAGGCCGAAATAAGCAGCGCTGTCAATGGCAGTATAGCGGTCGATATGCTCCGCAGGCAGCTATATGATGTAGTACTGATGGATATGCAGATGCCGGTAATGGATGGTATAGAAGCTACGCAGCTGATACGTAAAGAGATTAGTGCAGACATACCCATTATTGCCCTTACGGCAAATGCGCTCAAAGGTGAAGCGGAGCATTGCCTTAGCGCCGGTATGAATGATTATCTCGCAAAGCCCTTTGATGAGGCAAAGCTGATGCAGGTAGTTACTAAATGGGTAAATGTTGGGAAGCAAAACGTTGAAGAAGATACTAAGGACAATGTTGCTCCATTATATAACTTATCATCGCTCAATGGCATCAGCCGCGGCAATAGCGACTTTGTGCTGAAGATGCTCCAGTTATTCGTAACAGAAGTGCCCAACTCCATAAGGCGGATGAATGAGGCGTTTGCAAATAATGATATAGAGACAGTGCGTACCCTTGCTCACCGCATCAAACCTTCTTTACAGAATATGGGTATTGATTCATTAAGAGAAGGCATTATCTACATCGAGACCGCAGTTGTAGACGAGATTGACCCGGATGTTATGGCAGCCTATCTAAAGAAATTGACCAATACGGTTAGTGAGGTAGCTACTCAGCTTACTTCCCGCTACGATATCACTATGTAATTTTTAACTTCCCTGTTTTATGATAACAATAATATTATCGCTCCTGGGCTGCCTGGTAGGTTTTATAATTGCTTTTATGATCCTGAAGCGCAAGGGAAGCAATGCAACTTCGCAAACTGAAGGTATCATACAGGCAGCTATCCTTAACGAACGCTATACCCTGCTGGGGCAGCAGCATACAGAATTGCGCCTTACCTGCAAAGGCTTGCAAACGGAAAACAGCCTGTTACATAAACAGTTTACTGCTTCAGAAGAGATAGCCAGGCACAAACAGGAAAAGATGGATACCATGCTGAAGGATAAAGAGGAATTGGGTGAGGTATTAAAATCACAGTTCCGCCTGCTTGCCGCTGATATCCTCGAGACAAAAGCAAAAACATTTAACGATCAGCAGGAAGGGAAACTAAACGATCTACTAAAGCCATTCAGGGAGCAGATATCGGATTTTAAAAAAGGGTTTGAGGATAAATATCTTAATGAGGCAAAAGAAAAGAGCACGCTAAAGGCCGAAATAGCACAGCTTTTACAAATGAATTTAACTATCTCCCGCCAGGCTACAGACCTTACGGAAGCTTTGCGTGGCAGCAATAAGCAGCAAGGCGATTGGGGAGAAGGCATACTGGAAAGGATACTGGAGTATGCAGGCCTGCAGGAGGGTATTCATTATACAACACAGTCCTCGTCAAAAAATGATGATGGGCAAACTATCAGGCCCGATGTTATCGTCCATTTGCCACAGGGACGAAAGCTGGTCATTGACTCAAAAGTAAGCCTCAATAATTACTGGGATTATTGTGCGGCAGCCGATTTGGATGCCCGTTCTATTCATCTCCCGTTAATTATAAGATCAGTAAAGGCGCATATAGATGGCTTATACAGTAAGATGTACATCGATATTTCCGGCACTCCCGATTTCATAATCATGTTCATGCCTGTAGAAGCTGCCTATATTACTGCATTGCAGCACGACCATGCCCTGTGGCAATATGCTTACAATAAAAAGATACTGCTCATAAGCCCTACCAATCTTATCCCGGCTATGAAGATGGTCACTGATCTGTGGCAGCGCGATGCTATTAATCAGAATGCCCAGGCTATATCAGATAAGGCAGGTGCGCTCTATGATAAGCTCGCGGGATTTGTAGAGAATTTCGAAAAGATGGGTTCCCAGATCAGTACGCTACAGCGTGCGTACGACGCGGGAATGGGGCAATTATCGCAGGGCAAGGGTAATCTTATAAGCCAGGTAGAGCAGATAAAGAAACTGAATGTAAAAACAAAAAAACAATTACCAACTAAGCTTGTTGAAACTGCTTTGCTGGAGGATGGTACGGATCCCGATGAAGAAGAGCAATAGGCGGCGGAACACAAGAGAAAAGTATAACGCAATAACCCGCTTGCATTAGTATTTAGTGCAAATCACTATAACTTTATAACACTCCACCGCTTATCCTTATATTATTTACCACCTATGAAAAAATATCTCCTCTATACGTTACTCCTCCTGCTACTTACTTCAGCCACTGCTTACTCACAAGTAATATATACCGTAGCAGGCACAGGTACACAAGGCTACTCCGGTGATGGCGGGCCTGCTACAGCGGCACAATTGTATGAGCCGTATGGTGTAGTGCTTGATGATAGTGGCAACCTGTATATATGCGATGTAAATAATGGTTGTATCCGTAAAGTGAGCCCGGCTTACGGAGGTATCATTAAAACCATTGTAGGCACAGGGTCAGGGGGCTATAGTGGTGACAATGGTTTGGGCATACATGCCCAATTGAATGGCGCCTATGATGTTGGCTTTGACCATAAAGGTAATGTGTATATTCCTGATGCAGGCAATAGCAGGCTACGCAAGCTAAGCACAAACGATACGATTACTACCATTGCAGGCACAGGCGTAGCGGGATACAATGGAGATAATATACCCGCTGTTACCGCAAAGCTAAACCAGCCAACTGGTATTACCTTGGATAGTGCCGGCAATATCTACATTGTAGATTATTTAAATTATCGAATTCGCAAAATAGATACCTCGGGTATCATCACTACTATAGCGGGTACAGGTATTGGTGGGTTTAGCCCCGACGGTAGCCGTGCTGATACGGCAAAATTGAAAGGAATTTATAGTCTTAGAACCGATAAAAAGGGCAATCTCTTTTTTGCGGATAATGCCCGCATTCGTATGATAGATGCAGCAGGGTTTATTACTACCATAGCCGGAAATGGGACTCGTGGATACGGGGGAGATGGTGGCCTAGCAACGGATGCAGAGATAGGAGGAGGTGCTATTGATCTGGATAGCACAGGTAATTTATTTATAGCGGATGATTATTCTGATAGAATACGGAAAGTAAATACTGCAGGTATCATTACCACAGTCGCAGGGGGAGGGGGAGTTATTGGGGACGGTGGTAATCCACTATCCGCACTATTAGCCGTTCCTCAAGGAGTAGCGGTAAATAATCTAGGAGATATTTACATCGGAGCTGTGGGGCAAAGCCGCGTAAGGCTTGTTACCAACCACCTGGATGTTAATCCTGTTAGTAGTCTAAAAGATAACATAATGATTTTCCCCAATCCGTGTCATAATAATTGCAATATACAACTGAACACACCCCTTAATGAACAAGCAGAGATTGTTATTAGCAATGTAAATGGAATGGGGATTTCCAGGCAGCAACTTACCGGCAGTAAGCCCCTACCTATTACACCGGGCTTGCCACAGGGCATCTATATTATTAATGTTACCACTCAATACGAACATTTCACAGCCAAATTAATTATACAATAACTCCTCCAACTCCTCCTTATGAAATTAAAGATGACTCTACTCGCCTGCATGGTATTGCTTGCAAGCCAGCACACTTATGCGCAGGATTCTACTGCGCTTATCAATAAGGCATGGATGGCTTACGCAAGTGACACAAGTCTTACCTACCGGCAGATAGCAACTAGGTGCGATAGCCACTTTGCAGCAGCGGGGTTTACGGTAGTCCCTGATGATGCAGACAATGGAAAAGATAGGGACGGAACCCGCTTATATTAGTATTTATTGCAAATTAGTATTAATTTTTATTATAGCCCAACCTATGCTACCTATCTCTCATCCGCATTTTAAATATTACCACCCATGAAAAAAGGCCGCTAGATCCTACCCTAATAACTATATGGCTAAGCGGTATTCATATAATCAATGCAGTACTGTACACCAATTTTTTGTAACCAAATTCTATTCAATAACTCCTCTAACTTATCCAGGATTGAAGCTTTATTGGCTGAGTAAATCGCGAATTTTGGCATTTCTTATATACCACAAAACTCTGTCTTGAATTTGATTGCCGGCGATTCGCTCATCTTGAATATAACTAGTCCAATTAGGAATTTCTTCTATCAATACATTCAAGTTATCAAACGATCTCGAAAGCGTATAATATTTATCAGTGAAGTTTTCAATGGAATGTAAGTCTGTATAAGAATAAATGCTTATTGTTTCAGTACCTTGGAGAAGGTCAACATTCATGTCCGGTTCCCTAAACAACATTCTCAAATTGCCTATAGGTGGCCTTTCTTCTGGTGTCTCATTTTGTGTTATTACTAATAAGTATTTCATAACCTTTTATGAATGCAAATATTAAGCCATCAAATAGGCATTTTAAAACATTGATGTCAAAATGAGTGTGAGGAGTATATCAAGCTTAGGACTAATTAATAAGAAGGACATTATGATGTGTACGATATAGTACCCCGCTTACCACTGAGGAAATTAAGGAGTAGTAAAACTACGGCTGGTACACTAGTCTGATCACTTGTATTTGCGGGTCTTTATCATCCTTGTATTCAGCAATGTATATCCCATTTGTTAGATAAGATGGGAACACTAAATTATTGTACCCTTCTTTAATATTGTATTTACAAGTTAATCTACCAGTCAAATCATATAATAACAATGTTCCCGGGCCGTTTGATTTCACAACAAACTTATTCGTTATAGGATTCGGATAAATGTTTATACCATCTGAAATAATTTCAAGATTGGTATTAATAGATGTGGTTTTGCACCCAGGAATAATGCACCCATTGGCATCAACACTTACAAGCCATAGGTCTTGGCCACGCCAGTGAGGTAATGTATCACTCAGTGCCGCCCCAGTCATCACTAATGTTCCATCTGAATTTTCTACAGCATCCACCAAATAACTATCTTGATTGCTATCGCATATGTACATGTTATCCCATAAAGTAGTTCCATTTTGATTAACTTTTGTAGCCCATCCCGTTGCCGCCGCAACTGTGGAAGTATATTCATCTCCAAGCAAAAGGTAATCACCATTGTGTAATTGTTTTACTAAAAAAATCTCTTTTCTAAAGGTGGGAAGTTTGTATGGGAACCGCTTTATCCAATTGATATTAAAGTTTGAGTCAAGATGAGTTATATAACTTGGGAAGTTTTGTAGACTCGATGGTGTGGGATTTAATAATGTATCTATTGCTCCCCAATGAAAATACCCTCCATGAACATCCTTAAAAATGTTTCCACCACCAGTATATCCAGCACCCCAAAATGCGTCTTTTATTATATTGCCAGAATCATTCATTATAATAAACCATGGGTTAAGTTCTATAATATTTTGAATAGAATTGGCAATTACCTGAACAACCCCTGCTCCTATTAAGTACCTGCCATCTGATAATACCTGTACACTAGTGGCCCTTTGATCATAAGAATAATGTGGTTGCGCATATAGGTGTTTCCATATCATATTCCCATTACTGTCAGTTCTGATTACCATTACAGATGTAGGACTACCATAAGAAGTATCACCTTGTTGTCCAACAAGTAAGTATCCTTTATCAGGTAAAACTGCAATGTCATTAACAAACCCCCTACAGAGGTTTGAATCCGTATAAATTTTGGTATATATACTATCCCCAATGGAATCTAAAACAGCGAGTCCCGCTCTACTGCTATACCAATTTCCTTTAAATGCTTGAATTGTTATGGGAACAAGAAATTTGTTATTATACAATTTCACTCGTCCTGATGTTGTGGAATAGAAGCTGGCAGAGTTAGAATATAGAATGTTTTTCTTACCAATAAGAATTCCATTGCTAAGAATAAACATGCAACCAATCTCGTTCTGTAGATTATTATTATTTAAAGCACTATTTATTATAAAATAATTTCCTGCTTTTTGTTGAAAAATATTTGATCCAAAATCTGCGGTACTATCATAGTCATATAATTTATTAAAATGTTGTCCAATAGCAACTGGCGTCGCCGTAAGCAACGCCAGGTGGATAACTAGGAAGATTTTACAAAACATTACGGACAATAAATTAATCGGGTTATAATTGGATTAGAACCTCTACTCAAAGGTACAAATTTACTAATGTATATACCTGGCAAAGTGTTATTAGGGAAGGTAATTGCCATTTTCCCTTTAGTGACATTGTAATCCCCAACTAACATGCCTTCAATATTATAGATTGTTAGCCTACCTTCTTCCGTACTATTTAGGGTAAATGTTCCATTAAATGGGTTCGGGTAAATGGAATATGTATCATTTGTAATTTCTTGACTTAAAGGCCTAGATTGACGTTGACCTAAGCTATCATTTGTAGTATCAGGAACAGGGTAAGGCCAATAAAGTGGACCCATTTCGAGAAGAGTATCTACAGCTCCAGCTAATGATCCAGAAACACTATTATATTGGAATATATGGTGTAATGAATCTTTATCAGTACTGTCCATATCAAACCAAGTATTACCCGCACTATATAGAGTATAAGCTATATTAGAATAATACGAAAAAAGACTATCGTCAGCATTTGCATGTGGTAAAGAATCTAACATACGTTGTGCGTCACTCCACATTTGACCATGCATGTATGCATCAAATGCCTCATTATAACGTTTATATCCTTCTAATAGTATTGCAGCGCTGTCATCGTTGCCATTAAAATTATAGTATAATGCCCATTCACTTATCATTAGATTACGCTGACTTACTAACTGGGAATAAGCAGAATCGGATTGTGAGGTCGCAGATACAACTGTATCCATTTGTCTAAGTCCAATTCTTCCAAGCTGTAAGTTTGCAGAAGAAAGTGTAAAATGTGTGTTATTGGGAACTATAACTTTGATATCATTAGGACAAGTATAAGAGTATCCTATTGAACCTGATATACATGCTCTATTACTATATTTTGAAGAAATGCAAGAGCCTGGGTTAGTATTTGTCGCGCTTCCATGAAAGTATGAAACGAATTGTGTAGTTGGGATATCATTATAAAGGTGATTAGCACCTAAACAAGAATGGTTGAATTGATTTTGTGCAGGTGGATTTGATGATCCACACCCACCTTGACTTGGTGCTATTATAGCAGGAATTGTTGAAGTAAACATCAGATTCGAGTTCCGAAAAATATCATAGAATCCCGAAGCATAATTATTGCAACGAAAAACCAATCCACTTTTGGCGTAATCAGAACCATTAATTTGTGATGCCATGCTATTGAAATACAAATTATTAAATTGATTATTCGCTATATTATTATCCAAAATAGAGCGATCATTAATGTGTATGCCAATATTATACTGTACGGCAGAACAAGTACTACATTTATCTAGAGTATTATAAGTTATACTATATCCTGTGCTAGAAACTAGGTTTATTCCCATTGTAGTTTGCGAACCAGACGTAGCAGGAACTTTAATTGAATTGCTATAAATTACAAGACCATTTTTTGAACCTTGAACATTGATTGCAGTTTGGTTATTATCAAATGAATTTCTGTTAATATCCATTATCAAATAGCTATTGCCAAATGTATGAGTTGAGGTAATTCCTGAAAACAAATTAGTAAATGAATTTCCAGCACTAAAACTGGAACAAGGATATACTGCAGGAGAACCCGTGCAGGTAGGTGTTATATGCATTCCTGCGTCTGCCGATACAATCCCTGTTGAACGCAAATTAGGCGGGAACGAAGCATCGCAGCTAAACGTGTTATCTACCAATTGAATATAATCTACTGCCCAAGCTGCTAAATGGGCATTTGTAGGTAATGGGTTACCATTTCCATCATTATAGGAAATAACATCGGCCATCCCCGTATTATCACACTGGAAAGTACAATTAGTTATTTTTGGTGGGAGTAACGTAGTGGAGTGAATATATTTTTGCATATTAATACCATTTCTGCAATTTTGAAATGTACAATGATCCACATTTAAGATAGCCCCGCCCTGATCTCCATAAGTAGTATAGGAAGAACCATATGTTGTAGCAGTATATACAGTACCCGAAATCTTTTGGTAGAGAGAATTATTCCTATATGTACGCGACGCAGCAATTCCGAAAATTGCATCTTGTATTGTAGCATTCCCCGATATCTCTACATCTCCCTGTGTTGTATAACTTCTTGTTGCAGAGGGGTTACCTGCTACAATAATACCATCCCACATATTTCTATCAGGAGAATTATTTATCCCCTTTAATATAGCTCCGTTGATTATTAACTTTCCTCCAGGCTGTACCACAATTCCAGCCCCCATGCTCCCTGTTGCACCTACACTTGAAATGGAATTATAGTTAGGGAGGAGCCAATAATCCCATAATTGGTTTGTTGCTGCAAAATTGAATGTACCAGTGGATACATACATGTACATCGCAATGAACCACTTCCGAAAAGGGATTCTGGTCTTTTCAAAGACCGTCCCCTTAGTGAGGCTAAATCTCCTTTTACAGGAAGAACATTTGTAAAGTGGCTTGGTCTCATACTTGTAGACCTTCTTGCAACTACAGTAAACACAAGTGATAGTACCCTTCCAACGCCTATATTCCAAATAATCCCTACATACTTTCTCTGAGTCAAAGTAGTCGACCAACTCAACCAAGTTGTCGAACTCAAATAACATAGTGACGGTTTGTTAAAAAGTGAGCTAAGGTAGAATTACACTGGAATTTCAAAATAGATATTCGCTGTCCCTCTATAGCTACTTTTATCAACAGGATCTATACTCCACAATTCCAACACTATAGCAAAATACTATCAGAATAGACCCTTTTTTTACTACAATAGGAGGGACATGTAAGGAGAACCAAGGATTTGAACCGATTTGTGGCACCTCAAAGGGATAAGTGCCTTTATTTGGAATCGCCTTCTCATCAATAGTATCTTGCTACCAAATAAGGTACTGCTACATAGCTACCCCCTGCTTTGGTATAACACAGTTCTTTTAGGTTTTGGGCATCACCACACATAGGGTCATCATGGGGTTACGGTGGGGTCATCATAGGGCTATAGTGGGGTGCTTGCGGGTTAGCGTTGTTTCGGTATTACCTATACTGCTATTGCCTTTCTAAGAAATGTACACCCCATTCTCGCAAAAAATATTTACTCCCCTTATAAATAAAAAAATGGCCATCTCTGCAAGATGGCCATATATAAAAAGTTGGGTGCTTAGTATTCATCCTCATTAAAGAAGAAGTCTTCCTGCGTTGGGTAGTCAGGCCATATGTCCTCTATCCCTTCATATATTTCTCCTTCGTCATCCAGCTCCTGTAGGTTTTCCACTACCTCCAGCGGGGCGCCGGAGCGTATGGCGTAGTCTATCAATTCGTCTTTTGTGGCGGGCCACGGTGCGTCTTCAAGATGGGAGGCAAGTTCAAGTGTCCAAAACATATTATGAATAATTTATTTTTTTATAGGTTTTCGCAAATGTAAGGGTTCATTTCACAATAACAAATTTTATTCGTTTACCCTTTCTATATTTTTACCAGATACTCTATAAGACAAAATTGATATACTTGTTATTAATACTAAAATAAGCCACTTTTACAGCATGCTTGTTGCAACTAATCTTATCAAAAAGTATTCCAATATTACGGTTGTCAATGATGTTTCATTATCTGTTGGCAAGGGCGAGATAGTTTCTATAGTGGGCCCGTCTGGTGCGGGGAAAAGCACTTTGCTGCATTTAATAGGGGCACTCGATAAGCCGGACTCCGGCAAGGTGAAAATAAACGGGGTCGACCTGTTTGCTTTGCCTAACAAAAAACAGGCGCGCTTCCGCAACAGGCACCTGGGTTTTGTTTTCCAGTTCCATCACCTGTTACCTGAGTTTAGTGCGGTGGAGAATGTGGCGGTGCCTTTATGGATAAGCGGTAAAAGCAGAAAGGAGGCGTTGCAGAGTGCGGCACAAATGCTCGATACCGTAGGTCTTGGTAGCAGGCTCGATAATAAGCCATCTGAATTATCTGGTGGCGAG
This sequence comes from Taibaiella sp., assembly GCA_013815385.1. GTDB lineage: Bacteria > Bacteroidota > Bacteroidia > Chitinophagales > Chitinophagaceae > JACDGL01. Next base: position 211,891 of record JACDGL010000003.1, on the reverse strand, counting down.
CAGCAAAGGGTGGCAATAGCCAGGGCGCTGGTCAATAGCCCATCTATAATTCTGGCCGATGAACCTACAGGCAACCTGGATAGTGTAAACGCGCAGGCAATACATGATCTTTTTTTAGACCTTCGAAATAAGTTTGGCCAAACGTTTGTGATGATCACCCACAATGAATCGCTCGCGGCTATGACCGATAGGACACTGGTTATGCGCGATGGTAAGCTTACGAATATTATTATAAACTAACCGGCCGGTATCCAAAAAAGGGTTTCTTACCTTTGCCCACCTTATGCAGTCTTATAGAAGGGATTGGCTATTATTCATTAAATTTATACACATTATTTCAGGCATATTATGGGTCGGTCAGTAACAATACTTGGTGCGGGATTAGTCGGTTCATTATTGGCAGTTATCTTACGGAACAAGGGGTATGAAGTAACCATATATGAGCGCAGGCCCGATATGCGCACTGCTGCCATAGGTGCAAGTCGTTCTATTAACCTTGCCATGAGCCACAGGGGATGGAAGGCCCTGGAATTGGCCGGTCTTAAGGATGAAGTTGAGGAGCTGGCCATACCCATGCTGGGGCGTTTTCTGCATCAGAAGGATGGTACTACGGCTTTTCAGAACTACAGTAAAAACAGGGAAGCAATATATTCAGTGAGCCGTGGCGATCTCAATAAAAGATTAATGTCGCTTGCAGAAAAGCAGGGGGCGCGGATCATGTTCGATCACAGGTGTACACGGGTAGATGTGGCAGAGAACAAATTGCATTTCCAGTTGCCTGATGGAATTGAAACACAAGTGCAGGCCGATCTTTTATTTGGTGCCGATGGTGCTTTTTCTGCATTGCGAGCCAGCTACTCCCACATGGATAGGGTAAATGTATCCCAGTCTTACCTGGAGTATGGATACAAAGAATTGACCATTATGCCTTCACGCAATGGCAAATGGATGATGGATAAGAATGCATTGCACATATGGCCCCGGGGCCGTTTTATGATGATCGCATTACCCAATACAGACGGCACATTTACCTGTACGCTGTTCATGCCGTTCGAAGGGGAAAACTCGTTTGAAAAGCTGACGACACGTGAAGAAGTGGCTGCGTTCTTTAATGCCCAGTTTGCTGATGCAGTGCCCTTAATGCCTACATTACTCGACGACTTTTTTAATAATCCGCTGTCATCACTTATTACTACGCACATCTTCCCATGGCATTTTAAAGATAAAAGCGCTTTGATAGGCGATGCAGCGCATGCAATAGTTCCTTTTTATGGCCAGGGCATGAATGCAGGTTTTGAAGACTGTACCAGGCTCTCTATGCTGGTAGAGGAACACAAGGATAACTGGGAGGTGATATTAAGGGAGTATGAACACTCCCGGAAACCTAATGGTGATGCAGTAGCCCAGCTGGCACTCAATAATTTTACAGAAATGCGCGATAAGGTGGCAGATGCTGCTTTTCTGCAACGCAAAAAAATAGAAAAAGAATTAGGTAACCGCTATCCTGATAAGTTTATATCGGTATATGAAATGGTTTCCTTTAGCCATACACCATACAGCACTGCCATGCAATGTATAGGTTACCAGGATGCGCTGCTGGAAAAGATAATGGACGGACGCGACTTTTTTAATGAAATAGGGAACGCGGATTTTATTACAGAGCTGGATGGATGGATGTCAGATTATCATGCGTTTGTGAAACAACTGGACTTTGGCAATGAAGGTTGATAAAAGGTGGAAGCTGCGTGTTGCTGATGATAGGGTTGTAAAAGATCTTTCAGATAGCCTTAAGGTACACCCTGCCCTATGCAGGATGCTTGCGGCACGGGGTATAGATAATTACGATGTTGCTAAAACGTTCTTCCGCCCCGAGCTTTCGCATTTGCATGATCCATTTCTGATGAAAGGGATGGACATAGCGGTGAAGCGTATTACAGAGGCGATAGAATGGCACGAGCGCATAATGGTGTATGGGGATTATGATGTAGATGGCACTACGGCAGTGGCAGTAGTATATTCGTTCCTGAAGCAGCACTACGAGGGCGAATTATCTTTTTACATACCGCATCGTTATAGGGAAGGGTATGGTGTATCAAAGGCTGGTATAGATCATGCACATGCAAATGGATATACTTTATTAATAACGCTCGATTGCGGTATCAAATCGGCTGAGCTGATAAAGTATGCACAATCACTGGGCATAGATGTTATAGTATGCGACCATCATATGCCCGATGATCATTTGCCACTCGCGTTGGCCATACTCAATCCCAAGCAGGTCGATTGCAATTACCCCTACAAAGAACTAAGCGGCTGTGGCATTGGGTTCAAATTAATATCCGCGCTCGCAAAGCAATGGCACCTACCAGATGACGTTGTTTACCAATACCTCGATCTGGTGGCTACCAGTATAGCTGCGGATATAGTACCAATAAGTGGTGAAAATCGGGTACTGGCTCATTTTGGTATGCTCAAGGTGAATAATGATCCCTCGCTCGGCATTAAGACTTTAAAAGAACTGGCGGGTGTTGATCGCCAGTTGCAGATATCAGATCTTGTATTCGTTATCGGGCCACGGGTCAATGCTGCCGGTCGTATGGATGATGCGCGTAAGGCAGTTGACCTGTTTTTGGAGAAAGATGCAGAAAAGATCATTGCGTTGGCTGCTGCGCTGCATTCAGATAATTTTGACCGTAAGGAAGTAGATAAGAATATTACAGAAGAAGCCCTTTCCATGTTGCAGGGCGATGATCAGTTGATGCAGCGAAAATCTACTGTTTTGTACCAGCCTCACTGGCACAAGGGGGTAGTAGGTATTGTTGCTTCAAGGCTCATAGATCATTACTACCGCCCTACTATAGTGCTTACATCTTCTAATGATAAGGTAACGGGTTCTGCAAGGTCGGTAAGCGGTTTTAATATTTATGAGGCGCTCCATGAATGCCGTCATCTGCTGGAAAACTACGGTGGGCATTTTTATGCAGCCGGTATGACCATGCATCCCGACAGGCTTGAAGAATTTATTGCTACATTCGAAAAAGTGGTTTCCGGTTCCATTTCAGCAGATATGCTCATCCCTGAGATCAAAATTGATGCAGAGCTATCCCTAACAGATATAAAGCAACCCTTCTATAATATCATAAAACAATTTGAACCCTTTGGTCCTGCTAACATGCGCCCGGTATTTGTGTCACGAAATGTTTATGATTACAATGGGTACTCAAGAGTAGTAAAAGATACGCATCTCAAGTTTGTGGTTCATCAGCATAATGGAGTAGTTGTAGATGGTATCGGCTTTGGTATTGCAGATAAATACCCCCTGGTTACTTCCGGCCCGTTCGATATGGTCTATACAATAGACGAGAACGATTTTAATGGCGTCATAAAAATGCAGATTAAGGTGCTGGATGTACGCAAGCCTGCTTAAAGGAAAATAACAAAGTTGAAGGAGGAATTTATTGTTATCTACCCTTAGCCTTACTCTTATTTCATTCTTAGAAAATAGTAATTGTGTACTGCTGTACTGCGTGTTGCAGGATTTAAGAATTCCGGGGTTAGCTGGCTTACTTTAAAAAGAACAGATCTTTTAACGGTATCAAAAGAATAACCTTTTTCGTGCAGGTCATTGATGCCGCTATCCATGGTCAATACGTACTGCACCGCAGGTAATTTAACCATTGGTGTATCGCTCTTAGCTATTACACGCCGTGCATAGAAAGGCAGTGCGTCTAGTTCATCCTGCATCCTGTAGCTTAATATCTTATTGGCGGGTATGTTCCTGTAATCAATATACCTGCCCACCTTTGCACCAACTTCATATTCCAGCAGCGAATGGTAAAAATGGTTAGTAAGAAAAATATTTGCCAGCATTATGGCACTGGCACTTATCCACACCAGCTTGCCGGTTACTTTCTTGCTCACGGCTAAGTATAGCCAAAGAGCAGCACTGCCTACCCAGGCTACTATTACTAATGGCCTTGCAGGAAACACAAATGTTAATGTAAGCAGCGCCCCAACTAACAGTAATGCGCTTATAGTGGTCTGGGTCGGTTTCAGTATGCGATACATTTTAGGGTATCTCCCGTTCATCAGATCATACAAATACTTTCCCGTAACAATAGAAGCAAGCGGGAAGGCAACAAATATATAGTGCGGAAGCTGGTAATGCGATGAGGCCAATGAGCAGTAGGTAAGGATAAAACCGCCGGTCGATAACCATTCTTCATTGTAAGCGAGCCTGATTTTCTGTTTTACAAGTCGTACCACATTTGTTATAAACCCGGTAAGGAAAAGCAAGATCCATGGCAGGTAGGCCCACAGCATACTGCTCATAAGAAAGTCAAATCCCGCTCCATTGCTCCAGGGGCTTTCTCCCGTTATTCTTCCAAAACTCTGCGACCAGTAAAAGAACCTCAGTCCTGAAGTATGATATTTCCCATCTATTAGCTTCTCCGGATGCAGGTCAAATTGCTGATAAAGGCCTATGCTCATCGGTATCAGAAGTATCCCTATCACCACTATAGCCAATAGGTACTGCGGCCTTATAAACATCTTCCACTGGCGTTTTAATACCCAGTCGCTGATAAAGCAAAATGCGGGTACCATCAGCGCAATGGGTCCCTTGGTCATCATACCACCTGCCACACAAGCGGCACCCAGCAGCAGGTAGTAGAGCTTTTTATTTTCCTGCCATTCCTTTATCAGCCATATGGCCAGTATCACCCAGCTCATAAGTATGGTATCACACCGCACGTCATTAGTCATCAGGAAGAGGCCCTGGCTGGTGCCAAGTACCAGTGCGGCTATGCGTGCTGTATCTTCATTATATAAAAGCCTTGTAAGCCGGTAAGTAGCAAATAAGGCAAGCAATGCAAATAGAATGGAAGGTAGTTTGAAACCAAAGTTAGTATCCCCGAATACACGCATGCTGGTTGCGCTGGCCCAGAAAAGAAAAGGTGGTTTATCCAGGTAATCGTGCCCACGATCGTATAAATGCAGATAGTCGCCGCTTTGCTTCATTTCCCTGCTCATCTCTGCGTATTGCGAGGCATCTACATCCATTGTATCTACCCGTATAGCGGTAAAGTATAGTACTGCAAGTATTATAAATACCCAGAATGGAATTTTTGGCATCAGAAATTTTTCAGTTGCAAAAATAATCGCAATTTTAATGAATGCTGCAATTGAATTATTTTCCTTTTGAGCTGGCTTTTCAGTATCCTTTTACCATATCCAAGGGCACCAAGACACACCAGCCTGCTTTGGTGGTCTCCCTGGGCTTGGGCAATCTGACCGGATACGGAGAGGCACCGGCTATAGCCTATTACAATGTTAGTGTGCCTGGTATGATTGCCGCCCTCGAGGAAAAACGGATACTGATACATCGCTATGCACTTACAGACCCTCATCGCTTCTGGCATTTCTTGCATCATTTATTGCCCGGCAATAATTTTCTGATTGCTGCGCTGGATATTGCAGGGTGGGATCTCTTTGCGCAAATGAGAAGGCAACCACTTTACCAGCTACTGGGGCTTAAATGGGAAAATATTCCGTTAACCGATTATACGATAGGAATTGATACCCTACAGGAAGTTGTAGCGAAAGTAAAGGCCCACCCCTGGCCTATATATAAGATAAAGGTTGCACGTCCTGATGATATAGACCTGATAAGGGCCGTAAGGGCCAATACAACAGCAGCTATTAGAATAGATGCCAACGAAGGATGGACATTTGATGAAGCTACGCGATTGCTGCCCGAACTGGAACAGTTAGGGGTTCAGCTTATTGAGCAGCCCCTGCCACGCACAGCCATAGAGGAAATGAAGGAATTAAAAGCGTTATCGCCCATTCCATTGTTCGCAGATGAATCGTGCCGGGAAGAAAAAGATGTCCCTACTTGCCTCAGCGGCTTTCATGGCATTAATATAAAGCTTACAAAATGTGGGGGCATTACTCCCGCATTAAGAATGATAAAGGAGGCCAGGGCACTGGGCCTTAAGGTAATGATGGGCTCCATGAACGAAAATACGATAGGCTCGGCAGCTATAGCCAATATGTTGCCATTGCTTGATGAGGTAGATGCAGACGGGCCTTTATTATTGAAAGAAGATGTAGCGGAAGGCTTGCAATATAATAATGGCCTTATTTCCTTAAGCGGCGGTAATGGGTTGGGCATCCGTTTTTGGGGACAAGTGCGGGAAAGTAAAAAAATCTGATAGAGTCACCTATCCAATATATTTTTGTCTTAATGCAGATACAGCAAAACGTTTCACTGAGGCCTTTCAATACATTCGGTATAGATGTACCTGCTGAATATTTTACTTCTATAACTGACATTGCATCATTGCAGGAATTAATGGATGATGCTAAGCTACCGTCAGTCAGGCATATTTTGGGTGGGGGGAGTAATGTATTGTTAACGAAACGTGTGAACGGCATTGTCCTGCAAAACCGTCTGAAAGGTATTACTGTAATAAAAGAAGATGATGCCCACGTATGGCTAACTGTTGGTTCAGGTGAGGTATGGCATCAGTTGGTAATGTTCGCAATTAACAGTGGCTGGGCAGGTATCGAGAACCTGGCACTGATACCCGGTACTGTAGGTGCTGCGCCTATTCAGAATATAGGTGCCTACGGGGTAGAGGCAAAAGAAACAATAGGGACAGTAACCGCATGGCATTGGCAGGAAAAAGCATTGGTAACATATAATAATAGCCAATGTTCCTTTGGCTACCGCGATAGTATTTTTAAGCATGCACTAAAGGATCAGGTGTTTATTACTTCCGTTACTTTTCGTTTGAATAAGCAACCTGTTTATAAAATAAGCTATGGCGCTATTACCGAGGAGCTGGAGAGAATGCATATTGGTACTATGAGTATACGGGCCATTGCAAACGCGGTCATTGCTATTCGCACCAGTAAGCTCCCCGATCCTGCACAGATTGGTAATGCAGGTAGCTTTTTCAAAAACCCAACCATTGCTAAAGAGCATTATGATACGCTGTTAATAGACCATCCGGGTATGCCATCATATCCTGCGGGCAATAGCACAGTAAAGGTACCTGCCGGTTGGCTTATAGAGCAGTGTGGCTGGAAAGGATACAGGAACGGAGATGCAGGTGTACATAGCAGGCAGGCATTAGTACTGGTTAATTATAGCAATGCATCAGGTGATCAAATATGGCGCTTATCACAGCAGATAGTAGATTCTGTAAAGGATAAGTATAGCATAGAGCTGGAACGCGAAGTGCAGGTATGGTAGCTGTATTTATACCAATGGCAGTTCAATGAAAAAGGTTGTTCCCACTCCTTCTTTTGTTTCGAACCAGATAGCACCTTTCCAGAATTCAATTATCTTTTTTGTCATTGCGAGTCCTAGCCCGGTGCCGGATGATTTTGTAGTAAAGTAGGGCTCAAATATCCGTGTTACTATATCGTCTTTTATCCCTCCGCCATTATCCGCTATTGATACGATTGCCTTGTTATCTTTTACCTGCAAGGCTACGTATATGATACCCCGGTGCCCTGGCTCTATTGCCTGCTTGGCATTCTCCAGCAGGTTGGTAAATACCCGCAGCAGCTGGCTTCTGTCTGAATATACTATAAGTGGCGTAGCATATTTCTCCAGGGTTACCAGTATATTCTCGTCGTTCCTGTATAGTTCTGTTGCACTTTCTATCAAGTTGTTTACGTCTATATCTTCAGGTCTTGCCTCCGGCATCTTCGCGAAGTTTGAAAATTCAGAGGCTATGTAAGAAAGATTATCTATCTGCTCTACCAGCGAGGCGGCCACTTTTTCAGCAAGCTCTTTTACATTTGGCTGGTCGTTGCGAAGCGCCTGTTGCAGGTACTGTATATTCAGCTTCATAGGTGTCAGCGGGTTCTTTATTTCATGGGCTACCTGCCTTGCCATCTCCCGCCACGCGCCTTCCCTTTCACTCTGTGCCAGCAGCGTGGCATTTTCCTCTACCTTCTTCACCATTTTATTGTATTCACTTACCAGTTGCCCTATCTCATCATCATAAGGCCAGGTTATGCGCTCATTTCTTTGCAGGTTCAGTCTGCTGAATTGTTTGATAATGATATTAAAGGTCTTCGTCAGCCATCGCGTTAGGAATACGGTTATTAATGTAGCCACCAGGAAGATGAATGCATACAGGTTAATGAGCGTTACAACTATATTGGATATCTGGAAATTAAGGTCTTTTTCAGAGGAGAAGAATGGCACATTAATATAGCCGAAGGCATTGCCATGCTCATCGTGCAGCGGCACATAACATGATAAATAGGAGAGAGTGCCTATTTCTTCATTCTGTATTACGAATGATTTATTCATTGTGTTGAGCTGGTAGTACGCATCTGCTCTTATAATGCGTGCCTGTAGGCCACGCTCATAGATCTCATCCTGCGATGTGGCCTGTAGCATCCCGCTGATATCAAATAGGTTGATATCAATTTTCTGCTCGTCGGCAAGGCTGTTGAGAAATAATTTAAATCTGGTGGATTTGCTGGCAGCATCAAACGACTCTTCAGTAGGAATTATTTTATTGCTTTTTACATATTCCTCCAGCGATTGCTCTACTACCTGCATTGCCGACTCCAGTTTGCTTTTATTTTTCGATTGGTATTCATCCCGGAAGAACCAGATAGTTACCACTCCTATTATCAGGAATGATAATAATACTACCCCTAGCATGGAGAATAGTATTCTTCTGCGCAGGGTCCATCCTACCTTAGTAGTAGCGCCTGTATGTAGTGCAAAAGATAAGTATACCTGGTAAAGCACAATTATAGAAACGATGAGCATTTCTATACCAAACAGATAAGAAAACAACGTTAGCACTTCTATCCACGCCTTATGAGTGTGTACTACTATAATAGTTTTTTTATTATCGTGCCTGTACCATAATTCTGATGAATTATCGAGGTCGTGAAAGGTATATTGGCCTACCTGCATGGTATCTTTCAGGTAGTCGGAAAACGGATAATCATTAGTATGGGTTATCAGCTTTCGTTCTTCGTATATCCCGTAGGCATATTCGGGATTCATGTTGCTTTTTACACCTTCAGGTTGCAGCAGTTCGGGATATACACTTTCAGCCGCGTTTTGCTTCAGTGTCAGGTTAATAAATATGTAGCCAAGTATTCCTGTGGCGCTGTCATCATCTATACGTATATAGGCAATGTAATTATGCCCGTTTATGCCCCGGTCTTTGTAGTATAGCCCCTGCGCACTAGTAGGTATGGATGTATTTACATCATTAATTAATTCTTTGTAGGTAATAGTATCCTTATTATATAAGTTGTGGTTAGTTTCGCCAAAAATATATACCTGTGTCTGGTACTTGCTTAGCTGGCCATTAAGGTAGGCTGCATCCAGGTATTCATTAAGGTCTTTCCTTTTATTTCCGGTTGGCCGTTTCAGATAGGATGCCACAATTTTATCTGCGCTGATATCTTCTGCGGTACTGGCAAATGTATATTCGGTCACATCGTCCCGGCCAGATGTGATGCGTTGGTCGGCAAATACCTTACGTGCCTGGCTTTCCTTTATATGGTTGAAATAATGAAGTACTGCTGTGCCGAATGTGCATATAAATATTGCCCAGAATACCATGTTTGGTGCAAACAGATCCGATACAAGGCGCAGGCCCCTTACATCCAGCAGGGTTATGAATAATAGCAGCCATGCTATCAGCAGGTAATAAAATAGTTTATCGTTCCAGTTGAATATTATTATGATCAGTAAACCCGTAATAACGTAGCTGATGTACTTTAATACACGTCCCGGCAACAGTGTATTTATCTGTTCATTAATAACATATATTATCAGACACGATGCTGCTGTAAGAATGCCAATAGTGAACAGTCCTGTAATGGTATATATATTAATAGAGTAAAAATGGCTTACATCAAACGAGATATTGGAGTCGAGCACAAGGCTCCTGATGGCATTTACAAAAGCGAACGTATACGCTGTAAGCAGTATTAATAAAATATATCCTCCTATTATATTGACCCACTTATTATCAGATCCTGTTATTCTGTTTCTAAATGGGATATGCCTTACTACAAATACCACTATCCAAAGCAGGCACATTGAATTCAGCAGAAAGTCGCCCAGTGAGGGAAGAAAATTGCTGGAAGCATACAAGCCGGGTGTAAAGAGTTTTGCATTTTCAAATCCAAATGGCAGGCCTTTTATATACAGCAGCCCGCGCACAACTACAATAATTAAAACTATAGCTAGTAACGATATAGAAGGTGTACGTTTGGTACTTAGGTTTATCAGCAGTAGTTGTATCCAGGTGATACTGGCAAGCAACGCCAGTAGCGTTAGTATTATCTGGGGTACATCGGGTAGCAGGTGGTTAGTGTTGCGTGGAGTGGATATAACAAAGAATAGGGTATTGCCCGATAGCTCCTTTACAGCTTTGCTCCCTTTTGCGTACGCGCTTAATATCTGTGTATTTGCAGGTATCTGGTCACCGGCAACAAAGTGCGATCTCAGGTATTCATTTTCTAAAGGATACCTTACTGCTATTGGATACAATACCAGCAGGTGCCCGTGTGGTTGCTGCACGCACTCGCTTAGGTACACGCTTTTGTCCTTCCGTATCAGTTGGTATTTTGTCGTATCATTCCGGATGCAGTCAGCAAGTACTGCGTTATTATTCCACGATATCAGGGAATCATGGTCATTATATGCGAAAACATAAAATGGAAGTTCTTTTATCCTTCCCAATTGTGGTTCTGATAGTGTATTGGTAAGCAGGTGGTGTATAATGGAACTATCGCGAAGCAGTTCTGTTGCTTCCTTCTGGCGTTTTATTATATCGTTGCTTATAGTGCGTGCTATCTTATCAGGCTGTAGTTGCTGCCTGTGTGCGTGATAGTGATAGCCTGCCGCACACCATAGCAGTATGCTTAGCAGCAGCCATCCTATGTATGGATAGCGTCTGAACACAGTTTGTTTATTCTTGTAGTTTCACTTTGTTCCATAAATTATCCATCTCCGTAAGCGTCATATCATGCAGCATCTTTCCATCCTGCCCGGCCAGTTCTTCCATCATTTGAAAGCGGCGGATAAATTTTTTATTGGTTTTTTCCAGTGCATTTTCAGGATCTACATGTATGAACCGGGAGTAGTTGATGATTGCAAAGAGCACATCGCCCAGCTCCTCTTCTATGTGTTCCTGGTCGCCTTCGCTTACAGCTTCATATAATTCCTGTATCTCTTCGTCAACCTTTTCTCTTACCTGGGCAGTGTTATCCCATTCAAAACCTACTTGCTTCGCTTTGTCCTGTAGCCGCAGCGCCTTCATCAAGGCCGGCAACGATTGCGGTACCCCCTCCAGCACTGATTTCTTTCCCTCTTTCAGCTTTAGCTTTTCCCAGTTTTGTTTCACATCCAGCTCATTATTTACAATGGTATTGCTGTATATATGCGGATGACGGCTTACCAGTTTGTTGCACACCCCTTCTATTACGTCATCCAGAGTAAACTGTGATTGTTCAGCACCTATTTTACTGTAGAATATTATATGCAGCAGCACATCGCCTAGTTCTTCCTTTATTCCCGGCCAGTTATTTTCTGTTATTGCATCGGTCAGCTCATATACTTCTTCCAGCGTTTGCTGCCTTAATGTATGTATCGTCTGCTTCTTATCCCACGGGCATCGCTCCCTCAGCTCGTCCAGTATGTTTCTTAATCTTTCAAGCGATTTCGAGTATTCCATCTGTTATTGGTTGCCTGTTTTATTTGGTTCACCCCATTTATATCCCGGCGCATTTATCCCGCATAGCTGTAGCACTCGGTGTATCACTGTATAGGCTATATCTTCTACTGTTTGCGGTTTGCTGTAGAATGATGGTGTAGCCGGGCAAATGATGCCGCCTGCTTCGGTCACTGCGGCCATATTGCGCAGGTGTATCAGACTGTAAGGTGTTTCCCTTACCACACAGATCAATTTTTTTCTTTCTTTTAAAGCCACATCCGCTGCCCGTGTTATCAGATCATTGCTGATACCACCGGCTATGCGCCCGATGGTACCCATACTGCATGGACATATTATCAGGGCATCGTACCCTGCACTGCCTGATGCAAATGGTGCCATGAAATTATTTTTATCCCATACGGTATATGGATAGCTTTTAAAATCCTGATTGCCCAGCTCATGCTCCCACACTGTATAGGCATTATCGCTCCATACCAGGTCTATTGCCGATACCTCATTATTTAGTGTCTGCAGCCTGTCCAGCAATACCTTTGCATAGATCGATCCGCTTGCTCCAGTTATGGCTACAGCTATCTTCATTTGCTAAAAATTGTTAATTTATAATGTGCCACAAACAAAGCTACATGGAATAATGTAAATTCGCTTTTTACAATCCTGATATATGAAACGTCTCGTTCTGGCTGTACTGGGTATAGTATTAATGCTGCCTGTTTTGCATGCCGAAAATAAAACAAAGAAAAGTACGCATAAGCATGCAGCTGCAGCCCCTGTAGACGATAAGGAAATACATTGGCTTACATGGGATGAGGTGCAGACTAAAATGAAGAAGGAGCCTCGTAAGGTATGGGTAGATATCTATACTGATTGGTGTGGCTGGTGCAAGAAGATGGATGCCACTACATTTAAAAATCCGGGACTGGTGCGTTATATGAACGAAAAGTTTTATGCTGTTCGTTTTAATGCAGAAAAGCAGGATAGTATTATGTTCCTAGGTAAAATGTACGTAATAGAGCCTCAGTATAAAACTAATAAGTTAGCTGTAGATCTGATGCGTGGCCAGATGTCCTATCCCACCGGGATAATCATGGAAGAGAATTTTCAGAATCCCCAGGCCTTACCAGGCTATCATCCAGTCAGTGAAATGGAAATGATACTCAAATTCATGGGCGAGAATACTTATCGCAATCAGAAGTTCGATGAATACCAAAAAGTATTCAAAGGCAACTGGGGTAGTTAGGGTTTTTGTTCTATAATGTATTTCATATCCGTCTGGTAGTATTTACAGGCAGGTTTCAGTCCACATTTTTCGCATTTAGGCCTTCGTGCTACGCACACATACCGGCCATGCAATATTAGCCAGTGGTGGGCTTTGCCGGTAAGTTCGGTAGGTATATTTGCTATTAACTGCATTTCTGTTTGTAAGGGGTTCTTTGCATTTGTAGTAAGCCCAATACGTGCAGCTACCCTGAATACATGCGTATCCACTGCCATATTGGGTTGCCCAAATACAACAGATGTTATTACGTTGGCTGTTTTTCTTCCTACCCCGGGCAGCTGCACCAGTTCATCTACAGTTCCCGGCACCTCACCATTGTAATTTTCCATCAGCATTTTGGCCATTCCTATCAAATGCCTTGTTTTATTATTGGCAAAGCTGATACTTCTGATATAGGGTTCCACCTCCTCAAATTCTGCTATAGATAAACTTTGAGGCCCCGGGAATTTTTCAAATAAGGGTGGTGTTACTATATTTACCCGTTTATCAGTGCATTGTGCAGATAGTATCACTGATACCAATAGTTGATAGGGGTTATTGTAATGGAGTTCTGTTTCTGCTTCAGGCATGTTTTTCTGAAACCATTCCAGTACAAAGGCGTATCGTTCTTTTTTGGTCATAAGGGTATTCGTACATTGCTAAAGTAACATAATGCGGCAACAAAAACCTATCTTAAATGCAATGAATGGAAGGGAGTCAAATACGCTAAAGGTACCCTCACTTGTGGCAATGGGAGCAATGTGCGTATTACTTCTTGGGGCTATTGTATTTTATAAGGAACGTATCCTTTTTCTCGACGATGCGTTCATTCCTTTTCGTATCATTAATCTTCATTTGCTACAGGTACAGGAACATCGTTATGGGTCATTCATAACCCAATGCATTCCTTTGCTGGGTAGCTATATGCATTGGCCATTATCTGTCCTCTTGTTGGCGTATAGCATCAGCTTCAATGCGTTTTATCTTGCGGTGGTCTTACTGCTTATTTATAAATTCCGGCAGTATGGTATGGCCATCCTTATGGCGCTGTACTATACCCTATTTGTCAGTGATTCATTTTTCTGGACGAATAATGAGGTTCATCAGGGTATCGCCTGGATGTTCCTTTTTTTTGCGGTAACAGCTGGCATGGCACGCAGTCAGCGCCCGTTAGTGATCCAGATAATAGGTTTTATCGTGTTATGCGTTCTTTCTGTTTTTACACACCCGCTCATAATGATATCCATGCTGTACTTATGGATTTTCTTCATGTCCGATTCCGCAACAAGGCCATACAATTTCCCCCGCCTCATTCTATTTTCAATAATTCTGATGGGTATCATTACTGCAAAATTTTATATAAGCCACAGTGCCGGATATGATAGCGATAAACTCCGTAAGATAACCCTCACCTCATTTTCTGACGTATTACACGTCTTCTCCGGCCACATTTCGCGTACATTTCTTCACTATTGCCGGATCAACTATTGGTGGATGCCGGTTATATTTATCACCGGTTTGGCGGCTATGCTCCACCAGAGAAGGTATATAGCGTTTATTGCAACCACATTTTTTGCGATCGCTTTATTTATATTTATTTGTCTTACTTATTCATCTGCATCTTATGATAGGCATGACTTATTCTATATGGAGGGTGAGTGGATGTCCCTTACTATCATTATTGCTGCCCCTTTTGTTTTTTACTTCCTGCCGAGTATACGTTCCTCTTATGCTGCAATATTCCTTTCCCTGATTTTCATAACCCGTTTCGTTTATATAATCCAGGCTTCACCTGTGTTTACTCAACGTTTAGAAACCCTGACACAGGCCATTGATAAAATGAATGCATTAGGCCTTACAAAAGCCGTAGTCATAAAAGATGACCGCCTTACAGATAAAGTATTAATGGATTGGGGGTTGCCGGTTGAAACGATGATGTTGTCCGCTATTAATCACAAGAGGCCAAATTGCACATTGGTACAAATAGGCACTACAGATACAGTCACTCGTTTGCCCCATAACAATACAGGGATGATTGAGTGCTTTGGGCCGCTTAAGATCAGATTAAATACCGTTTATTTCCATTTTGATAGTTCTACTTCCTACCATATTCTTAAATATGATGATTTATTCCCGGCAACATACTAACAATACCTATGCCATACTACCTGCGGATCGCTAATAATGGACGAACAGTAACGGTAAAGCCTTTAAATATTATCAACTAATTATTTCCGGAGATATTTCTTTCTGCAAGGGCTACCTGATGGTAGCCCTTTTTTTAAACCTAACTCTAGCTGAACTGTGTTAATTTTGAGCATATGGAGCCAAAACATCCAAAAGATACACATGTGGTAATGTCCGAACTGGTATTACCAAATGATACCAATACCCTCGGCGGTTTAATGGGGGGGCGCCTTCTGCACTGGATGGATATAGCCGCTGCCATAGCATCCCAGAAGCATTGTAATTGTCCCGTGGTTACCGCTTCTGTTGATAATGTTTCTTTTGCAAAGCCTATCAAATTGGGCAATCTTCTTACTATAGAGGCCAAACTTACCCGTTCTTTCAATACTTCTATGGAGGTTTACCTGCGTGTATGGGGCGAGGACCTGTCTGCACAGTACAAATACTTATCTAATGAGGCCTATATGACATTTGTGGCGCTTGATCCTAATGCACGGCCCCGCAAAGTACCCGAAGTGAAGCCCGAGACCGATCTTGAAAAAAGGATGTTTGACGATGCATTGCGCCGCAGGCAGATAAGGCTTATACTCGGTGGCAAAATGAAGGCGGAGGATGCAGGTGAGTTGCGCTCCCTGTTTATTAAAGATTAATATAGTTACAGGGCGTTCATTATGGCTATCTCATTTCATTTATCTTTGGTAAATGATATTAGACCGCACGGCAGTGCCCCATATTCACGATGCTATTGAGTTCGATTATACTTTACCACCACTAAATACCCGCAGGCTCAATAATGGCTTGCCCCTCTACTGGATCAATGCCGGTGTGCAGGATGTTGTAGAGATTGATTGGGTTTTTCCGGCTGGCTTGTGGCAGGAACAAAAGCCTGGCGTGGCGCAGGCTGCCGGGGGGTTGATAAAAAACGGTACTGCTCGCCGTACCGCAAAAGAAATTCACGAGGCATTGGAGTTTTATGGCGCCAGCCTTAAGGTAAGTACAGGTAATGATTTTTCTACCATAACATTATATTCGCTTACGCGTCACCTGCCTTCGTTACTACCCGTAGTTTATGAAATAATCACTGAAGCTATATTCCCGGAAGAAGAGTTGCGTATCCATAAGCAGAACGCGATAGACCGCCTCTCTGTAAACCTTCGCCAGTGCGAGTTTGTAGCCAACCAGCGAATTGATGCTTTATTGTTTGGTGAGGCGCACCCATACGGCAGGTTTTCGAAGAAAGAAAAGATAGAAGCAATAACCCGCGAGGACCTTTTGGCTTTTTATGCAAAGGGATATGATCTTTCTGATGTACAGATTTTTGTATCAGGTAGGGTGGGCGATAAAGAAGTGAATGACCTGAATGAAATATTTGGGAAGATATCTGTAGCGAAAAAAGAGTCCGCAACTGATATCTTCTCTGCTCCTGCTCCATCAGATAGGGTGTACAATGTGATAAACGATCCTAATGGCGTACAGGGTGCTATCCGTATTGGTAGGCTTTTTCCTAACAGGCATCACCCTGATTTTGCCCCAATGATAGTGCTCAATACTTTATTCGGCGGCTACTTCGGCTCTCGCCTTATGAGCAATATCCGCGAGGATAAGGGGTTCACTTATGGCATTTACAGTTCGCTATCTCCGTATCTGAATGGGGGCTCTCTGGTCATTCATACAGAAGCAGGCCGCGATGTGCTGGCAGCAGCAGTAAAGGAAATATATCACGAAATGCAGGTACTTTGTAACGAGCCTGCTGATGAGGAAGAACTTTTGCTGGTAAAGAATTACTTGCTCGGCAACCTTCTGGGCGATCTGGACGGCCCTTTCTCTATTATGCAGCGCTGGCGCAGTATTATACTTAATGGTATGACGGAGGCCACTTTCAACACCAATATCGCCATTTATAAGACCATCACTCCCCAGCAGCTACAGGCGCTTGCCCAGAAATATTTTGATGCAAAGGACTATTACGAGGTGGTGATCGTTTAGGATTTATTTCGCAAACAAATGCGCAGCTTTTTCCAGGCTTTCAGGCTTGCCTACGTCTATAAATACATCTCCGGTATGGTCATATCCCTTTATGATATGTTCCCTGGCATGGTGAAGGTATACATCTATTATTGAGAATTTCCCGTTGAATGGTATATCCAGTACCGCAGGTGTCAGCACCTGTATCCCGCTGAATGCGTAAGGTTTCATAGATAGTACTTCTCTCGCTATCCGTTGTTGCCCGGTAGTGTTGTTTGCCCATCCACACAGCATCATATGCTCATCAAATAGTAATTGCCGCGATGAGTTCCGTTGCATTACTGCCAGCGTTGCTATGGCATCACTGGCCTGGTGTGCTGCTATCATTTTATCCAGTTGTATGTTGCACAGCACATCTACATTCATCACTACAAATGCATGCTCATTATGAAAGTTATGGGCTGCCTTCTTTAATCCACCCCCGGTTTCCAGCACCTCGTCGCTTTCGTCTGAGATGGTTATGTTGCTGCCAAATCCTTTATTGTAGGTTATGGCTTCCATTATCTGTATGGCAAAGTGGTGCACATTTATTACCACGTCATATATCCCATACCGTTGCAGGAAGCAGAGATTATGCTCAAGCAATGTTTTCCCGTTCACTGTTGCCAGTGCTTTGGGATGGTTATCCGTAAATGGTTTCAGCCTTGTCCCTGATCCTGCAGCAAAAAGCATTGCGTTCATGGTGCTAAATTAAAGATTTAGCGGGTATGTAGCCGGGTATCTTCAATGCATTCCAATATATCCTTACATTTGCACCTGATTTCAAAAAAGTAATTATGTCTTTAATTTCTGTTGGTACCATGGCGTTCGATGCCCTGGAGACGCCCTTTGGCAAAGTGGATAGGATCATTGGTGGGTCGGCTACCTACGTAGCCTGGGCTGCATCCAACTTTTTCACACCTATCCGCCAGGTTTCCATCATAGGTGGCGATTTCCCCCAGGAGGAAATTAAATCGCTTGAAGCTCGTGGGGTTGACTTCGATGGGGTAGAGCTGGTAAAGGATGGTAAAAGCTTTTTCTGGAGCGGGCGCTATCACCTCGATATGAATACCCGCGATACATTGGTTACAGACCTTAATGTACTGGCGCAGTTCGACCCGAAGCTGCCGGATAGTTACCAGGACTGTGAATACCTGATGCTGGGCAATCTGGCCCCCGCTGTGCAGCTCAGTGTTATCAACCAGTTAAAGAACCGACCTAAGCTGATAGTGATGGATACTATGAACTTCTGGATGGCAAGCGCCATGGATGATCTTCGCAAGGTGCTGAAAATGGTGGATGTGCTGATGGTCAATGACAGCGAAGCACGCGAGCTGAGTGGTGAGCATTCGCTCGTAAAGGCAGCATTGAAGATACAGGAGATGGGCCCGAAGTATATTATTATTAAGAAAGGGGAGCATGGTGCCTTATTGTTCCAGGGCCGCAGGGTATTCTTTGCACCGGCACTCCCGCTCGAGGATGTATTCGATCCCACCGGCGCAGGCGATACATTTGCTGGTGGCTTTATAGGCCATATTGCCAGCACAGGCAATATCTCTTTCGAAAATATGAAAAAGGCGATTATAGTGGGTTCAGCATTAGCTTCCTTCTGCGTGGAGAAATTCGGACCTAAACGCCTCCAATCATTAACAAAAGAAGAAATAGAAGAGCGGATAGAAGTATTTACAGAGCTTGTGAAGTTTTAAGCATACCACGCTAATATTTTCCAGCGCTTAACTGAAAAAACGCTCCCGGTTTAGCCGGGAGCGTTTTTTTAAGTAATTACAGCACTTGGGGGAGTTGCCTCGCCTCAGCGGGGCTGATTTTCATCATCATAGTTATTAAAACAAAAGAGGCTGTCTTCGATAAGACAGCCTCTTTTGTTATTTTATTCGCCTCCTTGGAGGGGGTGGTGTTTTATTTTACTACACTCAAACGCTGAATGCTTACATTTTCACCTGCTGTTACCTTTACATTATAAAGGCCAGCAGCCAAGCTGGCTGTATTCAGTTCTATCTTCTGTGTGCCTGCACTATAGGTATGTGCAGCAATAGTAGCTACGGTACGTCCTGTTACATCAGTTACATCTACTGCTACGCTTGCGCTAGTAGCAAGTGTAAGGCTGATGTTAGCCATATCCTTTGCCGGGTTAGGAGAAACATTGATGTTATTGTTGATAACTACAGTGTTACCAACACTTACTGGAATAGTGGCAGCATTGATATCATCAACAAAAAGGAAGTTACCTTGGTTTGAGGTATTCCTAAAGGCAAGCATTGAGTTAGCTGGTAAGGTACCAATGTTCACGCCATCTTTTCTCCACTGGCTGCTGGTAGGTAAGAAACAACCTGCACAGGTGCTGCCATTAGTAATTGGTGTTATTGGGGCAGTGGCAAGGGAAGCGCCTGCTTTGCTCCATATAGAGGTCCATGTGCTGCCGCAATCAGTAGAATACACAAATTCCAATTGGTCATTGGTACCGGAAGACTGTTGTGCGTAAGCTGTCCACCAGGTGATAGACATCGGGTTGCTGATGGTAGGTGTAGGTATAATGAAATAAGTAACCTGGTTGCTGGCTGATGAGGGATTGGAAAAATAAGCAGCTTTAGCACCGCTATGGCTAACGCCAGGTGCACTACTGATAGTTACATTCACTAATTGCCAGGCATAGCCATTAGCATTTACAATTGCATAATATCCGGCAGGTAATGTTGAAGCTTCAAAATCTGTACTCACAGCGGATAGTGCATATCCTGGTTTTTCAAGAAAGAAGGTTCCGTAGCTGCTTGCATTACCTGGGTTCAGGTCACCTGCTACTACAATTGAATCATAGATAGCATGATAGCCACCTGCTCCTGATGTAGGGATGGTTATATTAACGATAGTAGATGCGCCTGCTGCCAGTGTTCCTGTCCATGGCTGTGTGCTCCATGCGCCTGCATCTAACTTATAATAGATGGTTGCAGCGCTTATCGCGGTAGTGCCAACGTTGGTCAGCGTAACGCTTGGTGTTCCTGATGCGCAAAGCAATCCGCCGCTCAGGCTGTCAGAAGCTATATCTATAGGCAACGTAGCTGTAAATACAGATGATTTAGCAGCTTGTGCTACGCTTTTATCACCGTCATTCTGCACCCATGCTACAAATGAGGTATTAGCACCATGCCTATCCACATATCCTGGCACAGCTCCTTTTATAATATAGTTGCGGGTCATACCTATTGTCCATGTTAGGGGTACAGAAGTACCGGTTGCATCAGGGTACATTTTGCGCACTACATTTTCAAACATTTTTTCGGTATTGTTACCTGGTGCTATTGGCCAGTACACATCATCTACCAGCGCTACGCGCAGGTACACGGCACTGCCGGTATAGCCGCTGGTAGCAGTAACAGTTACGTTAGCAGTTACAGAGTCATAGTTAGGGCTCCAGGTACCGGTAACGGTTATGTTAAATGGGGCAGTGGTAGCTGCTTCGCCATCTATTACGGCTTGGGTCATACAGGCTGGGTGGCCTGGGCTGGTACAACCGCTGATAGATGGTACAGCACCATCCATACGGCCATACGGCGCAAAGGGTACGCTGTAGTAGCTGATGCGGGCATCAGTCTGCGATTGGTTTTGATAATAAAATTGTCCTGCCGATGGTATAGGGGACATATACTTGATCATGGTGACCTTGCTCGGATTTGTACCGCCTGTCATTAAAGACAACAGCGTCGGGTTGGTGGATGCACACGGTCCGCAGTTCTCTCCGGTAAATTCTTCATACAGCACCCTGCGCGTTTGCGCGGTAGCAGATAATGCCAAAGCAGACATCACTGTTAGTGAAAGTAAAATCTTTTTCATTTGTTACTTGTTTGATTTTTAGAATGTAGTGGATACAAATTAATGAAAAATTACCTGAAATAGCAAAAAAATAATCATAATGTGTTGTAGCTCAAATAAAAATCCCCCTAAATGATCATTTAGGGGGATTTTTATTTTATTAAGAGAATGTACTATCTCACAATAGTCAATTGCTGTGTTAGGCTGTTAGCATCTGTTTTTAGAGTAATGCTGTAAATACCTGCTGCAAGGTTATTTGTTGGTATTTCCATTTTTTGGGTACCTCCGGCAAAATGGGAACTAAAAGTATTGCCTGTAGTTCTGCCGGCTGCATCAGTTATTATTACGTTTACATCAGATGCACTTAATAAAGTAAACTTTATGGTTGCTTTATCCTTGGCCGGATTTGGGTAAATGGTAACGCCATCTATAGAAAGAACTGTATTACCTACAGATGCTGGTGGTGCAGTGGTAGCCTTTGCAGCTTGTGCTACATTTTTAATAGCATTGTCATTCTGCATCCATACTACCATAAAGGAGTCATTGCTGGTTACATTAGTAAATGTATCCAGGCCCTTTATTGCTCCTTTTATAGTGTAATGGTTATTGGTACCAGCTGTCCAGCTGCTTGGCACTGCTGTGCCTCCTGTACCAGGATACATTCTGCGTACTACATTTTCAAAGGTTGTTTCTCCATTGGTGCCTGCTGATGATGAAAAGGTCATGTTCTTTACCCATGCCGCACGCAGTACATACGTACCTGTAGTAGCTGCCAACGCGGTAACAGAAATATCTACTGATACGCTGTCTTTAGTGGCATTAATACGTTGCACGGCAGTGATATTAAAAAGCGGTGGCACAGAAGATTCGCTGTCTATTATCGATTGGTTCATATATCCGGGGTGACCCTGGTTGGTAGTTGCTCCCATTATAGATGGTACACCACCGTCCATACGGCCGTATGGAGCAAATGGTACACTATAATAGCTCGTACGTATATCAGTTTGTGATTTGTTGCTGTTATAAAGTTTACCTGCTGATGGTATTGGAGACAAGTACTTGATCATAAGTATCTTGTTAGGATTACTACCGCTCATCATCAAAGCCAAAAGACCTGGGTTAGTGCTTGCACACGGAGGGCAGTTCTCTCCGGTAAATTCTTCATAAAGAACTAAGCGCTGTTGCGCGTTTGTTGTCATAAAGCACATAGCAATAGCTACGATGGTAAGTATTGATTTTCTCATTTATTATTATTTTAAAGTTTGGATTAATTTAAAGTTAGTGAAATATTTTAATAATTATAAAAAATGTAGAATTATTTGAAGCCACACTCATTTTTGTATTTTTAGTTCTTATTCCATACCCATGCACGATCTACGCCCGTTTTTTGAGTCAGAGCATTTTATAGAAACACAGCCCCAATACCAGCCTATGCAGTGGGGGGCAGATATTATTTACCCTACCGCAAATGGTTTTGATTGGGAAGAGGCCGATATAGTACTGATAGGCTGCGGCGAGCAGCGGGGCATTGACATTGATAAAAAGTACAGTTCAGCGCCCGATGCAGTAAGGGCCGAGTTATATAGTTTATACAAGTGGCATCCCTCCGTAAAGATCGCGGATGCGGGCAACATAAGGCAGGGCGCCGCGCTGGAGGATACCCGTGCTGCGCTTAGGGAAGTGCTTATGGAGTTGCACCTTGCCGGCAAAATAGCTGTTGTAATAGGTGGCTCCCACGATCTTACCCTCCAGCAGTACGAAGTGTTCCGCAAGACAGAGCAGTTGATCAATATATCGGTAGCCGACATGCTTATAGACCTGGAGGATGCAGAAGGCATTACCGACCGCAGCTACCTGATGGAGATACTAACCGGCCAGCCCAATTTTGTGGGTCATTACAGCCATATAGGTTTCCAGAGCTACTATGCCCATCCGCGTATGGTGGAGACGCTCGATAAGTTACGGTTCGATTTCTTCCGTCTCGGCAAGGTGCGCGAATGTCTGGAGGATATGGAACCCGTGCTGCGCAATAGCCACCTTTTTAGTTTCGATCTCTCGGCAGTTAAGTATTGCAATGCGCCTGCCAATGTCAATGGATCTCCAAATGGTTTTACTGGCGATGAGGCATGCTTGCTTACGCGCTATGCAGGCATGAGCAATAACCTTACCTCGCTCGGTATCTATGGCTACGATAATAAGAAAGACATTCACAGCATGACTGCCCGGCTAGCTGCCCAGATGATATGGTATTTTATAGATGGCTACCAGGTACGCAAGAGTGAGGCCATGCTTACAGAGCATGAAGAATTTATTTCTTTTCATGTGGCATTTACTGATAACGATACCATCTTCCTTAAAAGCAAGCGCACCAACCGCTGGTGGATGAAGCTGCCAAACCAGATGTACGTTCCCTGTTCCTACAATGATTACCTGGCTGCCAGCCGCGATGAGATCCCCGAACGCTGGCTCCGTGAGCAGGAGCGGCTTGTATAAATTCCAAAACATCAACGTCCTTGCGCGGATGCGCTGAAACAAAGCCCGTCTACCGGTAGGCAGGAACCTTACGCAACCCCACGAATATCCCTTATTAAAATGTGATTATCTTATTTTGGAAAAGGGTATCTCATCATCGTAACTTAGCATTGTCATATAGCGCCTATTATATGAAACGTATTTAAAGGGTATTAATATTAAGGCTCGTTTAGGATGTCTCAGACCAGACGGTGGGGTTAAGATGGTTGCCGGAAGGTTGACCTAAAAACCTTTACCAGTAACCATATTAAATTAAGCATAACGGAAGTTTGCGGAAGTTTGAAGGAAGTTTCAGGTTGCAGGCCTGTTTAAAATAGAAGATGTGATAGAACAAAAGAAATCGATAGATAAAGAAGACCGGGCCGTCCTTATAGGACTTGTCCACAAGCTGCAGACCGAAATACAGCTTAAAGAATACCTGATAGAACTCGCGTTTCTGGCTGAAACAGCGGGTGCTACAGCCGAAAAAGATTTTATTCAGAAGCTCCCGCACCCTGATAGCCGCACATTTGTCGGCAAAGGAAAGCTGGAGGAAATAAAACAATATGTGCAGACCAAAGGCATTACCCTTGCCATATTCGATGATGAACTTACCGGTTCCCAGTTGATCAATATCGAGGAAGCGTTGGGTATTCGCGCCATTGATCGGAGTGATCTGATACTGGATATTTTTGCAAGTCGTGCTAAAACAGCACAAGCTAAAGTGCAGGTAGAGCTGGCGCAATACCAGTATATACTGCCTCGTCTCAAAGGCATGTGGAAGCACCACGAACGTCTGGGTGGGGGTATAGGCACCAGGGGCCCGGGTGAAACAGAAATTGAAACAGATCGCCGTATTGTAAAGGACAAGATATCGCTATTGCGCAAGCGCCTCTCTGAGATAGACAGGCAGGCCATGACCCAGCGTAAGGAGCGGGGCACCTATATAAGGGTTGCACTTGTAGGGTATACTAATGTGGGCAAAAGCACCATAATGAATATCCTCAGCAAAGCAGATGTATTTGCCGAGAATAAGTTATTTGCCACCCTGGATACCACTACGCGCAAGATCGTTTATGAACAGACCCCTTTCCTGCTGAGTGATACGGTGGGGTTCATACGCAAGCTGCCCCACCATCTGGTTGAGAGCTTTAAAAGTACACTCGATGAAGTGCGCGAGGCTGATTGCCTGCTGCATGTGGTGGACATATCCCATCCTTCTTACGAAGACCAGATGGGTGTGGTGAATAAGACATTGCAGGAAATAGGCGCGTTTGATAAGCCAATGCTTACTATATTCAACAAGATGGATCTTTACGAAGAAAAGGTATTTGATCCCTGGCTTGATGATGAAGTAAAGCAGGACCTGCTGCAGCAACTGCATACCCGCTGGCAAACACTCACAAACAATTCATGCGTATTCATCTCTGCCACAGAGCGCAGGAATATAGATGAATTGCGTAATGTTATTCTTAATAAAGTAAAGGCATTATACGAAGAGCGTTTTCCCTACCTTACCGATTTTTATTGATCTTTTTTTTCAGGTAGCTTATGCCGTGCAGGAAAATTGAAAAGCAGCGAAGTGCCTAAGGGTACAGCAAATATGCCTACCGTTAATATAGACGTCATCCAGTCTGCATTATGCCCGCCCATAAATTTCGCAAATGCATTGGCCGGATAAAAATGCTCCAGTACCGATATTGCTAATTTAAAACCAAGCACCCCCAGCACCACAAAAGCAGATGTTTCCAGGAAAGGAAATTTTTCCATCAGCGTTACAAATCCTTTGGCTACCAGCCGCATTGCCAGTATGCCAATGAACACGCCAATCCACACCAGCACTATGTTATCAGTAAACGCGACAGCAGCAAACACATTGTCTATGGAGAAGGCTAGGTCCATTACCTCTACGAGCAGAACAGTGGCCCAAAATGGACCTACCGCTTTTATTATTTTATTATAGAACCAGCTGTTTTGTTTATCTACCTGGTCGTGTTTATTACTGCCTTTAGCCTTGGTAATAAAATATTTTACAAACAGGTATATCAGGTACAGGCCACCCAACGGTTTCAGCCACCATATCTTTATCAGGAACGAGGCAAACAAAAGACACAATCCCCTGAAGATATATGCCCCCACTATACCATAGCTAAGCGCTTTAGCTCTTTGTGCCCTGCTAAGGTCCAGCACCATGGTAGCTATTACAGCAGCATTATCTACAGACAGCAGGCTCTCTATCAGTATCAGGTTTACTATTATAGCAATAGAGGCGGTGGGCTTATTTATTATTTCATGAATGAGTGCCTGTATATCCATTTAGTATATGCGCTGAATGCAAGTTACAGTTTACTGCTTTACCAGCTTCAGTGTAGAGTGGCTACCTGCATGGTACATTTGTAGTAAGTAGTTGCCCGGTGTAAATTTATTTGCAGGTATGGATATGCTATCGCCGGTTACATTTTGTTTCCACACAGTATTCCCTTTTATATCAATAAGTACCAGCAAGGTTTGTGGCGCAATATTAGCAATATGCCATTCATTTGTTGCAGGATTAGGATATACTGATGTAATGGTATTTTCAATTGTATTTGCCGCCAGATTATTATTTCTCACGATGGCACCGGTTTTATTAAGGATCCAGTTATTGGGATCTACATTTAGTCCGTTTATCGCCTTGCCCCACATTATAGTATAGAGTTGTACCGGCTGGTTATTATATACTTTGATCGCGGTATCACCAGTTGCAGATCTTAATTGTAGCTCCAGCGGAGTGGCAAATACTTTTACCGATGCAGTATCAGAGGTAGTCTGGGTTATTTGCAGATATACGATATTACCTATCTGGTTATATTGTACCGCATAGGTTGGGTACCCCTGGCCATATACCCACTGGTTAAAGAAGGTATCCATATTGCGGCTATAAAGGGTAGCTACTATGTTCTTAAGTTTGGTAGTGGTCGCCTGTCCGTAAGCATAGGTCTGCTGGTAGGTTTTTAGCACACTAAAAAACACACTGTCAGATGGGGCCATGAACCGGAGCATGTGTACTACAGCAGCACCTTTATAATAAGTAAGCCTGCCATCGAATATCCGGTAAACACTGGTGGTGTCATCTACATATACGCTGCCGGTTGGTGAGCTCAGAACAGTATTGTACCGTGCTGTCCGGTAATTATAAGCAGCATTGATACCCTGGAAATGCTCTACAAATAATTGTTCTCCATAGCTCGCAAAACCCTCGCTAAGCCAGATATCCGCCCAGCTCGCGTAGGTAACACAATCACCAAACCATTGGTGTGTTAGCTCGTGGGCTATCAGCGGTGTTTGGGTTACGCCTATAGTGGTCATGGTCTGGTGCTCCATGCCGCCACCCAGGTTGCTGAAGCAGTGTCCATATTTTTCTTTCCAGTATGGGTAGCGTCCATATAGTTGCGAGAAGTAGTCTATGATCAATCCGGTGGTGTCAAAATTGCTTTTATACAAAGGCATAAACGTGGCCGTATCATAAAAGAAATTTTGTACAGGCATGGAGTCCGTACTGCCGGTAAAGTGCATGTAATAAGTATAGTCTACATAAGGCGCCACCGCTACTGATATCAGGTAATAATCTATAGGGTAATGGGTCCTCCAGTGAAATTGTGAGCCACCCGATATCGGGGTAGTGGATACTAACAATCCATTGCTCCCTGCTTTGGTTCCACTTGGTACTGTTACATACATATCCACCGAATCGATCTTATCCTGCAATGAAGATTTACAGGGCCACCAATCGCTTGCCCAGTCGGGGTCGCTGCATGTGTACATGATCTGTGTACCGCTGGAAAGTGTGCTTTGGTTTAGACCATGTGTAAAGAATCCAGTGCCGGCAGGCGATGTGCCATGATAATAAACCTGCGCGGTAAACAGGGTGCTGGAAGGTAACGCAGTGGTTAGCGTAACCGTGCGGGTCAGCGTGCCTGACGTGGTAACTGTTTGCAAAATGCCATTCAGCTTAAAGGAGTCAATAGTAAGTGCACTATTCAGTTCAAAAATATATTTGGGAAGTGAAGTTGCAGTAACGGTAGCCCTTGTAGTCACATCCCCGCTTACAGCAGTACTTGTATTGCTAAGGGTGATGTTGAATTTCAGATACTGGATGTCATAGTTATTCTCGGCTGTATCGGCCACTGTGGTGGTCTTTGTAGTTCTGTAGAGCCTGGTTTTAGCATCCTGGCATGATTGGTTAAAGCTATCTCCATAAGCTGCGTTAGCCAAACAAAATAATAGGGCGCTGGATAATAATTTCAGATTCATCCTCAAATTTAGGAATATTAACATAGATGATACAGTACTTGCATAACCGCCTTTATATAAAAATATAGATGATAGATTAAAAATTATTAATTTACATTGATCTCAAACACAGCATTATGAAATTGAAACATGCTTTCCTTGCCATCCTTGTTCTATTCAATGGGCTTCTCTCATTTGCTCAGCCTGCAGTCTTTAGCGCGCGTGGTATAGGTGGGGGTGGCGCTTTATTTTTCCCACGTATAAATCCGGCGAACGATAATGAATTTTACGTTGCCTGCGATATGAGCGAAATGTTTCATTCTACCGATTTCGGCAATTCCTATACACAACTTCATTTCACCAAGCTACAGGCACTCAATGTATCTACCTATGAGTTTACGAATGATGCTATGGTTGCCTACAGCAATTTTAATGATGGTAATAATGGCTACCCTGTAAAAACAACTGATGGTGGTAATACCTGGACAAAGCTTCCGGGCTTTAATGCTGCTAATGGAGAGGTATATGGTATGGCAGCAAACTATAAAAATAAGAACCAGTTAGTGATGGGTTACTATGGCAGCATTGTTATCAGTAACGATGGGGGCGGCACTTTTCAAAATATAGCTACGGCTACTAGTATGGGCAGTGGCATCACCATGGGCGGTGTTTTCTTTGATAGTCTGAACATCTACGTTGGCACTAACCAGGGTATATATTATTCTACCAACGGGGGTATGTCTTTCAGCCCTATGGTAGCTTCCGGGCTTTTGCCAGGCCAGGTTATCTGGAGCTTTGCGGGCGCTAAGGCAGGCAGTACTACCCGTTTTGTATGCATCGCCAGCGCTGGCAGCAGCACGTATGTAGGCTTGATGCCATGGGATTATTATGGTCTTGCAAAGGGTATCTATACAATGGATAATGCCAATGGTACCTGGGTACCCAAAGCAGCAGGCATTACGCTCAGCAACGATTATGTGATGTATGCCGCCATGGCATGGAACGATATAAACACGATATACCTCGCTGGTCATGACAACGCCTTAAGCGCTAACCTGGTTTATAAATCTACTGATGGCGGTACTACATGGAATAAAGTATTCAAGACTGCAAACAATCAAAATATCATTACTGGTTGGAGCGGGCAGGGAGGTGATAAAGCATGGAGCTGGGGCGAAAGTTGCTTTGGTATTACAGTAGCGCCTTATAATTCAAACAAGGTAATGTTTGGTGATTACAGCTTTGTGCATGTAAGCGCTGATGGCGGGGCAAACTGGAAGCAGGCATATGTAAATGTAGCTGACCAGCATGTGGCAAATATGCCAACGCCCCAGAAACAAACCTATCGCTCCATAGGATTGGAAAATACCACTTGCTGGCAGGTAGACTGGCAGAGCCCAACCAATATGATGGCAGCATTCAGTGATATAGGTGGGATACGGAGTAGTGATAGTGGCAAGTCGTGGGGATATACTTATAGCGGTATGGGTGTTAATTCCATATACCGGATTGCTAAAACTCCGGCAGGTACTATGTTTGCTGCAACATCCGGTATACATGATATGTATCAAAGCACCCGGCTTAAGGATGCGCAGTTAGATGCCAACGATGCCAGTGGCAATATTATGTTCTCTGCAAATGCCGGGGCTACATGGAGTACGCTGCATAGCTTTGGACACCCTGTTTTCTGGATTGCAATTGATCCGAACGATTCTAATAAAATGTATGCAAGCGTTATTAATCATGCCGGTACCGGCTCATCAGGTGGTATATGGATGACCAGCAACCTGAGTGCGCATGCGGCCAGCACCTGGACGGTATTGCCTGCGCCTCCGCGCACAGAAGGGCATCCGGCCAGCATTGTAGTGCTGAAGGATGGAAAGGTATTGTGTACCTATTCAGGGCGGATCAATACAAGCAGTCAGTTCACTGCAAGTTCGGGCGTATTCTTATATAACCCCTCCACCAGTAGTTGGACGGATGTCAGCGATGCAAACATGCATTACTGGACAAAAGACATTGTGGTAGACCCTACGGATGCTACGCAAAACACGTGGTATGCTGCTGTGTTTACAAATTGGGGCAGCACCGCAAGTGGTCAAGGCGGTTTGTACAGGACCACCAACCGTGGCGCTGCATGGACGAAGCTTACGGCTGCGCAATTTGACCGGGTTACCTCAGTTACCATCAATCCTCAAACTACAACACAGGCATACCTTACTACAGAAACGCAAGGCTTGTGGATGTCCGGCAATATCAATGCTGCATCACCAACCTTTACTTTGGTTAACAGCTATCCTTTCCGACAGCCTGAACGAGTTTATTTTAACCCATATAACCAAAATGAGATGTGGGTCACCAGTTTTGGGAATGCCATGAAGATGGGTCTGGTAACAGGGCCGTCCGGGGTCGCGTATTTCAGCAACGAAGCTGCCAGGCTGGTAGTGTATCCTAATCCCGCAACCAATTCAGTATTTATCACCATGACGGATAAGGCCGGTTTCGGATCGGCTAAAATATCTGTTTACAATACTACAGGACAATTAGTAACAGAAGTAGAGGCGCCCAATTCATCCGTAATGCAAATAGATACACGCGCATGGCCGGCAGGTTTATACTGGATAGTATACGATAATAAAACTGCCAGGCTGGTAAAGCAATAGAAAAATGCCGCGTTTAGGGGGATGATCTTGTATAATAAAAGAATACAACTTAATGTAAGGAAGCTTAATTTTATAGATCAAACGGGCAACTATGAAAAAATGCTTTTTACGTAGAATGGCATTCGCCGGTAAGTCCATGCTTTGGGCATTACTCCTATATTCCGGTATCATGCTTGCGCTTAACCGCGATGAAGTAGCCAGCAGCTTTCATAAATACAGCGCAAGTCTACGGGGAAGCGCCGCATCATTGCCAATGGTAAAATTACCCAGCGTATTTCCCATAGATAGTAACGGCGCTACTCTGGCACCGAAAAAGTCTGGTATATTTACATTAGCAGGCATATTGGTAGAAGCGCTGGTTACACCTTCTGCAGTGTACAGGTAAAATGTATCTTAGACCAGTTATATAATATTTATGAAGAAGATTGCAGTTTTTTGCGGTGCCAGCAATGGGTATGATCCGCTGCATTACGAGGTGGCATTAGAGGTAGGCAATACATTGGCAGCTAAAGGATTCGAGGTTATTTATGGCGGTGCTAAAATAGGGCTGATGGGTGCCGTAGCAGATGGGGTGCTGGCAAATGAGGGAAAGATAACAGGTATAATGCCTTCATTTTTACAAACAGTTGAAATAACACATACAGGACTTACAGAGCTGATAATAGTGGCTACCATGCATGAGCGGAAGCTTAAAATGCACGAGCTTAGCGATGCAGTAATGATACTGCCCGGCGGGTGGGGTACTATGGAGGAAATGTTTGAAATGCTTACCTGGGCACAGATGGGATTGCATAGTAAGCCTGTGGGCCTGCTGAATGTAAACGGATATTATGAGGCGCTGAAAGCGTTATGTGATAATATGGTACAGGAAGGGTTCCTGAATGAATTTACCCGCTCTATGTTGCTTACCAGCGATGATATAAGTGACCTGCTGGAGCAAATGACCAATTATATTGCGCCTCCTACCACAAACCAGATAGAGGAAGAAACTACTTGAGATACCCATCATTTAAAGAAAGCATACCCGACC
This sequence comes from Taibaiella sp., assembly GCA_013815385.1. Lineage (GTDB taxonomy): Bacteria > Bacteroidota > Bacteroidia > Chitinophagales > Chitinophagaceae > JACDGL01. The sequence continues at coordinate 180,406 of JACDGL010000003.1, read as the reverse complement.
AGTATAGCGCCCAGGAGCCCCATAAAATCTGCAATAAGCCCACATACAAGGGCATGTCGGATATTCTTTATCTGCACACTCCCAAAGTACACGGCCAGTACATAAAAGGTAGTTTCGGTAGAGCCTTGTATAATAGCTGCCAGCTTGCCCTGGAAGGAACCCACACCATAAGTTTTCATTACATCTACCATCAGCCCGCGCGCGCCGCTGCCGCTCAGTGGTTTCATGAAAGCTATTGGTAAGGTAGGTACAAACTCTGTGTTCAACCCACACATAGCTACCAGGTGCCCAATACCATTTACGATATAATCCATACACCCTGATGTACGGAATACACTGATAGCTGCCAGCATGGCTACCAGGTAGGGTATGATACGGATCGCCACATTAAAGCCATCTTTGGCCCCTTCTATAAAGTTGTCATATACGTTCTGTTTTTTAAGAGCTCCTGCGGTAATGAACAGTATAATAATGAATAGGATTACCCCGCTGCCTATGGCACCAATAATGGTATTTACCCGGTCTGCAGGCAGTCTGGAAAGAGTAAAATGCAACAGTGCGATCAGTCCGCAAAAGCCGCTCACAAAAATGAGCACAGGCCATTTAAAAATGTTGATCCTCTGGTAGATAGAAACGATGATAATGCCGGATAGGAATGCAATAAAGGTTGCTATAAGCGTAGGGAGAAAAATATCGGCGGCATTAAAGTTCGCTACATGTTGCTGCATAGCTATCGTTTGCCTTATTGCTATCACAGAAGTTGGTATCAGTGTTATGCCGGCAGTATTCAATACCAAAAACATTATTTGCGCATCACTGGCCGTATCCTTTTGCGGGTTTAGTTCCTGCAGCTCGTTCATCGCCTTCAGGCCAAGTGGGGTAGCAGCGTTATCCAGTCCCAGCATATTGGCCGATAAATTCATCATCACGCTGCCGTAGGCAGGATCGCCCTTAGGTATCCCTTTGAACAAGGTGCGGAATAAAGGAGCTACAGATCTGGCAAATACATTGATTACGCCTGCCCTTTCTCCTATTTTCATAACACCCAGCCACAAAGACATGATCCCCGTTAGCCCCAGCGAGATTTCAAATCCGGTCTTGGCACTATCAAACAGTCCGCTCAGCATGTTGGAAAGCAGGTCGCTTTGCCCCAGAAAGATGGCCTTACAAATTGCTACAGAAAACCCAATAAGGAAAAATGCTATCCAGATATAATTGAGCGCCATAGCCTAAAGATAAAAATAAAGGCTACCGTTTGGTAGCCTTCTAAAACTTTTAAGGAACGAATTATTTTGACATTATCGTATCTGCTGATTGTGGGGTTGATGCAGGGTTTGCCTTAGCTCCGGCAGTTGTATCTGTTATCATGGGCTGGTCGCCGGTAGTATTGGTAGTATCGCTGCTGTCTGTTGGCATATCGCCTTCCATCTGGTCCTGCTTGGTCCATTGTACCAGCCACTTGCCGCTTTGCTTTATAAGGTGCAGCGGCTGCTGCTTATCGGTATTAGAGGTCAGGTACATAACGGTAGCTTTGTCACCATCTTCCTTTACATCCTTGATATCGATTTTTATAGACTGCATTTGTTTTTTGTCAGAGTCAGATGTCTTAATGCTTATCTGCTGCAGGAAAGAGATCATTTTCTTGGTCTCATCTGTAGATAATGGCTTTGCAGCATCATAGTCCATATGGTAAAAGCTGTTCAGCCATTTCTTGGCTACAACCTTAGGAGAATTTTGGTTGCATGCAGTAAAAGTGATGGCCACAGCTATAAGCACTACAAAAGACAATATTTTTTTATTCATGGTATATACCTTTTATTATGGGGGTAAAGTTATTATTTAAATTTTACCTGACAAATCATACTGGCATGCTTATTCATATACAGGTTATCCACTCCTATATACTTATGCCCAAAAAAAGAGATGGGTTGCAGGTAGGGTTCTTTTGTTGCCTCATTAACTGCCTTGTACACAAATTCTGCACAGTATAGTTTATCATCAGTATCCAGGTCAAAATCCAGATCAAATTTTCTTTTCTCTGCATAGTATCTTTTTACAACGGTACTTAGCCGCGCTATCTGGCTTGTATCCAGATCATATCGTACTATGCCGAACCCGAAGTTATTGCGCGGGGACAGGAAGAAACGGACAGAATCGCGTCTTAGTGTTGCATCAGGATTATCCTCCCCTCCTATGCTGTGGTAAATAAAAGGATAGCCATTTTCTATCATTACCAGCCCGCAGTGCGAATAGGTTTTGTCTAATGCGTTCATGCGGGATAGTCCATAGCTGGTTACATCTATCCCGGTACGCACTATCAGGTCGCCCGAACGAAGTATTTTAACACAGGAAAGGATAGTATCCTTGTTCCAGGCGTTATTATTCCTTTCCCGCATGGCGCTGAGCATGGTATCGTTTACCGGCTTTGTTGCACTTTTTATGTAATAAGTATAGCCTGCGGCAAACAAAAGTGCAATAAGAGTAATAAGCAGCAGTATTATTTTTATAATATGCCTCTTCTTTTTGGCCATGGGCAGCAAAGTTAATGTATTAGGTGTCTGTCACAGTTACTAAGCCGTACCTTTGCCCCTCAGTTTATTATTGAAATAAGTAATTGATTATATGGCACACAGGTCATTACGGGCATGGATAGATACACTCGAGAAAGCAGGGGAGCTGGTACGGATAAAAACATTTGTTGACCCTGTATTAGAGATGGCAGAGATAACAGACCGCGTCTCTAAGACTCCTGATAGGAACAAAGCATTATTGTTTGAAAATACCGGTACCGCATTTCCATTGCTGATCAATTCTATGGGTAGCGAGCGCCGCATGTGTATGGCCCTTGGCGTAGAAAAGCTGGACGATGTAGCCAAAAACATTGAGGAGCTTTTCAGCAAGCTTTCTTCCCCTAAGCACACCATACTCGATAAACTGTCTATGCTGCCGCAGCTGAGCAAGTTTGCCTCGTGGATGCCTAAGGTGGTCAGTGGCAAGGGTGCGTGCCAGGAGGTGGTAATGAGCACCCCTGATCTGGGGGCGTTGCCAATATTGAAATGCTGGCCTAAGGATGGAGGTAGATTTATTACACTGCCTGCCATCCATACCAAAGACCCAAACACTGGTATCCGTAATATAGGCATGTACCGTATGCAGGTCTTCACAAAAGATATGACGGGTATGCACTGGCATAAGCATAAAGTATCGGCAAAGCATTACAATGAATATAAGAAGCTGGGTAAGCGCATGCCGGTTGCGGTAGCATTGGGCGGCGATCCTATATACACTTATGCGGCCACTGCGCCGCTGCCCGAAAATGTGGACGAATATATGTTGGCCGGATTTCTGCGAAAAAAACGCGTAGAGCTGGTAAACTGCCTTACACAGCCGGAAATACAGGTTCCCGCTGACGCTGATTTTATTATAGAGGGATATGTAGATACTGATGAGGAGCTGATATGGGAAGGCCCCTTTGGCGACCATACGGGCTATTATTCATTGCCCGACTGGTATCCACGGTTTCATGTAACGGCAATTACACATCGCAGGGATGCAGTATATCCTGCCACGATTGTGGGCATTCCCCCGCAGGAAGATGCATGGCTTGGTAAAGCGACTGAACGTATATTTCTGGCGCCTATTAAGATGACCATGGTGCCGGAAATTACAGATATGCACATGCCGATTGAGGGTGTGTTTCATAACCTGGTAATAGCTACTATTAATAAAGAATACGCAGGTCAGGGACAGAAGGTGATGAATGCCATGTGGGGTGCAGGGCAAATGATGTTTAACAAGATCCTTGTATTAGCTGATGGAAATGTGGATGTAGCGGATTACAGAAAATTAGCGCAATATGTATTTAATAATGTGAACCCTGCTACTGATATTTATTTCAGTCAGGGGCCAATGGATGTACTGGATCATAGCTGCTCCAAACTGGGCTTTGGGGGCAAGATGTGTATAGATGGCACCCGCAAATGGGAAGAGGAAATAACACAGCCATTAATGCCATTCAAATTGTCTGCATCATTCTCACCAGACAACTTGCAAAAGATGTTCCCTGAAATTACAAGCGTCAATGAGATATTAGCACGCAAGTGGGATATCCCGGTATTAATAGTGGAAATAAAGAAAACACGAAAGCACCAGGTGGAGCATGTTCATCATAGCATTTGCGGCTTGCCCGATATGCAGGGCTTTAAGATGGTGTTATATGTAGAGCATAGTGTAGGTACTGCAGATATAGCCGATGCGCTCTGGCGCCTTTGTAATAATCTGGATCCGAAACGCGATCATTTTTATGGAGGTGAAAAGAAGAATGTGCTCGGGCTTGATGGCACCCGTAAAACAAAGGAGCTAGATGGGTTTGATCGTCCATGGCCTAATATAATAGCTGCCGATGATGCTACAATTGAGGTGGTAGATAGCAAATGGAATAACCTGGGCCTGGGTCAGTTGATCCCCTCACCATCTCTTAAGTACAAAGGTCAGTTATATGGCCTCGAAGCAGAAGTAAACAACGAGAATTAAAATATATGCAACAGGGGCGGCATCTTTTTTTAAGTGTGAAGACCCCTCACTAAAGCTATTTATTAGTATTTTCACAGTAGTAAACTAATTATTTTGAAAGCGATAATACCAGTAGCCGGGGCAGGCACCAAGCTCAGGCCATTAACATACACCCAGCCAAAAGCGCTGATACCTATAGCCGGTAAGACCATACTCAGCGTAATTGTAGACCAGCTTCTGGAGGCAGGTGTTACCGAATTTGTTTTCGTAATTGGTTACCTCGGCGAAAAGATACAGCGATATATCAGCAAGACTTATCCTGACCTGAAACATACATTTGTTACCCAGAACGACCGGCGCGGTACCGGCCATGCAATATGGCTCACCCGCGATGCGGTGGGCGATGATGAGATAATAATAGTATTAGGCGATACCGTATGCGATTACAACGTGCATGAGATAATGAAGAGCAGCGTATCGCAAATAGGGGTACGTAAAGTAGATGACCCACGCAGCTTTGGCGTTGCGGAGCTGGATGATAAAGACCGTGTATTGAAAGTGGTCGAAAAACCACTGATACCCAAATCAAACATGGCAATGGTGGGGGTATATTATATAAAGGAAACAAAAGCTCTTTTCAATTCATTAGATAAGCACCTGCACGATAATGCGGATGAGAATGGCGAATACCACCTTACCAATGGTCTGGAGCTGATGATAAACTCCGGTATCGAGTTCAAGGCGTTTCGTGTTAATAACTGGTTTGATTGCGGCAAGAAAGAATCATTGCTTTCTACCAATGCTATCCTTTTGAAGCAAATGCACGAAGCCAACAAAACTAACCTCCCCGCTTTTGATACAACCGTGATAATACAACCGGTAAACATAGCAGAAGGCTGCAATATCAGCCACTCTATCATTGGTCCCAATGTTACCATAGGAGAGCACACTACTATTGATTCTTCTATCATTAAGGATTCTATTATCGGTTCCTATGCCGAACTCGAAGAGGTAGTTCTTAATTCATCCATCATTGGCAATGATGCCTATGTACGCGGCCTCAGCCAAAGCCTTAATATAGGTGATAACACAGAAATAGATTTAGGTTAATACAGATACTTCTAAAATAGAAAGAGCGGCTCATTTTGAGCCGCTCTTTCCGTATGTCGAAGATCGCTTTTCTAATTCATCTGTATTTTTTCTGCTTCTTTTTTTAGCGCTACTTCCCATTTCCATGCAGTATCCATCATCTGGTCCAGGTCATATTTGCATTCCCATCCCAGCAGGTTACGTGCCTTGCTGTTGTCAGCATATACAGCCATTACATCCCCCGCACGCCGTGGCGATAATTTGTAATTTAGCTTTACGCCGCTTACCTTTTCAAAGGCGGCTATCATTTCCAGTACGGTAACGCCATTGCCGGTGCCCAGGTTAAATATCTCATGCGGATTTTTATTTTTTCCGCTCATAGTATATTGCAATGCCTTGGTATGCGCATTCGCAATATCCATTACATGTATATAGTCGCGCACGCAAGAGCCATCTCTTGTAGGGTAGTCAGTGCCAAATACCTGCATATCCCTGCGCTTGCCAATGCCGGTCTGTGTTATTACAGGTACCAGGTTTTCAGGCTTTTCCTGTAGCTCGCCTATCAGTGCGGATGGGTGTGCCCCAACCGGGTTGAAATAACGAAGTAGGGTGACATTGAATCCCGGGTTAGGTACGCAGAAATCGCGGCATATAGCTTCTCCTATCTGCTTGGTGCGCGCATAGGGGCATTCAGGCTCTAACAGGGGGGCATCTTCTTTCACCGGCAGCACTTCTGCATTGCCATATACTGAACAGGAAGAGGAAAATACAAAATGGTCTACATCGTATTCCTGTGCACATTGCAGCAGGTTCACCAGTGAGTCAAGGTTGTTACGGAAATAAAGTAGTGGCTCTTTTACTGATTCCGGTACAGATTTAAATGCGGCAAAATGCACTACGCCCACTATATCCGGGTTTTCTATAAAGATGGCTTCCGTATCATCTGCATTGCAAAGATCTACTTTGTAGTTCTTTACTGTGCGGCCCGCTACCGTCTCTACACCATGCAGCATCTTCAGCGATCCGCGGGATAAGTTATCAACAGATATCACATCAAATCCGTTAGCAACCAGGTCTACTATTGTGTGGCCCCCTATATAACCGCAACCGCCAGTTACCAGTATCTTTTTCTTTTCCATAAGTCTGTAGTACAAATATAAATCAACTATTTCACCTGTTGCATATCTACCAGGCGTTTATACAGTCCGTTACTATTTAATAACGCTGTATGGTTACCGCGCTCCACAATTTCCCCTTTGTCCAGTACTATTATTTCATCAGCATGCTGTACGGTCGACAGGCGGTGTGCTATTACAATACATGTCCGGTTTTGCATCAGGTTATTAATAGCATCCTGCACTAAGCGCTCACTCTCTGTATCCAGTGATGAGGTGGCTTCATCCAATATCAGTATAGGTGGGTTCTTAAGCACTGCTCTTGCTATGGTTACCCGTTGGCGTTCACCACCGCTCAGCCTGCTACCCCGGTCTCCTACTGTAGTCTGGTAGCCATCCTTTTTTTGCAGTATAAAGTTATGTGAATGGGCTATGCTCGCTGCATTCTCTACATCTTGTTGTGTGGCGCCGCCGGTGCCAAGTGTTATATTGCTATAGATGGTATCGTTAAATAATATTGGCTCCTGGCTCACCACACCCATCAGCCTGCGCAGGTCATCTATCTTGTACTCTTTTATATTAATGCCGTCTATCAGTATTTCGCCGCTGCTCACATCGTGGAATCTGGGTATCAGGTCCACCAGTGTTGATTTACCTGCTCCCGATGCGCCCACCAGCGCTATCATTTTTCCTTTCTCTATTCGTAGGTTCAGGCCATCCAGTATAGTAAGCTCACCATATTGAAAGGAAACGTTTTTAAACTCTATGCTCTGCTCAAACATTTTTATTGGTTTGGCATCAGGCAATTCTTTTATAGTGTTATTTGTATTCAGCAACTGCTCTATTCTTTCCAGCGCAGCAGTACCTTTCTGCACATTGTAGAATGCGTTACTAAGGTTTTTGAAAGGCGCTATCAGCATGTAAAAGAAGGTGATGAAGGTAATGAACAGTGGGCCGGTAAGCGATGTTTCTTTAGAGAATATCAGCTTGCCGCCATACCACAATATCACGCCTACTATTATTACTCCCAGTGTTTCCGATAGCGGCGATGCAAGTTCCCTGCGTGCTGCAATACGGTTCTTGTAGCGGAATAGTTTGTTGTTGATCTCGGTAAACTTCAGGTGCTGGTTTTTTTCAGCGTTAAATGCTTTTACTACCCGCATCCCTGCCAGTGTCTCGTCCATTACACCCATCATTGCGCCCAGTTGTTCCTGCGCCAGGTTCGATGGGCGTTTCATTGATTTGCCTACACGCCCCAGTGCTATGCCTGCTATCGGCAAAAAGATGACCAGGAATAAGGTAAGCTGCGGACTGATAATGATCATCCCGACAAAGGTGAGAATAATGGTTAATGGCTCGCGGATGAAGACTTCCAGAATGCTCATTATAGATAGCTCCACCTCATTAATGTCGTTCGTCATTTTAGAGATAAGGTCGCCCTTGCGCTCTTCAGTAAAGAATCCGATGGGCAGCGAAAGTATTTTGGTAAATAGATCGTTCCTTAGTTTCCGCAGTACCATGTTCCGGAGTGGGTTCAGTATGTACACTGATATATACAGAAACAGGTTCTTCAGTACGGTAGCTGATACCACTATTATTACCGCATACAGCAACGCATCTATGGGCCGGAAGTGGAGGATGTAACTATCGAAATTGAAAAGTAATTTATCAGTAAAGCTGGGATGCGCTTTCAGCACCGGCCTGGCCGACCCTGCGAACAATACCTGCATTACCGGTGCCAGCATGGTAAAAGAAAACAGGGAGAACAATATAGCCAGCAGGTTAGTTATAAAGTATAACGTTATCTGGCTGGTGTTGCCCCGGAGGTACCGCAGTAGTAAAGGCAGTTTTTTCATAATCCTGTTTGCAGTTTCAAATCAGCGCTGATAGTTTTGAAACCGGTAATTAGCTAATGCACTAGTCTATTGTATAGGTTATTGTACCATCTTTTTCATCCTTTAGCTGCACGCCTGCTGCTGCCAGTTGGTTGCGTATCTGGTCGCTCGTAGCAAAGTCTTTGCGTGTCCTTGCGTCCTTTCTTATTTCTATAAGCAATTGCATTACCTGGTCTAGTTTATTGCTTTGTTCTACCTGTAGTGGTTTCATGCCCAGTATATCTTCCAGGTAGCTTTTATAGGTTTGTTGCAGTAGTGCAAACGTTTCTGCGCTTAGCACATCCGCATTTATCTGCCCGCCTTTTATACTGTTGATAATAGGTGATAGCTCAAAAAGGTTGGCTATTACCTTGGCAGTGTTAAAGTCATCGCTCATAAACTCATCACACTCTCTGCACCATTTTGCTACTTGTGCATCCAGTTCCTTATCTGTAGGGGCTCCATTGCCGCTGTGCGCTAATTTCTGCAATACCTCGTATGCCTCCCACAATCTGCGGAAAGCTTTTTCAGATGCCTGTAGTGCTTCATTGCTAAAATCGAGTGTGCTGCGGTAGTGGGTCTGTAGTATATAAAAACGCACCACCATAGGGTGATAAGGCTGCTCCAGTATAGGGTGGTTGCCGCTAAACAGCTCGCTTAGCTTTATCACATTATTGTAGCTTTTCCCCATCTTCTTGCCGTTGATGGTGATCATGTTATTGTGCATCCAGTACCGTACAGGTGCATGCCCGTGCGCTATGGTCGATTGTGCTATTTCGCTCTCGTGGTGCGGAAACTGCAGGTCCATCCCCCCGCCATGTATATCAAATGTTTCGCCCAGGTACTTACTACTCATGGCCGAGCATTCTATATGCCATCCCGGAAAGCCTTCGCCCCAGGGGCTTTTCCAGCGCATAATGTGCTGTGGTGGGGCATTCTTCCAAAGCGCGAAGTCTGCCTTATTGCGTTTCTCATCCTGCCCTTCCAGTTCGCGGGTAGTTTCCAGCATATCATCCAGCACCCGGCCAGATAGTTTGCCATAAGGGTAGTTTGCAGCATACTTCTTTACATCAAAGTATACAGAGCCGTTTATTTCATAAGCATAGCCCCTTGCCATTATGGTCTCGATCATGCTTATCTGCTCTATTATATGCCCGGTGGCGGTAGGTTCTATGCTTGGATCTTCACAGTTAAAAAGCCGCATTCCCCAATGGAACAGGTTGGTATATTTATGCACTAGTTCCATAGGCTCCAGTTTTTCAAGCTGTGCCTTGCTGCTTACTTTGTCTTCTGCTGCACGGCCTTCTTCTTCAAAATGTCCTGCATCGGTAATATTGCGTACATAGCGCACCTTATAGCCGAGGTATTGCAGGTAACGTGTCACAATGTCAAAAGTGATGTACGGCCGCGCATGTCCCAGGTGCGATTCTCCGGATACAGTAGGGCCGCAAACATACAATCCCACATATCCTGGCGTTATCGGTTCAAATTTTTCTTTTTGCCTATTATAGGAATTATAAAAATACAGTTCTTGCATATATATAAAGTAGCGCAAAAGTAAGCTAAAGCCCACTTATTTACCCCTTTCTATTATCCATTGGGCATTGTGAGAATTCTTTATAATATCAGTACCCTTTTTTGATCTATTTTTACTATATAAAAGTATTATATGAAACTACTCTTTACATCTCTTCTAATAATTTCCTTAAGCGTTCAGGCAATATCCCAAACAATTACCTGGGGTACTCCGGTTATTGTTAACCCGGGTAGCACTTATGGCAACTTACATCCCAGAGTAACTTTAAACAGAAGTGGTAATCCAATGGTGTTATGGGGTAAGACCGATACAAGAGCTTATTTCTCCCGATGGAATGGTACAGCGTTTACAACGCCTCTGGCAGTAGGTAATACTGGAATTAATGTATTTGCGCAATCGTGGGCTGGCCCTGATATTGCTTCTTATGGCGATACTGTATATGTTACAATGAAGCGCACACCCGAAAATACGAGTATGAACCATATGTATATGTCGCATTCTTACGACGGCGGTATCACCTTTTCGGATACCGTAAAAATTGACAATATTGGTGCGAACATGTCCCGGTTTCCAATAGTGACAACAACATCTACTGGCAACCCTTTGGTAGCTTTTATGAAATTTAGCCCCACTTTCACTACTGCAAAGTATGTAGTAAGCCGCTCCACTGACTATGGAATGACCTTTTCTCCGGAGGTTGCTGCCAGTGCCACTACAGATTCTGTATGCGATTGCTGTCCGGCTTCTCTTGTTTCCTCAGGCAATAATGTTATCATGCTTAATAGGGAGAATATTTGAAATATCAGGGATATGTGGGCAGGAATATCTACTGATGGGGGAATGACCTTTCCGGGCCATATGGCTGTTGATACTACAAACTGGATGATTATGTCATGCCCTTCAAGCGGCCCTGATGGCTTTGTTATCGGTGACAGCCTTTATACTGTTTTCATGAGTACATCCACAGGTACTGCATTAGTGCATCTCGGCCGGGCATCCTTAAGTGGTATGGCGGCTAAACACACCCGTATTACAGGAATGTTCACTGGGCTTTCTTCCCAAAATTATCCTCGTATTGCCAATTCTGGCAGTGCAGCTATTACTGTATGGAAGCAAAACACCACTTCTGGCAATTCCATTGCCTATTCTTTTACTAACAATATATCAAGCGGATTTTCGGGATATAGTACCATTACCGGCGCAACAGGAAGCGGTATTATGAATGCTGATGTTACAATGGCTCCAGGTGCAGTGCATGTGGTTTGGGAAGATGATAATACCGGCAATGTTATGTATATGAAGGGTACCTATGTTGTCAACACAGCAGTTCCGGCTATAACAAGCAAGGAATTGATAGAAGTTTATCCAAACCCTGCCACAAATGAATTTTCAGTTTCTTTACGGAGCTTAAACATTGGTAAGTGTTACCTAACAGACAATGTTGGAAGGAATATTGAATTGACGCCAAATACAAAAAGTGGCAAAGTAACCTTCTCACTAAAAGGAATTGTCAAGGGCGGTTATTATTTTGTAATGACGGATGATGCGGGTAAAAATTACTACAGCAAACTGATTGTACAGTAGTATTTTATGGCAACAATAAATAGCATGTTATGAAAAAGGGATTAGTATTATTGGTTTGTGTATTATTTCATGCAAACCTATCTTACTGCCAGCTTGCTGACGGTTCTACCGCCCCGGATTTTACCTTTACAGATATTAATGGCAATACACAAAATCTGTATTCATACCTAAATGCGGGTAAGTATGTTGCTTTGGAAGTTTCTGCTACTTGGTGCCACCCTTGCTGGCTGTACCACCAAACAGGCACATTGGATAGCTTATATACGCTGCATGATGTTCCAGGAGATCATACATGGAAAGTTTTATTTCTCGAAGGGGATGGAAATACGACCCTTGCCGACCTTCAGGGAACAGGTACAAATACGCAAGGTAATTGGGTTGCCGGAAGCCTGTTTCCAATAATGAACCCGTCAGGTATTACGCTAAATGACTTCTTAAGCAATTATAATAATAGCTTTTTTCCTACTCTGTACATAATTTGTCCGAATAAAAAAGTATATCAGGACACTTTGAATAAAGGCTCGAAACCTTTAGTGAGCAGGTGGGAATACGTTGCTTCAAATTTTTGTAGCCCGGTAGGTATTGATGATATTAAAGACGCTAATCCAGTTACTATATTCCCAAATCCTGCAAGGGATCACACAGTTCTTTACTTTTCCTTGAATAAATCAGCGGAACTAACGCTAACAATTGCGAATGTTCTTGGCCAAACAGTAGAAACTAAAAATTTTGGTATTCTACAGGCAGGTGACCATTCATTAAAATACGATTTAGGCAATTTGGAGAAGGGCATCTACATCTTCACGTTATCGGGCAGTTATAATCGGTATGTTAGAAAGAAGGTTGTTGTAGAATAGATTAACCCAGTAGGCATCTCATTTAATACAAAAAATCACCCTTGCGGGTGATTTAAAGCTTGTGGAGAATAACGGAGTCGAACCGATGACCTCTTGCATGCCATGCAAGCGCTCTAGCCAGCTGAGCTAATTCCCCAGGCAGGGCGCAAATATAAATATTTGGCGGCATCTTGAATGTATTATTTTTTTTGATCTGGCTATACATAGCGTAAGCAGATAGGGAGAATATGGATCCGCTACCATCGCCCTTCTGCTGATTACCTGCTTTAAATAAGGATTACCTTATTTTGCACCATATCCTGATGAGGCCCATTGTTGCATGTACTACCTGTTGCTGAGTATACTATATCCATTATCCCTGCTGCCACTGCGTTTACTGTACCTGCTGGCCGATGCCGGATATGGCCTTGTGGTATTAACCGGTTATCGTAAACAGGAGGTTTGGGAAAACCTGAAGCATGCATTTCCTGATAAGTCAGATAGGGAGCTGCTTATCATCATGCGGCAATTTTATAAAAGCTTCTGCGACCAGTGGGTGGAGACCATAAAGCTGCTCAGTATATCAAAAAAAGCGTTGGATAAGCGGATAACAGGCAACTGGCATATACTACAGGAACTTTCCGTCGCTAATAAAAATAGCTATGTATTACTCGGCCATACCTTCAACTGGGAGTGGGCCAGCGTAGCATGCCAGTATAATACGCCACAGCAATTTGCAGGAGTATACATGCCTGTTAATAGCACGATAATGAACAGGCTGATGGCTAAGATACGTACACGAGGTGGTGGCTGGCTGATATCTATGAAAGCCCGTAAGGGTTTTCGGAAACTGGAAAACGTACACTATACTGTGGGCCTTATTGCAGACCAGAACCCGTCTAATATGAATGGGGCTATATGGCTTCCTTTTATGAACAGGGAAGCGCCTTTCTTTAGGGGGCCTGCATTGCTGGCACAGCGTGCAAATGCTGCCGTAGTATTTGCAGGGATAAAAAAAGTGAAACGGGGCAGGTATACGGTGAAACTGGAGTTGCTTACTCCTGATGCCGGTAACATGGATGCCAACGATATTACGCTGGCCTATGTGTCCTTTATGGAAAAGCAGTTAAATGAGCAACCTGCAAACTGGCTATGGACACATAAAAGATGGAAATATAAAAAACCTGTGCTCTAGTTAAGATCAGGGTACTATCACCTTCTGTACGCCCTCTGCCACCCTGAATTCTATCCTGTCAGTGCATTCATGCGCATCACCATCAGTTTGCATCAGCTTTAGCAGGGGATTGGTCAGTGTCACTGTTTTTGCAAGATAATGCTCTACATACGGGCTTTTGGTAATGGTGCCATTCATAGCACGTGCTACCAATAGCCCACCCAATATCTTAGGAAAACGGCGAATGATCACTACATCCAGCATGCCATCCGTCCAGCTGGCAGAAGGGGCTATCTTAAAGTTATAGCCAAACTGCTGCATATTGGCAACATTCACGATAAAGGCACGGCGGGCCAGTTGTTGTCCATCTATTGTTATATCGAAAGTACGTTCTTTATACAGCCACATATATTTGGTTACCAGCCAGCTATAAACTGCAAAGCCCCTGCGTTTGCTTTTTGAAAACTTCTTGGAAATAAGCGCATCAAAAGCAACACCTGCATTGCTCACAAAAAGATGATCATTAGCATAGCCAACATCCATCTTTATCATATTCCCCTTATTGATGATCGCTATCGCTTCATTGGTATTTAATGGAATGCCAATGGTACGTGCCATTCCGTTACCGGAGCCTTTAGGGATAATAGCCAATGCGGTTTCAGTACCGGCCAGGCCTTTGGCAATGTCATTGACAGAGCCATCGCCGCCCACAGCCACAACGGCGTAAGCGCCTTCTTTTGCGGCCGCCCGTGCCAGTTCTATGCCGTGCTTTGCATATCCTGTATGTACGATCTCGTAGGTGTAGGTATGCTGATCCAGGTGCTCATCTATGCTTTTCTGTATTTCTTTCTGCCTGTCTACTCCCGAGTTGGGATTTACTATAAACACCAGGTGCTTTTTGCTCATGCTATGCTTGCTTTAAGGCTTAGATCCATGCTTACTGCGTGATGTATGATAGCGCCCACCGAAATGAAATCAACACCTGTGCGTGCATAGCCTATTATGTTATCCAGGTTGATACCGCCTGATGCCTCTGTTTCATATTGCCCCGCTATCAGTTGTATCGCTTCTTGCATTTGGGCCGGGGTATAGTTATCCAGCATTATACGGTGTACATGGCCGGTTGCCAGTACGCGCAGCACATCTTCTATACTTCGGGTCTCTATTTCTATTTTCAGGTTCAGGTTATTGGCAACCAGGTATTCATTTGTCTTCTGGATAGCTTTTTCAATGCCTCCGCAAAAGTCTATGTGGTTATCCTTCAGCATTACCATATCGTAGAGTCCCATGCGGTGGTTGTAGCCACCGCCAATGCGTACTGCGTCTTTCTCATGCTGGCGAAACAGGGGAGTGGTCTTGCGGGTATCCAGTATTTTGGCAGGGTATGCTTTTATTTTATCTACATACTGGCTCGTAAGCGAGGCAATGCCACTCATACGCTGCATACAGTTAAGAGTAAGGCGCTCAACTTTCAATATGGTATGTACCCGTGCTTCTACTTCAAATGCTGTTTCTCCGTACTGCACTTTATCGCCGTCTTTCTTATACAGTATAAATGCAGCATCAGGCTCCAGATAATGAAATATTTGTTGGGCCAGCTCCACACCTGCCAGTATGCCATTATCCTTTATCTTCAGGATAGCCTTTCCTTCTGCATCGGGAGGAATGGATGCCAGGGTAGAAAAATCTCCAAATCCTACATCTTCGTTTAATGCCGCTTCTATAAATTCCTGTGTAGTCACTTATTGGATTGTGGGTTAAAAGTACAAAATAGAGTATAGCTTAATATGGGGGTAATGTTTTCTTAACATTCAATCGTTCTTTCCATAATAGGCTACCATCGCCATAACTTAAAAATCGGTAATTACTTTCGAGTGCATGGGTATATACTTTTTTCCAGTCATCCCCGATAAATGCTGCTACTAATAACAACAATGTAGACCGTGGTTGATGAAAATTAGTAACCAATCCGTTTATTATTTTAAATTGATAACCAGGTGCTATCATTATTTGCGTGCGGGTAAGCAGGTTGTCACGGTTATTGTCGAGCATCCATTTTATAAGAGCGTTGAGTGCATTGACGGCTGTAATGTGCAGATCGCTTTCATAAGGATCCCATTGCGTTACTGCTATGCCTGCCCAGTTAACGGGTTGTGCGTTAATTATTTTCGCACCTATCCAGTACAGGCTTTCCAGTGTGCGGGCAGCAGTAGTGCCTACTGCTATAATGCCTTTATCCAGATGATCAGCGATCTTTATTATTTCATCCAGGCTTACATCCATCCATTCTGCATGCATACCGTGGCCTTCCATCGTTTCGCTCTTCACCGGCATAAAGGTACCTGCACCAACATGTAGTGTAAGGTATGCAGTTTCTATGCCCGCCTTCAGTATGTTGCTTAGGGTATCTTCTGTAAAATGCAGGCTTGCTGTAGGGGCTGCCACACTGCCCTCGTTTTCTGCAAATGCTGTCTGGTACCTATCCTCATCGTTAATATCCGCTTCGCGGTTCAGGTAGGGGGGTAAGGGTACTTTGCCTGCATAATGCAGTATCTCTGCAAATGTAAGTCGGGTGTCATCCCAGCTTAGTTCTACTAGATAACCATCCTGTTGTTTTTCTGCTATTGCGACAGACAATGTAAATGCAGGCTGCTCATGAAACAAGGTAAGCACTTGCCCATGTTTCCATTTACTGGCACCCCCTATCATGCACTTCCACAATACCTTGCCCTGCTGTTCCATTGCAGCCTGCATGCTATGGTACTGTTGGTGCGGTTCCAGGCAAAATATTTCTATTATCCCACCGGTAGGTTTTTTAAACAATAGCCGTGCATGCACCACTTTGGTTTTGTTGAATACCATAAGCGATCCACGCGGTATATGCCCGTATATATCCTTATGGGCAGCATCTGTTATTTGCCCATTGCTGTACACCAGTAATTTTGATGCGCCTCTCTGCTGTAACGGATAGATGGCAATCCGCTCCTGGGGTAGCGAATAGGTGTAATCCTCAATTCTTAAATGTTTCGGGTGCATACTAGCGTAGTTCTGGTATGGTGATGCCCGTTATCTTGCGGTAAATATCAATTGCATACAGGTCTGTCATACCCGAGATGAAATCAACTATGGAGAGCACATTCTGGTACAAAGTACGTTCGCCTTTGGTTATTGGGAACTGGGTAGATACCAGCTGTAATAATTTCTTTGAGCGCGCATGTTCCGGCTGTAGCACAGCGGTGATGAATTCACGAAGCAGGCCGCCAATTACGTTAAAGCCGGCTATCTCTATCTCTACCACAGCTTTGTAATTGTACACATGCTTTACCGAGTATTCATTGATCGCTTCTATAAATTTGCGGTCATCGGCAGGCAGGCATTTCATCAGGTCTTTCTCTAAGGTGCCTCCCAGTAGCGCTGCTTCATTTTCCATAAAGGCATTGGTCAGCTTATCTACCATCAGCCCTATCCAACGTGCGCGTATGTATTGCACCTTTTGGTTATCATCATTAATGTTGTCTATTTTGCGCGCCAGGTATGCTACCGAATTATAGCCTGTTTCTTTTTCAAAGAAGGGTAGAAATAATTCTTTTATTTTTTGCAGGGAGGTTATGTGCAGTCGGTGCGCATCCTCAAGGTCTATAACACGATAGCAAATATCATCAGCAGCCTCTGTGAGGTACACAAAGGGATGGCGTGCATATACATTGCTGTAGCCTTCTTTCACAGGTACGCCCAGCGCATCGGCAATAGCCTTGAAAGTGTCTGATTCCGTGTCGAAATAACCTGATTTTTTTGTGGCGATCAAGCCGCTTTTCTTAAAGCTGAAACCTTCCTGCGATGAACTGGGATATTTCACAATAGCTGCCAGCGTGGTATAGGTAAGTCTGTATCCACCGGCCTCGTTTTCGTTATAGCTATGCGTCAGCACCCGGAACGCATTTGAGTTGCCTTCAAAATTTTCCAGGTCCGCTATTTGATTAGCGCTAAGTTCCTCGTGCAATATCTTTTTAGTATCAGGATCCAGGTCTCTGAAGAAGGTACGTATAGCATCTTCGCCCGAATGGCCAAATGGTGGATTGCCGATATCGTGGGCAAGGCAGGCCGCAGCTATAACTGAGGATAGCTCATATTTATAAAACTCTTTAAAATCAGCTGACTCATTACTGTATTTCTGTGCCAGGGCGTTACCAACAGACTGGCCGAAAGAACGCCCCACGCAGGCTACCTCCAGGCTGTGCGTAAGTCGGTTGTGCACAAACACAGCGCCCGGCAGGGGGAACACCTGTGTCTTATTCTGCAGCCTGCGAAACGCGGAAGAGAAAATAATACGGTCGTAATCCCGAAGAAAGGAAGTGCGTAACTGGTCGGGGTGCGGTTTCCTTTCTTCCTTATCTCCTGTACGCTGCGCGCTGTATAAAGTCTGCCAGTTCATGCTATAATAAATCCAATATTGAAATGATCTTTCTGTTTTTTAATGTGCCTCCAGCCAGTTGCCACCCGATCCTGTTTCTACATTAATTGGCACACCATGCGGCAATTCCATAGCGCTTTCCATATACTGCTTTACCAGGTGCTGCATCTCGCTTACTTCTCCCACCGGTACATCAAATACCAGTTCATCATGCACTTGCAGTATCATACGGGAGCGCATGTTGCTCTTTTGCATTTCGCGGTGTACTGCTATCATTGCCAGCTTTATCATATCTGCCGCAGTGCCCTGTATGGGCATATTAATAGCATTACGTTCAGCATATCCACGTACGGTCTGGTTGGCGGAATGTATATCTTTCAGCCAGCGCTTGCGGCCCAGTATGGTAGCAACATAAGAATGCTCGTGTGCAAAGTGGATACTGCTATCCATATACTTCTTAATAGAAGGATACTGGATAAAATAATTATCAATAATACCCTTTGCTTCTGTGCGGCTTATCGTCAGGTTTTCTGCAAGGCCAAAGGCCGACTGCCCGTAAATGATACCGAAGTTCACTGCTTTTGCAGCCCTTCGCATATCAGAAGTTACATCTTTCTCTTCTATATTATACACTTTTGCCGCAGTGGCAGTATGTATGTCTTTGCCTGTTTTAAATGCCTCTATCATGCTTTCATCACCGCTGATGGCAGCTATGATACGCAGCTCTATCTGCGAGTAATCTGCTGACACTATGCAATGGTCTTTATCGCGCGGAATAAATGCTTTGCGTATCTCCCGGCCGCGCTCTGTACGGATAGGTATATTCTGAAGATTGGGGTTATTGCTACTGAGCCTGCCGGTAACCGCAACTGCCTGGTTAAAGCAGGTATGCAGGCGCCCGGTACGGGGATTGATGAGCAATGGAAGCGCATCTACATAAGTTCCCTTCAGCTTAGACAACTCGCGGTAGACCATAATGTCTTCTACTATCTGGTGCTTGCTGCGCAGCTTCATCAGCACATCTTCTCCTGTGGCGTACTGCCCCGTCTTTGTTTTCTTTGCGCCGGTATCCACCTTCATCAGGTCAAAAAGCACTTCGCCTAATTGCTTGGGTGAGCCTATATTGAAAGTAACCCCGGCATGCCGGTACACATTCTCTTCTGCCTGCCTTATATCGCGCTCAAGTTCTTTTGAATATTCACGCAGGAAATCAACATCCACCTGCACCCCTTCATATTCCATTTCCAGCAGTACAGGCACCAGGGGATTCTCAACTGTATCAAAAACTATGGCTACTTCCTGTTTCTTTAATAACGGATCAAATGCCTGTTTTAGCTGCAGCGTAATATCGGCATCCTCAGCAGCATATTCCTTTATCTGTTCCAGCGGTACATCGCGCATGGTCTGCTGTCCCTTTCCCTTTTTACCTATCAGGTCTTCTATAGGTACCGGCTGGTAGTTAAGGTATTTAGCGCTGAGCACATCCATGCTGCGCTTGCCCTCAGGCTCTATTACATAATGGGCCAGCATAGTATCATACAGTTTCCCCTTTAGCGAGTAGCCATACCACTTCAGCATAGCCATATCATACTTCAGGTTTTGCCCTATCCACAATATATCTTCCTGCTCAAATACAGGTCTGAATTTATTCAGTAACTGTACTGCCGCCTCTTTTTCGGGTGGAATGTTTACATAATATGCTTCCCCCTTCTGCCAGCAGAAGCTCATCCCTACCATATCTGCAAGGTTAGCATCCACATCCGTTGTTTCAGTATCAAAGGCAATTTCTTTTTGCTGCAACAGTTTGTTTACCAGATCCGCGATGGCCGCATTGTCATTAACCAATATATAATTATGCGGTACTGTATTTATAGTGTCCACATGGGCAGGTGGCACATCGCTTACTATTTCGGCAATAAATTCTTCCACCATTGCCACTATACCCCTGGTAGCAGGTTGTGAAACTGCATTGCCGAATAGATCGGTTGCAACCGGCCTTTGGGGAGCGCTATTATCGTCGCCTAATATCCGTTTTGATAGCGCCTTAAATTCCAGCTCGTTAAATATCTCCGACAGCGCTTCTCGGTTCCAATCCTTTATTCTAAAATCTTCTTCATTAAAGGCCACAGGTACGTTTGTGATGATGGTAGCCAGCTTTTTGGAGAGTATTGCCAGATCCTTTCCATTCCGTACCTTCTCGCCTAATGCGCCTTTTATATGCTCCGCATTGGCCAATATATTTTCCAGCGTATCGTACTCTGCCAGTAGCTTTGCTGCAGTCTTCTCGCCCACACCGGGTATGCCGGGTATATTATCTACCGCATCGCCCATAAGGCCCAGTATGTCTATTACCTGTTCTACACGTTTTATGTTCCAGCGGGCGCACACCTCTTTAGGGCCCATAATTTCCGGCTCGCTCCCCTGGTAAGGAGGTTTGTAGATGAGTACACGCTCGCGTACCACCTGCCCAAAATCTTTATCGGGCGTTACCATATAAACCTGGTAGCCGATTTCTGCGGCCTCAATAGCAAGTGTGGCAATCACATCATCAGCCTCAAAACCATCCTTTTCCATACATGGCAGGTTAAAGCCTTTTATGATGCGCTTTATATCAGGCAGTGCGGAGATAATATCTTCAGGCGCTTCCTGGCGGTTTGCTTTGTAATCGGCAAAATCGGTATGGCGTTCAGTAGCAGCATGGGTATCGAACACTACAGCCAGGTGTGATGGTTTTTCTTTATTTATAAGGTCCAGCAGGGTAGTGGTGAAAGCAAATTGTGCGTTAGTATTCCTTCCCTTGCTGGTGATACGCGGGTTGCGAACCAGTGCATAATAGGCGCGGTATATAAGCGCCATAGCATCGAGCAGGAAGAGTTTTTTTTCGGCCATGGATGACGAAGTTAATACCGTTAGGGTTATTAATTACTACCCGAAGGGGTAGAGAGCTGAATGCGGTTTAGCAGGAGATAAAGATAAATGTCCCATTCGCAAACAAATTTTATTTGGGTGATGATGGGAGATTAGCATTATGAAAACGTTTGCTGGCAACATTATTATTTTTATTTCGAATGTTACATCATTACTCATTTATGTGCCACAATGTCGCATTATAATATTAGTGCAGGTATGCTCAGTTTTAGCGCTATTACCCAGGTGCAATATACAATGGCAGAACAGCTAAAGTCAAATAAAGATATTCACATTGGTAAGGTGTGTTGTGGTTAAGAAGTACATCGTGTAAATAGCAGAAATGAGTATGCGAAACCTAACCTTACCCGGCTATATTGTTTTTATATCTTTGCCGGATGGAATTAACCGCTCTTACTGCCATAAGTCCTGTAGATGGCCGTTACCGCTCGCAGCTTGCAACACTTGCCCCTTATTTTTCTGAATTTGGACTGATCCGCTACAGAGTAAGGGTAGAAGTAGAGTATTTCCTTTTCCTGGCAGAGAAAAAAATATTTGTCCTGCCCGGAAGTGTAAAGCCTGCAAAACTACGCAGCATATACCAGGACCTGACAGAAGCAGATGCCCTGGAAATAAAGAAAATAGAACGCACCACAAACCATGATGTAAAGGCAGTAGAATACTTCCTGAAAGAAAAGCTGAATGCATTAGGTGCCGGCGATAGTGTAGAGTGGATACATTTTGGACTTACATCTCAGGATGTGAATAATACTGCAGTACCATTACTATGGAAAGAAGCCCTGGAAGAAACCTATCTTCCCGCACTGCACAATACTATATTGCAACTGCGCAGGATGGCAAAGGAATGGAAGGAAATAGCCATGCTGGCACGCACACACGGCCAACCGGCAAGCCCTACTATACTCGGCAAGGAATGGATGGTATTTGTAGAGCGCCTGGAGGGGCAGGTACACCTGCTTAGCCATATCCCGTTTGCGGCAAAGTTTGGCGGGGCTACAGGTAATTTTAATGCACATCATGTAGCATTCTCTGATAAGAACTGGATAAAGCTGGGCAATGAATTTGTGAACAAGCGGCTGGGACTGGAGCGGATGCAATACACTACCCAGATAGAACATTATGATAATCTTGCTGCGCAATTTGATGCGCTGAAGCGTATCAATACCATACTTACCGACCTATGCAGGGATGCATGGACCTACATATCGATGGATTACTTTAAGCAGCAGGTGAAGAAAGGAGAGGTCGGCTCATCTGCAATGCCGCATAAAGTGAACCCGATAGATTTTGAAAACGCAGAAGGAAACCTGGGTATGGCTAATGCCATTTACGAACATCTCTCTGCCAAGTTGCCTATTAGCCGCCTGCAACGCGATCTTACAGATAGTACTGTACTCCGCAATATAGGCGTGCCAATGGCGCACAGCTTCCTGGCACTACGGTCGTTAGAAAAAGGCCTTGGAAAACTTTTGCTGAATAAAGAAAAGATATATGCCGACCTGGAAAATAACTGGGCGGTAGTGGCAGAGGCAATACAAACTGTGCTGCGAAGAGAAAATTATCCACAACCCTACGAAGCCCTTAAAGAACTGACTAGGGGTAAGGGAGGAATAACGAAACAGGATATGCATCAGTTTATAAATGGCTTGAAGGTATCTGCAAAAGTGAAAAAAGAATTAAAAGCAATAACCCCACATAATTATACAGGAGTGCTTTACTCACTCTGATAAGGAATTAACCAACGCCGATTGAAAGCATTACCGGATGTACTAACGGAAAAACTGAAGGGAGTGAAAGGCTATGATGAACAAGCCTTTTTGAACGCGCACCAGCTACCCGCAGTTACATCAGTAAGATTGCACCCCGCAAAGCAATCGAATGCTTTTATTAATAATGACCCCGTGCCCTGGTGCCCTGAAGGCAGATACCTGGACGAGCGTCCCGTATTCACCACAGATCCTCTTTACCATGCAGGGGCCTACTATGTACAGGAGGCATCATCCATGTTTCTGGATCATCTACTGAAGCACTTATTGCCCGATAATAAAAACCTGCGTGTACTGGACCTGTGCGCTGCACCAGGCGGCAAAAGTACACTCCTCGCATCGTTTCTGGATAAAAGCAGCCTGCTGGTATCTAACGAAGTAATAAGAACACGGGCATCCATACTGGAAGAGAATATGCTGCGCTGGGGGTATATGAACACCTGGGTGACCAGTAACGACCCGAAGGACCTTGGTAAACTGCATGGATATTTTGATGTAATAGTTGTAGATGCCCCCTGTAGTGGCTCAGGCCTTTTCCGTAAAGATGCAAAAGCGCTGGCCGATTGGAGCGAAGCAAATGTGCAATTGTGCAGCCAGCGGCAGCACCGCATTCTGGCCGATGTTTGGCCGGCACTAAAAGAAAATGGCATACTGGTATATGCCACCTGCTCTTACTCGCCCGAAGAGGACGAGCAGGTATTGCAGTGGCTGAATGAGCATTATGATGTGGAGCCGCTAACTGTGCCGCTGAAAGAAGCGTGGGGCATAACAGAGATACGGAATGGCGCCGCATGCGCCTACCGCTTCTTCCCGGATAAGGTAAAAGGCGAAGGATTTTTTATAGCGGCAGTGCGAAAGAAAGCCGCAGCGGATACATTAAAGCCCCAGCGTTTTAAAACGGGAAATGATAAAAAGATACAACAGCAGGCAGCCTACCTGCTACAGCCATCGGATGATATAGCGTACCTGCATATAAAGGATGAATACTGTGCAGTAATTGCCGAACACGAAAAGGATATAGCATTGCTGCAACAATATGTATACCTGAGAAAAACCGGATTGGTGCTGGGTACACCTGCTGCAAAAGAATGGTTGCCCGCGCATGATGTGGCGCTTAGTGTAAACCGCGGAAATGGCATACCGTTTGTACAGGTAAATAAAGAGCAGGCGCTCAGGTACCTGAAAAAGGAAGATCTGCAACTGCCTGATACAGCCAAAGGATGGCACATCATACAATATGAGGGGCTGGGGCTGGGGTGGATAAAAGCATTGAGTGGCAGGGTAAATAACTATCTGCCCAAACACTGGCGCATACGCATGGAGATAACAGATGCTGATTGGCAATAAATTTTTGTATTTTTCGCAGGGCGCAAAAGCTGAGGATAAATGATGCATAAACTACTGATAACGCTATTGATCTTATTGAGTGCCTTTTCATTATCTGCAAAACAATCAGATAGCCTTTTTGTAATTAACAGGCCAACAGGAATATGCCTTGTATACAAGACTCATTCGGGAGAAACAGTATTCAGTGTATCGCAGCGGTTTCATGTACCACCAGCTATGCTTGCAGGAGCTAATGGGGTTTTGCTGCAAAGCCCTGTATTCAATCGTGTTATTTATGTGCCTTTGGGAGCCTATAATTTACTAAAAGAAAAACCTGCAACTGAGGGGATAGGACAACCGCTTTATTATAAAATAGGTATCGGTGAGAACCTTTATAAAGTAAGCAAGTACACCGGTGCAACGCAGCAGGCCCTGGAGGGTTGGAATATGATGCCCGACAATTATATACCCCCCGGCCAGGTACTGGTTATAGGCTGGGTGCGTTGTGATACGACCGACCCCACAAAGCAAAAAACCGCAATGACCATGGGTTATGGTGCGGCTCCGAAAACCATAAAAGATAAAAATGGCACTACTATTACTACTATAATACAACCCGCGCCTCCTCCGGCTCCCGTATTGTCTGCTATAGAACAACTGTATGTGAAACAAACGGACAGTGGAAAAAAAGTAAATACAGAAAAGGGCTCAGCAGTATTTTTTGATACTCGCAAAAGCACGGTGACTAATAACTATTATGCCTTCCACAATACTGCGCCCAGGGGTACTATTATAAAAGTAAGTAATGCTGCCAGCAATAAAACCATCTATGTAAAAGTGATAGGCCCCATACCGGATGCAAAGCAATACTATAATTGTGTAATAGCCATAAGCGGGGGAGCCCGTGAAGCCCTCGGCAGCAGGGAGATGAAGGCATGGTGTGAGCTCACCTATACAAAATAACAGCACAAAAATGCGGGTGTTTTTGTAGGTTGCAGGTATGAAGCTGTTGGTCATTCGTTTTTCTTCTATCGGCGATATTGTATTGACGACACCTGTGGTGCGCTGCCTGAAACAGCAATTGCCGGGCGTGGAGATACATTACCTTACCAAAGCAGCATACAAAGAGGTATTGATAGCTAATCCTTACATAGATAAGCTGCATTACCTGCACGATGATATAGGAAAAATGATACCGGAGCTGCTGGCTGAAAAGTTTGATTATATAATAGACCTGCACAATAACCTGCGTACGCTACAAGTTAAAAAAGCACTAAATACACATCAATTTTCCTTCCCCAAACTAAATTTTCAAAAATGGTTGCTGGTTAACTTTAAAATTGACCTGATGCCCTCTGTAAGTATAGTAGAGCGCTATATGGAAACGGTAGTACCGCTCGGCATCCATAATGATGAAATGGGCCTCGACTACTTTATACCAGAAGATGTAAAAGTGGGCAACAGCGACATACCCATGAGCCACTGGGGTGGCTATACCGCTTGCGTAATAGGTGGGTCTTACAAGACAAAGAAGTTACCAGCGGCGCAATGGGAGAAATTTTGTGCGGCAACACCCTATCCTATTATCCTTATGGGCGGGGCAGAAGACAAGGAACAAGGGGCTAAAATAGCCGCCAAGTACCCTATAAAGGTCTATAATTCTTGCGGCAAATTCAGCCTTAATGAGTCGGCGTGGCTATTGAAACATGCAAAAGTAGTAGCGAGCAACGATACCGGGCTGATGCATATAGCTGCCGCCTTCAAGAAGCCGGTTATTTCGCTTTGGGGCAATACTTCTTCTACTATGGGTATGTTCCCGTATTATGGAAATAATGACCTGGCAGAAAAAAGATCTCCATTTTCTATGATAATGGAAAAAAAGAAATTATATTGTCATCCCTGCAGTAAATTAGGGTATAATAAATGCCCTGAAAAGCATTTTAAATGTATGAATAACTTAAATATGAGTGATTTGGAAGAAAATGTGAATTTTTTTTGGCGAAATCCCAACCAATAAAAACAAATAGTATGTCTTCTTTATGCACAGGTATCTGTAAGAGCAGGAAATAGTGTAAATTATTTACATAATTATTGCATAACTTACTTGTACTTTACCCCGTAATAATTATATTTGTTAGGATTTGTTAAAAATCGGTATCAACAATGAAAAAATTCACCCCGTTCCTTTTAGTATGTGTTACATTACTATTAGCCCTTATTCCCACTACCAAGGTACAAGCTTCGCATGCAGCGGGTGCTGAGATCACCTATACATGGGTGAGTGACTCTACGTACGATTTCATCTATCACTTTTATCGTGATTGTACGGGTATCCCTGAGCCGGATAGTACACCTTTTTGCTATGTGGATAATTGCGACCCGACCTTGTCAGGCTCTACATACCTTATAAAAACAGTAAAAATATTGGGTGCTGATGGTAACAGTGAAGATAATGGAACAGAGGTTTTAAAACCCTGCCCCGGCCATCCTACAACCTGCGCCGGAGGTACCATTCCGGGTTATGAAGAGTGGTGGTACAAGAAACGGATAACCCTCCCCGGCCGTTGTGATAATTGGGTATTCTCCCATGCCGAAAATGCACGTAACGGAGCTGTATTGAATATTGCAGGTGGAAGCCTTTATGTTGAGGCAACCTTAAATAATATTATTGCTATTTCTAACTCCTCTGCCTATTTTACAGTAAAGCCCGTACCGTATATATGTAAAAATATACCTTACTCGTACAATAATGCTGCTTTTGACCCTGATGGGGATTCTTTGTATTTTGAAACCATCAATCCTTTAACTTCCAGTGGCGATTGTGCCAGCCCTTCTAACGATAATTACCTATCGGGCTATAGCCTGCCCAGTAATCCCCTGGCCTGTGGTGGTACGTTTACTTTCAGTAATGTAACCGGTCAGATGTCCTTTACACCTAATGCGACGGGTGAATACGTGATCACAGTAAGGGTGAAGGAATACAGGAGCTATTCAGGCGTATGGAAACTAGTAGGAACGGTAATGCGCGATATACAAATAGTAGTGCTGGGCTGTAATACGCCCAATCCGTCGCTTACCACTATTAACAGTACTCTTACGGGTGCCACATCTGTCAGTGGTACCATTTACGCGTGTGCTACTGTACCCTTTAACTTTTGCTTTGATGCAAAGTCGCCAGATACAACAGCTATATTGGTTGTAAAAGATAACCATAGGGCCTTTACCGCATCCGGCACTACATCTATTACTGTTACCTACACGCATACATTAACTGATTCGATACGCGGCTGCCTTAGCTGGACACCGGGATTAACGGATACCGGCCTGAAGGTATTTACCGTTACTGTTACGGACTCCAGTTGTAAAGGTATATCCATTCCTATATCCAATACTTTTGTTATTCCCATATTTGTAGAGCCGGTTACCAAGATATTGAAGGCGAAGACCATATGCCCCGGCGATTCTGTAAGCCTGCTGGCAGTAGGCGGCGGTAATTTCTCGTGGGATGTGTTGCCAGGCGGCTCGGCCCACAGTAGTATCAGTTGCGATAGCTGTAAAACCACAATGGTACGCCCTACCACTACCACGCAATATACCGTACACTCCAAATCAAACATCTATTGCGCCAAGAACAGGGATACGGTTACCATAACCGTAGTTCCGGCACCCTATAGCGCCCGTTATGATACGGCGGCCTGCGTAGGTTCTACCATACAATTATATGTACCTGTTACAGCAGCACCTGCGGGTGTGGCCACCGCCATTAAATGGTCACCTACAGTGTACCTGAGCAGCAGTACCATCAATAATCCATTTGTAACTCCGCTACTCACTACCTCTTATATTGTTACCATTACTTATGGCGGGCTGACGGCCTGCTCCACAAAGGATACGGTCAATGTGAAAGCGCTGAAATATTTCCAGCTGCTGACAAAGGATACTACGATCTGTAAAAACATATCGATACCTATCAACGCGATAGGAGACTCACGCTTCAACTATGTATGGACACCTGTAACTGGAGTTTCTGACCCTTCGTCGCTGACCCCGGTGATCACAGCGGATACTACGCGTACCTATACACTTACGTCTCACCACGTAGCCTGCCCTGACTCCTCCGCCTCTATAACCATAACCGTTCAGCCTACCCCACTGGTAAGCGCCGGCCCTGATAAGACCATATGCGCAGGCGATACCGTACACCTTTTTGGTACAGTAACCCCTGCAAGCTTTGCTTACACCTACCACTGGACACCTGATACAACCGTTAATGACCCATT
Source organism: Taibaiella sp. (assembly GCA_013815385.1). Lineage (GTDB taxonomy): Bacteria > Bacteroidota > Bacteroidia > Chitinophagales > Chitinophagaceae > JACDGL01. The sequence continues at coordinate 151,974 of JACDGL010000003.1, read as the reverse complement.
CAGCATCAGTACGGTGTTCATAGGTAAGAAAACCACCAAACTGGTACTTTCAGCAGGTACGGGTGCCGGCTGCATTGGCACCGATACGATGGTGGTAAATGTAATACCTGCGAACTTCCTGCATGTATCTCAGGATACGGGTATATGCCCTGGCGATACTGCGCATCTGCATGCCACCGGAGATTCTATAGTAGCAGTAAGCTGGGTGCCTAATATATTTATGAGCGATAGTAGCAGCCTGAACCCCAACGTATATCCGGGTGTGTCAGAAACCTATACCGTTCGAGCTGTAAACCAGAAGAATTGCCGCGATACGCAGAGTGTGCATGTGAATGTAAGCCCTGCTGCTGTTATCCAGCTTCGCGATTCTGCGCTGATCTATCCGGGCGATAGTGTGCAGCTGAGCCCATCGGGCAACTGCCTGTACTATAACTGGTTCCCGCCTGCGGGCCTCAGCGCTACCAATATCAGCAACCCATTTGCAAAACCTGATGTGAATACCAGATATGTGGTAATAGGACATACAGAGGCAGGTTGTATAGCAAAGGATTCCATAGATGTATATGTAGCCTACGATTCTTATATTAATATAGCTAACGCGTTTACGCCAGGCTCAGGCCCCGGCAATATACTACGCGTACAGCACCTGGGCGACGCCACACTTAAATCATTTACCATCTACAACAGGTGGGGTGTTAAGGTGTTCCAGTCTACAGATGTGAATGTAGGATGGGATGGCACCTATAACGGACAGCCACAACCACTGGGTGTATATATATACATGGTGGAAGCGGTAACCTACAGAGGCAAGCCGGTTTATAAACAAGGTAACGTTACCCTATTGCGTTAGAATTTAATTTAATTATTTTTACCTTATTGATTCGATTTTTATAAACATTAAGACAATATGATCCTTAACAGACTACGCCGGTCATTGCTCGCTCTATCCCTGCTTATTTGCGCCCTTGGCATGGGCTCTGGTAAGACATACGCACAGGCAAAATACTCCTCGGCATTTATTTATGCTGATTACGTAGGTACCAGTCCTACTGACCTGAAGTATGTAGTAACACTGGTAGTGTATCACCGTTGTGAATCCGGTGCTCCTGTGCTTACTTCTACAGAAAAGATATGCGTGTATTCTTCATGCGGATCGCTGTCAGCACAGTCTACATTGCATATAAGAGATTCAGCAGAAACTGATCCATATTGTCCTTTAGTTGTCAATTCCTGTACAGATCCAACATCAACTTTACCTGGGTATGTGCGGGGTATTTACCGCGATACAATTACAGTGACGTTTGGTGCTTGTACTGATCTGACTTTTGAGTGGCAAAGCAGGCTGCCTACAAGTTATAACAGGGATCCCAAAGTGGCGAACGTAAACAGTGGGTTTAGTATGGATGTAAGGGCTTCTATTAATAATGTTCTTCAGTATAATGCAAGTACGCCACGTTATTTAGGCATCAGTGCTCCTTTATTTAACCTTTGCCTTAATAGCCATGATGTACTTCCTCTTAACCCCGCATCTCCTGACCACCATACATTAAATACTACTTACCAGCAGGTATATGCCGGTAACGCACTCTGCGGTAACCGTAAATCTTCCGGTACCTACACAGCAGCAGGTTATTCAGGTACTTATCCTATAGATGCAGCTGCAGGCGACCCTTTTACTGTAGATCCCCAAACAGGTGCTACTTCCTTTACGCCTACCGGTAATCCGACTAGCGGCAAGTTCAATCGGTATGCGCTCGGTTTTGTAACCACAGGCTACGATTCGCTCTCCGGTAACCTCATATCTTCTACTGAAGCTGATATAGAAGTGGATGCAGAGAGCGCATATTGCTCTACTCCTCCATTTTTTGATAGCGTGCCTACTAATACATCATTGGGTAATTTTGTATTTGATACGGTAAACGGTTCTAAAAATATTGACGTATGTCCCGGTTCGAGGATACATTTCGACCTGAATGCACAAAGTGCTTCTTCAACAGGTATTATTAATATTGACACCATAATGGACGCTAAACTGGGTGCCAGTTGGTTCCCTCCGGTTGCAGGACGCTCCAGTGGCGTAGGCACATTCGATTGGAAGCCTACCGGCGCACAGGTTGGGTATTATATAGTTACTTTCAGGGCATCAGACCTGACCTGCGCCAGCGGCCAGAACCAGATCGCTTATGCTTACCTCACCATCCGTATTCACGTACTACCAAGTGTACAGGCTACATTCGATCATAACTATTGTGGTCCAACTTCGGATCCTGTACATCTAAATGTAACCGGCCCTCCTGGCGCTACCTATACATGGGATGATACTGCCGCACTGGGTACAGGAGCTACTTTAGATGATCCTACCATATCTAATCCCACAGGCAAGCCTTTAAGTAAAACACGTTATATAGTAACCTCAAGCGCCACTACTTCGTGTAAGAACGCTGATACCGTATATGTAAGTGTATATAGTCCCGATGTAATAGATCCCGGACCAGACCAGACCATCTGTAAGAACCAGAGTGCTTACTTAAATCCATCTTTCCCTAAAACAGATACTGCTTACTGGACAGATGTACCATCAGGATCTATCGTTAATCAGGGTACCAGCTCCAAAATAGCGAATGCGCTGGTGCACCCGTTAGTCCCTATTACTACCTATACACTTCATGTATGGGATACAGCAAAGCTCTGCGCATTCCACCTTTCCGATACCACTCACGTGAAAACAGTAGGTACCGCACCATTGGTATTCCTGTCTGCTTCGCCTGATAGTGTATGCCCGGGAGCTTGCTCTCAACTGCTCGCTATAGTACAGGCCCAGAGTTGTGGTGGTGCTACAACAACCTCCTGCACAGGTACTTCTGCAAATCTAAATTTAGACGCAGCCAAATCGGCTTACTGGTCTAACTATTCTATAAATAGTGGTGCCACTGATCCGGATATCTTTTATATATATTATTATGGCCCTAACAGGATACAAACCATATATACTGCTGCTGAACTGCATGCAGCCGGTATATACGGAGGCTATATTAATAACATAGGCTATCTCATTAAGCCAGGCAGCCAACCATTGCGTACTTCTGATAAATTCTACGGTTTCACGATAAAGATGGGCTGCACACCCAATGCAACTGTTAACTGTGCTGCCTTTGATCCTAAAGTACTGGTAACTGTATATCCCGGCACTACATTAGATCTTAGCACTATTACTGCACCTACTACAAAAACGTTCAATTTCACTGCGCCCTATTATTGGGATGGAGTATCGAACCTGCTGGTAGAAATGTGTTATTCACGCCCTTACGAAGGTACCAACTATGGCGACTATGCCTCTATGAGCACGGTACGTACTGCCAATCCGCAGTCTGTATTTACCTCTAACTTTTTCCCGGGCGCCTGTTGTTCCAGCACTGCACCAGGTTATGCAGGCTGCGGAGCCTCCGGTTCAGGATATCTTGCCTGTGCGTCTGCCCGTCCTGCTACTACTTTTAATATTTGCCAGAACGCCAGCAAATTTGTATACACCTGGACACCGAGCACCTTCTTAAACAATACCAATATCTTTAACCCGATGGCTTGTGGTATTTCCACTAAGACCCTGTATCACCTTACGGTGTACAATACAGATACACCTGGTTGCAAAACACAGGATAGTATAGCAGTGGCTGTAGATACTTCTACCAAGGTGAAGGCAATACCGGAAAGCATTATCCTATGCCGCCCGGGCTACCAGCCAATTGGTGCACAGGCCTATGGTCTTGGTCCTATCGGAAATCTGGTATGCGGTACTGCTAATCCAGTAAGTTGCAGTTCCCCAAGCGTTGCTACTGTAGGTAATCCTAATTCTCCAGGTAGTTACTCTAATACGTTTTTTTATTACTATTCAAGCTTACTGGAAACAATTGTAACAAGTGCAGATCTTAAAAGTGGGGGAATGACGTCTGCCGGTACTATTAATGAGCTGGATGTGTATATATCTAATTTATATTCGACTTACAGCTATAACCTCAACATATATATAGCATGTACTCCTAAACAATCTTATACAAGTAATGGAGATACAACCCCTATATCTAAAATGACCTTAGTATATAGTGGCACAAGCCTTACACCCGTACTTGGACAGAATAGCTACGTATTTCAAAAACCATATAGCTGGGATACTACACAGAACCTTGTAATACGCTTCTGCCGGGCTTATAATAACAATTTTGCTCAGGATTATCTCGCCCTTCAGGGTACCAGCTACCCAAGTACTATATGTGGTGATAATTATAGTGGAGATGCATGCGCATTTGGGCCTAATTTCTACCCTATTGCCACACCTCAGAACAGCAGGCCGGTTATTACATTCAAGTATTGTCCTGCAGGATCAGTTAATTTCAACTACACGTGGAACCCGGGCACTTTCCTGAGCGATTCATCAGCACAGTTCCCTACAGCATATGTTACCAAATCGACCACTTATACTGTAAGCACTCGTGGACGTAACAATTGCCTGTTGCATGATTCAGTATCCATCTTCCTGCCGGTGCGCGGCTATGCTATATTCCCTGTGGATACGGCATTCTGCCAGGGCGGCAGTGCTAAGCTGGGTGTAAAGGGTGCCAGCAAGAGCGCTACCTTCCAATGGTACCAGAATGGCTACCAGAAGGCTACTACACTTAGCTGTACTACCTGCGCCAACCCTATATCTAAGCCAAGCAATACAGGCAGTACGCTGATAGATACTACCACTTACCAACTGGTGATCACAGACAGTGTTAACTGTTCTGATACTGTATTCTCTCGTGTGGAAGTGAAACCGATACCAATCGTTACAGCAACCATACATGATACAAGTATAGACTATGGCAGCAGTGTTCAGTTATCAGCATCCGGCGCAGCGGTGTACACCTGGTTCCCGACCGGTACACTCAGCAACCCGAACATTGTTAACCCGATAGCTACGCCTGTAATACCTACTACCTATACTGTAAGAGGCCTGGCGGCAGATGGCTGTTTCGCATCAGATACGGTGCATGTAGGCATCAACTATCGTGGCAACCTGTTTGTACCTACGGCCTTTACGCCAAACGGTGATGGTAAGAACGATCGCTTTAAAGTAAGTAACCTTACTTTTGAAAGGATCATCGAATTCCATGTCTACAACCGTTGGGGTCAGGAAGTATTTAACGCTGCAGACAACCAGGGCTGGGATGGCCGTTGGAACAATGTAAGCCAGGATATAGGTGTATACCAATACCTGATACGTGTTGGCTTCCCTGATGGTTTCATAGAAACCTTTAAAGGCGACATTACGCTTCTTAGATAATATCAATCAGATCATAAAAAGAAAGGCTCCCATATCGGGAGCCTTTCTTTTTATGAATAGTGGTTCTCTTTTTAGTACCTTACATTAATTAGTTTATTATGAAAATACTTAGCCCTCGCCTTCATGGCATTATCGATTATCTGGTAATCGTGTTCCTGTTCCTCTCTCCAAAGATGTTTGGGATGACCGGTTTCCCTGCCACATTTACTTATATTTTAGGCAGTGTACACTTGTTACTTACTATCCTTACCATCTATCCTTTAGGCATCATACGTGTCATTCCCTTTCGCGTGCATGGTGTTATAGAAGTATTGGTATCCCTGGTACTTTTCTGGATGGCGCTGATGCAGTTTGGTGACATCCCTTTGGTAAGAAATTACTATATAGGGTTTAGCATAGCGGTATTTATAGTATGGCTCATCACTAACTATAAAAAGGGATTAAAGACATAGGACGCTTATTCTTTATTATCAATTTAAAATAAGAAACTGCAATTATCTACTCGGGTAACTTAGTGTATTTTTGCAGCTATGGATTACCTGAAGGGACTTAATGAGCAGCAAATAATAGCAGTAGAGCATATAGACGGGCCACTGATGATAATAGCAGGGGCAGGTAGTGGTAAAACAAAGGTACTCACCACGCGTATAGCCCACCTGATGCATCATGGCGTGGATGCATTTAATATACTGGCACTCACATTTACCAATAAGGCAGCCGCAGAAATGAAAGAGCGTGTGGAACACACGCTGGGCAATACCGAAGCCCGCAATCTGTACATAGGCACATTTCACTCCGTGTTTGCCCGCATTCTAAGGGCTGAGGCTAATAAGCTGGGCTACCCCAATAACTTTACTATATATGATACCGATGATGCAAAGAGCGTCATTAAAGGGATCGTGAATGATATGAACCTGGATGACAAGCACTACAAGCCTGCGTATGTGTACAACCGTATCAGTGCTGCAAAGAACAGCTTGTTGGGCCCGGAACAATACAGGCAGGATAGCCAGATACAGCAGGAGGATGCCCGCAGCAATCGCCCGCAAATGGGGGATATATATGCTGCCTATGCAAAGCGATGCTTCAGGAATGGGGCTATGGATTTTGATGATCTGCTATTCAATATGTATGTATTGCTCACAGGTTTTCCGGAAGCGCTGGCAAAGTACCAGCACCGGTTTAAATACATCCTCATAGATGAGTATCAGGATACTAACCTGGCGCAGTATGCCATTATTAAAATGCTGGGTGCAGTGCACGAAAATATATGCGTGGTAGGTGATGATGCGCAAAGCATTTACTCATTCCGCGGGGCTACGGTACAGAATATACTCCAGTTTCAGGACGACTATGAGGATGTGAAAGTAGTGAAGCTGGAACAAAACTATCGCAGCACGCAAAGCATATTGAATGTAGCCAACAATGTGATCAGTAATAACAAGAACCAGATACCAAAAGAATTATGGACCAGCAATAGTGAAGGGGAAAAGATAACACTGGTACGCACCCTTACTGATAATGATGAAGGGCGATTTGTAGCTGATGCCATTATAGAAATGAAGCTGCGCAATCATTATCATAATAAGGAGTTTGCTATTTTATATCGCACCAATGCGCAGAGCCGCTCTTTTGAAGAAAGCCTGCGTAGGATGAATATACCCTACAAACTATATGGTGGTGTATCATTTTATCAGCGTAAAGAAATAAAGGACTTCCTTGCGTACCTGCGTGTAATAGTGAATAATCGTGATGAAGAAAACCTGAAACGCATCATTAATTATCCCGCACGCGGCATAGGTAAGACAAGCATAGATAAAATACTGGTAAAGGCGAACGAGTTGGATAAGCCCTTCTGGGAGGTGATAGAAACCCCTGAGCTATCGGGTATTAAAGGTAGCGGTGGTACGGCTATAGAAGGGTTTGTAAACATGGTAAAGAGTTTCCAGTCTGCGCTGGAGAAAGAAAATGCATATGATGTAGCATTTGCAGTAGGTAAGCGTACCGGCCTGGTAGCAGAATTGTACAATGATAAGAGTGTAGAAGGGCTGGCGCGGTATGAGAATATACAGGAGCTGCTGAACTCAATAAAAGAATTTACCGAAACTCCCGATGAGGAGGGCGAACTGCGTGACAAAACACTGGGCAGCTACCTGCAACAAATAACATTACTTACAGATACTGACCAGGATAAAGATCCTAATGCAGATGCAGTAAAGCTGATGACCATACATGCCGCTAAAGGATTGGAATTTTCGTGTGTGTTTGTTGTGGGGCTTGAAGAAAATTTGTTCCCCAATGCAATGAGCCTTTACGACAGGGCAGACCTGGAGGAAGAGCGCCGTCTTTTTTATGTGGCTATAACCAGGGCCAAGCAGCGCCTATGGGTTACCTATGCTAATACACGGTACCGCTTTGGAAACCTGGTACAGAACGATGCCAGTCGTTTTCTGGAAGAAATACCGGAGAAACACCTTGATAAAACATTTACCGGCATGTCAAACCGGGCGCAGGGTAGTATAGGGTCGTTTGGGAATATGATGAACCAGTCATTTGACAAGATGCCATCGTTGAAAAAACTGGCAGATAAGCTACAATCAAAGACAATAGATCATACACCATCTGCAGACTTCAAGGCGGATAATCCCATGGATATGACGATAGGTATACAGGTAGAGCACCAGAAATTTGGCTTTGGCAAAATTACCCACCTGGAAGGTGGGGCCAATAACCGGATAGCAACAATAGAATTTGGTAACGGGCACGGGCAGAAGAAAATAATGCTGAACTATGCCAAACTTCGAATTCTCAATTAATCGAAGAGCAGTAATATAATATTGGCCCCTAATCAATTAGGGGCCAATATTTTTTAGTGTTTATCAAGTTCAAAATATGTTTGAGTGGTGGGGTTATATGAGAAAGATGAGTGATAAACAATCCCATACCCTATACCACTACAGCTAATGCCTGAAGCACTATATTGTATACATGCATCCACTGTTGTACCACTGCAGGCATCAAGAGTTGCGGCATCATAATAGGTGCTCGAGGGTGTGCATGATGGTGGGGATCCAGCAGTAGTTGAGCCAACACAGTTTGACAAAAATACTTTGCCGAAATACCATACATTGCTAGGACTGGGAGTTCCCGGATCTATACTCCATGTAAAAGAACCATAATTTAGTGTTGCAGCACCAGTTCCTGTTGGAATTGAAACAGGGTTAGACACACCTACTACAGTACAACTACTACCATATGCATATACGACATAGGTTAAATCAGTTGTAGCTATGGATCTTAAATCAACATAGATACTTTGGGCATTCGAAAAATAATTAATGCTTAATAATAATCCTAAAAACAAAAACTTTTTCATTTGGGTAAAATTTTAAGGTTAAAAAATAAAAAATTTAACAAACAAGGATTTATCGATATTACACTTTATTTGAGGGATTTATTCTTAAAGAGAATTTCTTTTAAGTGTAAATGTGATTCATACGTGATTGTTAATATGAAGATACAATAATAGTTTTATAAAACTAATGCACTAAATAAAAAAACCGCCTGATGGCGGTTTTATATTTTTAAGCGTTGAGCTGTATTACATTTTCCAGTCTTCTACATTGCTGCCTTCTTCTATGATGTTGGTAGCAGAGGTAACAGCAGCTGTTGATGCAGCTTCCTCTTCCTGGTCGTGATTGAAAGAATCAAAATCAAAATCAGGCATCAGGTCTGTTTTTACAAAATTCACGGTTTCTGTAAGGGCATTAAGGAATTTATTAAAATCTTCCTTATAGATAAACATTTTGTGGCGCTCATATCCATTTTCTTCAAAAAGCTTTTTGCTTTCAGTGATCGTAATGAAAAAATCATTACCCCGCGTAGGGCGCACATCAAAGAAATAAGTTCTTCTTTTACCTGCTTTTACCCTTTTGCTGAAAACACTGTCATTTCGCTTCTCGCCGAAATTTTTATTTTCGCCGAAATTTTTGTTATTCTCGTACGCCACAAATCTTGATTTTAGTGAAAATTGTATGACAAAATTAATTAAGAAAGCGAAGTATCCAAATTAATTTACTCTGAATTATCACCTTATTCGTACGATATTATTAATATTTATTGTCATTAGCATTAAATATGCATAATTATCTAAATGTGCTAGCAGAATGTGTATAGCATATGCTTAACCATATACATAGCAGGGTAGTACCTGGGTACAATGTATCGTAGCTGCGTCGTATCGTAGTAAATAGCTAATCGATTACAAATGCTACCTTTGCTGTCCTGTAAAATAGGCTTAGCATGAGTGAAGAAAGATCTCTTAATTTCTTGGAAGAAATTATTGAAAAAGATATTGCAGAAGGTAAAAATGGCGGCCGCGTGCATACTCGTTTCCCCCCTGAACCCAATGGATACCTGCACATAGGCCATGCTACCGCTATTTGTCTCAATTTTGGTTTAGCACGTAAATATAGTGGTAAGTGCAATCTGCGGTTTGATGATACAAATCCTGTTACTGAAGAAACAGAATATGTAGATAATATTAAGAACGATATCAGATGGCTTGGGTTTACATGGGATAATGAGCTATATGCCTCCGATTATTTTGAACAGTTATATGCCTTTGCAAAAGACCTTATTAAAAAAGGCCTTGCATATGTAGATGACAGTACTGCTGAAGAGATAGCTGCTATTAAAGGGTCCATTACTGAACCTGGTCAGAACAGCCCATATAGGGAACGTAGTATTGAGGAGAATCTGCTCATGTTTGAAGAAATGCGGGCAGGAAAGTATAAAGATGGAGAAAAGGTATTGCGTGCAAAAATAGATATAGCGCATCCTAATCTTTTACTGCGCGATCCTCTGATGTATCGTATAAAACATGCCCATCATCACCGTACAGGTAATGATTGGTGTATCTACCCCATGTACGATTTTGCGCATGGGCAAAGTGATAGCATAGAACACATAACACATTCTATCTGCACACTGGAGTTTATCCATCATCGCCCCTTATATGATTGGTTTATAGAGAAGCTGGGTATCTTCCCTTCGCATCAATATGAGTTTGCTCGCCGTAATCTTAATTACACGGTCATGAGCAAACGTAAACTGCTGCAACTGGTAAATGAGAACCATGTTACAGGATGGGATGACCCACGTATGCCTACAATAAGCGGAATGCGCCGCAGAGGGTACCCTGCGGCTGCTATCAGGCAGTTTTGTGATACCATAGGGGTAGCTAAGCGGGAGAATATTATAGATATAGGATTACTTGAGTTTTGCGTACGGGAACATCTTAATAAAACGGCTAATAGAGTTATGGCAGTTTTGGATCCGGTAAAGCTGGTAATAACCAACTATCCTGAAAATACGGAAGAATGGTTGGATGCCGAAAACAACCCTGAAGATGAAAATGGCGGCAGCAGGAAGATGCCATTTAGCAGGGAGTTATGGATAGAGCGTGAAGATTTTATGGAGACTCCGCCAAAGAAATTTTTCCGACTTGCACCAGAGCTTATTGTAAGGCTAAAAAGTGCTTACATCGTAAAATGCGATGGATTTATAAAAGATGATGAAGGTAATATTACTGAGGTGCACTGTACCTATATACCCGAAAGCAAAAGCGCGAATGATACCAGTGGCCTTAAGGTAAAAGGTACGATACATTGGGTAAGTATAGCTCATGCTAAAACGGCTGAGATACGTATGTACGACCGGTTATTTAGGGTGGATGATCCATCTAATGAAGACGGAGATTTTAAGGATTATATTAATCCGGACTCTATTCACGTATTGGACCAGGTATTTGTTGAGCCATCCCTTATGGATGTAAAGCCGGGAGAGCATTATCAATTCTTGCGTAAAGGATATTTTTGTGTGGATGTTGATAGTTTGGCTGGCAAGCCGGTTTTTAATCGTACAGTTACATTAAAGGATACCTGGGCAAAAGAAGCGCAGAAAGCGTAGGATTACATATGTCCTCTACTGAATTGCAGCCGCTCATCTACTGAAATTACTCTTTCAGAAACGATAGCTATTTTCTTGAAATCTTTATGTAGGGGATTGATTAGATAATTATGTTCTTCCGGCATCAATGCAGACGGCACTTTTAATATAAGGTGCGTATTTCGTCTGATAAAATCGTCCCCTATGGTTTTGATATAATCTGGTGGCGGATAGTTATTCCAGTCTATAGGAAGTTGCTTTTCTGATACAACTTCTATACTATTTTCAGGAATATGCAGCGTAGCAATGCTTTGTTCACCGGTTATAAATCTTACTGTATGCACCATTGTTTCCAGTAGTGCCAGTGCTCTGCTTTGTGCGGTATATACTATATAAGTGTCTATGTTATTCCATCTCCCTCCATATAGTGCCGCTCCTCTTCCTGAAAGATCTTTTAGGAATTTGGTTTTACAGATACGATATACATTCATTACGCTAATACTCCGTGTTCTATTCTTCCCAGTTCATTAATCAACATATTAATTCCTAAAGAGGTATCAAGAAATTCCTTTGGTTTTTTATTCCCTAATGGCATCAGCATAGTATCCATCCATTCTTTAAATAGCGGTAAGCTCCCGAATACTTCTTCGCCTCTGCTATACAACCTTGCTACTTCTATCATACGTTCAGATTGTTCTTGAGATAGTTTTTGCTCGGGTGTATATCTGCGTAAAGTTCTGTCTGATGTATGCGTAATAGATGCCATTTCAAGAGCGGTAATACCCGTCATATCCATTAGGTGGCTCATTGCCTGCATTGGTATCCCCTCTCTTATCAGGTGTATAAGGTCGCTTTCATTTTTTATTGGTCTGAAATCTTTTTTGTGGTCCATTCCCATAAGATTAATGGTTCTGGATGCCATAGGGGTGTAGTAATTTATTGCTTGTTCGCTTACTAAGTTATCTTTTTTCTTTTCGGATTTATAGGGCTTCTTTTCCATTTTATGGTAATTTGTCCCAAATATACGGACATTTGTCCGATTTTTTCGTTATTATTTTCCTGCTATCATTGATATTTCCACATTTACTCCTTTGGGAAGGCCGGATACTTGTATTGTTTCGCGGGCGGGTGCGTTATTAATGAAGTATTTACCATAGATCTCATTTACTTTTCCAAATTGCTCCATATCGGTAAGGAAAATGGATGACTTTAATACATTTGTAAAGTCCATGCCTGCAGCCTCTAGTATGGCACTTAAGTTTTCCATTACTTTTTCAGTTTCATCTTCAATACTTGTTTGTATCAGGTTGCCGGATTTTGCATCAATGGGTATTTGCCCGGAAATATATAATAAGTTGCCAAATTGAACTGCCTGGTTATACGGGCCTATGGGCGCAGGTGCCTTATCGGTTTGAATGATTCTTTTTTCCATGCTGCAAATTTAATAAGCTCCTTTACATTTGCAGCGATATTATGGCTTACTTACTACATATTGATACATCAGCAGACATTTGTCAAATAGCTATAAGTGAAAACGGCCAGCTATTAATGAATAAAAGTGTAGTAGATGATCGCAATCATGCCGCGCACATTAATCATTTGATTCATGAGACATTATTGTCTGCGGGCTTGCTGCTCGCAGATATGAATGCGATAGTAGTTTGTGCCGGCCCCGGCTCTTATACTGGCTTGCGCATTGGGCTCTCAATTGCAAAGGGTATTTGTTATGCTTTAGATAAACCACTGTTATTAGATAATAAACTAACCCTTCTTGCATATCACCAGTTTCTAATAAATGCTGGTATGCAAAGGGAGTATAATTATGTGACCATCTTAAGAGCAAGGGAAAAAGAATATTATTATGCAGCTTATAATAAAGAGTTCCTGGTTATTACTTACCCACTACATATATCGTTGGCTATTCTTAAAGAAAATATTAAACACTTGACTGGGAAAACAATACTGACAGGCGATTTAGATATAGATATTGAAGAATTTTTAAATGTTGACGATTTTACGACTTTGTCGCAAAATATAGTCGATTTAGATAGCTGGGCCAAATATGCTAATGAGGATTATAAGTGTAATAGAACTGTCAATTTATCTATGGCAGAACCTTTTTATTTAAAACAAGTTTACACAAATAAATAGTTAATAGTCAGTTACTTACATATTATTTCAAATATTTTAAGTCTTATTTTAACGTCAGATTAACATCAAAGAAAAATGTAAGTTTGGTTCATATTATCGACCTAAGTATATTTGTATGTTCCTTTTATGGTTTTTACCATATAGAAATGCAATTGGTTCTTTAATTTATTAACTCCTGTAAAATTTAAATGTAAATGGAAACGACTATGTCAGCCAATACGCTGGTTATTCGCAAAGACGAGGGTTCGAACGAACAGATTAAATTAGATTATATGGCTGTAAAAAGTGCTGCAATGACACTGAGGGCCATTAACCACAAACTGCGCCAGCAAATAGTAAAGTTGCTGGAAGAAAATAAACGTATGAATGTAACTGACATCTATGTTAAGTTACGCCTGGAACAGTCAGTTGCTTCTCAGCATCTTGCTATCCTGCGTCGTGCTAACATTGTTATTACAGAGCGCGATGGCAAATTCATCCATTATGCACTTAATCATGCACGTATTGCTTCTGTCGCTAAGTTCGTTAATGAACTGGTTAACGCTGATGATTCTAGCAATAATAACTAATTGATTTAAATTATTCCGTTAAAGAGAAAGGGACGTTCATCGAACGTCCCTTTCTCTTTTTAGTTAATGGGATCATACCAGCATGGTTACCGGATTTTCAAGATGGGCTTTCAATGTTTGTAAGAAACGAGAGCCTACAGCGCCATCCACTACCCGGTGATCGCAGCTTAGGGTTAGCTTCATTAGATTTCTTATTACTATTTCGCCATCTGCTACTACCGGTGTAGCTTCTATCTTTCCTATTGCCAGTATGCAGGCATCAGGTGGATTAATAATAGCTGTAAATTCATCTATATCCATCATCCCGAGGTTAGATATGGTAAAGGTATTGCCTGTAAATTCCTGGGGCTGTATTTTCTTATTTCTGGCCTTATCTATCAGCATGCCCGCTTCTTGCGCTATCTGGGATAAGGATTTCTGATCTGCAAACTTTATTACTGGCACTATAAGTCCGTCTTCTACTGCTACGGCTGTGCCAATGTGTATGTGCTGGTGCTGGCGTATAAAATCGCCCATCCAGGAGCTATTTACCTGTGGGTGTTTACGCAGGGCCATAGCGCAGGCTTTAATTAGCAGGTCATTGAAGGAAACTTTTACCGGCGATATTTCATTAATAGATTTACGGGCTTCTATTGCGGTATCCATGGTCACGGTTATCCGTAGATAAAAATGCGGTGCACTGAATTTGCTTTCTGCCAGGCGCTTAGCTATTATATTACGCATCTGTGAATTGGGGAGATCCACATACTCTTCTTTCCCCGGTGTTAAGCTAGCTATCTGTGGCACATTACCTTGCTGTTGTTTGGCAGGTTGCTGCTGTCCAGGTGCCGCTTTATAATTATCGATGTCTCTTTTTATTATGCGGCCATTATCACCGCTGCCATGCACGCCACTAAGATTAATACCCTTATCCTCTGCCAGTTTTTTTGCCAGTGGAGATGCCTTTAAACGCTCATCCTGTTCGGTTGTTTGTTGTGTTTTATCATGCGGTGTCGAAGCCATAGTTGATGCCTGTTCTTTTTCAGCGGCTGTATTAGTAGCAGCAGGCTGTTGTTCCGGCGTTTGCCCACTACGTGTGGGTTGTGTTTTATCCTGTTGCAAATAAGGGTTAATGTCGGTACCGGCTTTCCCCACTATTGCTATAATGTCATTTACCTTCGCCGCCTCGCCCTCTTTTAATCCCACGTAGAGTAATGTTCCGTCAACATAGGGCATTACTTCCATTGTAGCCTTATCTGTTTCTACATCAGCAAGAGTATCATCACTTTTTACTGAATCGCCTACCTTTTTATGCCATGCTACTATCTTACCCTCTTTCATTGTATCGCTAAGCAGGGGCATACGTACTACAGTTGCATCACCTGATAAGGGTGCTGTACTTTTTGCAACTTCGGGTTGTTTCTCAGCTGCGGGCGCTTCAGAAGTTGTTTGTTTCTTGTCGTTCTCTTTTGGTTGTGTACCTGCATCCTGCTGTGCGGGAGCAGCAGTAGCAGTATTACCTGTAGCTTTCTTATCCTCGTTCAATATAGATTGGAAATCCTCACCCTGCTTGCCCACAATAGCTATGATATCATTTATTTTAGCGCTTTGGCCGGCTTCTATGCCTATGTACAGTAAGGTGCCATCTACATAGGGGAGCACCTCCATAGTAGCTTTGTCGGTTTCCACCTCTGCTATTACATCATCGCTTTTTACAGTGTCACCCGTCTTTTTGTGCCAGGCCACTATTTTCCCTTCTTTCATCGTATCGCTCAGCAGCGGCATGCGTATCGCTTCAGCCATAAGTACTTACTTTTTATCAGGCCTCAAAAATAGCATAAACTATGCGATTTTATATTTTATGCAGCTTTCTTAAAAACTACAGCCACCTGTCACCTGGTTGTTTGACATTTGGAAACCCATTAATATAGTATTAATTTTCATTATTGCCGGTGGAAAATGGAGGATATTAGTTCTTTAACCATCTGTTATTTTTTTCGTCTATATATATACTCACTAAATGATCCTATCATGAAATATTGCTACTTTATCCTTACTTCCTTTCTGCTATCAATTTCAGTAAATTCTTTCGGACAGTTAGATAGCTGTAATGTGTTTTTAAAAGGTGCATATCTTGAGGCAGGCATTAACTGGAATGGTGCATATGGCAGCAGCACCATTGCACCGACAGGGTATCACCCAAGGGGTTCTACGGGCGTAAAAAATGCAACAGCATGCGGAGGGGGCTGCCCTCCGGCAGGCACAGGCCTGGGATTTGTTGCGGATCCGGATAAAGATGGGTGGAGCATTGGTACACCCTCCTATTATGGTGATTATTTTATGACGGGCTCTCCACAGGAAGGATGGAGTATAATGGCAAATGGGGTACAAGCTAATGCTTGGAACCAAAACGGATGTGGGACAGGATTATTAGATGCGAATATATCAGGTTCAAATACAAATTTCATAAGTTACGGAAGCAAACGGATTGGTGTATGGAAGGGAACTTTTAAAGACAGTTTGACGGTAAGGCAGGTTACTACATTGGATACATCAGCATTGTACATTACCGTGAATATATCCTTGGTGAATATAAGCGCAGTGACCCAATATAATGTGTACTATCTCCGTACGGTAGATCCGGATAACGCCCAAGCTATAGGAGGCACTTATGAAACACGTAACAAAGTAGAAAAACAACTGCCAAATTCAGAGGGTATAACACTTATTTCTACTTATGGAATAAATAGTAGTGGTATAGTTCGCAAGGCATATCTTGGGTTAGGCTCCAATGATTGCCGCGCCAGGGGTTTTTTAATTAACTCGGGGTTAGCTCCCATATACGAGCATCTTGATACAATGTATAATGAGAATGATTTATCGAATTATAAGTATCGGGATTCCATGGATTTGGATGCTGGGATAGGATTAGTATTCAAACTGGGAGATATACCACCAGGGGAAAGTGTCAACTTTTCCTATGTTTATATTTTAAAGGAAGCCGAAAAAAGTGCCGCTTTTGTCTCGCCACGCCCAGGTTGGTCAGTAAATGGGATCATTTATAATTCAGGCGACACAGGTATTACATGTGTCAATAATACTATACCTGTTTCTATTGCCAATGGTGCTAACTACAACTGGACCTGGACATCGCAACCTGCAGGGATCTCAATAACCCCATTATCTCCTATATCTGTAGATGTTGTTACAGGCAGCAGTCCTATCAAACTTATTGCCACCGGTGTCGGTAATACCTGTACTACTACAGCAGATACGATCATAATGTATCTCGATCCTGCTATACCAGACACTACATCAGTTATTGCTATCCTCGGTAGTGCATCTGTATCCCCGGGTAGTACGGTTAACCTGTATGCACATGTGGGCAATACGGGATCTTCTTATCAAATAAGGTGGAAAAGAAATGGGGTAACAATTAGTACCACTACTACTCCTTCATTAAGCTATACTAAAGGTTCCGGAAATGATACCATTACTGCCCTTGTTATAAGTACTGCGCCCGGCTGCTACAGGCCCGGTGTTTCAAACCAGTGGATAGTAAGGGACAATACCCTGAGTGTTACTCAGGCCGGTGCTGATAATGCGGTAAGTATCTATCCTAACCCCGTAATGGATGAACTAACCATAGAGCACGCAGTAAAGAATACCACGTTAAAGATATTCAATATGGTAGGCACACAGGTTTTAAATGCTACGATTAGTACTGAAAAAGAGATCATTAGCACCTCCTCCCTGCAGCCCGGCATTTATATGTTGCAGCTAACCGATGGCAATGGCAACAGCATTGGGCGGGTTCTCTCAAAGAGATAAGTTTAGATAAAGAACAAGCCTCAATCTTTACATAAGTATAAAATTAATATTGTTGATATTCCCAACCATTTTATAAAGAAACAGGTCTCTAACTTTTAAATACCACCCCTTATGAAAAAAATTAAACTTATCACTCTTATTGCAGCCATTAGTCTATCATTTACTAATAATGCAAATGCCCAGTTGGATAGCTGCAATGTATTCCTGAAAGGAAATTATGTAGAAGTGGGCATTAATGCGAATGGCGCTTATGGCTCTAGTGTAGGAGCCCCAACAGGGTATCATCCATTAGGGGCAAGTCCCGTGGATAATTCATCGATCTGTGGAACAACTCCAACTACGAGAAATCTGGGCTTTGTTGCTGATCCTGATAAGGATGGCTGGACAACAGGTAGCCCATACCCATATATAGGCGATTACTTTATGCCCGGAGACCCGCAGGAAGGCTGGAGCATAATGGCTGATGGGCACCAGGTAAATGCTTGGAATGGCTTTGGAACTGCCAGTAGTGGCCATATAATGGATAGCAACATTACAGGGTCTAATATTTCTTATACCACTATTGGTGCGAAACACATAGGTATATGGCAGGGATATTATGATAGTATCCAGATTACACAGATCACAGTGCTTGATACTACCAAGGCTTATTTTACAGTGCACGTTGCTTTAAAAAACTTTTCTCATACAGCTAAGCATAACGTATACTACATGAGGACTATAGATCCTGATAATACCGAACCCGAAAGCGGTTCTTTTACTACTGCTAATAAGATTGCTTACCAGTTACCAAATCCTGGCAATAAGGTAATGGTAACGGCTAAAGGTCTTTCAGACTCGCTTCTGCCGGTACATAATGGTGAATTATCTCTCGGTACTGTAGATAGTATGGCAAAGTGTTTTATTGTAAGAAATTCTTTAGCTCCGGATTCTACTACTCTTGATAGCTTGTATGCGAAATATGGTGGCAAAGGTGATACTGTACGCGAAATCTATTCCGGGTCAGACACGCGCGATGAGGGAATGGGCTTGGTTTTCAAGATCGGTACATTACCTTCTATTGATAGCGCAGTGTTTGCCTATGCATATATTTTCGGAAACAGTGATGTTGATTCAGCATTGGCAAGCACTGCCATACCGTTTTACAGGTATACGCAACCATCCTCTGTACTTAATACAACCTTAGAACGTGCAAAAGTAAATGCATATCCTAATCCTTTCAATAATGAATTGACCATCGCCAATCTGGAAAGCACCGATAAGCTCACACTTTATGATGTAATGGGCAAGGCCATCACCCAGAACTGGATAGCTGGTAATGGTACTAATATTTTCCATACTGGTAATCTACCTGCAGGTGTCTACATCTTGGTAGTTACAGATAAGTCGGGAACAGCGGTATCGCGTATGCCTTTGCAGAAACTATAAAGGGATATTTTTAAGACAGTAAGGAACGCAGCAGCTACGCTGCGTTCCTATTTTTTAGGTCCTGATAATTATTGCAGAGCGAGCTATTTAAATACGTAGGGGTAGGGCTAATTAATTATCTTTGCCCACTCATTTTACAGGTACATATGAAAAATACACCTTTTACACAGCAACACACTGCCCTGGGCGCTAAGATGGCAGAGTTCGCAGGCTATAATATGCCAATATCCTATACCGGCATTAATGAAGAACACCATGAAGTGCGCAGGAATGCAGGGGTATTTGATGTGAGCCATATGGGCGAATTCATGCTGAAAGGTGATAACGCGCTAGACCTGATACAACGGGTAACCAGCAACGATGCCAGCAAGCTGACCGCAGGTAAAGCGCAGTACAGCTGCCTGCCAAATAATGAAGGCGGTATTGTAGACGACCTGATAGTGTATTGCATAGAGGAGCACAAGACTTACATGCTGGTTGTAAACGCATCGAACATAGAGAAAGACTGGAACTGGATAAGCAGCTTTAATACACAGGGTGCAGAGATGCACAACATTTCTGATAAGACGGCATTGCTGGCCATACAGGGCCCCAAGGCAGTGGAGTTTATGCAGCAGCTTACTGATATGGATATTACATCGCTTAAGTATTATACATTCATTAAGGGTACGTTTGCAGGGGTAGATAATGTAATAGTAAGCGCTACCGGCTATACAGGCGCAGGCGGCGTAGAAATATATTTTGAAGATAAAGATGGCGATGCAGAGAAGATATGGAATGAGATATTTCTTGTAGGCACACCACACGGTATGAAGCCTATAGGTCTGGCAGCCCGCGATACCTTACGGCTGGAGATGGGCTATTGCCTGTATGGCAATGATATAGATGATACTACATCACCACTGGAAGCAGGGCTCGGCTGGATCACTAAATTCACTAAAGACTTCACCGCAAAAAGTATACTGGAAAAACAAAAAGCGGAAGGCATCAAACGCAAGCTGGTGGGTTTCGAAATGGTAGATAAGGGTATACCCCGCCACCACTACAAAATACAGAATGCGGAAGGCAAAGAGATAGGCTATGTAACCAGTGGCACACAAGCCCCAAGCCTGGGCAAGGCCATAGGCATGGGCTATGTAGAAAAGCCCTTTGATGCAGATGGCAGCGACGTTTTTATAATGATACGCGACAAGGCAGTAAAAGCACAAGTGGTTAAGATGCCATTCGCGTAATAGTACACTTCTCAATTTATTTACAATAGGCCACTCTATGCGGCCTATTGTGTTACAGGTCTATCGGTATTATAAAGATTCGTTTATCCTGCAATATATACGGTTCTGCTACATGCCCGTTCTGTCCATGGAATGCGGCGATATGATTTTCGGGCTTCGCGAGATATTGGTCAAAATCCTTTTTATTCGGGCACCATGCAAATGCTTCAATTCCTTTGTTGAAAAACATAAGCTCCACTTCCTCATATTCTGGTACGTTCAGGATAACATTAGTGTTAGGGGGCACTGATTCTTTCAGGTGCTTGTACACCTTCGTTCGCTGTGTTTTTAATGCCCAGTTGTTGCTAAGTATTTTGGCATCGTGCTCCTCTGTAATATCTGGTAGCCGGAATACAGTCAGTGCAACGGTCATCATAACAGGTATGTATAGCCACCTGCGTAGGGTGGTAAGTACCAGCAGGTGATAGACGCCGATTGCCATTAATATATATCCCAATGGCACTACCACCATCATATAACAATATATTTTCGTCTGTGCTATTAACGAAAAGAAAATAAATACTGCCACAAAACAGGTAACTACTGCTATCGATGTTTTATTGCGATAGTATTTTGCAAACAGCAATACCAGCAAGCCTATAGGTAGTAGTAGCCAGATGTAATTACCAAAGTATAGGTTGAAGAAATCGTAGTAGTACCAGTTGTCGCCTTTGTGCCCTTCCACAGCCTCCCATATATGCTTGGAGTTATAGGCCAGCTCATAGTGCGCTTCGGTAGGGAATGTATGGAGTATATACAATTGCCAGGGTACAAATACAATCGCACATACTACTAACGATAAAATAAGGTGGATGATCTCTTTTCTGCTCTGCCTGTCCTTTAGAGTAAAGAGTATGTTTAGTCCCCAGCCCGCATATACAAGTAGTCCGGTTAGCCATTTATTCAATACAGCACAGCCTGCAAATACGCCAATTAGCACTATCCATTTAGCTGACGCTTTCTTGCGATATTCAGCATACGCCCATATACTTGCCAGTACGTAAAAATCAAATGCCACATCGTTCTGGTCCATCCCAAAGTATCCTGCCACCATCTCCAGGTGATAATAGGAGAAGCAGGTTAGCAGCGCTGCAATAAAG
This sequence comes from Taibaiella sp., assembly GCA_013815385.1. GTDB lineage: Bacteria > Bacteroidota > Bacteroidia > Chitinophagales > Chitinophagaceae > JACDGL01. The sequence continues at coordinate 130,379 of JACDGL010000003.1, read as the reverse complement.
GCTATGCGTTTATTGGCAGTCATCAGCAACGCTATACGATATATTAGCAATACGCCTATCGCACCCATCAGCACCGATGGGTAGCGTATAGCATATTCCGGTACGCCAAACAACTTCATGCTCAACGCCATCTGCCACATAAATAGGGGTTGCTTGTGCAGCCATACGTGATTGCAACACCAAGCGGTAAAGTCATAGGGCAACAATGGGTGCGTACGCAGCATAGGCACCAATGGATGATCCATCATATTGCGTGCTACAAGAGCATGATACCGTTCATCCCAGTCGTGCAGGAAGGGGTCCAAGTGTGCCATAAATAGCCTTAGTCCCAATGCTGTAAAAAACAGGCATGCTACTGCCCATTTGTCTTTATTCTGGTAATGCAGCACTATACTTACAGTGGCAAGCAGGAATGTAACGATAAGCAGCCATGAATTTTGTAAGGGGAACAATGATGTTAAAATTTCATTCATATAGCACTGCTTGGCGAAGGCTCAAATATATTATTATAATTTCGGCTCCTGCTAAGGCGTTGTGCTTAAGAGGATAAAAATATTTAATCAGGCTTCTATGCTTTCACGGTTGTCTTATCTGTTGTGTGCTATTTGTTTACTGTACACATCATTCATTTTTTATCCCCGCTGGAAAACGGCGGGTGGTAATGCCACTATATCCTGGGATGCAGCCGGCTATTACTGGTACCTGCCGTCAGCAATTATATATCATGACCTGAAAGGGCAGCATTTTAAAGACAGCATAGTTAGCAAATACCGCACCGCTGATAATTTCCAGCCAGGCCCGCGATTGCCAAATGGCAATTACGTTTTTAAATATTCCTCAGGTATGGCGGTAATGAGCCTTCCTGCGTTCCTTGTAGCCAACAGCCTTGCCAAACCGCTTGGTTATCCGCAAGATGGTTTTTCGCCGCCATATCAGTTAGCTATACAGTTAGGTGGGGTATTGCTCGCATTATTAGGTCTCTGGTATTTCAGGAAGTTACTGTTGCGTTTCTATAATGATACCGTTGTAGCCATCACACTCTTTCTATTGGTCATCGGGTCTAATTATCTTGATTTCGCAGCTATTGATGTTGGGATGACGCATAGCAACCTTTTTACGGTGTATGTCTTTCTGTTATTGGCTACATACAATTTCTATAACACGTACAAAGTCCGGTATGCTATTGCTATAGGCTTGCTTGTTGGCATAGCCACGCTTACCCGCCCTACAGATATTATAGCGTGCATCATCCCTGTGTTGTGGGGAATGGAATCAATCTCATTACCTGCTATTAGGCAAAGATTTGCCCTATTGAAAGTACATTTCAGTAAGTTGTTAATAGCAGCAGTATGCGCTGTGGCCGTTATATTCATACAGCTTGCTTACTGGAAATATAGCTCGGGCCATTGGCTATTTTACAGCTACGAAGACCAGGGTTTTTCATTCCTGAAGCCACATGTTATGGCCTACACTTTTAGCTGGGAAAGTGGCTGGCTACTATACACACCCATCCTGCTGCTGGCGTTTATAGGAGTAATTCCCTTCCTGAAGTATGGTAGGAATAAAGTAGCGATACTGCTCTTCTTTTTAATTGATTACTATCTCGTTTGCGCGTGGGATGTTACCTGGTATGGTGGCAGGGCCATGGTGCAGGGATATCCAATCCTGTTTTTCTGTATAGCGGCACTATTACAATGGGCATTTGAGCATAAGGTATGGTTATGGGTATTAGTGCCGGTCATAGGTGTTTTCACCTACTTCAATATATGGGTTACCTACCAGGAGCATAAAGGCGGACTATACATTCCTGCACCTTCTGATTTTGTAACCAATGCTTACTTCTGGCGAACTGCAGGGCGCTGGTCAGTACCTCCGGATTATGTGCGGCTCAGGGACAGTAAAGATTTATTCGAAGGGGTGCCGCATAATATGCAACTGGTTTATCACAATGAATTCGAGCAGGACTCTGCCTGTTTTTCAGTGCCGCCTATAGATGGCAAAGGCTCGCTCTTTATGGATGATAACCATAAGGAAAGCCCTCATTATCTGCTACCCGTGCGCTATAGTAATACTGCTTCATGGTTGCGGGCACAGGCAACTATAAAATGTGTAAATAAGGAATGGGAAAAATGGCGCATGACCCAATTTGTGGTACAATTCAGCAAAGCGGGTAAGTCGGTAAAGGGGGGGCTTATCAGGATGCAGCGCTATGTAGAGGAAGATAAACCCGGAGAAGTGTATATAGATGTAAAGCTCCCCAATCATTCTTTTGATAAAGCGGAGGTCTTTTTTATAAATGGCTACTCAGATAAAAAGGTAATTATTGATGACCTGAAAGTATGGTCGTTCAATTGAGAAATCTTTAAAGCAATCATTTCACCCGCACAATATATATATCGTCAATACTCCATTACTTTGCGTATCGCGTTTTATGAAAAACTATCTGTTTAGTGTTGCCGTTATTTTATTACTGCTCGTATCCTGTACAATGGGCAAAGGCAGGCATTCTGAGAAACTCTCTGGTGTATGGCAGCCGGTGCCAATAACAATTGACGGCGATAGCAAAGACTGGCCGTTGCCTTATCCGTCTTATGATGCCAAAGCAATGATTGGCTATGCCTACAGCAATGATAAAGACAACCTGTACCTGACCGTAGAAACGGGCGATGAAATGACCCAGCTAAAGATGCTGAAGGCCGGTTTTACTGTATCAATAGATACAAGTGGTGGAAAGGGGCAAACTGTAAATATCCATTATCCGCTCCCGGGCGATAGTGATCCGCTGGATATGCCTTTTGTAAAAGGGAAGAAGCACGATGATGATATGACCATATCAAAACCCCAGGTACAGACAAAAGAAAGCATACTGCGCCGGTTGAATAGTGCACTAGGTCATGCCACACAAATGTCTTTAGGGGGGTTCAATAAGTGCGATGGTACCTTCCTGGTGCAGCAGCAGAATAACTGTGGTATAAAGGTAAAAGCTGCGATCGATGAGTATAATGAGCTGATATGGGAGATAGCCATACCCTTTAAAGGTTTTTATAAAAGAGCGCAGTTAGATCCCTCAGATGTAGGCAAAGCTATTAGCGTATGTTTTGCCATTAAGGGATTCAAACATCCTTCTACTAGTGATAATACCAGTGGTGCCGGTATGGGTAACGGAGGTATGGGGGGTGGCATGCACAGCAATGCTATGGCAGGTGGGGGCGCGCGCGGAGGCGGTGGGCCTATGCGTAGCGCACCGGGAAATAACCCCCGGGAGCATCTGTACGAAAGCACTAAGACATGGAAAACCTTCGGTCTGACTTACCAGTAAGGGGGGGCTTTTATACTACCAAAGTAATCGACAGAAAAAAAAATCGGCATCGCCCCAACCAAATCTGATCTGGTAGCGTCTTATAATGTAAGGATGTGAAAATACTTTTTTGTAAGTGCCGCAAGCGTTAGTAAGTCTGGGCATTAGTAGCATTCTATCTGTGTTTGAAAGCCCCTATATGCCCTATCCTGCTAAGTGATTAGCTTATTTTAAAATAATTGGTTGCGGCGAATTATTTTAACGGCCCCCATCCGGGGGCTTTACTTTTTACTGCCATTTCAACAAAAAAATAACCACCGGGCGGTGGTTATTAACTTATAGGAATATTTATAAAATTTAGTGATGTTGGTGGTACGCTGCATGTGCATCCGGCAGTTTGAAGAATTCTTCCTCTGCAACGGTTTTTTCTTCCTGCCCGAATTTACTTTCAAGCACCTGGAATAGTCTGCTGAATAGCAGGCGGCGGTAAGTCTCATCCATTGTTTTTTCGTCCTTGGCTACTTTTGCCATGTAGCTTTCCATCCATGGTGCATCTTCGCCCGGCTGCATACCGAAGTAGCCTAATACGCGCGCTTTTATATCTTCATTTACTTCCTCACGGCTTACTTCTACGTTATACTCTTTTATCAATTTGTCAGAGATAAGCGTCCAGCGCAGCTGGTGTTCAAAGCTGCCAAATTCGTTCTCTACTTCATGCTCACTTTTAGGTGTCTCACCACCTTCCCTCATCCAGCGCTTCAGGAAGTTTACCGGCAGTTGTATGGGTGTTTTATGTACCAGCAACTCATATATTTCGCTATGCAGCCTGTCGCGGGTTACCCGGTCAAATTCCGTGCTTAGCTCTTTGCTTACCTGTTCTTTAAAATCAGCCTCACTTTTCACCTCTGCATTGGGGAATACCTGGGCATACAGTTCTTCATCTACTTCCTTCGGCACCAGCAGGCCTGTTTTGGTAATGGTCAGTTTGTAATACTGGTCTGCTGCTGTACCATCCTCCTTTAGCGGGTTTTTCAGGAATGCCTGCAGGGCTTCACCTTCTGCTATGTCAGCCGGGCGAAATACAATGGTGTCATCCGCCTTCTTGCCTATTACAAGGGTCTGTAGCTTGGCTGGGAGTTTCTCAAATGATACGGTATCTTCTGTTTTCTTAGGGTCGGCAGCTATATTTCCTTCTGCATCGCAGGCTTCGTAGGTGCAATACAGCACATCATCCTTTCCTGTTACTGTTTCTTGGTCTTCTACTTTGCCATACCGGCGTTGTATACGTTCTATTTCATCCTCTATCATCTTATCCGATACATCTACTTTGTAGCGGGTAAGCATAGTGCCATTTTGCAAAGGGGCTATATTAATATCGGGTTTCAAACCTATTTCAAACTGGAAATCTACCTCAGCAGGGTTATTCATATCCAGGCGTACAGGCTGTTCATTAGGCAATACCATGGGCTGGGCAAAGATGGCTACCTTTTCATTTTCCAGGTATTCTTCCAGCTGCTTGCCTGCTGCGCGCAGTACCTCATCGCTGAATACCGACTGGCCATACATTTTCTTTACCATCCCCGCAGGTACCATTCCCTTGCGGAAACCCGGTACGTTGGCAGTTTTAGCGTATTGCTTCATTGTCTTCTCAAAAGAGGGCATATAATCATCTTTCGATAACTTTATAGTCAGCTTTTCGTGCAGTGTGCCTATATTTTCGCGCGTTACAGTTGCCATATTATTAAGTTTTGTTTAAGAAAACAGCCGATAAAGACCGGCTGTTTATTGTGTTATCTTTACTTTAAGTGCGGGTGGAGGGACTCGAACCCCCAAGCCTCACGGCATCAGATCCTAAGTCTGACGTGTCTGCCAATTTCACCACACCCGCTTTTGGGAGGGCAAAGGTAGGTATTTTTTTAATTGTTTCGCTAACGCGTACACATCAATTTACCAGGCAGAGTATTAATATTGCAGCTCATACATAGTACGGCGCAACATCATATTAATAATATTGGCATGGATTTTATATTCTTAAGGTTTTATTGATGAAACATATGGCAACTAAAGATAAAAAAGCCTCCTTACTGGTAGTCGAAGACGAGGAAAGTCTTCGGGAAGCTTTAAAACTTAATCTGGAGCTGGAAGGCTATGAAGTAACAACCGCTGACAACGGCCCTGCCGTGCTCAAAATGGTTAAAAATGAATACTTCGATCTTATAATACTGGATATCATGCTGCCCGATATGGATGGCATTACTGTGTGCGAGACCATAAGGATGCAGCACAATGATGTGCCTATTCTCTTCCTTTCGGCTCGCAATAGCGGTGCAGACAGGGTAGAGGGTCTTAAAAAGGGTGGGGATGATTATCTCACCAAACCCTTTAACCTCGAAGAATTGCTGCTGCGCGTAGATAAGCTGGTTATCAAGAACAAAAAAATTAAGGAACCGCAGTCAGTAGCTGATGTATATGAATTTGATGGCTGCAAGGTAGATTTTGCTGCCCACGAATGCATAGACAAGAATGGCGCAAAACAGGAACTGAGCAAGAAGGAAGCCGCGCTACTGAAGCTATTGATAGAACATGAAGGCAATGTGGTATCGCGCGAGCAGATATTGCAGATAGTGTGGGGATACAACGTGTATCCTACCACACGTACTATAGATAACTTCATCCTCAACTTCCGTAAATATTTCGAAGAAGACAGCCGCAACCCCAAACACTTTCATTCAGTAAGGGGCATTGGGTATAAGTTCACGAAATAATACGCATAATAATCTATTTATGCGTATATTTGTATCGTGAAAACACGGCTCAATATTACTATAGACGATAAGTTATTGCCTTATGTGAAGCAATATGCGGCCACCCATAATCTCAGCGTTTCTGAACTGGTAGAGACATATTTCAGAAAGTTAGGCAACCCCGGCAAGGAAAATATTATTGATGTAGTAGAAGGTCTCAAAAAACCTGAAATACCAGCCAAAGCAGACTTAAAGGATCTTTATTATCAGCAGCATGGTTAAGCTATTCCTGGATGCGAATGTATTGCTGGATTTTCTGTTACAAAGAGAAGGATATAATAACGCAAAGAGCCTCGTGGAAAACATATTGGGCGGAGCATATGCTGCCTATACCACTTCATCGGTCATACACATTGTTGCCTACTGGCTTGAAAAATATTATAGCCGCGATGAGACTAAAAGACTGCTGCTATCTCTTTTGCAATTCATTACTATCATAGATACTACCCATACACAGATAGTGAAAGCTGTTCAGTCTGATATGGAAGATGTGGAGGATGCTATTCTGTATTATACAGCCATAGCCAACGGTATGGACTACTTCATAACCAATGATAAAGAGCTGATCAGGCATACGTCATCACTGTTGCCTATATATCTTCCTTCTAAGTTTTTAAAAGAATCAGGTAGTTGATTTGCGATTTTAACTAACAGAATTTATTTTTTTTACAATGTAGCATTCGGCATCAATACTGGCCCCAGCAATACCAGCCATAGGTAGGCACCCATCAACCCGCCTGCCAACCCCGCAAGCAGAAAGGTAAGCCTTTGCCTGAATGGAATAAACCGGAATACTATGATGGCAAGGATAAATGCGCTTATGATGCCGGTAATTACTATAACCGACCAATGAGGCAACCCCATGTTTATGGCTATCCTAAATTCATCCCCGTTCCCTTTTATGTGACCCTTGCTTACTAAAGTGAATAAGGCACAACATAGGTTGAACAATTGCCTCAACCAGAATAACGATAGGAAAATGCACAACCATTGCCACCATTTCAAATCTTTATAGAGGGAAAACTTCTTACGGCGAATCCACAGTATCATTAATCCTATCGAACCTGCCGCCAGCGTTTCTAGTGGTCCTGCTATTCTCATAATTAGATCCTGTTTCCGATAAATAGCTGCTAGTCGGAAGTAGCGGTCTCTTTCTGCAAATGGAAGATCATTGTTGATTTGGAATTTATAAGCATCAAACAATGCAGCTAATTGCTGGAAATTTTCATTGCCAGGTCTTCCCGGGTAGGTATATGCGTAGGTGATGTACGCGTTCTTATATCCCGTCGCACGAAAAGCTATCCAATGGCCGCACTCATGGCTCAATGTACCTGCAATTGCAGCAATAATAAACCCAATAAACAGGAGTACGAATAAGCGTCTATTGAAAATAATTGGGATCATTCTGCCCGGTGAATGTACAAAACGTTATTCCCTTTTACAGCTAGCTCACCACTCCAGCTCAGGGTCGTCCTTTGTCTCTTTGTTATTTCTGTAAAATAGCCGGCTTTCTACTTTCTGTAGCTGCCGTTCATAGATCAGGTAAGCGATAGCCGCCGCAGGGTCGTCCGATTGCATAGCAGTATTTAGCTTATGCTCGTATATATCCAGCCGGTACATCAGTTGAAAGAAACTATCCGATCCCCGCTCCAGCAAAACGATTACCCTGGCCGTAAGCCTTTTCAGCAGCTCTTCTTCAGATACTGTATCGGGTAGCTGTAGTTCCCACTGCTCCTGTAGTACCTGCGCCGTTTCCTTAAGTGCTTCGCTGCTCATCGGTTTATATTATACAAACAGCGCATGGCTGTTTACAGTTTTATGGCCATACTATCCAGCACCATCTGCTTTACGCTTTCCAGTGGTATGCGTTCCTGCTGCATGCTATCGCGGTGGCGTACGGTTACAGTTCCATCTTCCTTGCTCTGGTGGTCTATGGTAATGCAGAATGGCGTGCCTATGGCATCCTGCCTGCGGTAGCGTTTGCCAATGGTGTCCTTCTCTTCATAAAAGCATTTAAAATGCAACTTGCACTCATCCATCAGTTTGCGGGCTATTTCGGGCAGGCCATCCTTCTTTATCAGTGGTAGTATCGCCAGCTTTATAGGCGCCAGCAATGCAGGTATTTTCAGTACCGTACGGCTATCCTGTTTTTCTGCAGTGCTCAGGTCTTCTTCCTTATAGGCTTCACTCAGCACCATCAATACGGTCCGGTCCAGCCCTATAGATGTTTCCACCACATAGGGTAGGTAATGCTGGTTGATCTCTGTATCAAAATAGGTAAGCTTCTTGCCGCTCGATTGCTGGTGGTTCTTCAGATCAAAATCGGTGCGGCTGTGTATCCCCTCCACTTCCTTATACCCGAATGGGAAATCATATTCTATATCGCAGGCCGCATCAGCATAGTGTGCCAGCTTAGCATGGTCATGAAAACGGTATCGCTCCGGCGGTATGCCCAGGCTCAGGTGCCATTGCATGCGGGTTTCTTTCCACTTCTCGTACCACTCTTTTTGCGTGCCGGGGCGTACAAAGAACTGCATTTCCATCTGCTCGAACTCCCGCATGCGGAATATGAATTGCCTAGCCACTATCTCGTTACGGAATGCCTTACCCGTCTGTGCTATACCAAAGGGTATCTTCATACGCCCGGTCTTCTGCACATTCAGGAAGTTGACAAATATGCCTTGTGCTGTCTCCGGCCGCAGGTATATTTTATCTGCATCATCCCCCGTACTCCCCATGTCTGTGCTAAACATCAGGTTGAACTGCCGTACATCCGTCCAGTTAGCGGTGCCGCTCACGGCGCATTTTATATTGGTATACTCTATTAGTCTTTTCAGGCCAGCATAATCCTCGGTGGCCAGCAACGCTTCCATTTTGGTTATCAGTGCTTCCCCATCCTTGTTAGGTAATGTAGCTGCATGCGCCTCTATCAGATGGTCCACACGGTAGCGTTTCTGGCTGTCGCGGTTATCTATCATCGGGTCGTTGAAGTTATCTATGTGCCCGCTGGCCTTCCATACTTTTGGATCCATGAATATAGCCGCATCTATCCCAACAATATTCTCATTTAGCTGGGTCATGCACTTCCACCAGTAGTCGCGTATATTCTTCTTTAGTTCCGCGCCGTACTGGCCGTAGTCATACACAGCACTCAGGCCATCATATATTTCACTCGATGGAAAAATAAATCCATACTCCTTACAATGAGAGATAATATTCTGCAGCGTATTTTCATTTGCCATAACGCCGCAAAAATAGGCGCTTTAATTGAATGGTTGATTAGTTAAAAAATATTGCCGATGTTGTGCTGTATAATTTCCACGCTATGCGATACATCCTGCTGCTTATAGCCATCCTCTCCTTCCACACCACCAACGCCCGTCCAAACGACGAAACCGCCATCCGTACCATGCTCGCCGCCCAGGTACAGGAATGGAACAAGGGCAATGTGGCTGGCTACATGCACGGCTATTGGGAGAACGATAGCCTTGTATTCATTGGTAAGAATGGCCCCAACTATGGCTACAATACCACCTTGGAGCGGTACCGCAAAGCATATCCTGATGAGGCCCACATGGGTAAGCTCACCGCTACCATTATAAGTATTAAGAAACTCTCCTCCGATTATTACTTCGTCATCGGTTCCTGGCACCTCACCCGCACCGCCGGCGATGTGGGCGGCTCCTATACCCTGCTGCTGCACAAGGTAAAGGGCACCTGGGTTATAGTGGTAGACCATAGCAGTTAAGCCCCGGTTGGGCTAAAAAGAATAAGGGGCTGCGTGTAGCAACCCCTTATTCATTATCAGTAAGTGTGCAGCCTATTCGCCTACCACTTCAAATTCCAGTTCCAGTATGTTGTCCTTGCCAAAGTCTATCTGTGCTTTGTGCGTACCGGCTTCTTTCACTTCGTCAGTGATGGTTATGCGGCGGCGGTCTATTTCGTATCCCTTCTGCTCACGTATGGCGCGGGCCAGTTGTATAGCAGTTACAGAACCGAATATCTTGCCACTGGTACCTATTTTAGCGCCTATCTTCACAGGGCTTTGTTTCAGTACTGCAGTTACGCTCGCTATTTCAGCTACCAGTTTCTGTTCTTTTTTCTCCCGCTGTTTGCGGCGCTCGTCCAATACTTTCATATTAGATGGGCTGGCCTCTATAGCGTATTTCTGTGGTATCAGGTAGTTACGGGCATATCCGCTTTTTACCTCTACCATTTCATGGGCGCCGCCCAGGTTATCTACGTCTTTTATAAGAATGATCTGCATGGTATTATTTTACTTTAAAAGGTCAGTTACATAAGGCAATAATGCCATCTGGCGTGCCTTTTTAATAGCTTGTGCCACTTTGCGCTGAAATTTCAGCGAGTTGCCGGTAATACGGCGCGGCAGCATTTTACCCTGGTCGTTCAGGAATTTTTTCAGGAATTCCCCGTCCTTATAGTCGATATACCTGATGCCCATTTTCTTAAAACGGCAGTATTTTTTCTGGCGTTTTTCGATACGGGTGCTTGTCAGGAATTTTATTTCATTTTGTTTTGCCATTGTTCAGGATCTTTTTTGCGTTAGTTAGTTGCAGTTTCCAGTTCAGAGTGCTTATTGCGCTTTTTAGCATTGTACTCCACCGCGTACTTGTCCAGGCGGGTTACCATGTGGCGCATTATGGTTTCGTCGCGGTTCATCTGTATCTCCAGCTTTGCGTTCACATCAGCAGGTGCCTGGTATTCTACTACCCAGTACAGGCCGGTTGTTTTTTTCTGGACGGGATAAGATAGCGAGCGAAGGCCCCATGCATTCTGGTGGACGATCTTGCTGCCAAGCTCTGTAAGCAGGTCTGCAAACTTCTTTTGCGCCCCCTTGTAGTCCTCTTCAGCCAGTACAGGTGTGAAGACGAGCATCAGTTCGTAATTCTGAAGGTTTTCTGTTGTTGCCATAAATGTTTAAAATGTTTTAAAAAATGATTGTTCCCATACCACCAGACCGCAACGCTGGATACCTTTAGGCTTAGCTTTTCAGCAACCCCCTCAGGTAGTCGGGTGATTTTGGGACGGCAAAGGTATGATATATGTGGGAAATAGCAAAAATGAAATGATTAGGAAAGATTTATAGCTATTTGGCTGTAAACGTAAGAGGAAAGTATTTTGATCTGTATTCAATTTTTGATTTGTCAAACTTTCTCTCAAAATCAATATAGCCAATTAGCAGGCTAGTGAATTTTATAGTTGTATGATCGTTAAATAGTATAACATAAAACATATAATTACCCCAAGGACATCTATCGAATCCTGAGGATAAAAAGGGGATTTGATATACCTGAACCTTGTTAACATTTTCCTTTCTATATGTTTTTTGCTGGATACCATTACCAAAGAGGATGGTCTCATTCCCTGCAGATATTTTGATATTGATACGCTTATCATGTAAAATATAATTGATAAGCAGTATAACATTTATTCCAGTAGTTACTGTCCACGCAAATATTAATAATGAGTCTGCTTCAAGCTTGTTACTATATTTATAGCCCATCAGATATAGAAGGAGGTAGGTAACAGTCACACCAATAGGCCATATGCTATAAAGGATAACTCGTTTCTGGTTAATTGAATAATTGAACTCGGCAGTAACAAAGTGCTTCAAAATGTTTCCTCTGAATAATTGCTTTTTATACCCATCAAGCGCTTGTTCATAGAAACGTTTTATTTCTTCACAAGCGTCATGCAAGTCTGTAAGTGATTTTTGACATACATGCTTTTCTCCAGCCGGTAAATAATAAGCAACGTATTTACCATTGTAAAAAGGAGCAATTTTTATATAGTTTCCCTCGTTATCTTCTACTGTAACGGAAGGACAAGTATATCCAATCGAGCTAAGGGCTCGCTCTTTCTCCCAAGAAAATTGTTTAATTTGTTCTATTGCTTCATCGACATTGCATTCACGAATATCTGAAAACTCGCCTGCCTCATAGTTATTATATTGTAGTTTGATCTTGGAGATTTTCACGAGGTAATTCTATAAGGATCGTTAGAGAGGAACAAGATATAAAAGTATTTGTATTCGCCCCGCTCGGCGTAGTCTCTCTGACTACGTCGCACTGGCAGTAAATCTCCTGATTTACGAAATCAAATCCCATTTCTTTACGTTTCAAAGCTTCCCTCCTGTTTTTAGGAGGGGTGGCCGCAGGCCGGGGGGGTATACTCGAGCAGGAAAGATTAATACCTCCCCTTTAGGGGCAGGGGGTTCCCCGCTCGGCGTAGTCTCTCTGACTACGTCGCACTGGTAGTAAATCTCCTGATTTACGAAATCAAATGCCATTTTCTTTACGTTTCAAAAGTTCCTCTCCGGTTTTTAGGAGGGTGGCCGCAGGGCGGTGTGCTTGTCTCGGCTCAGCAGAGGATTTACTTACGAATTAGAAACATCACCTCCCCTTTAGGGGCCGGGGGGTCCCCCGCTGGTCTTTCGGCACATACAGGCTGCGCCTGGCCGTGGCAGCATCGGCATCTTTATCCCCATAGAACAGCAACACCTGCGAAAACAGCACCCCCCTCGCATTGCCCGATACCTCCGTTCTGGTCACCATACTCACCGGAAGGTGCCAGTTGTTGTAGGTAAGCAAGTTTTGCGAATAGGTATGTTGTCCCTTACTATAGTGGCGTATCTCTTTGAGGTCATTGCCGGTATAGCGGTAGTCAAATTCAAGTACGGTGTCTACATACCGCTCATCAAATCGGTATATGGTGTAGTGCGCTTTTTCACCTTTATTATAAGCTATTACATGCCTGTGGTTGCCATCAGGCGCCAGGTAAGTGATAGTGTCAGGTTGTCCCTGGGCGTTATAATGGTAGCGCCGCTCTATGCGTTTCCCGCGCGGTGGGGCCATATCGCTGGTGCTGTCGTTCATAAAGCTGTAGGTAATAGTATTGGTCAATGAATCATTGTCATCATACTGAAATGTGCGCACCTTTTTCTCATAAAATCTGATGCCCGCGCTATTCATAAACCGCCTTGCCTGCTCCTGCCGCAGCACCATGCCACGCAGTGAATATTGGTAAGTGTAGGTGCTGAAAGTAGATACTGGAGGTTCTTCCACCCCTGCTGTATTGCTAGCCTGGTCGTCTATCCGTATGGGGTTGCCCATCTGGTCATATTGTATCTGTTGGTCATTATAAGTTTGTTCTATCTGTTGCGGGCCGCGCGCCAGCACCGAGTCCATATTCCTTTTTATTCCATCAATGGTTACTGGTTGCCCTTCATGCTGCATTTTGCGTACATACTGCTGGGTGATGCGGGAAGCGCCCCCCTCGCTGTAGCTGGATAGCTGTGAGTACCTGCACATGCGCACCGCATTGCCGCTATCGTCATACGTATATTCGGTGATAATGTTATTGTCAACATTGCTTATAGGGTAGGGCAGGCCATATATATAGTTTTCCAGTTTGCCCCTTATATAATTGGTGCTCGTCTGGGTATGTATGCGTCCTTTTTCATCCAGCGCCACCGTGTATAGCACGCCGCTATCCATATATCGTGTATCGTTCATCCACAACGTTAGCGACTGGTAGCTCACTCCCTCAGGGAAGTACACTTCCTGGTAATAAGGGTTTTCCGTTTCGTTGCTATTGCCTTCACCCTCTGCGCGTACATGCTTGCTTTGCCCTTGCAATGCGGCAGATAAAAATAATAGCAGTGTGATCAGCAGTACGGGTTTCATAAAAGTAAAAATACTAAGTAATCCCCCATGCTAGGTACTTAGAAAAACTCCCCTCCTGTTGGGTCCCAGCCGAGTCTCTGCTTCAGGACTCGGCTGCCCGCGCAGAGGAAAGCAAATCTCCTGATTTGCGAAGTTACACCGCGCTAGTTTTAACACGAGCACAAAACATAAACCCATAACGTCCTTGCGAGGAGGCTTTGCGACGAAGCAACCTCGCTACACCACGAGCAAAGCCCGGCACTACAGCAGCACCACAGCCCAATCAGGGAACCCCGCAGGCAGCAAGCGGTAATCGCTGGCCTGCTGCCCTTTTTGCTTACTTTTTGGGCAAGCAAAAAGTAAGGATAACACGGACACGAAAAAATGGTAAAGCAACACACAACTCCCCTCCTGTTTTTAGGAGGGGTGGCCGAAGGCCGGGGTGCTTGTCTCGGCTCTGCCGAGGGTCTGCTCGCGCACCCTTTTTACTTACTTTTTGGGCAAGCAAAAAGTAAGGATAACACGGACACGAAACATAAGCACATAACCCCTCCCATTGTGGATATGTTTATTTGGAAACCCCTCACCCGCAACCGTATATTGCACGCATCACAAGCTCTTTGACATCCTGGCGCATTACCTAATTAGCTAATCAGCACATCAGCTAATTAGCTAATTGAAAAAAAACTTACCTTTTATGCACCCAAATGGAAGTATTATTAACCCAAAATGGAAGTAAAACTGCTCATAATTAACCTTTTCCCGCAGTAAATTACCATATTTATAAACATAATAACAGCCACAGCAAACACATACAGCCATCGCTATCCACAAAAAGGTTAAGAACGCACACAAAACTTTACCTTTTGCCGGTACAAATGCACATTATTTACATTTTCTCGTAGTAAAAATGGTAGTAATACCATAGCAGGTTAAACTAATTATTCATCAAAAGGCTTTTTCAAATGTTTTCCCTAAATGGAGTATAAGATGATTTGCAGTGGGTTGATAAAACCGCCAAACTTCCATTTTCATCCTGGTTCTTGAACGGAAGTTTCCATACAAAATCCTTTCTGCCAGCAGATATGTATTTTATCTTAACGGAAGTTTGCAGGCAAAGTTGAACCTTAGATACTGGCGCTTCATTAACAGCATATTTAGCATATAAACACTATATTTGTAGGTAACTTTTTTAAATATTTCTGGTGGATACACTCGCAAAACATTTTGAGGAAAAGATAAATAACGAGGTGACGATAGAGGCCAAGGACTGGCTGCCCGATAACTACCGGAAAACGCTCATTCGTCAGATATCCCAGCATGCGCACAGCGAGATTGTGGGTATGCTGCCGGAAGGTAACTGGATAACCCGCGCCCCCAGTCTTCGCCGTAAAGCAGTATTGCTGGCAAAGGTGCAGGACGAAGCCGGGCATGGCTTATACCTCTACAGCGCAGCAGAAACATTGGGCATCAGCCGCGATGAGATGATGGACCAGTTGCATACCGGAAAGGCTAAATATTCATCTATATTCAATTATCCCACTATTTCCTGGGCCGATATGGGGGCTATAGGTTGGCTGGTAGATGGCGCAGCCATTATGAACCAGGTTCCTCTGTGCCGTACATCCTATGGGCCTTATGCGCGTGCTATGGTGCGTGTTTGCAAGGAGGAAAGTTTTCACCAGCGCCAGGGTTTTGAGATAATGCTCACGCTTTCCAATGGGAGCGAGGTGCAGCGCAAAATGGCGCAGGATGCCCTTAACAGGTGGTGGTGGCCTTCTATTATGATGTTTGGCCCGCCTGATGATAATAGCCCGCACACGGCACAGAGTGTTCGTTGGCGCATCAAGCGTTTTACCAATGATGAACTAAGGCAGAAGTTTGTGGATATAGGCGTAGAGCAAGCCAAGATATTAGGACTGGAAGTGCCGGATAAAGACCTGAAGTGGAACGAGGAACGGGGTCACTATGATTTCGGTGTCATTAACTGGGATGAATTCTGGAACGTAGTAAAAGGTAATGGCCCTTGTAATAAGCAGCGTGTGGAAACCCGCAAAAAAGCATGGGATGAGGGTAAATGGGTACGCGACGCAGCTACCGCTTATGCAGAAAAAAGAAAGGCACGCGCAGCAGAAAGTACTATGAAAGCTGCATAATTAAACATCTTTTTAAAATGTCAGATAAAGTAAATAATAAGCCATCTGAATGGCCCCTTTGGGAAGTATTTATACGCAGCAAGGCTGGGTTAGATCATAAGCATGTAGGCAGCCTGCATGCCGTAGATGCCCAGATGGCTATAGAAAATGCCCGCGATGTATATACCCGCCGTATGGAAGGGGTGAGCATATGGGTGGTGGACAGCCGCTTTGTGCATGCTTCCAATCCCGATGACGCAGAGGCATTTTACGAGCCTGCTAATGATAAGGTATATCGTCACCCAACATTCTATAACCTGCCCGATGAGCTAAAGCACATGTAATAGCTCTTGCTTACTTCATACCATTAGTGATGACACCCCTACTGAAATATACTTTAAGGCTTGCCGATAACGCATTGATAATAGGCCACCGGCTCAGCGAATGGTGTGGCCATGGCCCTGTATTGGAACAGGATATAGCCCTCACCAACATGGCGCTCGATCACCTGGGGCAGGCGCGCAGCCTGTACCAGTATGCCGCAGAGCAGGTAAATAATATGCCTGCCGCTGAAAAGAAAAACCTTTTTACAGGCGATGCTATCCAGGGGTTGATCAGGGAAGGCGGTATGATAGATGAGGATAATGTAGCCTACCTGCGCGATGGATGGGATTTCTGCAATATACTTTTGGTAGAACAGCCTAACAACGACTGGGCCTATACAATAGCCCGCTCTTTCTTTTACGATACATTCAATTATTTCTTTTATACAGAGTTGCGGAACAGTAAAGACACTACGCTATCAGCGGTAGCCGAAAAATCATTGAAAGAGGTATTATACCACAAACGCTGGAGTGGCGAATGGATGATACGTCTTGGAGATGGTACGGAAGAAAGCCATACCCGCATACAGCAAGCCGTGAATGATCTTTGGATGTACACTGGCGAGTTTTTTAAAATGGATGAGGTAGATACTACAATGCTGCAAAACGGCGACGGTGTGGATCTGCCTGCTGTAAAGATGCAGTGGGAACAGCGTGTTGCTGCAATTCTGGAAGAAGCCACATTGCAGTTGCCACCCACAGGATGGATGCAGGATGGAGGGAAGCAGGGGGTACACACAGAGCATTTAGGGTATGTGCTTGCAGAGTTGCAATTCATGCAGCGTGCTTATCCCCGCCATGTATGGTAATGGGAACAATTGAAATTAAAGAGGGGGGCGTGATGAGCGAGTTGACAGAAAGCAGGATATATGAATGGCTGTCGGCGGTTACCGATCCGGAGGTGCCGGTGCTCACTATCCTCGACCTTGGTATAGTACGTAAAGTTTCCATCAGCAATACAGAAAAAGGCGCTGCGGTAACAATAAGCATCACACCTACCTATAGTGGCTGCCCGGCTATGGATGTAATATCTGTAGGCATACGGATGGCGCTGCTAAGCCAGGGTATTAAGGATATAAAAATTGAGCTTCAGCTAAGTCCCGCCTGGACAACCGATTGGATGACAGAAGACGGTAAGCGCAAACTGAAAGAGTATGGGATAGCCCCACCAAATCGGAAAGCGTTTCAGCCACTTGGTTTTTTTGAGGAAGAGGAGGTTACCTGCCCCCGCTGTGGTGCTGCTGATACTACTCTTGTAAGCAACTTTGGCCCCACATCCTGCAAAGCACTCTACAAATGTCTTTCGTGCTTCGAGCCTTTTGAACATTTTAAATGTCACTGATCCATTTCCTTACTATTTTTATTCCCTATGTACGAAAACAAATATCAGAAGCTGGCGCCGATGAGTGTATTCTATAGGCGTATTTTTCGCAGCTCCGTAGTGGCATTCCTCATCATCATGATATGCCTGTTAATTGGTATAGCCGGCTATCATTATATAGCTGCTATATCCTGGATAGATTCGCTGCATAATGCCAGTATGATACTTGGTGGTATGGGCCCTGTGGTAGAGGTAAAACCCTTTTGGGGAAAGATATTCTCTTCTATCTATGCCTTGTTCTGTGGTGTTATGTTCATCACAACCATAGGCATATTAATGGTTCCTGTGGCTCATCGTTTCTTCCATAGCCTGCATATAGACCCCGATGAAAAAAACAGATTTAACTGATAAATAGTCAGGAAGATAACTGCACTAGTTGGCTGCCACTCGCACGCACATCCAGGCGATAAAGCATCCCCAGTGGCAGTGCATAGTTTATATCCTGGTGGCCAAATGGGGCGTTAAAGCATACAGGATAGTTATACTCCTTCACCTTGTCCCATACCAGTTCTTCTGCCGTTTGCCCAAAGGGACGTTCCGTATCCAGCATATCCGTGAGGCCGCCTATTATAAGCCCTGCTAAGTTTTTCAGCTTGCCGGCTCTTTTCAGGTTTAGCATCAGGCGGTCCAGGTTGTAAAGGTATTCCCCTATGTCTTCCAGCATCAATATCTTGCCGTCTGTATTTACCTCAGATACAGAACCGGTAAGGTGCGCCAGGATGGCTATATTTCCACCCGTAGCTATTCCTTCTGCTACCCCCTCCCGATAATATATAGACGATGGGATTGTATAGGACAAAGGTGCTCCACTCAATGCCGCCTTCACACTTAAGATATGCTCTGCGTTATCGGTTTCGGGTTTAAATGCCCCGCACATTGGGCCATGTATAGTAGCTATGCCCAGCAGCTCCTGAATATGATTGTGCAATACCGTGATATCGCTAAACCCACATATCCATTTGGGTCTATTGGTGAAAGCCGTAAAATCCAGTTGGTCTATTATACGGCTCATACCATATCCGCCCCGTCCCATCATTATAGCATCAATGGCAGGGTCATCCAGCATCGCCTGCAGGTCATGAAAGCGTTGGCTGTCGGTACCCGAAAAGTAAAAGTGCTCGGTACCTACAGTTTCCCCTGTTCTTACTTCATAGCCCCACTGTTGCAATACAGTTATGGCATGTGCTACACGTTCCCGGGCTACATATCCCGCGGGGCAGGTAATGCCAATAACAGAACCGTTTTTTAAATAAGGAGGAAGCTGTAAATGCACGTGCAAATTTATTTTTGCTAAGATAGTAACGCAAACCCTACCAGTATGCTATCCCCTTCAAATTTTACCGGGTAGGTACGTAACTTGTAGCCTTCGCCTGTAGTATTCCGCCCGTTGGCTGGGTCAAAATGATATTGGTGTTGCGGACATACAATATGCCCACGTGCATTCAGCCACCCATCACACAAGGATGCTGAAGCATGCGGACAGGTAGCGGCGAAAGCATAAAGGATGTCTCCTTTCTTGAGCAGACCTACCCTGTGGTCACCGGCCAGTGCCTCCGTCAGTTTATTGTCTTCCAGTTCCTCCAGTGTGTGCGACGTTATTCTTTCCCAGTTATGGAGCATTCTTATCTTCTTGCGGCAAAAAAACTGCGCATCAGTTCAGCGCATTCATCTGCCAGTATACCTTGTGTAAGTAATGTTTTTGGATGGAACGGCCAGTGCTCACCAGTGGTTTTATGGTAGCCATTCTTTACATCTGCTGCACCATATACCACCCGTCCTATCTTGCTCCAGTACATTGCGCCGCTGCACATCAGGCATGGCTCTACGGTTACATACAGGATACCTTCCGGCAGGTATTTACTGCCTAATGTATTAAAGGCGGAAGTTAATGCGATCATTTCAGCATGTGCAGTGCTATCATTCAATTGTTCGGTCTGGTTATGGCCACGGGCTATTATTTTATCACCCCATACTACCACAGCACCCACAGGTACCTCGCCGGCTTCATGCGCCATTTGTGCCTGTTTCAAGGCTTCCCGCATAAAATATTCGTCTGTAAACATGTTCGTGAACGTAAAATTAGGATAAATATGCCCTATTCTTTTTGCTGGGTGTCCATAAGTATGGTTACCGGTCCATCATTCACCAGTGCCACTTGCATATCAGCGCCAAAGGTACCGGTAGCTATCTCCCTTCCCAGCAGTATACTCAATGTCTTGATACAATGCTCATAAAGAGGCATTGCCTGCTCCGGCCGTGCAGCTTTTATAAATGAGGGCCTGTTACCTTTCCTGTAAGCAGCATGCAGTGTAAACTGGCTGACTAATAATATATTCCCGCCTACCTCTTTTATATCGCGGTTCATAAGACCAGCATCATCTGCAAATACGCGTAACTGGGTTATTTTCTTACACAGCCATTCGGCGTCGTCAATAGTATCTGCTGTTTCTATTCCCAGCAGCACCACGTAGCCATTTTCTATTTTCGCGGTTACGCTTCCATGTATGGTAACGCTGGCTGATGATGCCCGTTGTATGACTGCACGCATAGGATATAAATATAACCATACTAAAATAGTGCAAATTGCTGCCCGATCCACTTACATTTGTTAAGATGCACGCACCTGATGATACAATAGTAGCATTAGCTACCCCTCCGGGAGAGGGCGCTATAGGAATTATTCGTCTCAGCGGCAGTAATGCGATAGCTATTGCGGATAAAATATTTTTAGGCAAGCGTCTGGAAAACCAGGCTTCCCATACACTGCACTTTGGCCGTATTGTGAATGATAAAGAAATAATAGACGAAGCGGTAGCAAGCCTTTATAAAGCACCAAAAAGCTATACCGGTGAAGATGTGGTAGAGCTGAGCTGTCACGGATCGCACTATGTGTTGAGTCAGGTCATCAGCCTTTGCATTGCTAATGGTGCACGGATGGCAAATGCAGGAGAGTTTACCCAACGTGCTTTTCTGAATGGGAAGATGGACCTGGCGCAGGCGGAAGCGGTGGCTGACCTTATAGCCAGCCAGTCTGGGGCGGCGCATAGAACTGCTATGTATAATCTTAGGGGCGGGTTTAGCGAACAGTTGTGTAGCATGCGCGAGGAGCTGATAAAGTTCAGCGCTTTGATAGAGTTAGAGCTTGATTTCAGCGAGGAGGATGTAGCCTTTGCGGATAGAACACAGTTGCATACACTCATTAACGATCTTACCTCAGTGACACAGCAATTGACGGATTCATTCAGGCTGGGCAATGTAATAAGGAATGGGGTACAGGTAGCTATCATTGGCAGGCCGAATGCAGGCAAGAGTACATTGCTGAATACATTGCTGAATGAAGAACGTGCCATTGTAAGTGAGATAGCCGGTACTACAAGAGATACGATAGAGGAGGCGCTGAATATTAATGGCGTTATTTTCCGCCTGATAGATACCGCGGGTATCCGGGAGCATACATCCGGCGCTATAGAGAACATTGGTATACAGCGTAGTAAAGATGCAATGCTGCGTGCGGATATAGTTGTGTATCTATACGATGTAAACGATACTATGCCGGAAGAGTTAAGAGCAAAAGAAAAAGAATTTGCAGAGAAGGGATTGAATTATCTGCTGGTGGGCAATAAGGCAGATGCTGCCCATGAAGCCATTCAAAAATTTAGCAAATTTGACAGCCTATTTATATCCGCACGCGACAAGCAAAATATTGATAAACTACGCAAGAGTTTATATGATAGGGTAGTGCAACACCCCTTGCAAAGTGAAAATACGATCATTACCAATGAACGCCATCATGCAGCTTTACAGCAGGCCCTTATTTCACTCCACGACATAAAAGAAGGAATGACCAATGATGTGCCTGGCGACCTACTTGCCCTTGATATACGCAGATGCTTATACTATATAGGCGATATCACCGGAGTAGTTACTACAGAAGATAAGCTCGATTATATTTTCTCCAAATTTTGTATCGGAAAGTAACTTTTTTGGTTTTGTTCACTTAAATGTCGCGTTCAGTGAGATAATATCTGAATGCAAACCTGTGCTCCTTATATAATGTCCATACCGAATTTCTAATGCAGACCAGTGTTTAATTTTCAGAATTCCATTCTCAGGCGAAAATCGTATTCCCGTACCAAAAAATTGGCTGGTAAATTTAGAAAGGTCATAGTCACTGGTATAATAGCTTTCACCTGTATTATGCATAGCGTAAGGGGCAAAATATTGAGCGGCGTTCTGTGTATAAAAGCGATAAAAGGGACTTATGGATGTAAATGCGTTTAGTTTTATCGGTAGTTCAATATTGGCTGTTTGCGCTTTGATGCCCCAGTCATCCTGGTAATAGCGGTAATACAGCCTGAGAATAAATCGGTCGCCCACAAAGTAGTTAGCACGTATACCAATGGGAAGCTTAAATCTGTTTGAAGGCAACGCTTCAATACGTTCTGAATTATCAGTAAAATATACACGCTGATAATCTGTTGCCAACAGGCCGGATTGGTATATAAGATCCATTAACAGGGCTACCTGCAAATGCTTATTGATCACCTGTGAATAAGACAGTGATGCGCTGTATGAATCTCTGGGCTTATAAATATGCGGGTCCATACCTCTTCCCGAATAGCCACCACCCGGAGGGCGCAGCTCAATAGGGTAGATCACATCCCATGTATCAAAATAAGACTGCAGGTGTATGGAAAATTCCCGGTTGTTATCCCGTGAGGTTTTGGCATAGTTAAGTACCACTCCGTAAGACGTATAATCGAACTCTGTAGAAAAAGAAGCGGCAAGGCCTATAGTATTACCGTTATTATCTTTCCGCGCCATAGAAAGCGATGGATAGGTGCGTGTATCATGAGACGATGCAGAAGAAATAGTACTGGGGTCAATTTTATCAGAAGAGGCGGATGTATAATGGTCTATGCCCAGTTCTGCAGTCCACGTGTATTGGCGATTTTTTTTATCAGTATTTACTAACACTACATCAAGTGTGTTCGCAAAATCGGTAAGTTGTTCCGTGCCTACACCTCCGGTAACAGCAGAATTATTGCCATTCTGGGAATAGTACCCCGAAACAAGATTTACTTCTTCTACTTTCAGCTTTCTGGATTTGTAAGCAGTAGAATCTATAGCCGTAGTTTGTGCATAAGTACTAACTATCTGAAACAGGCAGCCAAGTAACGCAAGTGAGAGTTTTTTCATCAGTTATTTATTTATCAATTACAGCCACAGCCACCACCTGTTTTTCCCCCGTTAGCACCTGAAGCGCCCTCCCGGTACGATTGAAAGCTATTTTCAAATTTTTCGGCTTTTCGTGCTGCTAATTGCATTTCTGTATCATTAATATATTGCTTTTGGTATTCCTTTACACTAACGCAAGCCGTTAATCCGCTCCCTACCCAAAGCGTAACTACAAATAATAAAGATCTGATCGCCACGTTCATCGGCTTTTTAATTTTATGTTGCGTGAAGTATATATCCTGTCATTGTCATCTATAATTATGCAGGCTATGCCCTTCATCTGGTTAATGAGATCAAGGCCTGTTTTTACACCCATTACTGTTACCGGTGTGGCAAGTGCATCTGCTACCTCAGCGTTAGCACATATTATTGTTGTACTTTTTATTCCTGATACCGGCAGGCCTGTTTTAGGATTAATAGTATGACTGTATTTTTTGCCATCAATAATTACATACTTTTCGTAATTGCCTGATGTGGCTATTGCCATATTGGTAATATCCAGGTAAGAGAATAAATCGTTTTTCGAATTGGGGTCTGCGATGCCAATTGTCCAGGGTTTGCCATTAGGTTGGTGGCCCCATGTGGTCATATCGCCAGCTGCATTTAATATCCCGCTGGTAATGCCTGATGCTTTTAATAGATACTTGCCCCGCTCTGCCGCATATCCCTTCCCAATTCCCCCAAAGCCTATACGCATGCCTTTTTCTTTCAGGAATACAGTGCTATCTTCCCTATTCAGTATTATGTTCCTGTAGTTTATTAATTGCACAGATTGCCTTGCAATGGCAGGATTCGGTAAAGCTGTCATTTGCGCATCAAAGTTCCACAAGCTTTTATCTACTGACCCGTAAGTAATATCAAATGCACCTTGTGTCAGCTTAGATATTCTGAGGGAGCGTTCTATTAGGTCTAACACTTCCATCTCCACTTCTACCGGCTGTATACCTGCAAAGCGATTGATGAGACATGTCTGGCTGGATTCATTAAAAGTAGTTAGAAGGCTTTCTATTCGCTGTATTTCAGTTACGGCTTCATCAATACATTCATATGCCCATTGTTCATCTTCGGCTATGACACTTAATTCAAAACGGTTACCCATTAACTTCAGCGCTTTTTTGAATTGCTGTTGGGTATAGGTAGCGCTATCAGAATGGCTGTTGTTAATCAGTGTGCTCAATTGCTTTGATTTGGGATACAAATATTTCCGGGGTAATGCCTGGATACCCCCGCCACTCTTTCAATACTTTACCATTTGAATTTAATAAGAGGGTAAGAGGGAAAGTGCCTGCTTTATTATATTGTTCTGCAAGGGTTTCGTTCTGTTTTGTTTGTGCTTTGGTCAGGCTATTCTTTTTCAGCCTTGGAAAGTCGGCATTTACGAGAATGAGGCTGGTTTCTGCATATTTAATGAAGGATTCTTTTTCAAATATCTCTTTTCTTGTTCTTATACAAGGTATGCACCAGTCTGACCCCGAAAAGCTGAGGAGAATGTATTTGTGGGTCTCTTTTGCTTCATCTTTAGCACGGGCAAAATCAGTTGTCCAGCCTGCTGATATTAATAGCACAGCGCATAACATAATGGAAATAAACCTGACACTGTTCTTAATAGCTAACATAATAGATGATATAGAAAAAACCGTACCGAAAAAGATTATTTCGGTATTTATTGTTAGCAATGGAATTGATTCATACGGGTATAACTAACCATCTGTATATTATAGTATAGAGGGTGTAATACAAAGACCCTATTTAACACTTCTGTGGTATTCTATCTCCGCTAATATAACAAGCTAACTTTTTTGCGCTTATTTCATGCCTTTTTGTAACTTTCCATCCCGAGGATCAAAAGCCGGGTAATCGTATGAATTTATTCGTAGGAAATATGAGTCCGGAAATTACCGAGATAGAACTTAGAGAACTTTTCTCCGAATTTGGTGAAGTGGTGGTGGCGAAGATAGTCAGGGATAAGGAAACCGGACTGCCGCGTGGCTTTGGCTTTGTTGAGATGGGCGATAAGTATACTGCTTTTGATGCGATAGACAACCTGGATGCCACCTTTTACAAAGGTCAGATCATTTCGGTAAAGGAGGCAAAGCAGCCTAATGCCACCGGTGGCCGTAAACCGTTTAACTCAGGCCCCAAGAGGCCTTTCAATAATAACAAACGACCTTAGGCTTCCCACTTCAATCTTAGAATATAACTATGGCGCAGCATCAGGAACTTACTCCATCGCAGGTTTTAGAGATCATGCTTGCCAAAGACAAATTCTCCTCATGGCTAGGCCTGAAGGTGATAGATATAGCAGCCGGCTATTGCAAATTACACTTTACCGTAGTTTACGAGATGCTAAATGGTTTTGGCTATGTGCATGGGGGCATTTTGTTCTCTGCTGCTGATTCAGCTTTTGAGTTTGCCTGCAATACACATGGTTATGCAACCGTGGCGCTTGATGTTTCTGTAAGTTTTACAAGGCCCGTAAGGCTGGGAGAGGTACTAACCGTAGAAGCAAAAGAAGAGCACAGGGGAGAGAAAACCGGAATATACGATGTACGGACTACGAACGAAAAAGGGGAATTGGTAAGTATGTTTAAAGGTATGGCCTACGTAACTTCTAAGCAGATAGCCTTATAGTAGATCAGGCAAGTTGCGGATTGTGTTGCTCCGTTTTCTGTACTTTAGTGTATACAAATTTCAGGTAACGGGTGTAGTATATATCGGGCAGCTTACTGGCCATACTCACATGGTCAAAAGAAGTAGGTATATCAAAACCGGATATTATCGTATTAATGAAACGTTCTCTGAAGGTATGCCGTATTGCCGGTAGTATATGCCGGTAATACTGGTAGTGGTCTTTAGCTACCAGAAGCAATACTTCCTTTTCAAAGTCGTAATACGTCATAAAGTGAAAACCTCCAATAAGGGTAGAGCTAAAGTAAGTAGTATAATCATGCCAATGTAAGGTGAATATAGTTTTCCGTTAGAGGTTGCTACATCTGTTTAAACATTGTTCAATTCTTTATGTAGAAGTATCTACAATTGTGTAATGAAAATATGTATAAGGTGGTGCTAATTAAAGTTTGGCTTCAATTGTTCCACATTTAGCGAGATCTTAATATTGGTGGGTATATAAACTACTTCCTGTTTTATTGCCTGCATCCAGTTAGCAAAAAGGTTGCTTTCTATTTTAAGCACATCCTCTGCTAATTTCTCCCATCCGGGGTAGAAATCCTGCAGCATACGGGTCATTTCTGCCAAATGCCCTTCTTCTTCTTTAATGATCGTCTTTACATTCACTTTTGAGTTAATTGCAGTCAATACATCCTGATATGCTGCATAAAGCATATCAGCGCGCAGTTCTATGGCGTAGGTAACCAGCAGGTAGGCGCCATGCTTTAATTGTCTGGCTTTCCATCCACTGTGGTGCTTCAGGTAGCGGCACGTTTCTGTATCCAGGCGGTGCAGGTAATGGTGGCTTTCTATAGGCGCCAGCAGGTAATCATAAGAGTAGTCGGGGCAATAACCCGGTATTACACGGGCTATCATTTTTTTCAGGTAGTAAGCATGGCGTGCCTCTTCAGCAGCATGCTTCAAAACAACGATATCAGTTTGTATAGGATGTTCATAACGCGATATCTTTCGTGCGCCCGTATTTTCCATCATAGACAGGGTATTGAGCCACTTGGCGTGCAATACAGATGATGCGGTTATCTTACCGATAATTAAGGTCAGCTGCTCCTGTTTCATAAAATTATTGATTGTCTAAAGTTAATAGTAATTCTTGTATGCATGAATATATCAGCATTAATGATTCATCAGACGTACAATAAGGGGGCATTACGTATATTATATTTCCCAGTGGTCGTATCAAAATACCCCGATCAATAAAAAAACTATAAATAAAATCTCTCTTATTATGATTGTATGAGGTGGGCATGCTGGTGTTTAGTTCTATTGCCAGTATTGTACCCGCCTGTCTTATTGCAACTACATTTTTATGATTGGCTATCAAACTGGCAAATTCTGTATGCCGAGCTGCAATTCTCTTTCTGTTTTCGGTTGACTCATCTTTCTCTAGCAGGTCAAGGCTGGCAAGTGCGGCGGTGCAGGCTATAGGATTGGCGGTAAAGGAATGTCCATGATATAAAGTTTTCCCGCGGTCGTCATCGTAGAAAGCATTAAAAACGTCTATTGTGCATGCAGTAACACCTAAAGGCATTGTTCCTCCGGTCAATCCTTTGGATAGGCAGATGATGTCAGGAGCTGCGGACACCGTATCGCAGGCAAACAACGTCCCCGTTCTTCCAAATCCCGTCATTACCTCATCTGCAATTATTAGTGTATGCTGCTCTTTGCACAACCTGAAATAAGCGTCTAGTACCTCAGGCGGATACATACACATGCCTGCTGTACCCTGCACCAGAGGCTCTATGATAAATGCAGCTACATCCCCGTTTGCCAATAGCTTTTTTAAAGTTGCAATACTGTGTTCTTTATTTTCTTCATTTGGAAAAGGGATGAAGTCCACATCAAACAAAAAAGAATCAAATGCTTCAGTAAATATACTTCTCCCACTCACAGACATTGCGCCAAATGTGTCTCCATGATAAGCATGCTCCAGCGCTACTATTCTCTTGCGCTTTTGCCCTTTGTTATTATAGTATTGCAGCGCCATTTTTATGGCTACTTCTACAGCGGTAGAGCCATTGTCTGAAAAGAATATCTTTTCCGGCTTGCCTGGTAATATTGTTAATAGTCGCTCTGCCAGCTGCACAGCCGGCTCATGTGTAAAACCCGCAAAAATGCAATGCTCCAGCTTAGTAAGCTGTTCGCTTATCTTTTGGGCAATATATGGATGTGCGTGTCCATGCAGGGTTACCCACCAGGATGATATAGCATCTATATATCGCTTCCCCTGTTCATCAAAAAGGAATTCATCACTGCCACTCACAATGCCGATGGCTTCAGGCCATAGCTTCATAGGGGTATATGGGTGCCATATCACATTGCGGTCTCTTTCTGTAATGCTTGCCATGTTATAGATATTGTAGCAGAGATTCTTTTATTCGGGCTGCACATTGGTAAATGGAAGCTATATTCAGTTCTTCCATTTTTGGTATGGTGGCTATGATGGGTATTTGTGTGTAAGTGGTTATAAATTGTTCTGATGCTCCATTACTATCGCCGTTCATTATTATACCCAGTATAGGTATATTTCTTGCTTTCATTACTTCTATACTAAGCAGTGTGTGATTGATACTACCTAAATAGTTCTTAGATACAAGTAAGGCAGGCAGTTGGTAATACTGAATAAAATCTGCAACAGTGTTATGCTCAGATACCGGGGATAATAAGCCACCTGCAGTTTCTATCAATAAAGTATTAAGAGTTGCAGGCCACGTAAAGCCCTTATAGTCTATTGTCTTACCATCAATAGCGGCGGCGGCATGTGGTGATAACGGTTGCGTTAATCTCACTGCTTCCTTGTGCACTATTGAATTTTTATTGCCAAGAAGCGAGCGGACGACTATTGTGTCACTTTGCTCCAGGTTGCCAGCTTGCAAAGGTTTCCAGTAGTCAGCACCAATTGCTTCTGCTATCACAGCTGATGCAATGGTCTTGCCAATATCGGTATGTATGCCTGCTATAGCTATACGCTTATTCATAAATGAGTTGCCAGTATTTTTAACAGAAGGTCTATTTGCTCGTATGTATTAAAAGTATGCAGGCAAATACGCAGCCGCTCACTTCCTGCCGGTACAGTAGGAGAAAGGATTGCGTTTACCTGGAGTCCGTCCTGTTGCAGTATACCTGCTATATGTCTGGTTCGCTCATTGTTGCCAATCACTAACGCCTGTATAGGGCTGCTGCTATTGTTCCATCCTTTTATGTTACTACCTGCTACCTGTTTACGGAAGTATGCCACAAGATCATGTAATACTTCGTTTGAGTAAACGGAGCTACCCAGGTATCCATAGGCACATTCTATTGCACAGAGTGTGTGCTCAGGTAATGCTGTAGTATATATAAATGACCGCGCAAAATTGATAAGATATTGTTTTAGCACAGTGCTACCCACCACTGCTGCGCCATGGCATCCCATGGCCTTACCATAAGTATGTATTCTGGCAAATGTTTGTGTGGCTATACTTTGTGCATGTACTAATCCCTTCCCCTGGTTCCCAAATACACCGGTTGCATGCGCTTCATCAATTACCAGCGACGCATTGTATTGCATGCATATGCCTGCTATGTTTTGTAGTGGTGCCATATCTCCATCCATTGAGAATACAGATTCTGTTACTACAATTACAGGCCCTTCTTTTGCGAGGTTTATTTTTTCCTGCAAATCTGCTATATCATTATGCCGGTATTTATAGTGTACCTGTGCCTGGCTTAGCCTTATCCCATCTATGATGCTGGCATGGCACAGCTCATCATATATATAGGTGGTGTGCCGGTCTGCTATAGCGCTGAGCAAGCCTACATTGGCATCATACCCGCTATTGAATAATAATGCTGCTTCCACATCATGAAAAGTTGCTATGTTCTGCTCTAACATTTCTGCGATCACGCTGTTGCCTGAAAGTAGTCTGGATCCCGTTGAGCCGGTTGCCAGCGAAGTGCCATATTTTTTACTGATAAGCGCAGGTAATACACCGGTAGTTACCAGCCCCAGATAATCATTGGAGAATAGGTCTATAGGTGCCGCAGCTATCTTTAACTGCCGCAGATTACCAGCTAGTTGACGGTCTTTAATTTTCTTTTGTAAGTACAGCTCAAGCTTGCTCATGCTGCACTATATTCTTTTTAGGGACGTCTGTAAATGCTGCTTTAGGGGTTAATCCAAGTATCTTAAACATTTGCTTGTCGCTGTTAAATTCAGGATTGGGTGTAGTGAGCAACTTGTCGCCTGCAAATATGGAATTAGCACCTGCCATAAAGCACATCGCCTGCTCGGCAATAGATAGCTCCAGCCTTCCGGCCGAAAGGCGTACCGCTGAGTGGGGCATCATTATACGCGCAGTTGCTATCATGCGCACCAGTTCATCGAATGGTACACGTTTGCTATCTGCGAGGGGTGTGCCAGCTACAGGTACCAATACGTTTATCGGTACAGACTCCGGATGTTCGGGCAGGTTAGCCAGGGTCATCAGCATCCCAATGCGGTCATCATCTGATTCTCCCATGCCTATGATACCACCGCTGCAGACAGATATGCCGGCTTGTCGCACATTCGATAGCGTTTGCAGACGGTCCTCATAAGTACGGGTGGTAATTATCTGTTCATAATGCTCTTCGGATGTATCTACATTATGATTGTAAGCGTAAAGGCCTGCATCAGCGAGTTTGCTGGCCTGCTCTCCTGTTAGCATGCCGAGCGTGCAACATACTTCCATATCAAGTGCGTTTACTGCTTTCACCATATCAAGGACCCTGTCAAAGTCCCTGTTATCTCTCACTTCTCGCCAGGCAGCACCCATACAGAATCGGGAAGCACCGCCGGTCTTTGCATTCTGTGCTGCTGTTACCACATCTTCGGTTTTCATCAGAGCGTGCACTTTCACATCTGTGTGGTAGCGGGCGGCTTGCGGGCAATAAGCACAGTCTTCGCTGCACCCACCTGTTTTTATTGAGAGCAGGCTGCTTATCTGCACTTCACCGTAAGTATGGTTTTGCTTGTGTACCTGTGCTGCATCCAGTATTAAAGAAAGCAATGGGTTATGGTATATGGATCGTATCTCTTCAATAGTCCAGTTGTGGCGTATTGTGCTCATTTATGATGTCAATTTATAATGAAGTATTACTCTTTGCGGTGCGAAAATATTGGTTTTTTCATGAATGTACAGCGCACACATTTCCTATATTTATAACTATCTTGTTCTCAAACAATATTCCATGCATACGCGCAGGCGGTTTATGAAATTTTCTCTGCTTGGTTCGGCAGCTTTGCTAACGGGTAGCCATAGTATTGCAAAATCTCTGGCAGACAATATTGTTACGCCGGTAAAAAACGATCCCGTCGTGATCTCTACGTGGGATTTTGGCAAGGAGGCCAATGCTGCTGCGTGGGAGGTGCTGGCAAAAGGAGGTAAGGCCTTGGATGCTGTAGAGACGGGTGTAAAAGTTCCGGAAGCTGACCCAGATAATCATAGTGTCGGGTACGGGGGCTTGCCCGATCGTGATGGCCGTGTGACACTTGATGCCTGTATCATGGATGAGCGATATCGTTGTGGCTCTGTAATGTGTCTGGAGCATATTGTCCATCCTATCTCTGTAGCGCGTATGGTGATGGAGAAGACCCCACATGTGATACTGGCAGGGGACGGTGCATTGCAGTTTGCTTTAAGCAATGGATTCAAGAAGGAGAACCTGCTGACCCCATCCAGCAAAAAGGCATGGGAGAACTGGCTGAAAAAGGAACATTACGAACCCGAGATAAATATTGAAAACCAGCTGCATGGCAAACATCATCATCCGGGCGGTGTGGATAATCATGATACCATAGGCATGGTGGCGATGGATGCCAATGGCGACATAAGCGGTGCCTGTACAACAAGTGGGATGGCATATAAGATGCATGGGCGCGTAGGTGATTCTCCGGTAATAGGTGCGGGCCTGTATGTGGATAATGAAATAGGTGCAGCTACGGCTACCGGTGTAGGGGAGGAGGTGATACGCATAGTAGGATCTCACCTGGTGGTGGAATTGATGCGCCAGGGATACACGCCAGAAGATGCCTGCAAAAAAACAGTGGAGCGAATGATAAAGGTGAACCCTGAAGGTGCCCCCAAAGTACAGGTAGGTTTTCTGGCACTGAATAAGAAAGGCGAATATGGAGCCTATGCATTGCAGAAGGGTTTTACCTATGCGGTACGAAACGGCAGAGAAGAGCGGATATACACTGTGAAAAGTATATACTAAACTTATGCGCAACATCATTATTGAGGTATGTGCTTTTAACATCCAGTCGTGCATGCTGGCATATAATGCGGGTGCATCGCGTATTGAACTTTGCGCGGATCCTATGCAGGGCGGTGTCACTCCATCTTACGGTACTATCCGTTACGTGCGTGAAAAAGTGCCGATACCATTATTCCCGATCATACGCCCGCGCGGAGGCAGTTTTGTGTACGACGATGAGGAGTTTGCTATAATGCGGCAGGACATTCTGCTTTGCAAAGAGCTGGGTTGTGATGGCATAGCTACCGGCATGCAACTGGCTGATGGACGCATAGATGCTGACCGGTTAAAACAGGTGGTGGAATGGGCATATCCTATGCAGGTAACAGTACACCGGGTATTTGATGTAACCCCTGATCCGTTCGCTGCACTGGAAACTATTATTGATTGTGGCTGCGCGCGCATACTTACATCGGGCCAACAAAAAAATGCAATGGCAGGAGCGTATATGATAGCAAAGCTGGGAGCTACCGCAGGGGAGCGCATTGCTATAATGCCTGGTGGCGGTGTACGCTCTGCCAATATCAAGGAATTAATAGAAGCTACCAATGCTAATGAATTTCATACTTCGGCGCTCATTTCTAAAAACATCAGTGGCGATAAAACGATCTTAAGCCTTGGAGATACCTTTATTGCAGATGCCAATGAATTGCAAAGCATAATGGCTGCAACAACTAAATTTGAACATTAATATAAAGATGGATCAGCAGATCAATAAGAATAAGAAATTTACCCCAATAGGATCTAAGAACGATGCTGTATTTCTGGAAGGGCCCCATTCACCATGGAAGGATACGATGTTCCTTTTTTCTGTGATGAAGGAGTTTATATACGGGTTCAGGCGGCTGATGCATGTAGGGCCTTGTGTAACTGTTTTCGGCTCAGCGCGATTCCCACCAGATCATCCTTATTATGCCCTGGCCCGTGAGGTTGGCAAAGGCATAGCAGGGCTTGGGTTTTCGGTAATGACTGGGGGCGGCCCCGGCATTATGGAGGCTGCTAACAGGGGCGCTAAGGAAGGCGGTGGTATCTCCGTGGGATGTAATATAGTACTGCCAAAGGAGCAGGAGCCTAACAGGTACCTTGACCGATGGGTATCTATAGATTACTTCTTCATCCGTAAGGTATTGCTGTCAAAGTATTCGTACGCGTTTGTAGTGATGCCGGGTGGCTATGGTACCATGGATGAATTCTTTGAAGCCATAACCATGATACAAACAGGAAAGTTTCAGCGTTTCCCTATTGTGTTGATGGGCAAGGAATATCATAAAGAGTTGTATGAGTATATTCAAAAACTGGTTATCGAAAAAACGATCAGTCCGGATGATATACAATTATTCCTGTTTACAGATTCGGTTACAGAGGCTATAGCACATATAGAACAAAATACAGTGAGCCAATTTGGGCTCAAAAAGCGAAGACGCATTAAGCAACTGCCTATGCCGGAGGAAAACTAAGTAACTAAAACCACTTTGCTGATAGTTGTATTTAGCGGCTAAAATGGGAAGGTTGGCTCGTTAACTGCGGTTTTGCTTTGAATTCTTAACCTTTTTGTGGATAGCGATCGCTGTGTGCTTTTGCCATGGCTATTATTAGTTTTTAAAATATGGTAATTTACTGCGGAAAAAGGTTAATTATGAGCGGTTTTACTTCCATTTAGGGTTAATAATACTTCCATTTGGGTGCATAAAAGGTAAGTTTTTGATTGGCTAATTAGCTGATGTGCTAATTAGGTGATGGTCCAGGATGTCAAAGAACTTGTGGTGCGTGCAATATACGGTTGCGTGTGAGGGGTTTCCAAATAAAGATATTCACAATGGGAGGCGAGGTTGCTTCGTCGCAAAGCCTCCTCGCAAGGATGTTGTGTGTTTATGTTATGTGCTCGTGTTGTTCTTTACTTTTTTGCTTGCCCAAAAAAGTAACAAAAAAGGGCAGCAGGCCAGCGATTACCGCTTGCTGCCTGCGGGGTGCCCTGATGGGGCCTGGGCGCTGCTGTAGTGCCGGGCTTTGCTCGGGTTATAGCGGGGTTGCTTCGTCGCAAAGCCTCCTCGCAAGGATGTTGTGTGTTTATGTTATGTGCTCGTGTTGTTCTTTACTTTTTGCTTGCCCAAAAAAGTAAGCAAAAAGGGCAGCTAGAAGCTATTACGGCTTACCTTCCGGCGGGGTTCCCTGATTGGCCTGGGGCGCTAAGTGGTGTTAGCGCGTGTATATATCATACCTAAATCACCTCCTTAAGGAAATTGAGTTAATTTTAGTTTTCACATTATTCAGGATACATGTTCTCGAGGCTATTTGGTAAGAAGGAAAACAAGGAAGAAAAGGATGCGGCAATGGTGGGCGGAGGAGACTGGTCGTTCATAGGTACGGATATGCACTCGCACTTTGTACCCGCGGTAGATGACGGGGCGCAGACCATAGAGGATAGTATAGCACTGGTACGCGCGATGATGGATATGGGCTTTAAAAGCATCATTACCACGCCACATATAAAATTTGACCACTTCCCAAATACACGCGAAACGATTTTGACCGGCCTGCAGGCACTGCACGCGGCCCTGAAAGAACAAGGAATAGACCTACCGGTAAAGGCTGCCGCGGAATACTATATAGATGACCACTTTATGCAACTGCTGAACTCGGAGCCATTGCTAACGATACAGGGTAAGGAGGTGCTGGTAGAACTGTCGTTTATGTTTGAGCCTATGAACATCTATAATGTTTTCTTTGAGATACAGACAAAAGGGTACAGGCCTATACTGGCACATCCGGAGCGGTATCTCTTCTTTCATGGCAAAAAGGATGTGTACCACCAGCTAAGAGACAAAGGTGTGATGCTGCAACTAAATACCATAGCGCTAACAGGGTACTATGGCAAGGGTGTGAAGGAAACTGCAGAATACCTGCTGGAAAACAAACTATATGACTACTGCGGATCGGATATGCACCACCTGCGCCATGCCGAGCAGCTAAAGAAAGTGCTGGACCATAAGGTAATGAACACCCTAAGGCACTATCCGTTCAGAAATGCGCAGATACAATTTATCTGATTGTCCCTAATTAATAACTTTGATCGTAATTATGACAGACAACCTGGAAGAACTAAAATATCCGATAGGGCGCTATGAACGGCCAGGCCACTATACAGCAGAACTGAAACAGGAATGGATGAATGTATTGGAAGCCCTGCCGAAGTGGATGGACGTATGCATAGAGAACCTGGATGAAGTACAATTGAAAACACCCTACCGCCCCGGCGGGTGGACGGTAATACAGGTAGTACACCATGTAGCAGACAGCCATATGAATGCCTATGTACGGCTGAAGCTGGCCCTGACCGAGCATGACCCGATAATAAAGCCGTATAAGGAAGCTCTTTGGGCACAGCTGCCTGATGCTAATGAACTGCCGGTAAATATATCTATTACCCTGCTGCATGCCATGCACCGCAGATGGGTGCATGCCCTACGCTGCATGACACCTGAAGACTGGGAGCGCCCTTACTTTCACCCGGATATGGAGCGCAATGTACCTATATGGGAAATGACAGCGATGTATGCGTGGCATAGCCGCCACCATATGGAGCATATACGCCAATTGCGTGAACGTATGAGCTGGTGAGGATGAAGGATATTATATTCCGGCCGTTTAAAAGAATAATGCTGCAGCTCATATTGCTGCTGGCCTGCTATTTTATTAGCAGGTGCTTTTTTACAGTAATAAACCTAAAACATTTCCAGGATATAACCTTTAGCGGGTTTTTGAAGATATGTTTCTTCGCGCTGCGTTATGATATATCAGCATTGCTGGTCATCAACTCCCTTTATATAGCGCTGGTGTTGTTCCCTATGCCCTGGTGGCGCATGCCAAGATGGGAGCTGCTAACCCAATGTGTGTTCATTGCCAGCAACACCATTGCATTGCTGTTTGATATAAGCGACTGGGCTTACTATCCTTACAATCTGAAACGCTCCACTGCTGACGTACTTAACATGATCTCGCGCAAGGGAGATTTCCTGTTGATGCTGCCCCGGTTCGTAATTGATTACTGGTATGTGCCGGTTTGCAGCGCAGGATTTGTATGGCTGCTTATTAAGATGAATAACGGTATACGCCGGAGGGTACCCCTAAGCGGTACACCCAAGCCTGGTAACCGGGCTTGGGTAATGCAGGTGATAATACTGGCTATAACAGGAGGATTGTGTTTGCTGGGCATACGCGGAGGTACACAATATATACCCGTAGGTATACGCAATGCGGTACAGGTAACAGAGGCACGCTACGCCCCTATAGTACTAAATACTCCTTTTAGCATTATTAACTCCTTCCAGAACGATGCGATACCTGAGCTAAAGTACTACCCTGAAAGTGAGCTGCCAAAGTACTATAACTTCCACAAGCAATATGAGGGTAAAGGTTTCCGAAAAAAGAATGTAGTAGTTATAATACTGGAAAGCTTCTCTAAAGAATTTACAAAGCTTGGCGGGCATATCAGCTATACGCCATTTCTGGACAGCCTGATGACCAGGTCGTTTGTGCACACGGGCCTACGCAAATGCGCTGCATTCGGACGAAGGTATCCCCGCTGTAATAGCAGGTGTGCCATCACTAATGGACGACCCCATATCCACATCTGTATACAGTACTGATATCCTTACGGCATTGCCGGGAGTGCTAAAGCGTGAAGGATACAGTACCGCCTTCTACCATGGGGGAACTAACGGAACCATGAGCTTTGATATTTTTTGTGCCAATGCGGGATTTGAAAAATATTATGGCCGTACGGAATACGGTAACGAAAAGGATTATGACGGGAACTGGGGTATATGGGATGGGCCTTTTCTGCAGTATTTTGTAAAAGGTTTAAGCGTTATGAAGCAGCCTTTTATGGCTTCGGTATTTACGGTAACGTCTCACGAACCTTATAACCTGCCCGACCAATATACAGACTCACTGCCGGAAGGGCCGTTGCCAATATGCAAATGCATTGGCTATACGGATAGGGCACTTAAAAATTTCTTTGCTGTAGCAAGCAGGCAACCGTGGTTCAATAATACCTTGTTCATTATTACCCCTGATCATTGCTCGCCGTTAACAAACCCCACATCTCACAATATGGATAATTATGCTATTCCTATATTGTACTATGCACCGGGGGATACTACCCTGAAAGGATATAATAATACGCTTACGCAGCAAATAGACATAGTACCCTCGGCACTTGATTATTTAGGTTATAGCAAACCTTTCTTCGCGTTTGGAAACAGCATTTTCCGGAATGTAAGTAATCGCTACACTATTAACTATCTTACCAATACCTACCAGCTGGTGAGGGATGGCTACCTGCTGCAATCTGTAAATACCCAACCCACAGGCTTGTACCTATTCCCAGCAGACAGCGCCTATAAAAACAACCTACTTGCCGAAAACCAGGAACAGGCAGGCAAACAGCTTGCGGTATTAAAGATCTATCTGCAACTCTATCATTCGGCCCTGATACATAACACCATGTGGGTAAAAGAAGATAAAAAATAATCTTCTTTTTACCGTCACCGCTATATCTTTATTGCTGAAAATACGCATATGGTATACGCATTATTCTTACATAGCCTTGTACGCTGGATCATTATGTTGCTTGCTCTGGCTGTATTGGTACAGGGCATCAGTGGCATGAGCAGTAAAAAACCATTCACATCGGGCGCACGCAAATCAATGCTGTTCCTGATGATCAGCTGTGATATCCAACTGCTGCTGGGCCTGGTGCTTTTCTTTGTGAATGGCTGGGGAAATGTACTTGCTCAAGGGCATGCCATGGATAATAAGTATAACCGGTTCTATACGGTAGAGCATTCAATAGGAATGCTGCTGGCGATCGTGTTTATACATATAGGCTACACCGCTACTAAGAAAAGGATTGATGATAATGTGAAGTATAAAAGGATATTCTGGTTCACGCTGCTGGCGCTGGTAATCATACTGGCCACGGTGCCATGGCCGGGCAAAGAGATAGTAGGCCGCCCAATGCTGCGTAGCCTATAGCCGATGCTGCGCAAAATACTACAGCCGTTTTACACAGCTTATGTGGTAGTTACCTTCCTGATAAGCCTTTTTATTGCTTTCCCTTTTTTTCTGCTTATAAGCATAGGTAATAATAGTGCCGCACGTAGCAGTATATGGGCTATACTGAAGTGGTGGTCGAAAGGATGGTTGTGGCTTATTGGAATGCCCGTAAGAGTAAGCGGACCCAAGCCAACCCGCGGCAGATATATTATTGTGTCCAATCACATCTCGTACTTAGATACGCTGGTCATCTTCAGCGCGGTGGATGATTATTTCCGTGCGCTGGGCAAAAAGGAAATTTCGCGTGTTCCCCTTGTTGGCTTCATATACAAGCAGATAGTGCTGATGGTGGACCGAAGCAGCGGTAAAAGCCGCGCGCTGAGCATGCGACTCATGTGGCGCGCTTTAAAGTATGAAAGCAGCGTGCTGATATTTCCGGAGGGTACATTTAATGAAACGGAAGCGCCGCTCAAGGACTTTTATGATGGCGCATTCAGGCTGGCTATTAATGCGCAGGTAACTATAGTACCGCTTATCTTTCCTGATACTGTGAACCGCTGGCATTATTCGGCCTGGTGGAAACTATGGCCGGGACGCAACAGGGCTATTTATCTGCCCGAAGTTTCCGTATCAGGAATGCAAATACATGATGTGCCTGTGCTAAAACAGCAGGTACATGAGGTAATGGAAAAAGCATTAATAGCGGCTAATGAACAATAGTAAACGGAAGGCTGGTTGATTGTGTGCCAACTGTGATCCTTACTGTATATATCCCGTCGGCTAGCCCATTATCTAAATTTAAAGGGAAGTCTATTTTCTTATTAAAGACATTGACCGATGTTTGATACAATAGCTGCGAAAGTGCGTTGTAAATATTGATGGTTACCATACCGGTATCATCCAGATCGCCCCTTATATTAAATGCCCCGTTATTTGGGTTTGGATATAGTACCAGGCCTTTTATGGTAAGCAGGTTGCCTGCAATAAGATCGATCGTATTGCTTGTGGCCGTTGTGTTGTGGGTGCAAGGCGCATTGATATCTATAGATACAGAAATAGCGTCACCAGCTTTTAATCCTATAGCTGTATAAACAGATGAAGTGGCATGGGGGATATCAATGCCATTATTTTTCCACTGAAAGAGAGGGGTAGGACCTGCTTCATTTGTAACCGCTGTAAACGTAATAGGGTAGTCACCTGCAATAACGGTGGGGCTGGCACTGACAGATACTGAGGGCGACAGCCATGGGTAAACGGTGATGATAGCTGTATCAGTAATAGTAAGTGGTGTGGCACACGTAGCGCTGCTGTGGAATGTGCAGGTAATGACGTCATCGTTGACCAAGGTAGAAGAATTAAAAGAATCAATACTACCTGTGGTTATAAGCAAGCCATTCTGCAGCCAGGTATATAGAGGCATTGGGCCACCATTGGTTGCAGCAGAGGTGAAGTGTACCATAGTGCCATCGCATATGGTATCGTGCAAGCGCGGCGCAATGCTGAATGTAGTGGGATTACTTTTATTCACCACAATAATAGCGCTATCGGTAACTGCGCCGCAACCGGCCAATATGGCTGAAAGCCTGTACGTGCCCGACATGGCAGGTAGGGCGGCTGCAATATCGGGGTTGGGGGCTGTGCTTGTGTAGGAAGCAGGGCCCTGCCAGTTGAGCAATAAGCCCGTAAGTGACGTGCCGGAATACAGGTGAAGGACATCGCCCTCGCATACCGGGCTATTACTGGAAATATGTACTAATCCCGTAAGTGGTTTTACTACAATTACAGAAGTATCGGATACTGTATGCGGGCTGGCACAAGTAGCCAT
This sequence comes from Taibaiella sp., assembly GCA_013815385.1. Taxonomy (GTDB): domain Bacteria; phylum Bacteroidota; class Bacteroidia; order Chitinophagales; family Chitinophagaceae; genus JACDGL01. Next base: position 90,612 of record JACDGL010000003.1, on the reverse strand, counting down.
ATTTGTGAGCGTACTGATAATAGTATCGCCAGTATTCAGGGTGGTATCGTTATATGCATAGCTAATGCCCGGCAGCACAGTACGGTTTTTGCGCCATTGGTAAACAGGTGCAAGACCTGTATCGGTAGTGATAATGCTATACATAATATGCCCACCCAGGCATACTGTATCCAGATGATGCGGCGATAATGTGATATGGGGAAAAGAAGATTGTTTTACAACCACCAGGACGCTATCGGGTTGTGCGCCACAGGTATTTAATGAAGCAGTTATTTTGTAATAGCCCGCACTACCGGTATCAATACGTGGTTTATACGCTGATGGTGAATTGAAAGTGAAGCCATGCGGGCCTGTCCAGGTATAACTGGTGCCATATACAAGGTTAGAGACCGATAGTTTTAATGTATCGCCGCTGCATACCATACTATTGCTATGCGCCCCGCTGATAATAGGGTACATAGAAACTGCAAACTGCGCATCATATATATCTGCGGCTACTGAAGAGGAGGCCATAGCCCTATTGGTGGAAATAACCCGTATCGTGTACCGGGCACTGGAAAATACTGTATCGGGTATAGTGCATAATATTTTCCCTGAAGCGGTGTCTGTGCGCTGGCCAATAATAGTAGGATGGAGGAATTGACCGTTGGTATCGGACAACTGTACTTTGAAGATATTGCCCGGATAGAACGTGCCGGATTTTACATAGCTAATACTGAAAGTATCGCCTGCGCAGTAAGCTGACTTTGGGGGATAGCCGCAGGTAATGGAAAAATTGCCAAATTTCATTAGTAATACATCATATACCTGATATGGGCGAAGTGTGGAACCTGTTAATATATATCCACTATCAGGAGTTTGTTCTATGGAATGAGGAAAGTCCCCACTGTAAACACCTGTTGCTGAGTCAGCCAATAGCGAGGATCTTTTTATCCATAGTATAGTGGATAAGTTACTGTCAATTTTCAATAGACCTGCAGTAGGATAGAACGATACGACGTAGTTTTTCTCAAATGTTTCAATGATATCAGTACCCCAGGTAGGTCCCCTAAAAGGTGATGAAAGAACAGCGGGAGAAATTTCATTTAATAATGCTCCAGTCTGAGATAGTTTTACAATCCATATTTTATTACCGCTTGTTGTGCTAGAAACGTCGCCGTCTGTGGAAACAGTACTACCCGCCAATACATAATTTCCGGTACTTGTTTGTTTAATAGAACTAACAATGTCTTTTGAAGTTCCACCTAATGTTTTTTGCCATATTAACTTACCTGTATCATTTAACTTAATAACCCAAATATCTGTACTGTCATGATAGCCGGTTATGTCTCCGTTATTAGATTGAGTAGTACCGGCTACTATATAGCCGCTGTCTTTTGTCTGCTGTATTGAAGAAAGTAATTCATCGGCAGTACCGCCATAAGTTTTTTGCCATTGAATTTTACCTGTATCATTGATCTTTACAATCCAGTAATCGATACCCCCATGACTATAAGTAACATTCCCATTATTAGATGAACTATGTCCTCCAATAATGTAACCGCCATCAAAAGTTTGCTGGATACAGGTTGCGCTATCATTGGATGTACCGCCGTAAGTTTTTTGCCATAATATTTTGCCGGTATCATTCACTTTTACCACCCAATAATCACTATTGCCATGATTACCAGACACATTTCCATCAGTTGAAGTGGTGTTGCCAGCAAGTATAAAATTACTATCCCTTGTTTGAAGTACTGAATAGCCGTAATCATTAGAGGAACCTCCCAGGCATTTTTGCCAGGCAACAGAGCCAGTGCTATCAAGTTTTACCAACCATATATCGAATAAACCATGATTACCGCTTACATAATCAACATTTGATGCTGTACTACCTGTTAAAATATATCCTTTATCGTAGCATGGTTTTATTGACATGCCGTAATCATAATTAGCATTCGGATACCATGATGTACGAGGTATTTGCCTTCCCCCTATTCTGTATTTCCACTGTACAATTGGAGCCTGACAATTAGCATTTGTGAATGATAACTGCAAAAAGATATAGAACAGAAAGGTTAGTTTCTTAGCCAAGGTATATAGGTATATAAAGATAAGACATGCTAATATATGTTTTGGTTGGGACAATTTTGAGAAATGATTAGCATTTTCCTCTTTATATTTACTGAAACTTAGTTTTTTAAAGAATATGGAAAATTTTAATCAGCAACAACCGTACACTGATTATACTGTTGTTGGGTCAGGTGCTAATACCGGCGCTTCTCTTAAGACCTTTATGGCAAATGTATTCCTGTGGATGTTCGCAGGACTAGGTATTTCGGCTTTGTTTGCATTCCTGTTCGCTACCACCCCATCATTGCTACAGCTATTATTGCAGCAACGTGTGACGGCAGAATGGGACTAACTATGATAGGCTGGATAGTTACCTTAGCACCTATAGGTTTTGTCCTTATCATGTCAACCGCATTTAACAGGTTGTCTGCTACAGCAATGATGGCGCTTTTCCTGGTATATGCTGCCATTACCGGCATCAGTTTAAGCTTCATTCTGCTGGTGTATACCTCTTCATCAGTTATTGGCTGCTTTGCCTCTGCATCTGCTATGTTTGGCATCATGGCCATAATGGGGTATACGACCAATAAAGACCTTACCAGCTTTGGCCGAATAATGACCATGGGGCTGATAGGTATGGTAATAGCCATGGTGGTAAATATGTTCCTGCGCAGCGATGCTATGGGCTATATCATAAGCCTTGTGGGTGTAGCTGTGTTTACAGGCCTTACGGCTTATGATGTACAGAAGCTGAAACGTATAGGCGCGGGATTAGAGTATGACGGCACCTCTGCCGCAGATACAAAGAAGCTGTCTATAATGGGCGCTTTGAACCTTTATCTTGATTTCATTAACCTGTTCCTGATGCTGCTGCGCTTGTTTGGCAGAAGGAAATAATAAAGTTTATGAGCTATTTTAAAAAGGCGCTACGGGCGCCTTTTTGTTTTTCTATAACGCTGCACCATTACCAATAGGCTAATAAAGCCTACATTTGCGCAAATTTTTTAAGATATATGGCTTTACAGGTAGGGATAGTGGGTTTGCCCAATGTGGGAAAGTCGACCTTGTTCAATGCGGTAAGCAATAGCGCCAAGGCGCAGGCTTCGAACTACAGGTTCTGTACCATAGAACCCAATGTGGGACAGGTAGATGTACCGGATGAGCGCCTTGCCAAACTGGCGGAGCTAGTGCAGCCAGAGCGCATAGTACCAACAACTATTGAATTTGTAGATATAGCAGGGCTGGTAAAGGGCGCCAGTAAGGGAGAGGGCCTGGGCAATAAGTTCCTGGCCAATATACGCGAGGTAGATGCGATAGTACATGTGATACGATGCTTTGAGGATGAGAATATACTGCGCGAAGAGGGAGAAATAAACCCGGTAAGCGACAAAGAAATAATAGATACAGAACTGCAGCTGAAAGACCTGGAAAGTGTAGAGAAAAAAATACAACGGGTAGAGAAAATAATGAAGGCCGACCCAAAGGCCAAACGTGCCTACGATGTGCTGGTACGCTGCAAGGAATACCTGCACCAGGGTAAGAATATACGTGGTATGCAACTGGAAGGCGAAGACCTGGAAGCTATTGCAGACATATTTCTACTGACACAAAAGCCGGTACTGTATGTAGCGAATATAGATGAAGGGGCAATGAAGACCGGTAATAAATACTCAGAAGTATTAGCAAAAGCTGCTACTGATGAGGGCGCGGGCGTCATCATTATGAATAACTCGATAGAAGCGCAGATATCAGAACTCGAAACGCCTGAAGATAAAGAGGTTTTCCTGCTGGAGTATGGGCTAACAGAACCCGGACTGAACCGACTGATACGCGCTGCCTATGAATTGCTGAACCTGGTAACCTACTTTACAGCAGGTGTACAGGAGGTACGTGCGTGGACCATACACCGTGGCTGGAAAGCGCCGCAAGCTGCCAGCGTGATACATACAGATTTTGAAAAAGGATTTATAAAAGCTGAAGTAATTGCCTACAAAGACTATGTGCAATATGGCACAGAAGCCGCGTGCAGAGAAAATGGCAGGCTGCGCATAGAAGGCAAGGAATACATTGTGCATGACGGGGATGTAATGCACTTCCGCTTTAATGTGTAACAACAGTAAACAAGCACTTAAAATAAAATGAGTACTGTGATGAACAGTACTCATTTTTTATTTGACCAATTACTAATGCTATCTAGGCCTCTGCGTAGGCTTCAGTAGGCTCGCAGGTGCAGATGAGGTTGCGGTCGCCGTAGGTGTTGTTGACACGGGCTATGCTCGGCCAGAATTTACTGTGCTTCACCCAAGGGAGCGGATAGGCTGCCTGCTGGCGGGTGTATGCATGGGCCCATTCATCGGCAGTGATGGCAAACTGAGTGTGCGGGGCGTTCTTGAGCATATTTGCTTTCTTATCCACTCTGCCCTCTTCTATGGCACGGATCTCTTGGCGGATACTCAGCATTGCATCGCAGAAACGATCCAATTCAGCTTTGTCTTCACTTTCGGTAGGTTCTACCATTATAGTGCCCGGTACGGGGAAGCTAAGCGTAGGCGCATGAAACCCGTAATCCATGAGGCGTTTTGCAACATCTTCTGCTTCTATCTCAGCCGATCTTTTGAAGGGACGGAGATCAATAATAAATTCGTGTGCGCACGTACCACCGGTGCCGGTGTATAGTATATCAAAATCATTCTGCAGGCGAGCACGCATGTAGTTGGCATTGAGTATTGCATATTCAGTAGCATGCCTTACCCCATCAGCGCCCAGCATACGGATGTAGGCATAGGATATAAGGAGAATGCTGGCAGAGCCAAATGGCGCTGCAGATACCGCCATAGCAGGCTTGCCATCGGTATTGAATACATGGCCCGGAAGGAAAGGCGCCAGGTGCTTTGCAACACATATAGGACCCATGCCGGGGCCGCCACCACCATGTGGTATGGCAAATGTTTTATGAAGGTTAAGATGACAAACATCTGCACCTATAAGCCCCGGAGCTGTAAGCCCCACCTGTGCATTCATATTAGCGCCATCCATGTACACTTGGCCGCCGTGCTGGTGTATTATCTCTGTAATGTCTTTTACCGTTTCTTCATACACACCATAGGTAGATGGATAAGTGATCATGATACCTGCCAGGTTAGCAGCGTATTGGTCTGCCCTGGCCTTCAGATCATTGGTATCTATGTATCCATTCTCCAGTGCTTTCACGACTACTACCTTATAGCCCGCCATAACTGCCGATGCCGGGTTGGTGCCGTGCGCAGATATAGGAATGAGAATAACATTGCGGTGCCCTTCACCACGGCTCTCATGATAAGCGCGTATCGTAAGCAGGCCAGCATACTCGCCCTGCGCGCCACTGTTTGGCTGCAGGCTACAAGCTGCGAATGCGGTAATCTCGCAGAGGTATTGTGATAGTTCTTTTACTATCTGCAGGTAACCCTGTGCCTGATCGAAAGGGGCAAACGGGTGCATCTTGCTCCAGTGTACCCAGCTAAGCGGTATCATCTCTGAAGCTGCATTCAGCTTCATGGTGCATGAACCAAGGGATATCATGCTGGTATTGAGACTAAGGTCTTTATTCTCCAGTGATTTTATATAACGCATCATCTGCGTTTCGCTGTGATGGCTGTTAAATACCTGCTGTGTAAGAAACTCGGATGTACGTGTAAGGGCAGTAGGTATAGTGGCTATGGAATCATCATTACCAACGGTAAGTGCCGAAGGTTCATCAATACCAGCAAATGCAGCTATTATATCCAGCACATCATTAGGCGTAGTTGTTTCATCCAGCGCTATCCCTATGCTACCATCACTGTAGTAACGGAAGTTAATGCTGCGCTCCTCTGCTTTGGTGCGAATAGTATTTACATCTGCGCCTGTCACTACCAGTGTATCAAAATAAGACCCGCTGTGAAGCTTAAGGCCTGCATCCCTGAGGGCCTCGCCCAGGCTTTGTGCCAGTATAGCCACCCGCTTGCCAATGAGCTTAAGCCCATCAGCGCCATGATATACTGCGTACATTGCAGCCATATTAGCGAGCAGCGCCTGTGCTGTACAAATATTAGAAGTTGCTTTCTCGCGTTTGATGTGCTGTTCTCGGGTTTGCAGCGCCATACGCAAAGCACGATCGCCGTTAGCATCTATACTGATACCTATGATACGGCCGGGTATGCTGCGCTTGAAATCATCTTTGGTAGAAAAGAATGCTGCATGCGGACCACCATATCCAAGCGGCACGCCGAAACGCTGAGCGGAACCATAGGCTACGTCAGCACCTAATTCGCCCGGAGGTGTGAGCAATGTAAGTGCCAGCAGATCAGTACCCATTGCTACATATCCGCCCACGCCATGTACTTTATCAATGAATGACCTGTAGTCTTCCACACTGCCTTTATCGTTAGGATACTGCACCAATGCGCCGAAATAACTATTGTCAATCTGCGCCGTGCGGTAATCGCCATAAACCACTTCAATACCAATAGGCAGGGCGCGTGTTATCACCACATCCTTTGTCTGCGGATATACATCGTTATCTACAAAAAACTTTGCCCTATCTATATGCTCATGGTCTTTATTCAATGCATTAAAGAACATGGTCATTGCCTCTGCTGCTGCGCTTGCTTCATCGAGCAGAGAAGCATTGGCAATGGGGAGCGCTGTAAGATCGCTTACCATAGTCTGAAAGTTGAGCAGGCTTTCCAATCTGCCCTGGCTTATCTCTGCCTGGTAGGGGGTGTATTGGGTGTACCAGCCCGGATTTTCAAAAATATTGCGTAGAATTACGCTTGGGGTATGCGTATCGTTGTAACCCTGGCCCAGGTAGGTCTTGAATACTTTATTCTTCAGCGATATGTCCTTTACCATCTGCAGGTACTCCGCCTCGCTAAGCGCCTCGGGGAGATTGAGGCGGTGATCCATACGTATAGCACCCGGTACTGTACGGCTTATCAGCTCATTCATATCGCTAACGCCTATAGTCTGCAACATCTTGCCGGTTTCTTGTCCATTAGGGCCTATATGGCGGCGTGTGAACTCCCGGCTCTGTATAGAAAACAAATTCATCTTAAAGAATATAATAAAGTATAGAAAATGATTTTAAAAAGATGTGCAAAGTTACAGTAAATGACCCACAAACAGGTATGTGCTTAGCATGAATAGAACTTGCTATAAGCATAATTATCGCACAATATCTGAGGGGGTAAAGTCAGGAGTTTTGATGCGATAGGGTATTCCCATTTCTTTAGCGTACTCTTCAATGGTTTGCGTGAAGCCAGCTTCCTTACGCCGCCTACCCAGGTTTTTAATATCTTTTATGGGATAAAAAAACATTTCCGGCCGTGGGTATCCGGTAACACTATCCTTTACCGGATGGCCCCAAAGCTGGGTACCATATAGCTGCTGCTTGCCCTGAACAGTTAATAAGCGGTCTTCCATCATTGCGGCCAACTCATAAGGGAGTTCTTTGCGCTGTGCTGCCTTTTTTATCAATGGAAAGTAAATGGGGATCTTGTCTGAGTGCTGAATGACATAATATGCTACCGTACCTGCGGAACTACCCACAAGGCTTTTGCCGGGATAACCGTACCTTTTAATAATCTGTTCTATCCTTACCAGATTTGACTTGTCCAGTAATATCTGTTGGGTTTCAAGGTATTCCCTCACATTTTCTGGGCGGATATGAACAGTTTGTGAGAGGCTATCTATTTTAGGGTCGGTAAGATCATTGGCTAACTGCCGGTATACCTGGTCTTTGAATCCTATACTATCCAGCTCGGCTTTTAATAATTTATTGATCCCTTTGCCGTGGCTGCAAATCGGTAACAATAGAAATAATGCTATGGAGAAGGGGAGTTTCATAACCAGCACTCAAATATATATTAAAAAATAGCCCAGCTATCTACATGTAGGTGCATTTACCTAACAAGTTATACAAATAAAAAAGCCGCCTCGATATAAGGCGGCGCTAAAAATAGGATATGGTACCTACGACATTGAATAATCGGAATTGATGATATTGCCTAGCTTAGCCCTAAGTGCATCATAATCATTTGGTTTTGTAATGAAAACATCGGCGCCCAATTTCTTGGTCTTTGCTATATCTACAGGGCTGCTGGAGGTAGAAAAAATAATAACGGGAATATCTTTATAACTATCCTGCTGCTTTAAAGCGGTAAGGCATTCATAGCCATTCATAATAGGCATATTCAGATCAAGGAATATGATATCGGGTGGGGGTGGATTGTGGTATAAATAATCGAGGCCTGCCTGGCCATTGTTAACTACCGCACATTCTACAGAACTATTGATCTCATTGAGCGCATCGCAAAACATGAGCTGGTCATCCTCGTCATCATCAATCAATAATATTTTTTTGCTTCTCAAGATAGTCGGGATTATTAATCCAAAACTATATTAAAAAAATGACAAACCATAATTGTATTTAGAAATGAATATAAGTATTTTATATTGCTATGTAAGTGTCTGCTATACTTGCAGGCAATATGTCTTTATTTTTTTTGAATAGGAATTGCTTTATGGAGAGAACGGTTAATTAGTTAAATTATCCCCTTCCTGCATATTTGAATCGATCGGCGGCTCATGAAAAAAACGCGGGAGGAATTTTTTTAAAAACCATCTTGCGAATAATTGTCCCCCTTTTACCAGAAGAATAAACACGATAAAGGGTACAAGAAACCAAAGCCATGCAGCACCGGGTGAAGCGCCACCTGATAATAATATGGAGAGCGTCATAAACAATGTTTTTGTATAAATCCTAAGGTACAAATAATATATTATAAAATAGTGCTTGTGAGAAATGTTAAAGTTTTCATAGGAAAAGGGATGCCTTGTTGATGACATATCTGTTTACCTGATAATTAGTTAGGTTTGTATGTACATCAATACGCGTAGATGAGATCAAGACATATACACTTATCATTTTTAGTGCTGGTTGTTCTTTTTGCCTCCTGTAAAAACTGGAGCAATAAGTTTACCGTTGTGGGTGAGATAAGTGGCTTGCCGGAGCAAAAGGTAATGCTGGAAGAGCTGAGCGTAAATGACGTAATAACAGTAATTGATTCGACCAGGAGTAAAGCAAACGGAAAATTTGAGTTAAACGGAGATGCTGCGGAGCCCGGACTCTACCGCCTGCACTTTGGTGAAAACCAGTATATACTGCTGGCGATAGACAAAGGGAATATAAAGATAACCGGCAACTGGAATGCCCTGACCAACTATCATGTAGAAGGGTCTTCTGCATCAGAAAACCTGCACCGTTTTATAACTGCTATTGACGAGCACCTGCGCGACTTTAATACCATGAGCATGGTACTGGATACCCTGCAAAAGCGTGGTAATGACAGCCTGCTGACCGTGGCCAAGAAGGAATTTAGCGAAATGCGATTTTCTTTCACAAGGTTTGTAGAGCAGTATGCGGATACAACAAAGAGCGAACCTAATGCCATATTTGCGGCACGGATACTGAATATGCGTACCGAGAAAGTTTTTCTGAATGCCTTTACCCAAAGCCTGACCAGGAGATTCCCGAATACGAAGATGACAAAGGATTTTGAAATGTATTACAACCAGATATCTGCCACAACCAACACGCCGCCAGCTGCTATGGATGGCCCTATGGTGGGGAGCGTAGCGCCAGCCATAAACCTTGCAACACCTGATGGCAAAATGGTATCACTGGCCAGTATGAAAGGTAAATATGTGCTGCTGGACTTCTGGGCATCGTGGTGCGGCCCCTGCAGAGGTGAAAACCCCAATGTGGTAGCTGCTTATAACAAGTATAAAGGGAAGAATTTTACTGTGTACAGCGTATCGCTGGATGATAAGAAAGATAAATGGCTACAAGCCATAAAGGCGGATGGGCTTACGTGGACACACGTGAGTGATCTGAATGGTTGGGAAAGCGCACCTGTAAGGGTTTATAACATTCAATCCATTCCTTCTAACTTTTTGCTGGATACTACCGGGCGTGTAATAGCCCGCGACCTGCGTGGTGATATGCTGGAAGCGAAACTGGCAGAAGTGCTGGGTAAATAATTCAAAAACTAAAAATATTGAAAGAGGCTGTCTCTAAGTCTGAGACAGCCTCTTTTTAATTCTGGGAGCCTCCAATTTACTTTTGAGGTACACTCTTTTATCTGTGAACTTTACTAAGCAGTTTTCATCACTTTCATCCTCTTCTTAATAGCGGAAGTACGGTAGTGAATATCAGCACCTATACTGAGCAGCAGGAGGTTGACTTTATAACCCTGATAAGGTTTGATACCATTTTCTGTAAAATCAGGATTGAGAAAGTTAGTGAGATAGTATTCTACTTTGACAATAACACCAGGTTTCATAGAAAAACCTGCGAAGACAGCGGGCATGAATGTAGGTGTACGAGCGCTGAACCAGTCATTGAATTTCTCTTTGTGCGAGCGTTTGATAAACCCTTTCTCTTTATAATTGAAAGGCATTTCAATATCGGCGCCTATAAAGAAGAAATTGCGGCTCTGTATATTGCCGAATCGAAGGCCTAAAGGTACGCCAAGATTGTAGGTGCGGTGCTTTACAGTACTATCGCCCTGCTTTTCTATGAACCCTACATTCTTTATATCTACCCCTGTGAATACACCAAAATGACTGTTTAAATCATAATTGAAAGTAACGCCTATATTGAGCACGTAGCTAAAACGCAAAGTGCCAAGACTACTGCTAACGCCCGGGCGCTGCATGGTAGCGGTGGAGAAAATACCGCCATCGAGGGCGTTGCCGATGTAAAAACGCTTTATGGGAGTTGGCTCTACCTTAAGTGCAGTATCTGCATGTATTTTGGCAGCAGCGATATTGGTAAATAGCGCGCCTGCAAGCGCGAGCATACATGCTACAGTATTGGTCAATCTCATTTTTATAGGAATATTTGCCTGCAAAGGTATAAAACCATGCCTGTAATAATTGCAGGTTTTGCCGTTTGGCACAAGTATTGAATTTATCTTTGCCTGTTGTAAATTATTCAGCGGAGGGTATTTATTGTCATTATGTCTCAAATGAAATCAATGTTAGATATGTTTGCCGGCCAGGCTGATCATGAAATGGAATTCATGCCGATAGTGCCGCTTGGCGAAGAAGAACTGGATGAGAAAGAGAAAGGAAGCCTGCCACTGGAAGTGCCCTTAATAGCGCTCAGGAATACGGTGCTATTCCCCAATGTAGTACTGCCAATAACGGTAGCCAGAGATAAATCTGTAAAAGCGATAACAGAAGCACAGAAGCAAAACAAGTGGATAGCTGTAGTGGCACAAAAGGACGTGAATAACGACGACCCCATGCCAGAGGATATATACCAGGTAGGTACACTGGCAAAAATAGTGAAGCAGATAAAGATGCCGGACGGGAATATAACGCTGTTCATAATGGGGCGTATCCGTTTCCGTATAGAAGCCTTTACGCAGATAGACCCTTACTACACTGTACAGATAAAATACCTTGACGATGACTTTCCTGTGAACGACCCCTCTTTTGACGCGGTGGTTTCCTCAATAAAAGAACAAAGCGAACGTATAGCGCAGCAATCGGCCAATATACCGAGCGAAGCAAGCATAGTGCTGCGAAACATAGAACAGGAGAGTTTTCTGATGCACTTTGTCGCCTCTAACATCAATGCTAAACTTACGGACAAGCAAGGCCTGCTGGAAGAGAATGACGTAAAGATGCGCGCAGAGAAACTACTGGTGCTGCTACAGACAGAGCTGCAACTGGTAGAACTAAAGAATGAAATAACCAATAAGACCCGATCGGATATAGACCGGCAGCAGCGGGAATATTTTCTGCAACAACAATTAAAATCTATTAAAGAGGAACTTGGCAGCGACCCTAACGAGCGGGAAATAAAAGACCTGCAAAAAAGGGCGGAAGAAATGAAGTGGCCCGAAACAGCGAAAGAGCTTTTTAAGAAGAATATAGAAAAGCTGGAGCGTATGCACCCCAGCACGCCCGACTATTCGGTAATATATAATCACCTGGACCTGATGCTGGACCTGCCCTGGGGCGTATATACAGAAGACAGCTATGACTTGAAAAAGGCACAGAAGATACTGGATGACGACCACTACGGCATGGAAAAAATAAAAGACCGTATACTGGAATACCTGGCCGTGCTGAAACTAAAGGGTGATATGAAATCGCCGATACTGTGTTTTGTGGGCCCTCCGGGTATAGGCAAAACATCTTTGGGGCGCAGTATAGCTAATGCCATACACCGAAAGTATGTGCGCTTTAGCCTGGGCGGACTACATGATGAAAGCGAACTGCGCGGCCATCGTAAAACATATATAGGGGCTATGCCCGGGCGCATCATACAATCGCTGAGGAAAATAAAATCGTCGAACCCGGTATTTATACTGGATGAAATAGATAAGATGGGCAAGGACTTCAGGGGCGATCCGAGCAGCGCCCTGCTGGAAATACTGGACCCCGAGCAGAATAATTCGTTCTATGATAATTACCTCGAGATGGAATTTGACCTGTCGAAAGTATTATTCATAGCTACTGCCAATACACTTGCCGATATACAACCTGCACTGCGTGACCGCCTGGAGATCATACAGCTTACCGGATACTCTGCTGAAGAAAAAGCAGAAATCGCTAAGCGCCACCTGATACCTAAGCAAAAGGAGCTGCACGGGCTAACGAAGATCCCATTGCGTTTTCCCGATAAGGTAATATTGAAAATGATACAGGAGTACACGCGTGAATCGGGCGTGCGGGAGCTGGACCGCCAGATAGCATCTATCATGCGTTCTGTAGCCAAGAAGGTGGCTATGGAGGAGACTGTAGCGCCAACTACAAGTATAGAGCAGGTAGAAGAGGTATTGGGCAAGCCCAGATACAATAACGATATATATACCAAGGGACATCCCCCAGGGGTGGCTGTGGGCCTGGCATGGACGTATGTAGGGGGGGATATCCTGTTTATAGAAACCAGCCTTAGCAAAGGCAAGGGTGAACTGATACTCACCGGCAACCTGGGCAATGTAATGAAGGAAAGTGCCTCTACCGCACTTTCCTATCTTAAAGCCCACGCGGAGGAATATAATATATCGCCCAACATCTTTGAAACTACCAGCATACACATACACATACCGGAAGGCGCCGTGCCGAAAGATGGGCCAAGCGCGGGCGTAACGATGCTTACCGCCCTGGCTTCGGCCTTTACAGGCAGAAAGATAAAGCCCTACCTGGCAATGACAGGAGAGATAACCCTGCGTGGACTGGTATTACCTGTAGGCGGTATTAAAGAAAAGATGCTGGCTGCAAAACGCGCAGGCATTAAAGACATTATTGTGTGCAGCCAGAATGAAAAAGATGTAGAAGAGATAAACAAAGAATACATAAAGGGAGTACGCTTCCATTACGTGACCGAGATGAACGAGGTGCTGGAAATGGCCTTATCAAAAAAGTAGTACAGGCCAATTTTTTACATTATGTTGGATATTTCAGTTTCGAAACGTAATATTACGTTATGAAACGAAAAGCACCGCTAACCCCGCTGACCAAGGCAGAAGAAGAGGTAATGCAGATAATATGGCAAATAGGCAACTGCGTGGTGCGCGATGTGATGGAGCAACTGGGCGACCCCGATATGCCACACAGCACGGTATCATCAGTGGTGCGGATACTGGAAAGAAAAGGGTTTGTAGATCATAAAGCGTATGGCAAGACCTATGAGTATTTCCCTATAGTAAAAAAGGAGGAGTATGCCCGACAAGGGGTGCAAAGCCTGGTGGAAAAATATTTTGGCGGCTCCCCGAAACATCTGGTAAGCTTCCTGGTGAAAAACGAGAATATAAACCTAAAAAAACCATAGTAATTAAAAATGGGAGGCATACGGCTCCCATTTTTAATTACTAGAAACTATCTAATCAGTTAACAACCGGCAGGTAGCCATACTGCTTACCGTAGTCCATCATTTGCTGGTAGAAGCTGGTCGGGTATTCTACTTTTACATCGGTAATGTTGTTGCCATTCATAACGGGTGTTAGCTTAGCCTGTACAAAACCTTTGTATGGCTTTATATTCAGCTTAGCAAAGCGTGCCAGAATCTCTTTATGCAGCACCGGATCTACCTTAACACCGTAGTTCTCTACCAGGTCTTTGCCGCCTTTATAATCCCCCTCGGATTTGATGCGCTGCATTTCGCGGAGCAACTGCCCGAATAATGCGCGCAGCTTAGTGTAGTCATTTACACGTACATAGGTCTTGTCATTCATGTGTAAGAACTCTATCACGTTCTCCTTCTTACCATGCTCATACGTCCAGCGTGCTATTAACTGGCGATTGCGCATGTGCGCCTCTTCCAGCTGCTCGCCGGGCTTGAGGCGTGTAAGTTGGGTCATCAATCCGTTCATCATGTAACTGTCGTACTCTGCACGTGCTACATCCATCTCGGGCATTACACCTATATCTACCAGCTTATGATCCATAATAAAGTAAAGGCCTACCAGATCGGCCCGGGCTTCTTCAAGGCAGGATGCGTAGTTCTTTAATGTCTTATCTGTCGTTTCCACACCGGGATTAATCTGCCCGGATGCATGCCCTATACACTCGTGCATATCTGTATGAAGATCGGAAGCAAGGGGACCATATTTTTTAAGACGACCCTTTACTGTGTCATTGACAGCAAACTCATCGAGCATACCGCTTTTGGAACTACTGACATTATAAGAGTGAATTATATTGCTAAGCGATACTGATTTGGAGCCATGCTGCTTACGTACCCAATCAGCATTAGGAAGGTTGATACCGATAGGCGTGCTTGGGGCTGCATCGCCACTTTCTACTATTACTGTGATGGCTTTGGCGGTAATGCCGGTTACGCTTTTCTTTTTATGCTCCGCCATGATAGGGGAGTTATCCTCAAACCACTGGGCCTGCTGCGCAATGGCTTTAATACGCTTGGTTTCTTCCAGATCCTTTAGTGAGAGGGTGCTTTCAAAACTACCCTTCTTGCCAATAGCATCGAGGTACACTTCTATAAAACCATTTACTACATCTATACGCGATGCAGTATCAGCTACCCAGGCAATGCTGTAATTATCCCATGTTTTAAGATCGCCTGTCTGGTAGAATTGTATCAGCAACTGCAATGCTTTTTTCTGTGCATCATTCTCCGCTACAGTTGTGGCTTTCTGTAACCAACCTATTATATAATCAATAGCAGCGCCATACATGCCTCCACTCTTCCATACCTTTTCAGTTACCTGTCCTTTATCTTTTATCACTTTGCTATTGAGGCCCCATGATGGTGCGCTGTCTTTTGTATCAAACTTTTTGTAGTACGCTTCCACTTCTTTCTGTGTAACACCTTCATAAAAGTTGTTGGAGGAATTTTTAACATTATCGATATCAGGACGCTGGTCTACCACCTTCGGCTCGAACTTCATATCATAAACAATTGGTTTGATACGGGCCAGAAAAGCATCGGTGCTTTCGCCTGCATTGCGTGGTAGCTGTGCCGAATCAGCAGCCTTTACAAATGCCGCAAACTGCTGGTAAGTGCATTCCGGTATAAACTTCTCGTTGCTATAGTGATGGTGATTACCATTGCTGAACCAAAAGCGGCCGCAGTACACTTCGAACTGTTTCCAGCTACTATCAGTTTTATTGCCGCTGTAGGTGCCGTATACAACCTCGATCGTTTTGCGGAGCAATAGCCCATATTTGCTCTTCTGGTCGTAGATGATATCGCGGCCAGAAAGGGCGGCCTCGTATAGGTAGTAGGCAAGTTCCTTTTGCTGCAGGCTGAGCGTTTTAAAACCAGGTACCTGATAACGGAGAAGCTGCAGGTCTGCAAATGATTCTGCTTCTACCTGAAAGGTGCTATCGTAAGTGTCGGTAGTTGAATTGATCACTGTACTATCTGTTTTATTATCAGTATGAGTAGAATTGCTGCAACTGCTATGCAATAATTGTACACCCAGCAACACCAGTACCCCATACATTGTTTTGTTCTTCATTGTGGTTGTTATTAGAAGGTGAAAATAGTAAGTTAATGCTGATAATTACAATGTTATGATAATCCGATAGATAGCCTGCATCGTAAATAATAAAGAGGTGTGCCGAATAAATGCGGCGTGCGAAAATGGAAATGATGCGATCTGGATCCTTAGTTGATCTGATAGGAAATGTGAATAAAAGCAAGCGGGTACCCTACACCTATCGCCAGGCGCGGCGCCTTTGTTTACATTGCCAGTTCCTAAAGGGAAAGGCTTTTCACAAGGACTATGATAGTATAGGGAATATATTTACCATAATCATAACGCCCTTCGCAGCTAATGAAAGAGTGGAATATATAAACACCTGCAAGAAAGAAAAAGGAATACTAACGCTGCCTGCTAACCTGGGTTTTTATGACGTGGTGGCTATAGCTTATATGCTACCCGAAAAAGATATCTGGGTGCATATGAGCATTACAGAATACGTAAGACTAAATAATGTAGACCTAAACCCGGACTACTTTTTAGAATAGTCCGGATGTGAAGTCAACTTTTTAGAAAGTCCTGTTAATACCCACTACATACCGAAACGAGCTGTACTGTGGATTTCCATAAGGTGCACGGTTGAGGAACAGCGGTACATCAAAACGTAAGGTGAGCGGTTTTGCTTTCTCGAATACGCCCCAATTCTTAATAGTTAATGCCAGTCCCAGGCCTGCATCTATTCGCAGATCGCTCCACATGGTAGTGGGGGTTATGTTCCAGAAATCGGGCAGGGTATAGTGGCTAAGCTCCATAACCCCTGCATCAGCAAACGCGTACACCTCTGCCCGCAGCCAGTTGCGTGTAAGGCGGGGATGTATAGATAAATAATTCTCAAAGTCTGCCTCTACGCTTGCCGAGGCGCCACTGCGACCTTTGTAGGCCACTAATGTTTGCCCGCCACGCTCATCGGCAGCAAAGTATCCCGCATATCCGCGAAGGTTGAGGCCACCGCCCTGCTGAAAATGATTAACATCATAGCGCGAAATGCCCTTCCAGTCATCCGGTATAAAGCCAATGCTGCGTGTGTATTTATTTTCCAGCAGTTGCTCAGGGTTGGCGCCTGCAAGGAACAATGCGCTTTCGTACGGTATATTGTTGCCTGTGCCATAGCGACCGAATATGCGTGTGCGTACCTGAAGCTTTCCTAAGCTGTTATAATTAACCGACTCCAGCTGCGCATAGCTGTAATTAAAAGAATTAGCATGGTCGTTAGATATGGGTACACGGAAGCTGAATGTATAGGTACCATTGCCGCGATAATAATTGTAGCGATGTATCCAGGCTGCATTTACCGAAGCATTTATATTGTACTGCTTACTGCTCCACTCACCAGGGTAAATGAGATAGTCGAGGTCTTGTGATTTTTGCCGCCACTGGGCTATGCCGAATAACTGGAATGTATTTGCATCATTAGCCAGCCAGTTGAAACCGCCACGATGGTAATTAAGCCCATCGAGCAGCCGGCTGTTTATCTGCAACTGCACTTTGGGTGTATTGCGGGTGAGCGGCGATAAATAATTGAAAGTGTAGTTGAATACCTGATACCGATCGTACGCCCCTTCGCCAGCTATTTTATACCTGTCCTGCTGTAACAGGTGCGTATTGAACCAGACCGCCGCATCGACCTTGCAGAGGGTGAAGAGATAATCACCTTCCAGATGCGCGCCAAGCTTTATACCATCAATAGGATTCCACCATATGTCCGGTCGGTAGTAGAAACGGTATTTACGGCGGTCGTACTGATTATTGAGCCCGCCATCAAATTTTCCATGCAGCGCAAGTGGGCTGACAGGAAGGCCATGTGATTTGTAGTTATCCAGCATGTCCCTGTCTGCCAGCCGGTATGTGGTATCTATCTGCACGCTGCGGATACCCGTTGGGACCGAAACATGTGCTGTATAGGAAGTATTGAATCTGCCCCAACCATACCACTCAGGTAATGTAGTGGCAGCAGTACGCTTCCTATCCCACGTATTGGGTATGTAATAGCTATACCTGCGGCCATCGTGTGCAGTAACGGTAAGGTCGAGCGGCATTTGCATATCACCACTACGGCGCAGGTGTATATCGAAATTATCTTTACCTCCAGCCCTTTTAATTTTATGTATGCCGTAATCAAGTGTCTTGGTAGTTTCGAGCCACTGATCAAAAAACCAGTTAAGGTCGAAGTGCGTGAAACCTATTACAGACTTGCGGAAATCATCGAAATACGGATGTGCAAAACGCCACTGGCTGAAATAGTGCTGCATAGTGGCGAGGAACAATGAATCGCCGAGGGTGTATTGCAGATTGTACAGCATACTTGCTGTCTTAAAATAGACTTCCCTATATCCGCCACCATGATTGAGCGCATTATTGAAATCATCGGAAGCAGTATTGAGCGGGACCTCATCATGATTGAGCGCATCATAAGTATAAGGTGCCAGGACATTGCGGTCTTCCACTATTACCGGCTCTGCATACCTTCTGCGGTATCGCGATGCAGGGATACCATTTGCCTGCGTATCGCCATCTATACGCCGCAGCCCCCACGCTGTTAGGAATTGAGTAAATCCCTCATCAAGCGCAGCACGATAGGTTTCATTGTTGCCCACCATACCGTAAAACCAGTTGTGCCCTATTTCGTGAACGAGCAATCCGCGATAAGCAGGATCGCGACCACCATCCAGTGTCAGCATCGGGTACTCCATACCATCCTGTGCATCGGCTGCTACCATTTTAGGGTATTGGTACCTGCCAATATCTTCAGAAAAGGTCTTGATTATTTTGGCAACATATTCCGCTGCATTCTGCCAGCCAGCTGCATGTGGCTCCTGTACCAGGGCCACACACTCCACATCGTTCCAGTAGGTAGTGCCGATACGATAAGAAGGGTCGGCAGTAAACGCAAAATCATGCACATTATCTGCATGGTATATCCATGTCTTACGTTCCGCTTTATTGTAAGGGGTAATTATGGATGGCTTCTCGTTCCATTTTTTATCTGCAAAGTTCTTAATGTCCAGTTTTTGTCGTAGCGTATCGGGCAGCACATCCTGTTTGTTCTGCAACACACCCGTAGCCTCTACAACATAATTGGAGGCAAAAGAAAGTTTTACATCAAATGAACCAAAATCGCCATAAAATTCTTTATTCAGATGCTGGTAAGTATCCCATCCGAATTTGCTATCGTAAACACTGATCTTAGGATACCATTGCACTCCATTGTAGTGCTTATAGCCCCATGCATCCCACATCTGCATACGCCTCCGTGTTGCGCCATTATCATAATAAGTTGTGAAGCCCATCCGGAACTCCGTCTTGTGCCCGGGTGGCAAGGGGTTTGGGAGATATACTTTCAGAATGGTATTATCCAGCTCAGTAGCCGCAGTTTTGTCATCTACTTTTATATCCGTTACCTGTGTGCCCAGTCCCTGCTGCTCGTAATTACCCATACGAGCTTTGATCTTGCTCACCTTTTCAAGGTCGTGCAGATGGGAACCCTTTATGAACGCATTCTGATAAAGATGGAAGTACACATACCGCAGTGTGTCTGGTGAATTATTCCAATAGGTAAGGGTTTCTGTTCCGTTGATGATGTTGGTTGTTTCATCTATAGCCGCCTCTATATCATAATGAACATCCTGCTGCCAGTATGCGGCATCAGGCTTGCGATTCTGCCAGTATAGCGGATTGGTACTATTGCGATAGGAATTATCATGTAGCTGTGCAAATACCGGCAGCACATAAAGCAATACAACAAGCAGCGAAAAACATCTCTTCATGAAATAAATTTAGAAAGCACGGCAAAGTACACCGTGTTTGGAAAATATGTTAATTAATAAGACGGATTGCAGTAATTTTATATAAACGCTTAAATACTTATTATGAAACCCTTTCAAGTAATATTATTAGCAGGATGCACTATGCTGGCAAGCTGTGGTAAAACCAATACAGGCGATGTAGCCGGAAAGGGTGGGAACTCACAAGTAACACTAACTATACAGCATCATGCCTCCCAAAAGAACATTTACTATGCCAAGGTATTTGTTAAGTACAATGCAACGGACCTACCGGCCAATGGAGTATATGATGATTCCGTATTATGTACCCATGTGTTTCCTGCAGATACTTCGCTGACGGCAATATTTACCAGTCTTAAAAACGGGAACTATGTATTTTTTGCAGATGGCAAAGACTCTCTTTTTAAAGAAAAAGTAAAAGGGTTGCTGCCCTATGCACTTGCCAGCCAAAAGAATGATACGACCACACTATATGTTGATGAATACGGACCACTATAATACTTTATAATGGTAGCTACATTCATAGATCACATCAATAGCCTGTACCCTATAAGCGATACGCTAAAAGCGAGGCTTGAAGGTGAGTTGGAAGTAATTACCATAGATAAGAAACAGCACATACTTAAAGAGGGGCAGCGATGCGACTATGCGTTCTTTGTAATGGAGGGACTGCTGCGCGTGTATTATGTGAAGGATGATATGGAAGTGTGCTGCCGCTTTATACATGAAAACCACATAGGATTATCCATCAACAGCTTTTATACCCGAAGGCCGGGGTATGAATATATAGAAGCGCTGGAAACATCGACCATAGCGCGTATACACCATGATAAGCTGCAACAGCTTTACAAAGAGTATATAGAGTTTAACTACGTAGCCCGGATATGGACAGAGCACTATGCCAGTATGATGGAGCACCGATCGTACATGCTGCGCAAACAAAGTGCGGAAGAGAGGTATCTCTCCTTTATGGAAAAATATCCTATGCTGCTACAGCGTGTTCCCTTAAAGTATATAGCTACCTATCTTGGAATGACACTGGAAACCCTTAGCCGGATGCGATCTAAGGTAGCTGGTAGCAGATGATCAGAAATGTTCATCAGCAAATAATTCAGCTGCTATACGATCAGCATATAATTTACCCGTATTGGTAAGTATCAGGTGGTCGTTCGTTAACACCATCCATTTTTTCTCCCGAAAAAGATCGGCCTGGTAGACTATATTTTTCATATAGTGGCTATCCCAGCCATTGCGTATCTTATACAGGCTACAGCCCCATTGGGTACGTAAAGAGGTCATTATGTATTCATTCAACTGCTGTACAGGAGTAAGCTGCTCCTCTTCATAACTGAGTTTCCTTTCATTCATCAGGCCGCCGGTATACAGGGCATTGTTAGCAACGTTCCACCTGCGACTTTTGCCATCGAAGGAGTGTGCTGATGGCCCTATACCCAGGTAGGGTACGCCCGTCCAGTAGTTAGTATTATGAATGGCATATCTGCCCGGCCGGGCGAAGTTGGATATCTCATAATGTTCATAACCCAGATCAGGTGCCATTTCCATCAACATCTGAAACTGGTCAGCTGATTGTTCGGGAAGAACAGGCGCAGACTTCTTATTTCTGATAGCATGTGCCAAAGCAGTGCCTTCCTCTACAGTAAGTGCATATGCTGAAAAATGCGGAACATCTAATGCGGCCATTTTCTGCAGATTGTGTTTCCAGTCTGCATCACCAAGGCCGGGAGTTCCATATATGAGATCTATACTGAGATTAGAAAAGCCGGTGTCCTGAGCAGCCTTGATAGCGTATTCGGCCTGTTGTGCGTTATGCGCACGGTGCATGTACTGGAGGTCGCTGTCGCGGAATGATTGTACGCCAATGCTAAAACGATCGATAGGTGTGGCTTTCAGTGCTTTGAGATAGGATAATGAAAGATCATCAGGATTGGCCTCTAAAGTACATTCCCTCAGATCATTGACAGGGTAGTGCTTAAAAATGAAATCAAACAGGCGGTTGATCTCATCGGCTGATAAGAGTGATGGCGTACCGCCACCAATGTATATAGTTGTTACCGGTATGCCTTGCAGAAAATCCC
This sequence comes from Taibaiella sp., assembly GCA_013815385.1. GTDB lineage: Bacteria > Bacteroidota > Bacteroidia > Chitinophagales > Chitinophagaceae > JACDGL01. The sequence goes on along the minus strand of JACDGL010000003.1, from coordinate 68,643 downwards.
TGTGCATATCCAGTTCCCTCAGTAGCGCATTCAGCAGGTCGTCCTTCATCTTTAGGGAAGTAGAGAAATGGAAGTTGCAATAGGTGCATGCCTGCCTGCAAAAAGGAATATGGATGTATATGCCTGATGTATTGGCGGGGTGAATATCTTGTAGCATGGAAAGGATAGTGCAAAATTACATCAAAAAAGAAGGGGGAAGGAGTGGAAGGATGTCGGCAGATTTTTGTAAGAACATTTTTTTAAAATCTTAATATTGCACTTGCAAATAGGTATGCGTTCCAGTTTCAAGCTATTTTTGATCATCATTTTGCTTTTTGCAGGGTTTAGCGCTAAGGGGCGCGTTTATCCTGTTAAATATGGTATCGTGACCTATGATAGCCTGGTACTGAAGCAACAGGCTACGCATGTAGCAGACAGCTTCCTATTGGCACAGCCCCAGGTGGCTACCACTAAAATTTACTACAACATAGAGCAGGCACACGTAGCGGTTGACAAAACCTGGGACTTTTACCTATTGTTATTCCTTTGCCTATTGCTGGGGCTTATACGGATGAGCGACCACAAATATTTCCAGAATGTGTGGCGGGCTTTCTGGAACCCCACACTCAGCAGCAGGCAATTACGGGAACAACTGGAGAATGCCTCTTTCCCCAACCTGCTTATGAACATTTTTTTTACTATCTCTGCAGGCGCTTACATTTACTATGCAGGTATGTTGCTCATACCCCAACGTTCGGGGGTAATACCCCCGTCTTTACTGTTATTAATGCTGATAGCCGGTGTTATGGTAATCTATATAGCAAAGTATGCTGTTATCAGGTTTAGCGGCTGGGCATTCAGGATCCAAACGGTAACCGCCCAGTACCTTTTTAATGTATTCCTGATAAACAAGATAATAGGGATGGTGCTGATGCCCTTTGTTATATTATTCGCGTTTGCAGGCTCAGGCTACTCCTACCCGGTGCTTATGGTTTCGTTTGCGGTAATAGGATTGCTGCTAATAAACAGATATACAAGGTCATGGCAGGTGTTCGGGTCATTCTTCCAGTACAGCAAATTTCATTTTTTTACGTACCTTTGCGCCTCGGAATTGTTACCCCTGGCATTATTGATGAAGCTATTAGTACAAGGACTGGTATATTATTGATCGGAGAGAGGAATAGAAGTACGCCATAGCATTGTTAATAAAAACAACCTGATTGCATACCCATTATACCCATTATGGCCAAAGCTGTTAAATCGACTGGTAAAAAGGCAGAGAAAAAAGCTCCCCGGATCAACTCCGTTCTCATCACGCAGCCGCGGCCTGAAACGGAAAAGTCCCCTTATTTTGACCTGGCAAAGAAATACGAGCTTAAGCTTGATTTTCATCCTTTTATGCATGTGGAAGGGCTCAGCGGCAAAGATTTTCGCAAGCAAAAAGTAGATGTAGGTGAATACACGGCTATCATATTCGCCAGCCGTAATGCGGTAGACCATTTCTTCAGGATATGCGAGGAAATGAAAGTGAAGGTATCGCAGGATATGAAATACTTCTGTATCACGGAAGCGGTGGCATTATACCTGCAAAAATTTATCCTTTACCGTAAACGTAAGGTCTTCTTTTCTCCCGATGGCTCTACTGATGGCCTGCTGGAAGTAATAGGCAAGCATAAAGTGAATGAACGCTTTATACTACCCACCTCGGATAATGCAAAAAATGATATTGCCCAGTATCTCACTAAAAATAAAATAATATTTGCTGAAGCCACGCTTTACCGCATGGTATCAAATGACATAACAGGTGTAATGGGAGACGGATACGACATGATCGTGTTTTTCAGCCCCTTCAGTGTACAAACCTTATTCGACCACAATCCCCAGTTCAAGCAGAACGGTACATTGATAGGCGCTTTCGGGCCTACCACATCGAAAGCGATAGAACTGGCGGGCCTGAGGCTGGATGTAAAGGCCCCTGCCCCGGAAACCCCCTCTATGGTGGCTGCACTGGAAAAATACCTGGCAGATAGCAGGAAATAATCCCCTTTTTACTTAGCCATTAGTTATACATGCGTATGCATAGCAGCTATACGGAGCTGTGATTTTTGTGCCCGATTCTTTTCTACTTGCCGTTAACTTCGCAATATGGCAAATAGATTGATCCACGAGCAAAGCCCCTACCTGCTGCAACATGCAAATAACCCTGTAGACTGGTATGCATGGGGAGATGAACCCTTTGCAAGAGCGGCGCAGGAGCATAAACCTGTACTGATAAGTATCGGCTACGCAGCCTGCCACTGGTGCCATGTTATGGAACACGAAAGCTTTGAGAATGAGGAGGTGGCAGCCTATATGAATGCCCATTTCATTTGTGTGAAAGTAGACAGGGAGGAGCATCCTGATGTAGACCATATGTACATGGATGCCGTGCAGGCGCTTGGTGGCAGCGGAGGCTGGCCATTAAATGTATTTGCCACACCGGAACGCGCACCATTTTATGGGGGCACCTATTTTCCCCCGAGGCCGGCATATGGCCGCCTGTCTTGGATGCAGCTATTGCAACGAATTAACGAAATATGGACGGAACAACAGGACGAGGTAGCCCTGCAGGCCCAGCAAATGCTTGCCCACCTGCAGCAAGCTTCGCTGACCGGTATCAATGCAAAGGGTAGCGATTGGGATATGGCTGCATGCAGCGCAATGGCTGATGCGCTTTTGCAACAGGCAGATACCGTGTATGGAGGGTTTGGGAAGGCCCCTAAATTTCCGGGCACTATGGCCATCAGTTACCTGCTGGAACACTACCATTTTACAGGTAGTAAACCGGCACGAGATCAGGCACTGCTAAGCCTTGACGCAATGATAGAGGGTGGCATCTATGATCAGCTTGGAGGCGGTTTTGCACGCTACTCGACCGATGAAAAATGGCTTGCCCCGCACTTTGAAAAAATGCTTTATGATAATGCGCTGCTGATACGCTCTATGTGCGATGCGTATAGCCTGACGCATATGGAGAAATACAAAAAAGCGATAGTAGAAACGATCGCTTTTATAGAGCGGGAATTAAAAGACAATAGCGGTGGTTTTTACAGTGCGCTGGATGCAGATAGTGAAGGCGTAGAGGGGAAATTTTATACCTGGACATGGGCTGAATGGCAGGAGGCAACAAATGGCGGCGACCCTATAGCGGAAATGTACTTTGGAATAACCCGGGAGGGCAATTGGGAGCATACCAACATCCTTCATGTGGCAGTGCCTGTAGCCACTATCGCAAAAGATACCGGACGAAGGGAAGAGGAAATAATTGCGCATATAGAAACAATAAAAAAACGCCTGTTGGAAATTCGGGGACAACGCATACGTCCGCAAACAGATGATAAGAGTCTTTTATCATGGAATGCGCTGATGAACCTAGCACTGGCGCAAGCGGCGAAAACTTTGCAAAGCAAAGAATACCAGCTTATGGCAGAAGAGCATATGCACTGGATGCTGCAGTGTTTTATAAAAGAGGGTGAACTGATGCACACATGGAAGAATGGAACAGCACGCATTGATGCCCATCTGGATGATTATGCCTACCTTATACAGGCGCTGCTGCAACTGGCAACAGGGAGTGGCGATGTATTTTTGATAAAAGAGGCTGAAAAGTGGATAGATGTAGTGATGCAACGGTTTGTACACGAAGACGGTAGCTTCTTTTATTATACTTCTTCTGCGCAACAGGAGATACCCGTACGAAAGGTGGATATGTATGATGGCGCTACGCCATCTGCCAATGCTGTAATGGCGCACAACCTGCTGATAGCAGGCATGTGCCTTGAGAATAACAAGTGGACGGAACAGGGATATTACATGCTGCAGCAAATGAATAATACTGCTACCCGTTACACCTCATCATTCAGCTATTGGGCACTTATCATGCAGCGGTATGCAAAAGGCTTAAAAACGATCGTGTGCACGGGCAATAATGCGATAAATATGGGTTTGGAACTTTCGGCCCATTTTCTTCCAAATTGCTATATTGTCACTTCTGAAAAAGAAATATCTGACATTCCTATCCTGGAAGATAGACTTTTTAAGGGCGAAAACTATATATTTGTATGTACCCAGCAGGCTTGCCTATCGCCTGTAAGCAATGCCAGAGAAGCATTGCAGCTATTAACCCAATGAAGATATATAGTACTTTTACCAGTGTTGCCAGCAAATATTCTTTTAAAAAAAACTTAACATTTTTTTTTAGAACGCTTGCATTTTTAAAAAAAACTTTAAATATTGTGCATCGGTTTTATTGTTGTAATGACTTCAAAACCAAAAATTTTACTTTATTTGCCTAATCGCAAAAAAAACAATAACCAACAGTAGTATGAAAAAACTTTCCCTGAAGATCTCGGCTTTGGCTTTGCTCGCACTTACTGCCAGCTGCGGAAAATCGGGTTCTGGAGGCCAATTGGTAGGAGATCCGACAGTTCTCAACTACAAGGCGCCGGTACCGCTCGGCATGGTTTACGTTCCTTCTGGAGTATTGAAGATGGGAGCAAGCGATGAAGATATACGCGGTAGAAACGATGCCCAGATCCGCTCTGCACAGATGACAGGCTTTTGGATGGACGAAACAGAGATCTCCAATGCCGAGTACCGCCAGTTCACAAACTACGTTCGTGACTCTATGGCACATCAGCAGTTAGGCGACCAGATTGATAACGCAGACGGCACACCACGTCTTGACTTCAGAAAACGCATTAATTGGAAAGATGCTGACCTGCAAGATCAACTGGCTTCATTTTATATTCCAGCAGAACAGTCTGGCTGGGGTAAAAAAGAATTTGATAACAGCAAGCTGGTTTATCATTACGAAACATACGATTACGAAACTAACGTGAGGAACGGTGGTGCGCGCAGCAGCTACATCGGCAAGTACGATGTTCCTGTTTACCCGGATACTACAGTTTGGATACGCCAGTTCGCTTACTCTTATAACGAACCTATTGCACTGCAATACAACTGGTTTCCTTCATTTAACAATTACCCTGTAGTGGGCGTTAACTGGAATCAATGTAACGCATTTTGCGATTGGCGCACACGCACCTGGAAATCAGAACGTGACAAGACAAAGCAGTTCTTTGAAGGTAAATTTATGCTGCCTAACGAAATGCAGTGGGAATGGGCAGCACGCGGCGGACGCAACGAAGCTCCTTACCCATGGGGTGGTCCTTACATTGTTAACAAAAAAGGTTGTTACCTTGCTAACTTCAAGCCATTGCGCGGTAACTACGCAGCAGATGGTGGATTGTATACAGTGCCTGTAAATAAATATTTCCCGAACGATTACGGTCTTCGTAACATGTCTGGTAACGTATCTGAGTGGACTAGCTCTTCTTATTTCGGAACCACTTACCAGGTAGTTGCAGATATGAACCCTGAGGTAGAATACAAGATGAAAGCTAATGACCCACAGTGGATGAAGCGTAAAGTGGTACGTGGTGGCAGCTGGCGCGATGTAGCGTACTATCTGCAGGTAAGTACACGCGATTATGAATATGCAGATACTGCAAAAGCATACATCGGTTTCCGTTGTGCATATCAGCAAATAGCGTTATCATTGACAAACGGTCGCAAGCAGCGTTAATTTTTAATTAAGCAATATTTTTTCAACCCTTAAGAAAATAGATATAAAATATGAATTCTTTTGCGTTATTTTTCGAAACCAAGCAGGGTAAGTATCTAAAGAACTTCATCATTGGTATTGGTGCATCGGTAGTATTGTTGGGTGCGCTCTTCAAAATACAGCACTGGAACGGTGCCGGTGTAATGCTTACGGCTGGTATGCTTACCGAGGCGTTCATCTTTGCTATGCTTGGCGTTTTACCACCGCATAAAGATTACTATTGGGAACGTTACTATCCTAATATAGACGAGAACCCCTATGTAGAGGCTTACCGTAAAGGTGTAAAGCTGGAAGCAGGACCAAAGGGATTTTCCACAAAATCACTGGATCAGATGCTGGAAGAAGCGCAGATAACTCCTGCCAATCTCCGCAAGCTGAACGAGAATTTCCAGCGCTTTGGCCATACGGTAGACCAGATAAAAGATATGTCTGATGTTACTTCGGCTACCGCCCAATATTCACAGAGCGCCCGCGAGGCAGCTGATGCACTGGGCCAGATGAAAACTACATTTGTAGGTGCTACCCAGACAATGGCTTCATTTAACAATGCTGCTGCTGATACCACTAAATTCCACGAACAGGTTGTTGTCCTGTCAAAGAATCTTGGTACACTGAACCAGATATACGAAGTAGAACTTTCTGATGCAAATAACCATCTGAAAGCAATGAATAAATTCTATAGCAATCTTGTAAATGCATCAGATGCAATGGCATCGAGTGCAGAAGATGCTAAGGCTGCCAAAGACCAGATAGGTCAGCTGGCGAAAAACCTTGGCACGCTGAACCAGATATATGGAAATATGCTGTCTGCTATGCAGGGACGTTAATATTAAGAATTAGCGTATTTAGCTAAGTAGTCAACATTATTATAACCAAATAAACTTATAGCAGCATATGTCAATGCCCAAAGAGCCGCGGCAGCTAATGATCAACCTCATGTACCTGGTGTTGACCGCCCTGCTCGCCCTCAACGTGTCAAATGAAATTTTGCATGCGTTCAAAGTGATCAATCAGAGTATCAGCAAATCAAACTCTTCTATCGAGGATAAGAATACTGATCTATATAAGCAAATTGAGGCCAATCTTAACCAGCCAGGCCAGCGCGAGAAAGTTTTACCTTTCAAGCAAAAGGCTGATATGGTAAAAGCTGCATCAGATTCGATGTATAATTTCCTGGAAGTGTGGAAGGGTAGGATAATCGATTGGTCGGGCGGTAAAGATGAGGAAGGCAATATAAAACGTGAGGATAATATTGATGCCACAACACTATTACTTGTTGAAAGAAAAGGCGGCGACACGATAAAATCAAGAATCCAGGATCTGCGCTCTCGCCTGCTAGGTATGCTGAGCGAACAGGATAGGAACGCAATTGCTAACCAGTTGCCGATAAAGGTAGAAGAACCTAAAAAGTCTGACAACAATCCAACTGCAGACTGGAAGGTGGGATTCTTCCATAACATGCCTACCATCGCTGCCGTTACATTGTTCTCTAAATTCCAGAATGATGTGCGTAATAGTGAAGCACAGATAGTGGCTCAACTGTTTAGCGAATCACATCAGACCGAGCTGAAATTTGACGAATTGCAGGCAGTAGCGGTACCTAAAACTACCTATGCACTCGAAGGCCAGAAAATAGAAGGTACTATATTGATGGCGGCATATAACGCCAGCCTCGATCCTAAGATATCGGCTTCTGAAGGCCATGTTACGAAGACTGAGAAGGGTGTTGCCTACTGGGAAACTCAGGCACATGGTGTTGGATTGAAGACTGTACGTGGTACAGTTACATTGCAAACAGCTACCCGTACCGAAACAAAGCCATTCGAATTCCAGTACATGGTGGGTACAACAGGTGCCTCTATGCAGTTCGATAAGATGAACGTATTCTACATTGGTGTTCCTAACCCGGTTACTATATCAGCAGCTGGTTACTCGCTGGAAGATGTGGTACTGAATGTACCTGGCGCTACTATTACACCAGGTCCTGCAAAAGGACAATTTATTATAATGGTTACCCAGCCAGGCGAGATAAATGCCAGCATCATGGCTAAAGATAAATCTGCCGGTGGTGGGGCTAAACCTGTGGGTGCTGTAAAGGTGAGGGTGAAATTTATTCCTGATCCTGTGGCACAGATTGCAGGAAAGACCAGTGGCGGTCTGCAGGCTAATATCTTTAAAGTGCAGGCAGGTGTTATTGCCGCTCTTAAGAATTTTGATTTCGACGCACGTTTTGTGGTTACTTCCTTCTCCTTCAGTATGCTGCCAAAGCATGCTGACCTAATAGGGCCGTATAACATAACAGGTGCACGCTTTGATACAAGCAGGGAAATACAGGAAGCTTTGAGAAGAGCTAAACCGGGCGATAAGGTGTTTATAGAAGAAATAACTGCCCGTGGCCCTGATGGTAAAACCCGTCATCTGGATGCAATAGCGTTGACATTATTATAATTGGTTGAAAATAATTACTTTTAATACTGCAAATCAAGAAGGATTGATTATGAATGTCCTAAGATCATACAAAATAGCAGCTTCTGTAGCATTACTTTTTACAGTAAATGCAGCATTCGCACAGGGTAATCCGAATATCGCAGACCAGTCAATTTCCAACCCTAATGGTGGTATGGTAAAGGCTGACTGGCAGCCCTCATTGGTAAAAGACGGCGTGTATGACCGTATTCCGCACGTTAGCACTGCCCTAGGATGGCAGCCAATAAGGGAAGTGGATATCCTTTGGAAAAAAAGGGTGTGGAGAGAAATTGATACACGTGAGAAGCAAAATATGGGTTTCCGTTACCCCGGTGATGAAAACACAGGCGGTGGTTACTTTATAGAAATAATGATCGATGCCATAAAGAAGGGCAAAGTGAAAGCTTATTCTAACCTGGATGACCGCTTTACTTCAGCACTTACCAAAGATCAGATACTGGATATGCTGATAGGCAAACCCGATACTACACAGGTTGAAGATCCTAATACCGGCCAGATGAAGACGATCATTACCCGTCGTGAATTCAACCCGGATGCTGTTACTAAATACAGGATCAAGGAAGACTGGATATTTGACCGTAACCTTGGTAAAATGGTAGTACGTATCATAGCTATTGCTCCATTGCTGGATAAATACAATGAAGATGGTAGCTTCCGTGCATCACAGGCTATGTTCTGGGTATACTATCCTGAAGTGCGTGAAACACTTGCACAGTATGAAGTATTCAATGCTGAAAATGATGTGGCCCGTATGACCTGGGATGATTTCTTTGAAACACGCCAGTTCTCCAGCAAGATCATTAAGGTAAGCAACCCATTTGATGAGACCTATAACCAGGCTGGTTTCAGTAACATGGAATCGTTATATCAGGGTCAGCAAGCTTCTGAGAAAATATTTAACAAAGAACACGATATGTGGGTATATTAATACCACTATAACTTATATAGAACGCCTCCTGATACAGGGGGCGTTTTTATTATGACCATTGTATAGAATTATCCTTTCCTGAATTATCTTACACTGTATTAACGATTTTTCATGTTGAATGATGGACTGCCAAGACTAGAAGTATGCCTTTCGCCGGTTATGCTTGACTTGTATGATACGAATGATGCTATAGTAGTAATCATAGATGTTTTCAGGGCTACATCTACAATAGCTGCTGCATTGCACAATGGGGCTAAAAGTGTAATACCGGTATCCACGGTGCAGGAATGCATTGAGATAGGGCAAAGTATACCTAACAGCATTACCGCCGGCGAACGGGATGGTAAAATAGCGGAGGGTTTACAGCATGGTAACTCCCCCAGTGAGTATCCCCGCAGTTTTGTAGAAGATAAGACCCTGGTACTTACCACTACCAATGGGACAAGGCTACTGCATATGATAGAAGGGGAGTATGCAATAGTTACAGGCTCTTTCCTGAACCTGACGGCGGTTTGTGAATACCTCGTAGCGCAAAAGAAAAATGTATTGCTTGCCTGTGCATCGTGGAAGGACCGCTTTAACCTGGAGGATACGCTTTTTGCAGGTGCGGTAGTCGATTGCGTAAAAGAGCATTTTGATATTAACTGTGATAGCTCGCGCGCCGCAAAGTACCTCTATGATCAGTCAGGGGGAAAAGACTTTATTGAATTCCTGAAGGATAGTACCCATTACATCCGCCTCGCCGCGTATGGCCTTGAAAGTGATATGGAATACTGTACTCTACCCGACCTGCACCCCGTACTGCCCATTTTAAAAGATGGCAAGCTGGAGGTTTATCGTCCCTGATGTTATTGGGTGAGGAAAGGGTTACTTCGTTTCTCCACCCCAATTGTGGTGGCGGCCCCATGGCCGGAATGTATTGTAGTCTCATCGGGCAAAGTAAATAATTGCGTACGGATGCTATTGATAAGCGTATCGAAACTACCCCCCGGCAGATCTGTACGGCCTATGCTTTGCTGGAATATGACATCTCCACTTATTGCCCAACGCCCCGCGGCATTATAAAAGGCTATACTACCAGGTGAATGACCAGGTACAAAGCGTACTTCAAGAATATCTTCGCCAAGCAATAAAGGCTCATTCTCTTTAATAAAAAAGGAAGGCGCGGGTGCTTTCTTAAGATCAAAGCCGAACATCATAGCCGCCCCAGCTGCATTATTTAATACAGGCGTATCTAGCTGATGTATGCCAAATGGGATATTATACTTGTCAATAAGCCCCTGCACCCCAAAAATATGATCGATATGGGTATGCGTATTAATAATGGCCTGTGGCTTTAATTGATTGGTGGTAATGAAATCAAGAAACTGCGATGACTCCTGGGCATTATACATACCCGGGTCTATTATCCAGCATTCTTTATGTTCGTTTGTAAGCAAATAGGTGTTTTCCTGGAATGGGTTGAAAACGAATGGCTGTATAAATAACATGGGTGATGCAGATTTTTTATTAATTTAGAATGCAAACATAAAACGTATTTGTAAAACAGGCGGGGAAGAATGTAATTGCGGGAAAAAGCCTGTAAATTGTAATCTATATGAAAGTCATGCCGAGATATAAAACCCTTCTATATTGCATGCTGCTATTGGCAATAGCCTGCTTTACCAATTCCGTATCAGCACAAACCTACCTGGAAACATTTGGACAGAACCGTTTACAGAACAGGAAATTCCAATGGAAGTATTTTGATACAAAACACTTCCGCGTGTACCATTATGATGCTGCCGGCAGGGACCTGGCAAGGTATGTGGCAGAGGAAGCTGAAAAGGATATAAGCACCATAGAAAGAAAAATGGGCGGGCAATTCCCGAGAAGATTCAATATTATTCTCTACAACAACTTTGATGAATACAGGCAAACAAATATAGGCCTGCAATACGATGGCCAGATACAGGATGCCGAATATAGTGGCAGTGTGGATCTGGTTGGGGACAAACTGGTAGTTTACTTCACCGGCCAGCACGTGGATCTGAAAAGACAGGTACGTGCAGGAATGGCCCAGGTAGTGCTGGAACGTATGATATTCGGAGAGAACCTGCGGCAGATGGTTAAGAATGCCTTCCTTCTGAATCTTCCGCCATGGGTGGCATCGGGCTTTATAGCTTACCTGGTAGATGGATGGGATACTAAAGCAAACTCGGACTGGAAGAACTTACTCAGCGCCAGGCCGAAAACGGGATTCAATACATTGTCAGAAGAATATCCTGAGCTGGCGGGGAAGGCTTTCTGGGAGTATATAGCCAGGCGCTATGGCAATGGCAAAATAAGAACGCTGTTATCTTCCATGCAGGAAAAAAGTAACCTGAACCAGGGTACAAAAGCAGCACTTGGTATGAAGATCACCAAGACCTATGACTCCTGCATAGCGTTCTATAAAGCTGTATATGCCGCTGATGCAACAAAAGCAGAAGCACCTGATAGTACTAAAAGGCTGACAGAGATAAAAGTACCAAAGGATAATACGCTTGTCAGGAACATACGAGTATCGCCGAGAGGTGGTGATGTGGCTTATGTAACGGTAAAAGACGGCGAATATAAAGTGTACCTGCAGCGGGCAGGAGAAGATCAATCTACAGCCCAGATACTGGATGAGGGCCGCAAAGACTATAATGATGTGGCAGACCCTGACTACCCAATGCTGGCATGGTCTAATAACGGCTATAAGCTGGGTATGCTCTTTAAACGCGGGCAGCAAACACGCCTGCGTATTTATAACTCGTTTAAGGCGAGAATAGAAGAGTATGTGATACCGCCTAACCGCTTTGACAGGGTACTGGGAATGACGTTTATGGAAGATGATGCCTTCATGGTATTCTCTGCTATAAGAAAGAGCCGTACAGATCTGTACCAGTTTGCCCTGAAGGGGTCACGGATGACCAACATAACAGATGATATATGGGACGATGTGCAGCCTACATTTATCAGCGGTGGTACACGAAGGGGTATACTGTTCCTGTCTAACAGGCCAGCGGCTAATATGAATGTACCGCAAGGGGTGAATGAACTGCCTACGGGGCCAATGAACGTCTTCTTTTATGACACCAAAACGAAAAGTACCCAACTGCTGCAATGCACTGATGTGAAGACCGGCCATATAATACAACCTATACAGTACGGCAGCGAAAACTTTGCTTACCTGTATGATGCTAATGGCATATGGAACAAATACGTGATCGAGTTTGCAAGAGGAATGCACAACAGGGATTCAGCCTATTCATTACCGGTTACCAACTACTCTGAAAACATACTAAGCCACCAATATAACCCCGCCAGCAATGAAGTAGCAGATGTAGTACAGGATGGAGCGCATTACAAAGTTTATTTCCGCCCTCTTGAATTCCCCGGTGTGAATGTAAAAGCCAAAGTATTGCAGCCAACCACCCTTTTTACATCACGCGGCGATACAACAGATAACAACCAGATGATGCAAGGCATGCATAGCCGCAGGCGACACAGGCGCTCTAGCACCACTGATGACACACAGCAGGCTGATGATGCAAAACCTGCTTCGCGCAGCGGACAGCCAATGGTGAAAAGCGGGAATACCTTCCAGAATGAGTTCTCAAATAGCATGGATACAGTTAAGCCCATACTATCTTCAACAGGTTCTTCGCAACAGGCCACAGATACAAGGGCCCGTATCAATCCCGCAGTAGTAAATGCTACGGCGGAAGACAGCTCGGTACTAATGGAGATAACAGACAGCAGCTACCTGAAGATGAAGGCATCCCCTTACAGGCTTAGCTTCAGGCCTGACTTCTTTACCGTGCGCCTCGATAACAGCATCCTTTTTAACCAATACCAGTCTTATCCTAATAACGGGGGTACCTTCACCAATCCCCCCCTCAGTGGCCTTATAACTGTAAGCCTGAATGATATGATGGAGAACCACCGGTTTACCGGCGGCTTTCAGCTACCTATCAGCTTATCGGGGCTCACCTACTTTTTACAATACGAGAATTTTGAGCGCCGGATAGACTGGGGCCTATTGTTCCTGCACAGCGAAACCTACAACAACCAACTGGTAACAGCCATTGATAATACCGGCCAACCGGTAGCACAGCAGGCAGAGCTGCAACGGTCTATAACCAATATGGTGCAAGCCAACTTTACTTATCCGCTGGACAGGGTACGCAGTGTAAGATTCCATACAGCATTAAGGCAGGATGCATCGTACCTGAAGGCAGCAGATACACTGAGCCTGTATGATATACCGCATAATGTACAATATACCTCTATGAACAGGCTGGAATTTGTATACGATAATACAAAAACTACAGCGCTGAACATACGCTATGGTTTCCGATACAAGTTTTACGGAGAGGTACTTTACGGCCTTACGAATGGCAATAGAAGCTGCTACAACCTGGGTACCGATTTCCGTTATTACCATAAAATATACCGCAACTTTATATGGGCTACCCGTATAGCCGCCGAACACTCGGAGGGCAATAACAAAGTGATCTTTTACCTGGGCGGAGTTGATAACTGGATAAGCCCACGTTATGATGACTATGTGCCTGCCAATGGCGGCCCGTATGGCTACCAGGCTATTGCTACCAACCTGCGGGGGTATGACCAGAACAGCCGGAATGGGAATACCTATGCACTCGTGAATACCGAACTACGACTGCCTATATTTACCACTTTCCTTCACAGGCCGATACAATCGTCTATACTAAAGAACCTACAGGCAATAGCATTTGTGGATGCAGGATCGGCCTGGAACGGGTTGTTGCCTACGCAAGATAATAACAACAACAATTACCAGTTTCCATCGCCAATATCGCCGCAAGGGAATGTGACGCTAAATATAGCTGTACCATATTCCACCGGCGTGGCAGTAGGTTATGGATTAGGGTTGCGTAGCATGCTGCTGGGCTATTTTATAAGAGCGGATGCGGCATGGAACCTGGAAGGCAAAACGAAGCCACAATGGTACTTTGCTATTGGTACCGATTTTTAATTTATGAATTGTGATTTTGCATTTGTTTTTTGTTTTTATTAGTTTTTTCTAGTGACATTGGTTTAGAGTGATAAGGCTGGAAGCTGTGGCTACCAGCCTTATTTCTTTTTTTTAAATTGTTCCATAATGTCGCATTACTTCCCGTGGTGTTTTATTGATGATGTATGGTTTTTTGGTTAAAATGTTACATCCGGGATAAAAATGTTTTGGGACATTTTGCTGATTAAATAGGTGAAAACCGTTGCCGGGATGTATTATGATGTTTTTTTAAATTGTCCCATAATGTCGCATTTACTTCCCATGGTGTTTTATTGATGATGTATGGTTGTTTGGTTAAAATGTTACATCCGCGATAAAAATGTTTTGAGCTATCTCTGCTGGTTGAACAAATACTGAGCGTTGATGTGCCCTGATTGAATGTGGTTTTTGATATTGTTTATATTACCCGATATAATGATAATCATTGCCGTGCAAGGTAATGCCAGGGAGGAGATACAACAAAAGAAAAAAGTATGGTACTACAGAAAAGTGCTGTATCATAAATATTAGTTGTCGCAAAGCATACCAATTTAAGGTGCAATTTCTTCTGCTGATTTTATCTTATCAATTTATCAAATAGGATGGTCGTTGAAGTTAATTCAAGACTGTTATGCCATTTTTTAGTTTACAGAGAACGTCGCGTCTTATTGAAAATAGCAGCTATAAGACCAAATACTTTATAGTTATTTTCCACGATAATACCGCTGGATAGATTTGTTGTTTACTAACCTGGAAAATATAAGGCTATCAGTTGTCAACTTTACGATTCGAGCGTTAAATTGAGTTTGGTGGAAATCTATTAAGGTAATAGTATTGTCTTTTAAATGGTATTCAAAAATATATACCGTATCTCCTTTGCTTCTAAAGATCGCACTTGAGCCTGTAAATGAAATTTCTGGATAATTAACTTGGTCTGTTGTGAGAATCCATTTTCCTAAAAGAGATTCTTTTTTATCTTTTTTGATGTGTGAGCTACCGCATGAAATTAGGAGACATATTGCCAAAAGGGGATTGAGTGTTCTCATGGTATTGATTTATTAACCCACTTTAGTTCGGGTTTCCCTTACTGTAATAATTTAAGTTTATTATTCTTCATTTACATATACCCGCTTTACACGCTGGGATATGCCTGTCATGATCTCGTAGGGGATGGTCTGTGACCAGGTGGCGAGGAGCGTAACCGGCAGGGCGGGACTGAAGATTATTACATCGTCGCCCTCTTTTGCTTCGGGGATGTGGGTTATATCTATCATGCACATATCCATACAGATGATGCCGACTGTGGGCGCCTGCCTGCCCTGCACCAATACATATGCATTGCCATTGCCCATGCTGCGGGGATAACCATCGGCATAGCCGATAGAAATGACTGCTATACGCATAGGCGTGGTAGCGACCGCACTACGATTGTACCCGATGGTATCGCCTGCGGGTATATCCTTTACCTGCGCTATGGTAGTTTTGAGTGTGCCGATCTGCCGTAGCTGGTCGTGGAGGATACCTGTACCATCTATACCATAAAGGCCTAGGCCGAGCCGCACCATATCCATCTGTAAGCGTGGATGGCGTACTATTGCAGCAGAGTTGGCTATATGCAGCAGCGGCTTGTAAGTAAGGGCTTTGGTGAGTGTGGCGGCCATTTGCTCTAACAGGGCTGCCTGCTGCAATGTAAATTCATCCTGTGCGCTATCATCACTTGCGGCCAGGTGACTGAATATGGAAGCTATGTGCACATGGGGATTATCCGCAATTTGTGCGGTAAGATCGTCCATTTCACCAGGCATAAAGCCAAGGCGGTGCATGCCCGTATCGAGTTTGATATGTATAGGGTAAGCAAGCACGCCAAGCGTATGCGCCATATCTGTAAATGCCTGAAGGGAGCGGAAATTGTATATCTCGGGCTCGAGCTTCCATGCTATCATCCTATCAAAAGCAATAGCCTCGGGGCTCATGACCATGATAGGTAATGTGACACCCGCCTTGCGCAGCATGATACCTTCATCTGTATAGGCAACACTGAGGTAGTCTATACCAGAGAACTGCAATACTGACGCAATCTCGTATGTGCCACTGCCGTAGGCAAATGCCTTGACCATAGCCATAGTACGAACCCCGGGCAGCAGGTGCGCCCGAAAGACGTTGAGATTATGTGTGAGCGAAGACAGATTAATAGATAGTACGGTCTGGTGAATTTTCTGCTCCAACAATAAGCTGATCTTCTCGAAGGCAAAGGCACGTGCGCCTTTTAGCAATACTGCCTCATTTGTAAATGTAAGCAGGTGGATATTCTTGAGAAATTCATCGGTAGTTTTAAAAAAGATACTGCGCAACTTTTTGTGCTTTCGAAAAGCGCTTTTATTCTTGTACAAAGCAGGCCCTATGCCGATGAAGCGATAGATGCTGCGATGACCTATGAGGTTAGCCACCTCATCATACAGCTCCGCAGGCGGCTTACCTATCTGCTGCATATCAGACAGGATAACGGTGTGATGATGGTGCTGCTTTTGCTGCCCCAGGTAATCGAGCGCTATCTGGAATGAGGTAAGGTCTGAGTTGTAGGTATCATTGATAATAGTGCAATCATTGATACCCTGCCTTAGCTCGAGGCGCATGGATACCGGTTGCAGGGTGTGCATACGCTGTGCAATATCATGCTGTGCAATGCCCATAAGCAAGAGGATACACCAGCAATGAATGGCATTCTCAACAGAAGCATTATCTGTAAACGGTATGGAGATGCTGATAGCCTGCTGCTGCCATGCAGCCTCTATAAAAGTCTGGTTACTTTTTTTATTGACAGCAGTAATACGCATGTCTGCGTCCTGCTTTTGTGACCAGGTAAATAATTTAAGATTGGCTTCTGTACCGTAGTGCTTTATATTGTTAACATACTGTGATACGCATTCATTCAGCTCATGGTGATCGCGGCAATAAACGAGATGTTCTGCATTGCGGAAGAGCAACAGCTTTTCATTTATCTTCTGACGCATATTGAGAAAGCCTTCGCTATGGGCTTCGCCGGCATTGGTGAATACACCAATTGTAGGCCTGATGATATGCTCCAGCTTATCCATTTCCCCCGGCTGTGAAATACCTGCCTCGAAAATACCGAGCTGTGTTTCAGGCTCCAGGAGCCATACAGATAAGGGGACACCTATCTGCGAATTATAGCTTTTAGGACTGCGAACAGTGGTAAATGAAGGACTGAGTAACTGATACAGCCACTCCTTTACGATCGTTTTGCCATTGCTGCCCGTAACGCCAATGACAGGTATAGTAAACAACTTGCGATAGCGTGTAGCTATCTGCTGCGCCGCAGTAAGCGTGTCTTTGACCAGTATGAAAGAAGCGCCGGGAAAAGAAGCTACATCGACCTGTTTTGAAACAAGAAAACTCCGTACACCTTTGTTATAACAATCGGCAATAAAGGTATGGCCATCGCGAAGCGATGTAGAAAGCGCTATGAACAGCGTATGCACCTCATCTGCAATACGACGGCTATCTATTGCCAGCCATTCTATTGTCTCCTCGTGTTCCGCCTGTGCCAGCCACTGTCCATTACACCACTCCCTGAGCAGCGCTGTAGTAATGGATGGAAGTGTATGCGGCATAGGTAAAGAATAAGACAGTAAACAATTTTATTAATGCCCTGCCTTTGGATATAAAGGAGCGGAAGTAGTAAGCGGGTGCTTCTGCTTTGCATCCTCTGCATTATCGGGCTGGTAAAATTCGTAAGCGTTCCTGAACATCTTTTCAAAAACATGCTGCTGAATGAGCATCGTATCTTTATCCATGATGGCATAGAAGCGATCGGGATCAAAATCATCGGCCACAAAACGGTCGCTTGTAAGGCGGTTCTTACTGCGGCGATTGAGGGGTAGGTAATAAACTGCCACCTGTCTGCGAAACCCATTATTCCCCCTCACGTCTACAATACACTTCTCCGGCATTGCCTTTATTATACTATCCAACCCCTCGGCCCCGTTTACATAACCTTCGCAATTGATATACTTGAAAAAAGTGAGGTACAGCTTAGCCCGGCGTTCATTGAACTGATTGCTGCGGATAATGGAAGAGTCTGCATTTACCGCAACCCTGCCATTGTCCTGTGTTAATGTAAAAGAGTTAACCGGAAAGGCCGGATAAGTAACGTTGACACTTTTTACCTGGGCGGGCAGCAGATCGATCATGAGGCGGGCGCGCCAGTCTTTGAGGTAAGGTGAATAGCGGGGGGTAAGAAACCCGGTAAACCCTTCCATCTTTACCACATAAGCAGTAGCGGCGCCTTTGGTAATCATGTATGTGCCTTTAAGATCGGATGTTTCGGTGCCTACATAGAAGATAGTCATGGTCCTGTTACTGCGGTCGGCTATCTCCACCTTAATGCCATTGCCTGCCATTGACTTGACAATATTATTGTGCGCATTTTGTGGCACAGGCGCTACTGCGGCCTGCTTGTAAAGTGTAAGGAGCAAAGTATGCACATTGCCGGACAAGGCCAGGTATTTATCATTTACCGTCCACCCGCTATCTGTGCGGCGGAGCAATACGGATTCGCCTGAAGTATTGGCAATGAAAATCTTACCGATAGCCCCTGTATCCTGTATATTAAAAGAGGTTTCACCCGTGCCGAAAGAACTTTTGCTGCTAAAAATAAAATAATACACACCCGCGCCCAGAATGAGAAGGATAACGAGATACAAAAGTGTTTTCCGCATAAAGGCGTTTGAATATTAGAAGTATTAAAGTTACTCACGAACGTTGAAATAACTGCGTCCTGTTGTGGAAGTTATTTTATCAACATCCCTAAGCCGATCTTTCGTAACGGCGTTTCCTGAAGAAAATATAGCACGAAGCAAACACCAGTACCAGCACAATAGGCAGGCCTATATTTATCAGCTGCCACTTTGTTTTTTCGTCTTCCACACGACCTGCATCCAACTGGCGGATACGCAGATCTTTGGAGCGCGCCTCTAGCAGGCCGGAATGATCGGTCAGGTACTCCATGCAGTTAAGCATAAAGCTTTTATTGGAAAAGTACTCCCCCGTATATTGCCAGTAGCCCATTTCCATAGGGCCGGCTTTGGAAGTGAAATCGTTTGAGATCAGGTCACCATCGGATACGACGATCATACTATTGGCAGTATCGCATTTAAGCTTGAAGGGCTGATGAATGCTATCAAGAAAGTGCATAGTGGTAACGGGTAGCCTATTCTGAAATACAGAGCTGAATTTACCTTCCAGCAACACAGCAGCGTTGCGGTATGGGTTCTTAAACATATCGGGCCGCAGATCGTACTGCATCATAGACAGACTGACACGTACCGGAGCGTTGGCGGTACGGCTGTATTGGGATGACTGAAGCAGGATGGTTTTCTTAATATCCCGATTAGCGATAGTGTCTATACTGCTGGCGAACTTGCTGAAAACCTCATCCATGTTCTTAATAATAGGATGCGTACCAGTAGGTTGAAATAGTGGAAAGTAGATCCAAGGACGCTTTTCCATGCCGCGCTGGCCCATAACCGGCAACAGCGCACAATGCATATCTTCTATAAGATCTGCATTGATACGAACCCCGTACTTAAAAAGAATATCATCGAGGTTAAGCCCATAATCCATAGATAAAAACGCCTCTGAATGATTCAGGCTATCCATAGGAGTATGCATCATATCTACAAACCAAAGGATATGGCCACCGTGCATTACATACTGGTCTATGGCAAACTTCTGAGGATCGGAGAATGGCGTAGTGGGCTTATTGAAAATGATGGCATCGTATGCGATCGGTATCTGCCGTATATGTGCCAGGTCGATGGTATCGAGGTGGTAAGTATTCTGCAGGGTGGTAAGGGCGTCGATAGTATTAAGGCCTAACGACTCGCCATTACCCATTACGTAAGCAATATGCGGCAGATCGGGCAGCGAAAGCTTATGAATGGCATTGGCAAACTTATACTCCATCACCGACTGCGAATGGCTGAAAACCTGGCCATTCGATAAGCCCGTGTGATTATCGAGCAGGTTTACAGGCAGCTCCCTGCCATTGTAATGAACCACCGCATCGGGGAAGATCACTTTTTCAGAATAGCCTGCATCCCTGCTTTGCTGGCGCAGGTTTACCGGATTGATGCCCCGCTTTGCAAAGTCTTGATAGACCTGCATCTTTTCCTCCTGGCTTTTGCCCTTGATGGGGTCTGTGAAACGGAATATTATATGGCTGCCACCATATTCGCGGAAGGACTGAAGACATTCTTTTGTGGCATCGGAAAGATGCTGAAAGCCTGCGGGAAAATCGCCCTTCAGATAAACATCTATCACCGCAACATCCTTCAGGTTACGAAGCATGTTTTTGGTAGCCGGTGACAGGCTGAAACGCTTTTCTTTAGTAAGGTCGAAACCGTAATGGAATAAGGAAGCGAGTATATTCAACAACACAATGATGCCGGCTATGAATACCAACTGTATGGTAGCCTGCCGCTGCTGTTGCTTTCTTTTTGTAGCTGTAGTGGTTGCCATATATAGAACGATTACCGGGCAGTATCCCAGGTACGGCTATTAAGTGAGAAACGGGTAAGGGTAATGAATAATGTAATAACGGATAAAAAATAGATCACATCGCGGGTATCGACCACGCCACGGCTAATTGAATTATAATGGAACGACATGCCTATCATGCTCAAATAGTAATCGGGGCCATTAGCAAATGTTGGGATGGCACTAATTGCCTCGAACCCAATGTACAGCACATAGCAGCCAGCCAGTGAAGCAAGAAAGCCTACTATCTGGTTGCCTGTAAGCGAAGAGCAGAAAATGCCTACTGCTGTGAATGTAGCAGCAAGGAACAGGAGACCAATATAGGAGCCGATAATACCGCCTGAATCGAGCCCGTTTGCCACAGCAGAAAGATTGCTGATAGTATATACATATACCAATGAAGGTAATAATGCGAACACTACCAATGCCAGGCAGGCAAAGTATTTGCCCAGTATTATGTCCAGATTGGTAAGCGGCTTAGTAGAAAGCCATTCTATAGTGCCCGCACGGAACTCATCGGCAAAAGAGCGCATAGTAACTGCCGGTATGAGCAGGAGCAGCAGCATGGGAGCTATATCAAAAAACTTATCGAGGGTGGCATAGCCATAGTCGAGAATACTGTATGCAGGGAGTACCCACAAAAACAACCCACAGGCAGCCAGAAATACCAGCACTGCCACATAGCCGACAATAGAACTAAAAAAAGAATTTATTTCCTTTATGAAAATGCTGCGCATGAAATGCCTATAGCTTGTGAAGAGGGCAAATATAGTAAAATGAGTGCGCTTTTGGGGGATATGTAAGTGTTAAAAAGGTTTTATGAAGAATTGTTATCATAAAATAAATTTCCCTGCTGTACGCGTGCCGGAGCAGTGTAAGGATGTTCTGTTGCCTTGCCTATATCCATAATGTGCATTACCTGCCAGCCCTGAACCTTGAGATAATCTGATACCAAGGAGCGGTGGCAGCGCCACCATACTGCTTCGGAGCACATATACGCAACGTTTTCTGTATGTGCTATATTCTGTAACTGAATGATGGCAAGTTTAAAATCTTTTGTTTCCATATAGTCTGCGTACCCCATGAAAGATCTGCTGCGCCAGGCCGTATTGGCAGAATCGGGTCGTGCTTTGCGCCTGCCGCCCAGCGCAGGCATATGGATATAGAGTATGCCTGCCTGAGCCAATGCAACATCAAGCGCCTGCTGATTGAACTGAGGATATCGTTTAGAACCCGGCAGACTGCGTATATCTGCCAATATCTTAATATTAAAAGAATGCAGCATTGCAATGAACTCTTCGATAGTACGTGTAGAGTGCCCGATTGTCCAGATAGTTGCCATATGCGTATAGCAGCAAAAAGCATTCCTGTATCATTATACAACTCGTATGATCTTACAATATTGAAAAAGGATAGTGATGACCAAGCTAACAATGGAAATCAATACCAGCCCGGTAAATATTATTGTGGACAATATGGTCATCCTTTTCTCGCCTTCTATCAGCGACTGGCCGGCTATAACATATCCTCTACCCCCAGCGGTGGCATATGGAAGTATTACAATAGCATTGCGAATGCCATTAGCCGGCTGCCAGGTAATTGAGTTTATTCCATTTTCGCCAGCATTTTGTAACGCGTCAGAAGGTATCAGCGGTGCGTGCCCAGAAAGAGTTGCTGAACTGGCAACTGTGCCCTGCTGGTCGGCAATAATTACAAATGCACTATGACTTGAAGAAAGATTAAGTTGCTTATATGGGGCAATCACCTGCTGTGGAGTTCCGCCTTTAACCAAGGAATTACGGACATCCAACGCTTCATGATAAGGGAGGTCATTAGCTGCCATCCTTATGTTTTGCTGTAATGTGAGATACAGCACGGCGAATGAAAGCGTGATGGCGGCAGACAATGGCAGCCAGATAATCATAGAATTAATCAATACTTTTTTCATGACTGTTAATTTTAGTGTGATACCAGTTTATTTTTCCTGAGTAGTACATGAGTATGGCAATAATCACGAACAACCCAATGCTGCCGAACAATAGGGCATAATCCTGTAATTGGATAAGTATAAAGATGTAAGTATATAGTGCCGCAAGAGCAGAAGCAAAACTTATTCCAGTCTTTGTACTAGTGAATAGCCGCATAACATACAAACCAATAAGAGATACAATAGCTACAGCCGCAATGACGTATGCAATGTTGAACCCGAGATATTCTGATATAGACAATAAAAGCGTATAAAATATACATAGCGCAAAACCAACAGGTATGTATTGTAGCGGATGTATTTCCTTTTTCTGCAAAATTTCAAGAAAGAAAAAGACCACGAACGTTAAGGAAATAAATAACAGTGCATATTTGACCGCACGTTCTGTTTTTGCATATCCATCAGCAGGCTGCAATAGTGTTACTCCAAAATCGGTATGGTAGAAAGGTGCTGTTGTATTTTCCCAATATGCAGCGCATGTGTGTGCGAACGGCAATATCTTCCAATGTGCAGTAAACCCTTTATCGTTAACCAAAGGTGTGTTTGAGGGTAAATACGCACCACCAAAAGCAGGGTCTTTCCATGGGGCGTGCAACGTTACTTCAGTTGTTTTGCCTGAAGGAGTGAAATATAGAAGTCCGGAACCTTTTAGATGTAATGCAATTGAAAAAACGCCATCATGTGCGCTATCTATAGTTATCGGTATAGTTATCGCATTTTTAAACCCACTATCAGCAAAAGCCTGAGATACTGACCTCTTCGTTCCATTCCAAACAGTTTTGATTTCATCACCCAGCCCCTTGAGGTCGTCAATTCCCATTATTAATTTAACCTCATTCCATAATACATGACCATAAGGTACCTGCATTAGCGCCAGAGGCACTGAAGCAAATTTACCCTGCATATTAATGGAGGCATTGTAAAGCGTAACATCAAAAAGGCTTCTGTGCCTTTTTTCGGGTTGTATATCCGCATCTATTTTTAATTCTTCTGCAGGCAGATAAATGGTTTTGCGTATAATAGCCGCCTTTCCATTTGTGGTCACTTTTTCTATATAGGGTACCATGAGTAATGGGCCTTTTATTGTCTGCGCGGAAGCCCATTTGCCTGAGATCTCTTTTATTACCTCTTCGCGTCTTTCGCGCCGCTCAGATACAAGACCGGAAATAAACACTTGCGGTATAAGCATAACAAGAGTAAGAAATCCGATAAACACGCCTTTTATCAAGGCTTTGTTTTTGTCCCAAAAATTAGTGGATTGATCGTGCTGGTTCATTTTTTTATTTTAAAAGTGCTTTGTGATGCAAAGTGTTTAGAGAAAAAAAATTAATTATGCTTTTTTATGAGTTTTTCGAGTGTATCCAGATGTGTACGGAAAGCCTTTTCGCCCGTTTTCGTAATACTATACGTAGTATTTGTTTTACGGCCAATAAAGCCTTTCTGTATGCGTATGTAGTTATTCTCTTCGAGTGTTTTAAGATGTGATGCAAGATTACCGTCAGTAACGCTCATCAATGCTTTCAGATCATTGAAATTAATACTCTCATTGACCATGAGTGCGCTCATAATGCCAATGCGGACGCGACTATCGAATACTTTATTCAACTGCTCTATCAAATTAGCCATTTCCAATTATTGTACTTTTTTCCTGTCATATTTATTCCACATGATGATGCCGTATAGTATGTGTAATACACCAAAGCCCGCAGCCCAGAAATAGAGTCCCGTGCCCGGGAAAAATATGCAAATACATCCAAGCGTTATTTCGAGGTAGCCTAAATAACGGATATCAGTAAGGGTATATTTGCTGCCATTTAATAAGGCCAGTCCATAAAATATAAGGCAGGAAGGGGCGATATACATTTCATTACCATAATTAAGAAACCCAATTACAAAAAAACCTCCGGCCAGGAGTGGAATAGCTATCTGTAACACCAGTTGCCTGGAAGCATGGTTCCAAAATTGCTGCTTCTGCTGCTTTACTTTTAGCAGCGTTAAGAGGTACCCACCACCTAATGCAGCTATAAATATTATTATCCCTAAAAAGATAAACTTCATTCTTATAAGATCTGTGTATCTGGATGGGTTCCAGTTAAGCCTCTGTAACCAGTCGTGTGCAATCAAAGCGCCTATTAATGCCACACAACCCGCCCATACCCCGCTCCAGCCACTTAAAGAAAGGAACCTGGCTGAGCGCTCCATTATGCTGCGTATCTCCTGCAGTGTTTCGGACGGGTCTTGTTCTGTTGGATGCATAAAAGTACTTTGTATTGCAAAGTAACTATGAATCCGGTAAATAAACAAGAAGAGAAAAGAAATTAACAAACATGAACACCCGAACAATCATTTACCTTTGCAGCGCAAACAATAAACCATGCGGATATTAGCATCATTTCTTTGTATCGTATTGCTGGCATCATGTGCCAGAACACGGGTAAAAGAGCATAAAGACTGGGGCCGGTATTATGAGGCATACGGTATAAAAAGTGCCTGTGTAATGCTGCGCGACCATACCCATGAGTCCATACACTATTATAACCTGAAACGCTGCACTACACGATACCTGCCAGCATCCACTTTCAAGATATTCAATTCGCTGGTGGCGCTGGAAACTGCTGTGGCGCCTGATGACCAGATGATCATAAAATGGGATGGGGTAGCGCGCAAACCGGAATGGGATAAGGATATGAATATGAGAGAAGCTTTTATGGTGAGCAATGTACCTTACTACCAGGAAATAGCGCGGCGTATAGGACGGCCTGTAATGCAGCACTATATTGATTCGGTAAAGTATGGCAATATGAAAATGGGCCCGCAACTGGATAGGTTCTGGCTTGACAATTCCTTACAGATAACCGCCGATGAGCAGGTAGGGCTGCTGAAGAAACTATACTTTAATGAGCTTCCTTTCTCAGAAAGGGCGCAGCGTATAGTACGCAGCATAATGCTGCGCGAGGACAGCACTCATTACAAACTCTATTATAAGACGGGTACCGGTATTGTAGGCAACAAGATGACCTGCTGGATAGTAGGTTTTGCAGAACGCATACAGGAAGTAAATGAACCCAAGGAATCAATGAATAAAAGCAATGAGCGGCGATACCCTTATTTCTTTGCATTGAATTTTGATGTGCCTGCAAATGATACAACCCATGACTGGTACAAAGTGCGCCTGGATATACTGCATGAAGTATTGAAAGACTACGGGGCTATCAAATAAAAAAGGAGGATGTAACATCCTCCTTTTTTATGATCCTGAATTTTCATTTTACAAAAGCTGTTTCAATACATCATAAATAACTTTTGGTTTGCCTAATGTATAAAAGTGCAGCACAGGCGCACCATTCTTCAGGAGGTCGCGGCACTGGTGCAGCAGCCATTCGGTGCCTACCAGGTCGCAATCTGCTTCTGTTTTTGCCTTCATCATTTCATTATACAGATCTACCGGCACCTCTACATTAAAGATGCTGGGTATCATGCTTAGCTGGCGTTTACTGGTAAGGGGCTTTAAACCAGGGAGTATGGGTACTGTTACATTATGTTCGCGGCACTTGCTTACATAACTATAATAGTGCTTGTTCTCAAAGAACATCTGCGTAGTTACATAATCCGCCCCCAACTCTATTTTGCGTTTCAGATATTCTATATCAGTATCGAGGTTAGGCGCTTCAAAGTGTTTTTCAGGATAACCGGCTACACCAATACAGAAATCAGTCTTTACGCCATCCATTATATCCTCTTCCATGTAATGGCCTTTATTAAGGCTGATCACCTGCTTTACCAGGTCTTCCGCATATCGGTGCCCATGAGGATGGGGAGTAAAGAATTTTTCGTTTGCGGCTGCGTCTCCCCGTAAAGCGAGCACATTCTTAATGCCGAGGAAATGGAGGTCTATTAACGCATTTTCGGTCTCTTCCTTACTAAAACCCCCACATATAAGGTGTGGTATGGCCTCTACCTTGTACTTATTCATGATAGCCGCGCATATACCCACAGTGCCTGGCCGCTTCCTTATCTCTACCCGTTCAAAGTTACCATCGGTGCGTTTTTTATACACCTGTTCGGCACGGTGGTAAGTGACATTTACAAAGCTTGGCTCGAACTCCATAAGGGTATCGAGATGGCTATAAATCGATTCTATGCTTTTCCCTTTGGTAGGCGGCAATACCTCCAGCGAGATAATGGTCTTCTTAGCCTCGGCTAAATGCTGTGTAAGTTTCATATAATGGCTTGAAATCTAGTATCATCTATTTTGTAAATTTAACTTTCGAAGTATTTATTTTTCAATATCAAAAAAGGTCGTTCTAAAATGTAATAGGAACAAATTGAAAGTAAGATTGTAAATATTAAACAGCCTGAGAAATAAAGTAGGTTAAATGAATAAGATTTTGGATTCCATATTTTGGCTGATTTTACTATCCATTCCAGAAACAGAATGACACTTGGGTGTATCATATACATAGCGTATGTGTATTTTCCCCATTTAGAAAAAAAAGCACGCCCCATATTGAATACCCTATTGCAGTTAAATGATTGCTCTGCTATTACAAATGCGAAAAAAAGCGCAGTTATAAGCCCTGCCAATTCTCCAGTAGCTTTAACTATGTCATCCCTCCATACCAGGCTACCCATTCCTAATATATAGATAGTGACCGTTAACGCCTTAGGCATGTTACAAACAAAATGATAGGCTTTGGTTTTATAGTACATTGCCCACGCTAATAGTCCGCCTAGTGCAAGAAAATGAAAATTAGCAATACTATCAAGATACATTTTAGTATTGTTAGGAGCCAGAATGTAGTATTTGTAAAAAATAGAAATAGCAATAACTACAAGAAATAGGTAAGGTCTTGCTTTACGAAAAAGAACAAAAAGGATTGGCCATATTAGATAAAATTGCTCTTCAATTGATACTGACCAAATTGTTGCGAGAATATAATTACCATCTTTCAGGTGCTTCAGGTTATGAATTATATCACCATAGTTTGCTAAGAAGAACACTACATATGTAGCTCCAGTAGTAATCAATATGTGATGATACGCCGGATTAAAGCGGGTAACAATAGGAGGAATAATTACAAAACCCAGGATGACTATTGTATAATAAAGCGGCCAAATCCTGAAAATCCTACGTATGTAGAATTTCTTTATATTTATGATGTTTCTTCTGTCTTCTTCATCAAATAGTAAATATGTAATTAAAAAGCCACTTAATACAAAGAAAAATTGCACTCCATATGCACCCTTAGTAAGTAAGAAAATGATTTGATCCAATAAATAAATATTAGTCTTTCTTATAAAGAAAGCATGGTTGCAGATAACTATAAAAGCTGCTAAAAAACGTAACCCATCCAGATTTTTAAAATACGGCTTGTGTATGGATTGCGGTTCATTTATAGATCTGCCTGTAACAGACAGTCCCTCAACAGATTCTATAGAAGGCATGTGGAGTTGTGGTATATCTTTTTGGTGTTTAAATTATTGGTAAAGCTAAATGTTTCCGCATTAATTTGAAAAACAATGCACTATCATTTTCCGTTTGGTATATATAGAAACTTAGGTTGATAATGGAATTTCCTAATAAATAACATATAAGTATACCGATGGCTGTAATTGTAGGCCATATTCCCTTATTTTTGTCGCTAACATGAGGCTCAGGATACATACAGAAGGATTGATAAAGCGATACCGTTCACGTACGGTGGTGAATGATGTATCTTTTGAAGTGAGCCAGGGCGAAATAGTAGGGTTGCTGGGGCCAAACGGTGCAGGTAAAACCACCTCGTTCTACATGGTAGTGGGGTTGGTGAAGCCTGATGAGGGAAATGTGTACCTGGGCGGGCAGGAAATAACCAAGCTGCCCATGTACAAAAGGGCGCAGATGGGTATAGGGTACTTGCCGCAGGAGCCATCGGTCTTCAGGAAATTATCTGTAGAGGATAACATACTGGCGGTGCTGGAAATGACAAAGCTGACGAAGGGTGAGCAACAAAATAAACTGGAGTCGCTGATAGAAGAGTTCAGGCTGGGGCATGTGCGTAAAAGCCCCGGAGATGTGCTGAGCGGGGGCGAAAGAAGACGTACAGAAATAGCCCGCGCATTATGTGTAGACCCAAAGTTCATATTGCTTGATGAGCCATTTGCCGGGATAGACCCCATAGCAGTGGAAGATATACAGGCAATAGTAGCCCGCCTGAAGTTTAAGAACATAGGCATCCTCATAACCGATCATAATGTACAGGAAACACTATCTATTACCGACCGCGCCTACCTGCTTTTTGAAGGGAAAATATTAAAATCGGGTGTAGCGGAAGAACTGGCGGCTGATGAAACAGTGCGCCGGGTGTACCTGGGTAAAAACTTTGTGCTGAAAAGAAAGGACTACTCCTCCTTGCAGTAAAGAAGTAATTAGTAGCTTTATACGTATTGTATAGCAAATTTTTTTGAAGTAATATAGATGAGTATAATCAGTCCGGCTCTGAAGGGATTTATGAAGCTACGCCAAAGCGCGATAGACAACTTCATGCTGAATCCGCTGGATACACAACGCCAGGTATTTAATAAATTGGTTGGTTCTGCCCAGTTCACTGAATATGGCAAGAAGCATGGATTTGAAAAGCTGAACACTATAGCAGAGTTCAGGAAAAACGTACCCATTAACGACTACGATACCATGAAGCCTTATATACAGGCTATAATGGAGGGCAGGCAGAATGTATTGTGGCCATCGCCCATAACCTGGTTTGCCAAATCGAGCGGGACCACAAGCGATAAAAGCAAGTTCATACCCGTAAGTAAGGAGTCGCTGGATGACAATCATTTTAAGGCAGGGAAGGATGTATTGACACTATACCTACGGCAGTTTCCGCAGAGCAGCATGGTGTGGGGCAAATGCCTTATGATGGGCGGCAGCCACCAGGTGAACCAGCTAAACGCGGACTCCTTCTTTGGCGACCTATCGGCAGTAATGCTACAGAACATGCCCTGGATGGGACAACTGGTGCGTACACCCGAACTGTCTATAGCACTGATGGATGAGTGGGAGGAGAAAATAGAAATGATAGCCCGCACTACCATCCATGAAAATGTTACCTATATAGCAGGGGTACCTACCTGGACCATAGTGCTGATAAAAAGACTTTTTGAGATAGCAGGTACCGATAACCTGCTGGATATATGGCCCGACCTGGAGCTGTACATACATGGCGGTGTAAGCTTTATGCCGTACCGTAAACAATTTGAGCAATACATACCCTCTGCCGGGATGCACTATATGGAAACATATAATGCCTCGGAAGGTTTTTTTGCTGCGCAAGACAGGGTAGGAAGCGATGGAATGCTGCTATTCCTGAACCACGGCATATTTTACGAGTTCATGCCGATGGAAGAATACGGCAAGCCGGAACCGGAAACCTTAACCTTAAAAGAGGTAGAGCTGAATAAGAACTACGCCCTGGTAATAAGCACTAATGGCGGCTTATGGCGCTACCTGGTAGGCGATACCATACAATTCACCTCGCTAAACCCCTATCGTATAAAAGTATCGGGGCGGCTGAAGCATTTTATCAACGCATTTGGCGAAGAGGTGATCGTAGACAATACCGATCACGCTATAACTATAGCCTGTGCGCAAACAGGGGCAATAGTGAATGACTACACTGCGGCACCTGTATATATGACCGGCCAGACCAATGGCGCCCATGAATGGATAATAGAATTTGAAAAGCTGCCATGCCCGCTGGATGTATTTGTAAAAGCACTGGATAAGGCCCTGCAGGCCGAAAATTCAGACTACGAGGCCAAGCGCCATAAAGATATAGCCCTGCGTATGCCAATAGTACACGCTATGCCTAAGGATGGGTTTAATAAATGGCTAAAAGATAAAGGCAAGCTAGGCGGCCAGCATAAGGTACCCCGCCTGAGCAACGAACGAAAATACCTGGAAGAAATATTGCCTTATACAAAAGGATAAAATTTACAAAAGCTGCTAATGGCAGCTTTTTTTATTGGATAGCATTATGAGCGATAAAAAAATAAGCATCGTATTGACCGGCGCTACGGGCATGGTAGGTGAGGGTGTACTGGAAGAATGCTTACAGCATGCGCAGGTGGAATGGGTTTTGATAATCAATAGAAAACCTGCGGGTATAAGCCACCCTAAACTAAAGGAGCTCATTCAGAGTGACCTGGCAGATATCAGTTCTATAAAAGAAAAAGTGAAGGGGTATGATGCCTGCCTGTTTTGCCTCGGTATATCTTCTGTAGGTATCAGTGCAGATGATTATTATAAGACTACCTACACACTAACCCTGGGTTTTGCAAAAACACTGGCAGAAGTGAACCCTGATATGGTATTTGAGTATGTATCGGGCGAGAACACGGACAGCTCGGAGAAGGGCAACAGCCGCTGGGCGCGTGTGAAGGGAAAAACGGAGAATGACCTGATGAAGCTTTTTAAGAACGCCTATGGCATACGGCCAGGCATGATAAAGCCCAATAAGGGCCAAAAGAGGGTACACAAACTATATTATGCATTTGCGTGGCTATACCCTGTGTTGAAGACTTTCTTTAAGGGCGCTGCCAGCACTATGCACCAATTAGGGCAGGCAATGATAAAGATCGCATTGGATGGCAATAGTAAGAAGATACTGGAAGTGAGGGATATAAATGCTTTGGGAGAGGGGTAAGGTTGAAAGGTTATAGGATTAAAGGTTGCCAACGCACTAAAGAAACTCAAAATAAAAAATGCCCTGTATACAGGGCATTTTTTATAAACAGTTATCGAATTATATTACAACTTCAGGTCGCTATCATCCACATCAGGTGTTATCTGCTGTTGTGGCTGTATGGCTTCTGTAGTGTTGGTTTGTTCGTTGTTATTTGCATACTCAGTACGCTGGCTGGCAGGACGGTCTCCGCGGTCATTGCTTCTACGGTCGCCTCTGTCTCCACGGTCGCGGCGGTCTCCACCACGGTCGTTGCTTCTGCGGTCCCCCCTGTCTCCACCACGATCGCGGCGGTCTCCACGATCGCCCCTGTCGCCGCCTTCGCGTCTTTCAGGTTCTACGAAGCCTTCGGGTTTTTCCATCAGCACTTTGCGGCTAAGACGCAGCTTGCCCGTTTTAGGATCAGTGCCTATCAGCTTTATCTTTACTGTATCGCCTTCGTTCAGTACTCCTTCCAGAGAATCGAGGCGTTTCCAGCTTACTTCTGATATGTGCAGCAAACCCTGCTTGCCCGGCATGAACTCGATAAAGGCGCCAAATGGCATGATGCTCTTCACAGTGCCTTCATAGGTAGCACCTATTTCTGGTATAGCTACTATGCCTTTTATCCAGGCCATAGCCTTGTCAATACTTTCTTTATTTGCGGAGAATACCTTGATAACACCCTCGTTGCCGACCTCTTCTATATTGATAGTAGCGCCGGTTTCGCGTTGTATTTCCTGAATTATCTTACCGCCCGGGCCTATCACAGCGCCAATGAACTCACGTTCTATATTCAGCTGTTCTATGCGTGGTGCGTGCGCCTTCAGTTCGGCACGTGGTTCGCTGATGCAATTATACATTGCATCCAGTATGTGCATACGTCCACGGTTTGCCTGCTCCAGTGCCTGCATCATTATATCCATGCTAAGGCCATCTACTTTAATATCCATCTGGATACCGCAGATACCATCGCGTGTGCCGGTAACTTTAAAGTCCATATCACCCAGATGATCTTCATCGCCGAGTATATCTGTAAGTACAGCAAACTTTCCGTTCTCGCCAGAGATGAGGCCCATAGCCACACCACCTACGTGCTTAGGGAAAGGGATGCCGGCATCCATCATAGCCAGTGAGCCTGCGCACACAGTAGCCATAGAAGAAGAACCATTAGACTCCAGCACATCGGAAACGATACGCACCGTGTATGGATAATCTTCCTTAGGCATCATCTGGTATAGAGAGCGCTTGGCAAGATTACCATGGCCAACCTCGCGGCGTGCAGGTGCACGTAAGAACTTAACCTCGCCTGTAGAGAACGGGGGAAAATTATAATGGAGAATAAAATTGGAATATGCAGAAGTAGCAGCGCTTTCTATCAGCAGCTCATCCTCGCTGGTACCATAAGTAACAGTAGTGAGTGACTGCGTTTCGCCACGGGTAAATAATGCAGAGCCGTGCGGTGAAGGCAGATAATCGATCTCCATGGCAAGATCGCGCACCTGATCAAGTTTGCGGCCATCGAGGCGTACGCGCTCATCCAACATCATATTGCGGATGACTTTCTTTTCCAGATCGTGAAAATGGTTGCCTATCAACTTCAGGTCTTCTTCTTTCAGTTCGCCTTCTGTAAGGGAAGCTTTGAATTCGTCCCGTATAGCATGGAAAGCTTCGGTACGTTCGTGCTTGCCAAGCGCACCTTTAGCCACCTGGTGTATCTTATCTGCACCGAAAGAAGCAATGCGCGCTTCCAGTTCCGTATTAGTATAAGGCTTTGTATAATCGCGCTTAGCTGTAAGACCTAATTTGGCACGCAGCTCGTGCTGTACCTTTACCTGGTGCTTAATAACTTCGTGCGCTATTTCTATAGCTTTAATGAGGTCAGCTTCCTGGCACTCGTGCGCCTCGCCTTCCACCATCATAATATTCTTTTCAGTAGCGGCTATTATAAAGTCCATATCCGCATCCTTAAGCTGGGTGCGTGTAGGGTTTACAATATATTCACCATTCACACGACCTATACGTACCTCAGAGATCATTTCCTGTACAGGAACATCTGATACTGCTAATGCTGCCGATGCTGCAAGACACGCAAGGGCATCGGGCATCACCTCATTATCAGAAGAAAGCAATGTAACGATAACCTGTACATCGCAAACATAATCATCTGGGAAAAGAGGGCGCAATGCGCGGTCTATAAGGCGGGATACAAGCACCTCGTAATCATTGAGGCGGCCTTCGCGCTTAAAGAAAGAACCGGGGATACGGCCTGCAGATGCAAACTTTTCCTGGTAATCTACAGTTAACGGGAAGAAAGACTGGCCTGGCTTTGGTTCGCGATTGGCAACAACGGTAGCGAGCAACATACAATTGCCCATGCGCACCACAACGGCGCCATCGGCCTGGCGAGCAAGCTTGCCAGTTTCTATGGTCACTTCACGTCCGTCACTTAAATTAAAAGAGACGGATATGGGATTAAGATTCATAAGGAAATATTTAAAAGGTCATAAAAAACTATTCCCAACTCATTGGAGTTGGGAATAGCTATACGGCAGCGCTTATTTGCGGATGCCAAGCTTTTCTATCAGCGCACGGTAGGAGCTGAGGTTGGTGTGACTAAGATATTGGAGGAGGCGTTTGCGGCGACCTACCATCTGCATCAGTCCACGGTTTGTGGAAAAATCTTTCCTGTTACCTTTCAGGTGACCGGAGATATGGTTGATACGCTCAGTAAGCATTGCAACCTGGCCTTCGATAGAGCCTGTATTGTTAGCTTTTTCACCGAAGGTTTTAAAAATATTCGCTTTTTTTTCAGCAGTTAAATGAGACATCTGGCATCAAAATTTTTGTAATAAACACACTTTTTCAGGGTGCAAATATAGGGAAATTATTTAAAAATTGAAGATTTGTAAAGTAATATAGTCCTGAAGGGTAGGTATTTATTGGTAAATTGGTCTCGTATCCACTTATATTGCTCCTTGTTATTGCTTCTCCTGCATCTATACGTGTAGATTTATTGGTATCCGTTACTCCCCAACATTTATTCCTTATACGTCATTTTGTTTTGATAGGGAGTGGAATAGGTGGACTTTAGTAGCAAAATAGAAGGTAAAGCTTGAAACAGCCGTTTTTAAAAATACTGCTACATATTATCATCTGGGCTGTATTCCTGTCGCTGCCTACTTTGTTCATGCCCCGTTTCCAGCATGGAGGTGACCTGCACCATATGGCGGAACGGCACGATCATTATGATGACCATACTGCCCCGGGCGGAACAGATCATGGAATACCACACCAACACCACTGGCACCAGCGTAGCATGCCTGAGGACCTGGTATCACCGAGCCGGCTTGCAAACGGGGCGGTATTAATAGCTGTATTTTATTTTAATTACCTGATAGTGATACCCATGTTCTATATGCGGCGGCGGTATGGATGGGTAACCGTACTAAGCCTGATATGCCTGACGGTACTGGTGTTGGTAAACATGGTGACGATGCCAAAAATGGGACACCATACCCCTAGCGGATTGAGCATGCTGGGGCCAAGCCACAATATATTTATGTTCCTGATCGTATTTATTGCATCTTACGCCATCTTCCTGTATAACCAGTGGCAGATGATAACAAAGGAAAAATTGAATACCGAGATATCTTTCCTGAAGGCGCAGATCAATCCCCATTTCCTTTTTAATACGCTGAACAGCATCTATTCACTGACACTTACAAAATCGGATAAAGCGCCGGATGCGGTTGTGAAGCTATCGGGTATGATGCGATATACCATCAGTGATGCACACGAAAGCTATGTGCCCCTTGAAAAAGAGATAACCTATATACGCAACTATATAGAATTGCAGAAACTACGCCTGGCAGAGAAGGTGCGTATTACTTTTGACACTGATGGCGATATGGATACCAGCAACATTGCCCCGTTCATATTGATACCTTTTATAGAAAATGCATTTAAATTTGGGGTGAACCCAGAAGAAGATTCGGAGATAGTAATTACGATACATACTAAAGCCGGCAATCTGGAGCTGAGGGTGTTTAATAAAAAAGTATATGTGCAGCACAAAGAGGAGGGCACCGGATTGGGAATAGAGAATACCCGCCGAAGGCTAAACCTGCTATACCCCGGCAGGCATGCGCTAAGCATACGGGATACTGATGAGGATTTTACTGTGTTACTAATAATAGACCTTGTATAAATGACAGCAATAGCTATAGATGATGAACCACTTGCGCTGGCGATAATAAAAGCGTTTTGCGCACGCACCGATCTTATAGACCTGCAAAAAACATTTACTGAAACCGGGGAGGCACTGAAGTATCTGCAAAAATATCCTGTAGACCTGCTATTCCTGGATGTAAATATGCCTGCTATGTCGGGCCTTAGTTTTTATAAGGAATTGGGGCAGAATGTAATGGTAATATTTACTACTGCGTATAGCCAGTATGCGGTAGAAGGCTTTGACCTGAATGCGGTAGATTACCTGCTAAAGCCCTTTGAGTACGAACGGTTCGTACAGGCGGTAGATAAGGCAAAGGAATACCACCAGTACCTGCAGCATAAAGAAGATGTACACGATAAGTATCTTTTTATCAGGGCAGACTATAGCCTCATAAAAATACTGCTGAACGATATACTTTTTATAGAAGGCCTTGATAACTACCTGAAGGTGCACATCAGCAACCAACGCCCTGTGGTAGCCAGGATGAGCATGAAGGCAATGGCAGAGAAACTGCCTGAACGTGAATTTATCCGCGTACACCGATCATATATTGTGCCTATAAGCAAAGTGGAATCTGTAAGGAACAAGATGATCTATTTCAAGCGATATGAAATACCGATAGGCGCCAGCTATGCTGAACAGGTGCAGAAGCTGCTGCAACCATAATCTTGCTTTTATTGCCTAATTTTATATAATGCGTAAAAGCATTATTATGCGGAAAAAGCGTTTGTACCAGCTACAATAGACCTCTCAGATTTACCCACCGGAAATTATCTGCTACAAGTAAATGACGGCAACCATACCGAAACAAAAAAGCTGGTAAAGTATTAACTTGCACTTATGGGCTCATATAGTATAGGGGAGGCGCTGAACCTGCTGCTGAAACAATCGAAATGGAAGCCGAAGGTGGATGAGTTGCGCATGCGCGAAGAATGGGAAACTATAGTGGGCAAGACCATATCTAAATACACCCGCAACCTGAACCTGTACGACAGGAAACTAACTATCTACACAGATGTGGCAGCATTGAAGCAGGAATTGCTGCTGGGCAAGGAAGCATTGATAGTACGCATTAATGAATACTTTGAAGAAACGATAGTTTCAGAGATCATTATTAAATAGAGCATCAGCCCAGCAAATACTAAAATATGAGGGTAAGCTCCTGTAGATGCCACACCTCATAAGTAGGTTGCCGGGTATGGGGTATTTTTTTAGGATTGTAATATACCTGGTCCCACCCTGCGTTGTGGGCGCCCATAATATCTATCTCCAGGGCATCGCCTATCATTATACTATTGTCCGGCAATGCTCCGGTAACCTTCAAAGCATAATCAAATATATCCCTGTGCGGCTTTATGCTATTGCTCTTTTCAGAGGTGATCATTTCAGTAAAGTAGGAGGCTATGCCTGAATATTGCAATTTCAGCCACTGGGTCTTTTCAAAACCGTTGGTAATAAGGTGTAGCACATAGTGGTCTTTGCAATGTTCCAGCAGTTCTTTGGCATGCGGCATCAGGTTAGCCTGCATTGGCAATATTTCAAGGTAGGTGGTGCTTAGTTCTTCAGCAAGTGCTGTATCGCCAATCTTAAAATCGAGCAATGTGAGCCACATCCGCTTCCACCTTAGCTCATCACGCTTTATAAAGCCTTTGCGGTACCGGTCCCACAACCTGTCGTTATGAATAGAGTATTGCCCGTAGAATGCTTCAAAATCGGGTATGCGTGCTGCCAATGCATATTCGTTATATACTTTACGCATTGTTACCTCTGCATTCTTATCAAAATCCCAAAGCGTGTGGTCGAGGTCAAAAAACAGGTGCCGGTAATGCGTGCTCATTGGTGTAAAGTTACTGAAATGCGTTATGCAGCCTGTATGCAGGAATCTTATGATATAGCTGTGATAATTACTAAAAATAAAAACTACCCACACAGCAGGTAGTTCCGTATATGAAGTAGTTTATAATTACTTTTTACGATAGTAAATCTTATCATCGAAAAACTCGGTGATAGACTGCAGGGCAGGATTGGCCATACGTTCGTAGATGCGAGATATCTCTATCTGCTCCTTATTCTCGTGCACTTCTTCCAGGTTATCACCATGTATGGTAAATTCATCCAGCTTGCGATGCAGTTCTTCCTTCATAGTAACAGACATCTGATTAGCACGCCTTGACATCACTATGATAGACTCATACAGGTTACCTGTCTTGTTCTTTACTGCTATCATATCACGTGTTTCCACTAATGGATTCACAGACGACATGCTTTTTTTATTTGTGCTCATACCTGATTAATTTAATATAGTTATCTGATAATGAATTATATTTCTCCGCTTCCGTTAGGTAACGGGAGTGAGGGTAAGCATCTAAAAGATCGTGGTAGGCGGTTGTTGCGTTTGCAAAACGCTCTTCCTGCTTTTCCATAATACTTGCCTTAGCGTAGTAGTACAATGATTTTTCCACCATCAGCTGGTAATATTCAGCATTAGGCGATTCGGGGTAGGTATGCAGTACGCTTTTATACGCAACGCTTGCAGCTTTGTACTGGCTTATATTATAATATAGTTTTGCGGCATCCGCCTCCTTAGTTTCCAGCTTATTGCGGCACTGGTCCAGATATCCATTAGCTTCCGGCAACCTTTTAGAGCCGGGATGCGTATTCACATAAGATTGCAACGCTTCCATTGCTTTAATCGTATTGGTCTGGTCAAGCGAATACTTAGGTGAATATTTGAATAAACTAACACCGTGCATGTATTCACACTCATCGGCATCCTTGCTGGTAGGGAAGAAATCTACAAAATTCTTGAAGTGGAAAGATGCGGCCAGATAGTCTTTCATATAATAGAAAGAATAGGCGTAACGGTAATACAAAGGCTCGTAGTTGCGCGTATTTTTCATTACCGGCAACAGGCTTTCGTATAGCTCATTTGCATGCTGCCACTTTTTATTATTATAATATTCGTTGGCTTTGGTGAGCTTGTAATTAACGTCGCTGCTCTTCAGTATCTTCTGATATCCGTTGCAGCCACTTAGTAGTGCAACCAGGCAGACCAATAAAAAACTCTTGACTCTAAAAGGCATAAGTGGGCAGCAAAAATATACAATTTCCCCATTATTCCCTACAACGGCTTATTGCGGGCTGTTAAAAAATGGATAAAGCTAATGCCATCAGCTGTCTAACAGGTTATCCACAGTAATTCACACGTTGTCAACACTAATTTAGCCATTATTCAGCAATTTACGGCTGAAAATGCTTACAGGTAAGCGTTTCAGGCGAATTTATTATGTGGAAAAATATGATAATAAATTATTGTGTGATTTCGTGGGAAAATGTGTTATTTTGTGGTAATAAATTAAGAATCCAGTAATGACAAGCTTTTTAGGAGAATATGAAGTGGCAATGGACGCCAAGGGGCGCTTCCTGTTGCCTTCTGGTTTCCGGAAGCAACTGCCTGAAGGCGCTACCGAACGCTTTGTTATTAACAGGGGCTTTGAGCATTGCCTGACCCTGTATCCAATGGATAGCTGGAATGCATTATCAGAAAAGATAAACCGGCTGAACGACTTCAATCCCAAAGTGAGAGAGTTTAAAAGGCTGTTCCTGAACGGGGCAACAATGATAGATGTGGATAGCGCCGACAGGTTGCTACTGCCTAAGCCGCTACAGGAATACGCAGGCATTAAAAAAGATGTGATATTCTCAGCGCAGGGCAGCAAAGTAGAGTTGTGGGATAAAGATACTTACTATGACTATATCAATCAGCATACAGGCAGCTTTAGCGACCTGGCAGCTGAAGTGGCAGGTGGAGATTTTATTAACCCTTTTGATAACATCTAAATGGGTGACCCCACTTTTTACCACACCTCAGTTCTTTTAAATGAATCTGTTGACGGACTTGCCATAAAACAGGATGGAATATATGTAGATGCAACATTTGGCGGTGGCGGACACAGCAGGGCCATATTGGAGCGATTGGGTGCAGATGGAAAATTGTTTGCCTTTGACCAGGATGCTGATGCGTGGCGAAACAAACCTGATGATGCAAGGTTAGTGCCGGTAACAGAGAATTTCAGGTATATACGCCGGTTTTTACGACTGCATGGAGTGAGAGAGGTAGATGGGATACTGGCAGATCTTGGAGTAAGCTCTTTCCAGTTTGATACCGCAGAGAGAGGGTTCTCGATAAGGTACGATGGCCCGCTGGATATGCGGATGGATAAAAGAAAAGAAAAAAGCGCAGCGGAGATATTGAGAACATACAGGGAGGATGAGCTGCTAAGGATCTTTGAACAATATGGTGAGGTGAGAAATGCAAAGCAGCTGGCTAAGCATATAGTGGCAGAGAGAAGCAGGGTGGCGGTGAAGAGCACAGAAGCACTGAAGGCAATGATAGGGCCTGTGATAAGGGGCAACCCGCAGCGCTACCTGGCACAGGTTTTCCAGGCGCTGCGGATAGAAGTGAACGAAGAGCTGGATACACTGAAAGAATTTTTGCAGGAATCAGCAGCAGTATTGAAAACGGGGGGAAGGCTGAGTGTGATCACGTTTCACTCGCTGGAAGACAGAGTGGTGAAGCAGTTTATAAAACGTGGGATGTGGGATGAACAGGAAGATGCCAAACCACTACTGAAGCAGGTGACAGCCAAGCCGGTAGAACCCACAGAACAGGAAATGAAAAAAAATCCCCGGGCACGCAGTGCACGGTTACGTATAGCGGAGAAAACGGCATGAGCAGTAAGAAGGACATAGCACAGGAGCAGGCGGTGATGACCCCTGCCCAACAAGTGAAGAGCGACTGGAAGGCGCTGGTGGATAAGATATCTTATAAAGCTATTGTCAATAATATTCCTTTCCTGGCATTTATTGTTCTGCTGTGTGTACTGTACATCACTAATAACCACAGGGCTATAGAGATGCAGCGCGAGATAAATGCTGAAAAAAAGACATTGAAAGAATTGCGTTGGAAATATATGGATATCAAATCGCAGCTGATGTACACGAAGATGGAAACACAAGTGATACGGAATGCGGCGAATATAGGGCTGAAGCCTTTGGTATTACCGGCGTATAGAGTAGGTACAGATAGTGTAGCAAGATAGAATAACAGTAAGCGTTGGATATAAAGAAAGATATAAGGTTTAGAGTGTATGTGGCATTCACCGGCATTTGCCTGCTAGGCGCAGCCATCCTGATAAAGGCAGCGACCATACAGGTAAAAGAAGGGCCCCGGCTAAGGAGGCTAGCCAAAGAGATGCATACCGATACCACCACCCTGGATGCTGAGAGGGGTAACATCTATACAGAAGACGGACTGTTGCTTTGTTCATCTATCCCCCAGTTTGATGTGCACATCGATTTCTCGGTAATAAGCCCCAAGCTGTTTAATAACAACGTGGATTCGTTATCGGGTTGTCTTTCGCATTTATTTAAAGATGCCACCCCGCAGCAATACAGGCAGGTATTGCTGACCGCTTATAATAATAAAGACAGGTACTACCAGTTACGCCGCAACCTTCCCTATTATGAATATGAAGCGCTGCGCTCATTCCCGATATTTAATAAAGGCCAGGCATATGGAGGCTTCATAGAAGACCCTAAGGTTAAACGCATCAATCCTTATGGCATGCTCGCATACCGTACTATAGGGTTATGGCGCGAGAACAGCCAGGCAATAGGACTGGAAGCCACATACGATAGTGTACTTACCGGTGAAAGCGGAAGCTGTGTGGTGCAGAAAGAAACGGGAGGTGTATGGGTACCGCTGGATGGCTCGCAGATAGATGCACAGGATGGGAAGGATATAGTAACCACACTGGATATAAGCATGCAGGATGTGGCAGAGCATGCCATGATGAGTGTACTACAGCAATATGAATGCCTGAATGGTACCTGTGTGGTTATGGAAGTGCAAACAGGTAAGATACGTGCGCTTGTGAATCTGGGCAGGCAAAAGGATGGCAGCTACTGGGAAGATTTTAATTATGCAATGCTGCCAACAGAGCCTGGATCCACCTTTAAGCTGGCAACACTATTATCATTGCTGAACGATAAATACGTGACCATAAACGATATGGTAAATGCAGAGGGTGGAGCTATACGATTTGGAAACAGGGTAATGAAAGACTCCCACCTTGGGCTTGGTGTTATTCCTATTAAGACAGCCTTTGCACATTCCTCTAACGTATCGATGGCTAAGCTGGCAAATACCTATTACTATAAACAACCTGAAAAATATATAGAACACCTGAAGGCGCTGCACCTGAACCTGAAAACGGGAATAGATCTGGCAGGTGAGCGCAGGCCACTGGTGAAAAGCCCGGAAAGTAAAAGCTGGAGCGCAACTACACTGCCCTGGATGGCTACCGGATATGAAGTGCTGATAACACCGTTGCATACCTGCATGCTGTACAACTCTATAGCTAATGGCGGTAAGATGATGAAGCCATACCTGATAAGCGCTATAAGGGAATATGGCAAAGATGTAAAAGTATATAAGCCAACTGTACTGATAGAAAAAGTAGGCGATTCGTCGGTTGTAGCCCAGTTGAAAGAATGCATGCGTGCAGTAGTTACAGAAGGTACAGCAAAGAGCATAGAATCGCCCTACTATACCATGGCGGGAAAGACCGGCACGGCGCAGGTTGCCGATAAAGGAATAAAGTATACAGATGGTGTGTACCAGGGTTCATTTGTAGGATACTTTCCTGCTGAAAAACCAAAATATACTATAGCTGTAGTGATACGGACCAAACCACATTCAGGCGTATACTACGGCGGTACTATAGCAGCACCTGTGTTCCGTATGATAGCGGATAAAGTGTTTGCTTATAGCATGGGTTCCTGGGATGGCCCGCTGGATAGCTTTGCAAAGCTGAACAGAAATAATATGCTCGCCAGCAGGGCCTCAACAAATAATTATAATGTACTCCTCCATTCGCTCGGTCTACAGCCTGTGGGAATTGCGGTCGGGGATAGAAATGCCATAGCACAGTTAAGCACCGATTCATCTAAGAAATTATCTATACTTCCCAGGCCGGTTTACACGGGTCTAATGCCTGATGTAAAAGGACTGGGACTAAAAGATGCCGTGTACCTGCTGGAGAATCAGGGATTGCAGGTACAGGTACAGGGCAGGGGTAGGGTACAGGCACAATCGGTAGCCCCAGGACAGAAAATAGCAAAAGGCCAAAACATAACACTACAGCTAACATAGAATGCAGCTATTAAAAGACATATTAAAAGATGTTGCTACCCTACAGGTGAGGGGCAATATGTCTGTAAATGTAGATGCCCTTACTATCGATTCGCGTATAGCGAAAGAAGGTAGTGTGTTTATAGCTGTCCGCGGCAGTGCAACAAACGGCCATAACTATATAGCAAAGGCTATAGAGCAAGGCGCAGCAATAATAGTATGTGAAATGCTGCCTGCTGAAATGAAAGAGTCAGTAACCTATATACAGGTAAAGGACAGCGCTAAGGCAGTGGGCCAGATAGCCAATGCTTTTTATGACTATCCCTCTGAAAAAATGAAGGTGGTAGGCATAACCGGCACTAATGGAAAGACCACTACGGCAACTCTATTATACCAATTGTTTGAAGGGATGGGTTATACCT
Organism: Taibaiella sp.; assembly: GCA_013815385.1. GTDB lineage: Bacteria > Bacteroidota > Bacteroidia > Chitinophagales > Chitinophagaceae > JACDGL01. The sequence goes on along the minus strand of JACDGL010000003.1, from coordinate 25,439 downwards.
GTGGTCTGATATCCACTGTGCAAAACCATATACACCAGGAGGTGGAAACAGCAACACATACTACTCCCGATGCTGTATCTGTACATTCCCTTCTGGCACGAATGGCTGCCGCGGGCTGCACGCATGTATTTATGGAAGTAAGCTCACATGCAATACACCAGAAACGTATAGAAGGAATATCTTTTGCCGGTGGTGTTTTTACAAATATCACCCATGACCATCTTGACTACCACAAAACATTTGACGAATATATAAGAGTAAAGAAATCATTTTTTGATGCACTATCTGCTAACACATTTGCATTGACCAATGCGGATGATAAGCGTGGGATGGTAATGCTGCAGAATACCAGGGCAGATAAAAAGACGTATAGCCTTAAAGTACCGGCTACCATTAAGGGCAAAGTGCTTGAAAACAATCTTACCGGCCTGGTAATGAATGTGGATAACCATGAAGCACACTTCCGGATGATAGGCACGTTTAATGCCTATAACCTGTTGGCTGTGTATGGTGTGGCAACCTTGCTCGGTGAAGATAAGATGCAGGTGCTCTCCGTATTAAGCAACCTGCATGGCGCGCCCGGCAGATTTGAAACCTACATGTCGCCTAATGACAAGGTGCTGGGTATAGTAGATTATGCGCACACGCCTGATGCACTGCTAAATGTACTGGCTACTATCAACCAACTGCGCACAAACGGCCAGCAGATAATAAGTGTGGTAGGATGCGGCGGAGACCGTGACAAAACCAAACGCCCGATAATGGCGCAGGTAGCGAGCGAACATAGCGACAAAGCTATATTGACATCTGATAATCCCAGAAGCGAAGACCCTGAAGAGATACTGAATGAGATGGAGGCGGGGCTGAATCTGACCCAGAAAAGAAAGGCCTTGCGTATTACTGACAGAAGAGAAGCAATAAAGACTGCCTGTGCTTTAGCGCAGCAGGATGATATAATACTGGTGGCAGGCAAGGGCCATGAAACCTACCAGGAAATAAAAGGAGTAAAGCATCATTTTGACGACAGGGAAATATTGGCCGAGGCATTTAAAACACTAAATAAATAACGCAGGGCGTATATGCTATACTACTTGTTCACATATCTGCGAGATCATTTTAAGCTACTGGGCGCTGGGGTGTTTTATTACATCACCTTCCGCACGTCAATGGCTATTATCCTATCGTTGGTGATATCTGCACTACTGGGTAAGCGGATGATACTGTATCTGCAGCGCAAACAGATAGGGGAAACAATACGCGAACTGGGCCTGCAGGGCGAAAGCCAAAAGAGAGGCACACCTACTATGGGCGGCCTTATCATTATAGCGGCCATACTCATCCCTACATTATTGTTTGCAAGGGTTATGAATGTATATATAGTGCTGATGCTTGTATCTACTATTTGGTTAGGTATTGTGGGCTTCCTTGATGACTATATAAAAGTATTTAAGAAGAATAAAGAAGGGCTGGCGGGACGTTTTAAAATATTGGGGCAAGTAGGCTTAGGGATCATAATCGGCGTTACCATGTATTACAATCAGAATGTGGTGGTAACCAGGGAAATAGTAAATAATCGCCCGCCGGTATATAATGTTACAGAGAAAGTAGTGTCAGGCGTTTTCACCCGTAAGGATGAGAATTGCAATGTGCACAGATTTGTACGCATCAAAAGTGCCACCACAACTATTCCTTTCATAAAGAGCCATGAGCTGAGCTATGGGGCAATAGGCGCTATGTTTGGTGACAGGCTGGCAAATGTGGTTACCCCTATCATTTATATTCTGTTCGTCATCTTCATTATCGTTGCGGTATCTAACGGCGCCAATATTACAGATGGGATAGACGGGCTGGCTACGGGTACATCTGCCATAGCAGGTATCTGTCTTGGTGTATTTGCCTATGTATCAGGTAACTACATATTTGCCGACTACCTGAATATAATGAACATTCCCAACCTTGCTGAACTCTCCATTTTTATTGGCGCATTCATTGGTGCATGTGTTGGCTTCCTGTGGTACAATGCTTACCCCGCGCAGGTTTTTATGGGCGATACCGGCAGCCTTGCGCTGGGTGGTATTATAGCATCCCTCGCAATCATAGTGCGCAAAGAGCTGATGGTGCCAATAATATGCGGCGTATTCCTTATAGAGAACGTATCGGTTATCATACAGGTATCCTACTTCAAAAGAACAAAACGCATATATGGGGAAGGGAAACGCGTTTTTCTTATGGCGCCATTGCATCACCATTACCAGAAACAAGGATATCATGAATCAAAGATCGTAACACGTATCTGGATCATAGGAATAATATTAGCTCTGCTGAGCATCGTAACATTAAAAATGAGGTAGTGCAGGAAGCAACGCAAAAACGATTAGTGATACTGGGCGCCGGCGAAAGCGGCGTAGGGGCAGCCCTGCTTGGCAAGCAGCAGGGATGGGACGTTTTTGTAAGTGATGGGGGAAAATTAAAAGAAGAATACAGAAGTGAATTAAATAACGCAGGGATCCCGTTTGAAGAAGGCCATACAATAGAAAAAATATTAACAGCTACCTGTATTGTAAAAAGCCCAGGTATCAGTGACAAGGTAGAGATAGTAAAGCAGGTACGTAAGGCAGGTGTAGAGGTTTGCAGTGAGATCGAATTTGGGTACCGCTACAAAGGCGATGGCCGGATAATAGCCATAACCGGCAGCAATGGAAAAAGCACCACTACCAAACTCACTTACCATGTACTACAGCAGGCAGGGTACGATGTGGCGATGGTTGGCAATATAGGGTACAGTTTCGCACGGCAGATAGCGGAGCGCCCATGTGAATGGTATGTGATGGAGGTAAGTAGTTTTCAATTGGATGATATTAAATATTTCTGTCCGGATATAGCGGTGATACTGAATATTACCCCCGACCACCTGGATAGATACAATTACAGGTTTGAGGATTATGTGGCTTCCAAATTCCGCATCACAGAAAACCAGAAGGCAAACGATACGCTGATCATTAATAAAGACGACGAGGCAATAATTAACTATATATCAAGTCATTCCATTCACGCACATACAATTTATTTCACGATGAACGAGCAACAAAGACTAGACGAGGGTGGCTTTATAAGTGGCGATCAGATGAACATCAACTACGGCGGCGAAGGATGGGACATGTCAATACACGACCTGGCAATAAAGGGGAAGCACAATCAATACAACAGCATGGCAGCAGGCATATCAGCACGGGTAGCAGATATAAGGAAGGAAAAGATCCGAGAAAGCTTTACCTCTTTTGAAGGACTGGAACACCGTATGGAGTATGTGGCAACAGTACGCGGTGTAGCATTTATTAATGACAGCAAAGCAACCAATGTAAATTCTGTGTGGTATGCACTGGAAAGTATGAAGCAGCCAACTATACTGATCCTTGGTGGCCAGGATAAGGGGAATGACTATAATGAAATAAAAGAGCTGATTTCAGAAAAAGTAAAAGCCATAGTATGCCTGGGCCTAGATAATACGCCCATACATGCCGCATTCGAAAATGTAGTGACAGAAATATATGACACACATAGCGCTGATGAAGCAGTAAAGAAGGCATATGAGCTTGCAGACAAAGGTGATACGGTTTTACTATCACCTGCATGTGCCAGCTTTGATCTTTTTAAAAATTATGAAGACCGGGGACGCCAATTTAAAGAAGCAGTACACACATTATAAATAAGGAGGCTAATGAAACAGTTACTGAAACGAACACAGGGAGACCAGGTAATATGGGCGGTAGTAATAGTACTATCATTCATAAGCCTGCTAGCTGTGTACAGTTCTACCGGGTCATTGGCTTACCGCATGGATAAGAATGGCAGCTACTATCTTATTAAGCAATTAATGGTGCTGGTACTAGGGCTTCTTATCATATACTGGGTACATAAAATAAACTATACCAAGTTTGCCCGCGTGGCAGTAGTGCTATACCTGATGAGCATTCCATTGCTGGTGTATACTTTATTCTTCGGTACTAAGCTTAATGAGGGCTCGCGCTGGATACGCCTGCCACTTATCAACCTTACCTTCCAGACATCTGATCTTGCCAAGCTGGCATTGTTCATGTTCCTGGCGCGCATGCTCAGCATCAAGCAAACGAATATCAAAGATCTGAGAAAAGGCTTTTTCCCGGTACTTGTTCCCGTATTTGTTACCTGCGCGCTAATAGCACCTGCCAACCTTTCTACTGCGCTGATGCTCGGGTTCACGTGCTGCATATTGTTCTTTATAGGCAGGGTGAAGGTAAAGCACATCATGCTTTTGGCTGTTGCAGGCCTTATAGGTATCGCTGCATTGTTTGGCTTATCAAAGGCATTCCATTTTGGCCGGGCCAGTACATGGCAGCAACGTATAGAAGATTTCTCAGGAAAAAATAAGGATGCAAATGGCGTCAAGAAACCAGACGTGTACCAGGTGCAGCAGGCTAAGATAGCCATAGCAAATGGTGGCCTTACAGGCCGGGGTCCAGGCAATAGCCTGCAGCGCAATTTTCTGCCACATCCGTATTCTGATTTTATCTACTCCATAATAATTGAAGAATACGGCCTGATAGGTGGAGCGGTGATCATACTATTATATCTGCTGTTCCTATGGCGCAGTATTCTCATTTTCAAAAGATGCCCGTATGCATTCGGCGCGTTCCTGGCTGTGGGGTTAAGCATTACCCTTGTATTCCAGGCAATGCTGAATATGGCGGTGAATGTACATCTGGTACCTGTTACAGGCCTTACCCTGCCCATGGTAAGCATGGGTGGTTCATCTATATGGTTTACCAGCATAGCAATAGGGATAGTGCTGAGTGTAAGTAAGTATGTAGATGAAATGGAGGGCAAGAAGAAGGCTGCGAAGAATGAAATGAAAGGAAGCAAGCTTTATGTAGAAGCAGAAGGTGAAATAGAGGATGAGGAAGAAGACAGGAACGAAACACAAGTGAATACTAATAATAAAAAACAACGAATAGCAACAATATAGCAATGAGTGATCTACGCGTCTTGATAGCAGGTGGTGGTACCGGCGGGCATATTTTCCCGGCGGTGGCTATTGGGCATGCACTACAACGTATGCAGCCAGGTACGCAATTGCTTTTTGTTGGTGCCAGGGGGAAGATGGAAATGGAAAAGGTACCACAGGCAGGATTTGAAATAGTAGGCCTTGATATAGCAGGCCTTAACAGGAGCAATGCACTGAAGAATTTGTCTTTGCCATTTAAATTAATAAAGAGTTATATGCAGGCTAAAAGCGTGCTGCAAAATTTTAAACCCGATGCGGTAGTGGGCGTTGGTGGGTATGCAAGTTTCCCTGTGCTGAATGCAGCGCAGGGGAGGCATATTCCAACATTGATACAGGAGCAGAATTCATACGCAGGCAAGAGCAATAAGATATTAGCCAAAAGAGCTAATGCAATATGTGTGGCCTACGATGCAATGGATCGCTTCTTTCCAGCCAATAAAATAACAATTACAGGCAACCCCGTTCGTCAAAATATAAGTGATGCATCAATAAGCCGTAGCGAAGGGCAGGCATGGCTGGGGATGCACGAAGCTAAAACGACGGTATTAATTATAGGTGGCAGTCTCGGCGCGCTATCCATTAATAAAGCTATTGAAGAAAACCTATCTGCAATAGCGGCGCTTGGCGTGCAGATAGTATGGCAAACAGGTAAACCTTATTACGAGCAGGCAAAGCAAACAGCATCCGCGTATGAAGGGCAGGTAAAAGTATTTGAATTCATTCGCGAGATGGAATATGCGTATGCTGCTGCGGATGTGATCATAAGTCGTGCGGGTGCTTTGGCAATAGCAGAGATATGTATCGCTGCAAAGCCGGTAATATTTGTACCCTATCCACACGCTGCAGAAGATCATCAGACAAGGAATGCTATGGCTCTGGTAACACACAACGCTGCCATGATGGTTAGGGACAGCGATGTGAAGCAGGAGCTGTTTAATAAATTAAAGCAGCTGCTGGGGGATAATGCCATGCAGGAGTTAATGACAAGGAACCTGAACCTGCTGGCAATAAAAGATGCTGATGAACGAATAGCGGCGAAAGTAATAGAAATAGCAAAAGAGAATAAGCAATAATGAATGTAAAGCAACTGAAACGGGTTTATTTTATTGGTATCGGTGGTATCGGGATGAGTGCACTTGCACGCTTCTTCCGTGAGAACGGTGCTATTGTTTCAGGCTATGACAAAACGGAAACAGAATTGACCGGTCTTCTTGAAGAGGAGGGAATGAATATACACTATACAGACGAGGTTGCGTTGCTGGATAAAGAAACAGAGCTGGTAGTTTATACACCTGCTATACCAAAAGATCATTCAGAATTAAACTGGTACCAGGATAATAATTATCCTGTTTATAAAAGGAGCGATGTGCTGGAGTGGATAACTACATCCTTACATGCGTTAACGGTAGCCGGTACCCATGGCAAGACCACAATATCTACAATGATAGCTTATCTGCTACGTGAAACCGGTTTTGGCTGCAATGCTTTTCTTGGTGGTATATCTGTTAACTATGGCCGCAATTACTGGCACAGTAACCATGATGTAGCTGTAATAGAAGCAGATGAATATGACCGTAGTTTCCTGAAGTTGCACCCGGATATAGCTGTATTGACATCAATGGACCCTGACCACCTGGATATATATGGTACAGCGCTGGAAATGGAAAATGCTTTTATCCAGTACACGCAAAATATAAAACCTAACGGCACGCTGATCGTAAAGCATGGTTTGCAAAGAGTAGATGAACTGAAGGGTGCATATATTATTACCTACAGCCTTGATAATGCGGAAGCAGATGTATACGCAAGCAACATAAAGGAAAAAGATGGCGGTTATACATATGATCTGAGTAGTAAAGATTGGAACATATATGGCTTGCATCTTTCCATTGGCGGGTTGCATAATGTAGAGAATTCAATAGCTGCAATATGTGCTTGTTATATAGCAGGTGCAGATGATGAAAAGATAAAAAATGAACTGCCGGGTTTCAGAGGGGTTAAGCGCAGGTTTGAATATGTATATAAGACCGGAGATGTAGTATATATAGACGATTATGCGCACCATCCTGCGGAATTAGCCGCATTGATCAGCAGTGCTAAGCACTTGTTCCCTGCACGCAGATGCGTGATTGCTTTTCAACCGCACCTGTTCAGCCGTACGCGCGATCTCGCAGACGGTTTTGCAGAAAGCCTGGATATGGCAGATGAAGTATTGCTGCTGGATATATATCCCGCACGGGAATTGCCAATGGAAGGGGTTACTTCCAAAACGATCACGGACAAGATGGAAAATAAACACCATCGCATCCTGTCAAAAGAAGCATTGCTCGACTATGTAAAAGAAACGCCTTTATCGCTATTTATAACTGCAGGCGCCGGTAATATTGATAAGCTGGTAGAACCTATAAAAAATATACTGGAAGATAAAGCATGAGCCAAAAGCGCAAAATATCGATCCGGAAGGTAGTACAGGTATTTGTAACGTTGGTTACCTGTACTGCATGCACTATGGGGATACTGAGCGCATCTAAAATTGAAAATAAAAGAAAATTGACAGGTATCAATATCTATATACAGAATGGTAATAAATATCATTTTATAAATAAGGGAGACGTAATGAATATGCTTATTGCTAGCAGGCATATAGATGTGGCACACCTTACCATGAGCAATCTGGATATACATACTATGGAAAATATAGTGTTGGCTAATCCATGGGTAGCCGATGCGCAGGTATATGTTGATAATACACATAAGATGCATGTCAATATTGTACAGCGGGTTCCTGTAGCGAGGGTATTTGAAGCAAATGGCAATAGTTATTACCTGGATACTTCATTAAAAACATTACCGCTCTCATCAGGATATGTTTACTATACAACAGTAGTGACCAATGTACCTGAGTTGCACAATGACAGTACAGGTGCCTCTGTAAAAACGCAGATAATAGCATTGGTAAGACAGATTGAGAAAGATACTTTCTGGCGTGCTCAGGTGTCTCAGATAATAATGGATTCTACAGGCTCTTTTGAATTAGTTCCTGTGCTAGGTAACCAAAGAATATTGCTGGGCGATACCAGTAATATGAAAGACAAGTTTGCGAGCCTGTTCCTGTTTTATAAGAAAGTGCTGAACAGGGTGGGATGGGATAAATATGAAATACTGGACCTCCGTTATAATGGCCAGGTGGTAGCATCGCCCGCGCTCGCATGGAAAGCCCCGGTAGATAAGGCAATGAGTAACATGAATTGGGTAAAGGCAGTAATAGATGAAGGGGCTAAAAAAGAAGGCGCTGATACAAGTATGGCAAAAGTACCTGCAATAAAGCCACTTCAGCCTAAAGATGCAGTTAAGAAGGAAGATATAAAAACGAACAACAACCAACAAAAGAGTAATAAAAACAACAAACCTTTTAAAAAGGAAACAATATGAACAAAAAAGAACAACCCATTATTGTTGGCCTGGATATAGGTACTACAAAAGTTGTAGCCATAGCCGGCAGAAAGAACGAGTACGGCAAGTTGGAAATACTTGGGTATGGGCGGGCTGAATCTGCTGGGGTTAGTCATGGTGTGGTACTCAATATTGAGCAATGTATCCGCTCTATAGAAATGGCTATAGAAAAATGCTTGCAATCGAACCCGAAGCTGGAGGTAAAGGAAGTGTATGTAGGTATAGCGGGACAGCATATTAAAAGCCTGCAAACCCGTGGTGACAGAGTACGGGTAAAGATGGATGAGGAAATCGGAAAAGAAGATATAGAATTGCTGGTACGTGATCAGTATAAAACCTACATACCTGCTGGCGACCAGATCATTGATATTATACCGCAGGATTTTACTGTGGATAATACAGGATATGTGCTGGATCCTATAGGGATGAGCGGTGTAAAGATCGGTGCCAACTTTCACATCATCACAGCCGACAGGAATGCGATACGGAATATAAAACGGTGTGTTGATAAAGCGAAGCTGAATACACGCGACCTGGTATTACAGCCACTGGCATCTGCCGCTGCTGTAATGAATGAAGAAGATCTGGAAGCTGGCGTGGCTATAGTGGATATAGGAGGTGGTACTACAGATATGGCCGTGTTTTATGACGGCATCTTAAAGCATACAGCGGTAATACCCTATGCAGGAGTCAATATCACCAATGATATACGAAACGGCCTTGGCGTATTGCGTGCGCAGGCAGAGCAGATGAAAGTACAGTTTGGCACTGCACTTGCCGATGAAGCAAATGCCAATGCATACATCACTATCCCCGGCCTACGTGGATTGCCACCTAAAGAAATTTCTGTAAAGAACCTGGCGCATATTATACAGGCGCGCATGCAGGAGATACTGGATTACGTATTGTATCACCTGAAGCAAGTGGAACTGGATAAACGCTTATACGGCGGTATCATCCTTACAGGTGGTGGTGCCCAGTTGAAGCATATTATTCAGCTTACAGAGTATATAACCGGCATGGGGGCCCGTATAGGTTACCCTAACGAACACCTGGCCGGTGGGCACGATTTCGAAGACAAACTGATGAACCCAACATATGCAACCTGTATAGGTTTGATACTGCGCGGTTACCATGATTTTGAGAATGGGCGTGTACGCATGGCAGGCGAAGGCGGCAACTATATACATCTTGCTGAAGAAGAAGTGCAGGCAATAGCAGATGCAGCGGCACAGGCACAGATAGTACCTGAAGAGGCATATGAGGAAAGTGAAGCGGTAAGCGGTAAAAATAAGCGCCGAAATGAAAACCTGAAGCGTTTGTTTGATGGCCTGAAAGGTAAATTCATGCGCATATTTGAAGAAGTGGAAGATCAGGAAATAGAATAAAAATCACGATCAATTTTATAATAACCTCACAACTAACCATAATTAACTTTTACTAACCCAAAAGCAAAAGCACATGATACATTTTGAAATTCCAAAAAATCAATCGTCAATCATAAAAGTGATAGGCGTAGGTGGCGGTGGCGGAAACGCCGTTAATTACATGCATGACCTGGGCATAGAGGGGGTGGACTTTGTAGTATGTAATACTGACTCACAAGCGCTTGCGCTGAGCCCGGTTGCTAACAAGATACAGTTGGGCCCACACCTTACACAAGGCCTTGGCGCTGGTGCTAATCCGGAGATAGGCAAGCAGGCAAGCGAAGAAAGTTTTGACGACATAACCAAGATATTGAAAGTAAATACCCGTATGGCGTTTGTAACAGCCGGTATGGGCGGCGGTACAGGTACGGGCGGTGCCCCTGTAGTATCTAAAATATGCCGCGATCTTGGTATACTTACAGTAGGCATTGTTACTACACCATTTACCTACGAAGGCCGTAAGCGTATGAAGCAGGCTCAGGATGGTATAGACCGTATGCGCGAACATGTTGATACGATCCTGATCATATCAAATGATAAGCTGCGCCAGCAATTTGGCAATCTGCCCTTTACACAGGCATTTGCAAAGGCAGATGATATACTGGCAACCGCTGCCAAATGTATCACCGATGTTATAACTACTACCGGCCAGATAAACGTTGACTTTGCCGATGTGTGCACGGTAATGAAAAACGGCGGTGTCGCTATACTTGGTAGCGCAACAGTTGCAGGCGAGAACCGTGCATTGCATGCAGTAGAGCAGGCACTCAATTCGCCATTGCTGAATGATAATGATATAAGCGGTGCTAAATGGCTGCTGCTGAATATAACTTCCGCCGCAGGTGAATTTGAGCACACAATGGATGAAGCGGAAGCAATACAGGCTTTTGTACAGCAGCAGGCCGGTGATAATTGCGATGTGATACTCGGTATGGGTCACGATCCTAATCTTGGAGACAGGATATCGGTTACTGTAATCGCTACAGGTTTTAACCACAAACAGATCACTGTTGAAATGCCAATGAAAAACAACGAGCCTGAAAAAATATTTGTAAAGCTTGGGGAGCATACAACAGCCGTGAAATCTGCCCCGGTACAGCAGGCTTCTGAAACAATACAGAATGCAATGTCGCCCTTGCTGGTGGAGATGCCTGTAGCTAATAAAACAGTGTACGACATTAAACCAATGTTCCCTGTAGACCAGCAGCAACCATCCCAGCCAAAAGAGATCGTTACCCTGGAAATGCAGGAAATAGTAATTGAAGAAAAAGAACCTGCAAAAGAAGAAAATGCTTTCCCAACATTGCAGCTGGTAATAAAAAATGAGGATCATACTAAGGAGCAGACACCTGCGGTGAAGATAGGCGAGCATGTGCTGACCACAGATGAACTGGAAGAGAAAAGAAGGTTTGAAGACCAAAAAAGATCACTGGAAGAACGCGCAGAACGCTTGCGGAGGATGAGCTTTAATATTAAGGCTACGGAGGGTGGCGATGACCATGAGAATGTACCTGCGTATGTGCGTAAGAATGTAAAGCTTGATGATTCCGTTGCCTCATCTGATGTGTTTTATAGCGGTTATAGTGTAGGGATGAATGATCAGAGCAGTCAGAATAAAGCTTCTATACAAACTATAAATACTTTTCTTGACGGCCAGAAGCCTGATTAATGTTTCTCTTTTGTTGTTTTTATTCATATTGTACGCTCCGGCTTTTCTAAGCCGGAGCTTTTGTTTGCAGACTTTAATAATTTAATGGCCTTGAATAATAAGTAACATAGACAGGGTGAAGGTTTGTGTATCATGCAGGGGCACACTTGTATGTAGTTATTTGAATTTTAAAAATAAATATGTAATTAATTACCAACCTTTTGTTAATGATCTGCGTCTATATTGTGCAGGCAAAAAAGAAATAATTTGGTTTTTGCCTATTTTTTAACTTGTTTGCAACTTATTCATTTAGTAATAATCTTAATTAATTGCATATAGAACCAACCTCTACCTAACCAGTCTTTCCCTAAACATGGCGTCATCTGTACGTAACGTTTAAAAAAAGGTAGAAGTTTATGCAGCATTTTCAACAGTATTCCGATGCGGAACTGATACACGCTTTTGTTAGTAACAACGAGGATGCTTTGGCCGTACTGATAAACCGGTACAAAGACAAGATATACACAGCCATCTATATGCTGGTGAAGGATAAATACCTCGCCGAGGATATATTTCAGGATGCTTTCCTGAAGATGATAAAGACCATACGTGATGGCCGCTACTCGGAACAAGGTAAATTTCTGCCGTGGGCTATAAGGGTATCTCATAATCTATGTATGGACCATTTCAGGCGGGTTAGGCAGCAAGTGCCGGTTACCATGCCTGATGGCAGCGATATTTCGTATCTGCTGCCACCTGTGGCCAATGCAGCGGAAGTGATGGAGCAGCGCCAGGTAGATGGCAGTGTGCGCCACCTGATAGAAACATTACCGGAAGAACAGCGGGAGGTAATCATAATGCGTATGTATGGTGATCTTAGCTTTAAGGAGATTGCAGATATAACGGGGGTAAGCATTAATACAGCCCTGGGCCGTATGCGCTATGCACTTATCAACCTGCGCAAGCTGATAACAGAAAAACAATTAGTATTGCGCTAACAGCATTTTGATTTAATTTGGTGCTGATGGCATCATTACCACAGTTTTATTATGATGGCATTTTCCGGAAGGGAGATGCTGTTTCTTTACAGGAAGACACCGCCCGGCATGTAGTGAACGTATTGCGAATGAAGCAAGGTAACCAGATAGCCCTGGTAAATGGGAATGGACTTGCTGCCACTGCTGCTATAACTACCACAGATAAGAAACGCTGTTCGGTTAACATACAGGAGGTAGATACCCATACGCGTAAAGGTGGTGCGTTGCACCTATGTGTTGCGTTTACAAAAAATGCAAGTCGAAATGAGTGGCTGCTGGAGAAAGCTACAGAATTAGGTGCAGCAAGCATTACCCCTTTGCTGGTGACCCGTACTGAACGGGAAAGCAATAGGTACGACCGATGGCGGAATATACTGGTATCGGCTATGTTGCAATCGCAACAATATTTTTTGCCGGAACTACACGACGGAATGTCTTTGCTGCAAGCAATTGGAATACACTCATCCACATCGGAGAAGTTTATAGCGCACTGTGCGGAGGATGCAAAGAAGGTAGGATTTAATGATGTTTTGAAGGCCGCTAAAGATGCAGTGATAATGATAGGGCCCGAAGGTGACTTTACACAGGAGGAAGTAAATTTGTGCGTATCGCAGGGATATGTTCCTGTATCACTGGGGAAGAACAGGCTGCGGACTGAAACGGCGGCAATAGCGGTGTGTGCGTATTTTAACATGGTGAACAATGGATAGGATGAAATATTGGTTAGTAGTATTAGGAGTGCTGGTAAGCCAGGCCGTGGCTGCGCAGAATATGAAACTGGCACTGCTGGTATATAATGGTGGAGGCGACTGGTACGCCAACCCAACCTCGCTGAAGAACCTGGCAACATTCTGCAACGAGCAGCTGCATACCGACCTGGATACAAAGCAGGCAGAGGTAGAGGTGGGAAGCCCGGATATTTTTAATTATCCCTTCATACATATGACGGGACATGGGCGCTGGGCGCTCAGTGATGCTGAGGCACAGAACCTGCGTAAGTATCTGGAAGGTGGTGGGTTTCTGCATATTGATGATAATTATGGGCTGGATCCTTATGTGCGCCCTGCGTTAAAAAAAGTGTTCCCGGAATTGACATTGGTGGAGCTTCCTTTCAGCCATCCGATATATCACCAGAAATATAATTTTGCTAATGGACTGCCCAAGATCCATGAGCATGATAACAAGCCACCTAAGGGATATGGGCTGATATACAATGGACGACTGGTTTGCTTCTACAGCTATGAGACCGATTTGGGCGATGGCTGGGAAGACTATGATGTGCATAAAGACCCTGCTGAGAAACATATAGCTGCCTTGCAAATGGGCGCCAACCTGATACAATATGTTTTCCTGAAGGGGATCTAGAACCAGAGGCGTGCCTCCACACGGCGCAGGTATTGTATTGTCTGTTTACTTACTACATGGCGTTTTTCTGTGAATGGTATGCGCAGTATCTGCAGCCATGTTTGCAGCCAGGTACCGATATGCCCACGGGAGACCTTCAGATACTGAAAGCTCCATGCTACCGCTGTACCAACGAAGTATACAAACGGCAGGTAACGCCATGCCACCTTTGATTTATTGACCCACTGCATCTGCAGCTTTTTGTAACCGGCCTGCCTGCCAAGCGGAGACTCCTTATGCTCTACCGTTACAGAGCCATCGTAGCCGAGGGTGTACCCTGCACTGAGCGCACGGTACAGCAGATCGTACTCTTCCATGCCGTATTGGAAGTCTACAGGAAAGAGGCCAGCCTTTGCTATTACTTCGCGCTTCATGATGTTAGCACCGCCGGCGAACTGGGCGGTAAGGAATTGCTGCTTTGCCACATATTTAGCATACTGCTTATGGGGGAAGGCTGATAGCTGGACCTCTTTGGTATCAAAGTAGATAACGCGGAAGGTAATAATACCAGTATTCGCATCTTTAAAAAATGGCTGATGGAATAACTGCCCCAGGTTGTAAATAGCATCGGGGGCAGGAAAAACCATGTCATCATCAATGGTGAGGAATACAGACCCTTTTGCTTGCTGCATGAGTATGTTGCGGCCACGGGCTACTCCCCAATTAGTATCAGCGTAAGTATATGTGGCCTTCAGGCGGGGTGTGGCAGCGATATACTCTTCCACCTCTTTATAAGATATACCGGAGGCGTTGTTTAATATCAGTACCTCTTCCAGTACCTCATCGAGGCGCTGCTGTGTGGATAAATTCCTTAGCAACTCCAGCAGGTCGGCAGGGCGGTTGTAGGTGATAATGAGAATAGAGAGGGTATCGGGCATTGGGAAATCAAAAGTAAAAATTCAAAATTCAAAAAACGGAAACTTCCGTTTCCGGATAGAAAATGTAAATAAATGCTGCGTTCTTAACCTTTTTGTGGATAGCGCGGGCTGTAACTATCTACTATGGCTGTTATTAGTTTTATAAATATGGTAATTTAGTGCGGAAAAAGGTTAATTCTGGGCGGTTTTACTTCCATTTAGGGTTAATAATACTTCCATTTGGGTGCATAAAAGGTAAGTTTTTTTTCGATTAGCTGATTGGCTGATTAGCTAATTAGCTGATGGGGTTATGGATGACTGGATAGGGTGTACAATATTTCAAAGAACGTGAGGGTTGCAATATACTATTATGGGCGAGGGGTTTCCAAATAAACATATCCACAATGAGAGGGGGTATGTGTTTATGTTATGTGCACGTGTTGTTCTTTACTTTTTTGCTTGCCCAAAAAAGTAACAAAAAAGGGCAGCAGGCCAGCGATTACCGCTTGCTGCCTGCGGGGTTCCCTGATTGGGCTGAGTTGCTGCTGTGGTGCTGGGCCTTTTCTTGTGTTATTGCGAGGTTGCTTCGTTGCAAAGCCTCCTCGCAATGACGTTGTGTGTTTGTGTTATGTGCTTGTGTTGTTCTTTACTTTTTTGCTTGCCCAAAAAAGTAACAAAAAA
Source organism: Taibaiella sp. (assembly GCA_013815385.1). Classification (GTDB taxonomy): domain Bacteria; phylum Bacteroidota; class Bacteroidia; order Chitinophagales; family Chitinophagaceae; genus JACDGL01. The sequence continues at coordinate 9,891 of JACDGL010000003.1, read as the reverse complement.
GGGCAGCAGGCCAGCGATTACCGCTTGCTGCCTGCGGGGTTCCCTGATGGGGCTGGGGTGCTGCTGTGGTGCCGGGCTTTTCTCGTGTTGTCGCAAGATTGCTTCGTCGCAAAGCCTCCTCGCAATGACGTTGTGTGTTTATGTTATGTGCTTGTGTTGTTCTTTACTTTTTTGCTTGCCCAAAAAAGTAACAAAAAAGGGCAGCAGGCCAGCGATTACCGCTTGCTGCCTGCAGGGAGCCCTGATTGGGCTGGGTTGCTGCTGTGGTACCGGACTTTTCTCGTGTTATGGCGAGATTGCCTGCCTTGGGTAGGTGGGCTTCGTAGCAGAGCCTCTTCGCAAGCACGTTGCATTTTTTTATAAGTTGTCTCTGCGAGACGAAGCAGCCACGCGATATATAGGATGGCTAACAAAAAGCAATAAATATGCGTCTTAATAATTTGTATATTGTATTTAATCGAGCCAATCCTAAAAACTCAAAATTATGAGGAACCGTTTAGTATTAGTATTGATAATTACCCTGTGGGTAATGCCGTGTAAAGGCCAGAATTATTTTAATGAGCGGAATACTGTACATAGTCTTTTTTCGAAATTTTCTTCAGTGGTTCAACTGAATGGTAAATACTATTGTGTGGGTACATGCGTTGATAGCCTCAGATTTGTGGTATTTGATCAGTTTGGAAACATAGAGGTTGATACCAATTATCTAACGCCCAATAAATCAATTAATATCTGGGGAAACAACCTGAATATAACAAAAGACAGCTGCCTGGTACTGGCGGTTACCGAACCAGATACGGGATATATTAACATGGCAGTAATAATGAAATTCGATAGGAAGGGACACCTGCTCTTAGAAAGGGAATATGAAGTGCCATTTTGCGCTTCTTTGTACCAGGTATTTGATCTGAAGCCAACAGGAACCGGAGAATGGCTTATGCTAGCAAACCAGGAATGCAGGACTGCAATTTCTAATAATTATGCAGTTACAAAGCTGGACTCGAATTTTAATGTTATCTGGAATAAGCAGTTAATTATTACTCCGGCAAACGATGTTCCAAGTAGAATATTGGTAGAAAATAATGGGTATCTGTTTGCAGGGACTAATGTAGATGGTTCCTATCTTGGTCCGACCTATACTTATAGGGCGGCACTAATAAAAACGGATACCGCAGGGAATGTACTATGGAATTGGCGCAGAGATACTACGCGGCAAATAAATGCTATCCAGGATGTAATAAAAACGAAGGATAGTGGCTATGTGTATTGCAGTACGATTTGCTACGAACATTCATTAGACATCAGTGGCCATTCTCCGCAACACTGGAAGGGCTGGATAGAAAAGCTGGACAGGAACAGGAATGTAGTATGGAGCGATAGCATAGGATTTTATTATGGGGATCATAGTCTAACAAACCAGACCGCGTTAAAGGAACTCAATAATGGAGATATTGTTGTAGCCGGCGCGGTTGATGGAGGGCTGGACAGCAATACTACTACACTGCCCAACTACTCGAATTACGCAACACTAATATGTTATTCTGCAAATGGCATCAGAAAATGGAGCAGACATTACCAGCTACCCAATGACAGTTTGTATTATAGCGTATATGACATGAAGCAAACTACAGACAAAGGTTATGTGCTGGTAGGGGATGCTTTAGGAAATAAAAAACCTTATTATCAAAGCTGGATAATAAAGGTCGACAGCAATGGCTGCAGCAGCCCGACAGACCCGCAATGCAGGCCACTCTCTACGAAGAATTGGCAATTAGCTTACGCATATATAAATGTATACCCTAATCCTGCTCATGACATAGTGAACGTTCGCACTATGGAGCTACAGAATGCGGAAGTAATAATTACAGATATGGCAGGTCGTATATGTATTCAACAAGCCTTTAGTAATGATAAAAATATGCAAAGCATCAGAATCACCTCCTTACCATCAGGGATGTATTTTTATAAGATCATGCAGGTGGGCATTGCTATTGGCATTGGTAAATTCGTTAAGCAATAAAATAAATAGTAGGCTATGAAATATTTATTGAGCTGCCTCATCGCTATTAGTTCCTTAACCTCTATTGCACAAACAGCTTCGCGCCTGCAGGCGTATGTGAATGTAGGTAAGGACTCTACACTATATATTTATAACGATGCCCATAAAGGATCATTTATTGTGTTTGATTACAATCCTGCAAACGAAAGCTATTATTGGTCATTTTTACCTACTGTGTCTTCAGGTGAATTTGGCGACAGACCAGGACTCGTGGATTTTGATACTGCTTACTTATATTATAATTCAGGCGCGTTGGGAGGAAAAAACTATCATGTTTTTGACAGTGATAATAATATTACAGAAACCGTATGGCAGGTATATGACTCGGTTAAAGGATGGGTAAACAAGAATAAAGTAAGCAGATTATATAATTCGGACAGGCTATGTTATGAGGCGACAAATTTATTCTGGGCCATAGGTACTGCTACCTGGGAGGTTAGTGAGAAATGGATATGGACTTATTCGGATAGCACTTTGCATTCATTTACTGATATGGTAGAGGAGATATTTGCGGGTCATCCTCCCACATTAGATACCTTTGACCAATATAATTACCAATACAATAGTAAGGGACAAATAACAATAACTAATTCTTTTCATCCACACGAAGAGTATAAATACCATTATAATAATAACGGACTGGTAGATACAATAAAGCTTATTTACCTTACCCCAGGGTGGGTTGATACGGCGTTAAATATAATAAACATTTATAATATAAATAAGTTTATAGTACAATATGATACTAATGTTTCCCTGTATTCCAGACTATTATATTCTTACAGGGACAGTAATTTTTATGACAGCCGAAATAATTTGACAGGCGTAAAAGAATATATAGATAGTACAGGACCCACTTTATTAAACACCTACACTGCCACTTATAATAGTTATGACCAACCCCTCATATATACAACCAATGGAGCGCCAACTGTACGATATTATTATGAGACCTATGTAACAGCCACTCCCACTCCTTATGTTATACAGATATATCCTAATCCTGTAAAAGATGAATTGCAGATACGCCACACTGAACTGCCGCATGCCACATTCGTATTGACTGATATAACAGGAAAATTAGTTGCCACCCAACAGCTCTCCGGTGGTAATGGAATAGAAAGGATGAATGTACATGCTTTACCGCCAGGTGTATATGTGTACTGTATCATCAGCAATGAAGTAACAATTGCGCGGGGAAAGGTTGTGAAGGAATGAGCCCGGTCTAAGGGATTTAATGATAGCAATAGCAGAAGATGAGGTAACATATAGTAGCAGATATAAGAAAACCACCGCTGATGCGGTGGTTTTTCTTTATTGTAAGAAATTGGGAGACTATTAATAACGGTACATTTCTGCTTTGTATGGGCCATCTTTAGGGATGCCGAGATACTCAGCCTGTTCGGTAGTCAGCTCTTCGAGCTGCACACCTACTTTTGCAAGGTGCAGGCGGGCTACTTTCTCATCAAGATGCTTTGGCAGCACATATACTTTGTTCTCGTAGTTTTCGCTGTTGTTCCAAAGTTCTATCTGTGCGAGCGTCTGGTTGCTGAAAGAGTTGCTCATTACAAAAGAAGGGTGGCCTGTAGCACAACCCAGGTTTACCAGGCGGCCTTCTGCCAGCACTATCACTTCTTTGCTGTCAATAGTGTAAAGGTCTACCTGTGGTTTGATGGTATCTTTAGTAGCACCATAAGTATTATTGAGCCAAGCCATATCTATTTCTATATCAAAGTGGCCTATGTTGCAAACAATAGCTTTGTCCTTCATCAGGCGGAAATGTTTTTCCGTGATCAGGTCGCGGCAGCCTGAAGCAGTAACAATGATATCGGCTTCTTTTACCGCGTCTATCATTTTCTTTACTTCAAAGCCATCCATAGCAGCCTGCAGGGCGCAGATAGGATCGATCTCGGTAACGATAACACGGGCACCGGCACCACGCAGCGATTCTGCGGAGCCTTTACCAACATCACCATAACCACCAACCACTGCTACTTTACCGGCCATCATTACATCTGTAGCACGGCGTATAGCATCTACCAGTGATTCCTTACAACCATATTTGTTATCAAATTTAGATTTGGTAACAGAATCGTTCACGTTAATAGCAGGCATAGGCAATGTACCATTCTGCATCCTTTCGTAAAGACGGTGAACACCTGTAGTAGTTTCTTCGCTAAGGCCTTTAATATGCTGTACCAGCTCGGTGTAATTATCGAAAACGATGTTGGTAAGATCACCACCATCATCCAATATCATATTCAAAGGACGATCCTGACTACCAAAGAACAATGTCTGTTCTATGCACCAGTCAGCCTCAGCCTGTGTTTGTCCTTTCCAAGCAAAAACACCTATACCGGCAGCGGCTATAGCAGCAGCGGCGTGGTCTTGTGTAGAGAATATATTGCAAGAGCTCCAACGCACCTCAGCACCAAGTGCTATCAGTGTTTCTATAAGCACGGCAGTCTGTATGGTCATGTGCAGGCAACCAGCTATGCGGGCGCCTTTTAAAGGCTGTTGCGCACCATACTCGGCACGGATAGCCATCAATCCTGGCATTTCTGCTTCTGCCAGCTTTATCTCTTTGCGGCCCCATTCTGCGAGGCTCATGTCTTTTACCTTGTAAGGCAATTTGAAATCAACGTTTGAGCGAGTCATCGTACTCATTGTATTATTTTTTTAAAATTTTGGCAAAGGTAAGGAAAACTTATTAATTGCTATAATAATGTGTTGTTCGGTGCTACAAATAAATAAACACAGATCAGGCAGAAATGTTTGCGAGATACTGCCCTATTTTATCGCATACACCCTGGCTGACAGGAACGAGCGGCAAACGTAATTTATTGCCACAGATATTCATTTTTTTAAGAACACACTTAACGCCGGCGGGATTGCCCTCTACAAAGAGGAGGTCCATACCGGGTAGCAACTGGTAAAGCAAACGGCGTGCTTCTGTATAATTATCGGAAAGGGCCGCATCGACCATATCTGTAAAGTCTTTGGTATAGCAATTAGCAGCTACGGAGATAACCCCTTCCATACCAATAGCTATCTGCGCTACCACCAGGTTATCATCGCCGGAAAGGACAGCGAAATGCGCAGGCTTGCTTTGCACCAGCTCCATACACTGTGCTATATTGCCACTGGCTTCCTTAATGGCTATCACATTGGTAAATTCATTGGCAAGGCGCAGGGCCGTAGCCGGCAGGATATTACTGCTTGTACGCCCGGGTACGTTATATAGTATAACAGGGAGCGTGGTAGCTGTAACTATAGCCCTGAAATGCTGGTATAACCCCTCCTGGGTGGGCTTGTTGTAATAAGGCGCTACGCTTAATATGCCGCTAACACCCTGTAGGGGATAAGTATTGATATTATGAACCACCTCGGCAGTATTGTTGCCACCAAGGCCGCAAACTATGGGGACACGCCCAGCAGCTACCTTAACAATATGAGCCAGCACTTCTTTCTTCTCCTGCTCTGTAAGGGTAGGGGTTTCGCCTGTAGTGCCTAAAGCAACCAGGTAGCTGACCCCGCCATTGATAACATGATGGATAAGGGTAGTAAGCGCATTGAAGTCAACAGCTTCATTTTCTGTAAAGGGGGTAACGAGGGCTACACCTGTGCCGCTAAAAAGATGAGACATATATTCAGGGATCAAAAAAAAATTAATAAATCAAAAAGAACTAAGACTATTCCGCTTCTTCGTAAAAGCCCATTTTAGAAAACTTTTCTATACGCTGTTCTATACGGGTATCAGGGTCTATCTTATTCAGCTCACCAATGGTCTTTATTAAAAACGCCTTTAATGTAGTAGCCATACCTTCGGGGTTGGAATGAGCGCCGCCTACCGGTTCGGGTATTACCTCATCAACAAGGCCGAAACTGCTCATGTTTTCTGAAGTAAGCTTTAACTGTTCTGCTGCCTTCTCCTTAAAACTCCAGCTGCGCCAAAGAATGGAAGAGCAAGACTCCGGAGATATAACTGTGTACCAGGTATTTTCGAGCATACAAACCCTATCGCCGATGCCTATACCCAATGCGCCACCAGATGCACCCTCGCCAATGACGACACATATAACAGGTACCCGCAGGTTTACCATCTCAAACAGGTTGCGGGCAATGGCCTCGCCCTGGCCGCGTTCTTCAGCCTCAATGCCCGGGTATGCGCCGGGGGTATCTATAAGGGTAATGATGGGGTGATTGAACTTTTCTGCGATTTTCATAAGGCGCAGGGCCTTGCGATAACCTTCCGGATTAGCCATGCCAAAATTGCGCATCTGCCTCATTTTGGTATTGATGCCCTTCTGCTGGCCTATTATCATTACCGGCATACCATTGAGCATAGCCATACCGCCAATCATAGCCTTATCGTCCTTTACCTGCCGGTCGCCATACAGCTCATTAAAGCCGGTGAACATTTTTTCTATATAATATAAGGTATACGGACGCTCAGGGTGGCGGCTAAGCTGCACCTTTTGCCATGGTGTAAGATTGGAGTATATATTGGTGCGCGTAGTTTCGATAGCGCTTTCCAGTTCACGAATGCTGTTTGATACATCGACCTGGTTTTTGGAAGACATATCTTTCAGCTTATTGATCTGTGCATACAGATCTTCGAGCGGTTTTTCAAAATCCAGAAATTGCATCAGCAGTATTTAGAAATGCAAAAATAGCGTATTGGGAAAGAAGAAAGGTTTTTGGCAAAAACATTTGCACAATTAAAGTTTTTGCTCTTATCTTTGCTGCCCCAACAAAAACAAGGATCGGTAGTTCAGTTGGTTAGAATGCCGCCCTGTCACGGCGGAGGTCGCGGGTTCGAGTCCCGTCCGGTCCGCAAAGAAGCCGCTTTTATAGCGGCTTTGCTGTTAAAAGTAATCAACCCGGACAGAACGCCACGCCGGACACAAAAAAGGATAAACCTGATTTTGTAGAGAATATTATACGCCGGTTCCTTTCCATTTATTTATTGGAACAATATATTCATATTATGGTGGTGTTAACATATAATAGGTTATCTTGCATATAATAAAAAATAAAGCGAAATGTAATTTCTTCTATTTCCATTTGTGAAGTGTTTATTCCCTCCCCTAAGTGGCCTTATAAAAATCAAAATTTCTGCCGTATATTTCTCCATTTTTTATTGCTCAAAATTGATTTATGATTATTCTGATCTTTTTCATTGCGTTGTGGTATTCATCATTGTTTTTTCAATCGTTCTTCCAGCATAGGTATGGTGCGCACGTTGCTTTTAAAATGAGCAAGGGATGGGAGCGTTTCTTTTTCATCTTTACTTATATTACCCAGGGTTCTTCCTATATGAGTCCGCGTGCCTATGCAATAATGCACCGGATGCACCATGCGTATACCGATACGGAGAAAGATCCCCACTCACCGTCTTTTTCGTCTAATATCTTTAGTATGATGTGGCGTACCCGGAATATCTATAAAGAGATATTTGAAGGGACAATGGAAATAGAACCCCAATTTACCAAGAACCTGCCTGAATGGCCTGCCTTTGATAAATGGGCTAATTCGAGCGTATCGCGTTTGCTGTGGATAGGGGTTTATGTAGCTTTATTTATACACTTTGCAACTTCTCCCTGGTTATTTCTATTGCTTCCTGTTGTAATGGCTATGGGCGCTTTTCATGGCGCTGTGATCAACTGGTTTGCACATAAGTATGGGTACATCAACTTCAAGCTTAAAAACACTTCTCATAACCTGTTTTCGATTGATATACTGATGCTGGGTGAGTCTTATCATAATAACCATCACAAACATCCGTCGAATATCAATTTTGGTAAACGCTGGCACGAGATCGATCCCATATATCCAATCATACGCTTGCTGAACTGGCTGCGTATAATAAAGATAGCTAAGCCGGTACCGGTGTATGTACAGCAGGACGAACCACTAAAGCGCATAGCAGAGAAAGAATTATAGAAAAGTTTTCGATAGATAATGTAAGCCCTGTAAATGATCCATTTACGGGGCTTTTGTATTATCCTTAATATGGGCATTTGCAGGAGAAGGCTATCTTTACTGTAACAGGTTGTATAACGGGACGGGCAGGATTTTTGTTTAGAAATATCAAAGAAAGGGAATGGAAAACAAAAACATCAGGGCAGCTAAAGTATTGCGCTTTTTTAAGGTGTTAGGTCCGGGGCTCATCACCGGGGCAAGTGATGATGACCCATCAGGGATAGCAACTTATTCACAAGCGGGTGCGCAATTTGGATATACAACCTTATGGACCGCCTTGTTTACGTTTCCTTTAATGGCTGCCATACAGGGTATGTGCGCACGGATAGGCATTGTTACCGCACAGGGATTAACCGTGACTTTAAAAAATCACTATCCCAAATGGGTATTGTATACCATGTTGCTATTCAGCCTGCCTGCGATAACCTTAAATATAGGAGCAGATATACAGGGTATGGGCGCCGTGGCGCATATGCTGGTGCCTCAGGTGCCTGTATTTGCATTCAGTATAGCATTTACGGGTATGCTGGTGTTTATTATCATACAGTATCCTTACCAGAAAGTAGCGAGGATACTAAAGTGGCTTTGCCTGTCGCTACTGCTCTATATTTTAGTCCCTTTTATGATAAAGCAGGACTGGACCGAAGTATTCATAAATACAATTGTACCCACTATTAAATTAAATAAAGAATTTATTGGCATACTGGTAGCCATATTAGGTACCACTATTTCTCCCTACCTTTTTTTCTGGCAGGCAACTATGGAAGCAGAAGAAATAGGCCATCAACACCATAAAAAAATAATGGTGAATAAAAGGGTGCTCGGTAATATGAAAGCAGATGTGAACATCGGGATGTTTTTATCGAATGTGGTGATGTTCTTTATTATCCTCACCGCAGCTTCTGTATTGAATAAGGCGGGGATAAGACAAATAGATACTGTAGACCAGGCAGCTAAGGCATTGGCGCCGCTAACCGGAAGATTTACCTCCCTGATATTTGCAATAGGCATAATAGGTACGGGATTGCTGGCCATACCGGTGCTTGCAGGGTCACAATCATACATGCTGGCTGAAACATTTGGGTGGGAAGCAGGGCTGGATAAAAAGTTCCCAAAAGCTAAAGGGTTTTATATAACCATTATCATCTCCCTGCTTCTCGGCTTATCGTTAGATTTTATGGGTATCAGTCCTATACAGGCGTTATTTTACACTGCTATATTGTATGGGATCACTGCGCCTGTATTGATCGCTGTGATCCTGCATATAGCTAATAATAAAAAAATAATGGGAGAACATGTTAACAGTAAGCTATCCAACATTTTGGGCGGGATAACGTTATTGTTAATGAGTGCAGCAGCAGTATTGCTGATCTACTTCCAGGTAAAAAAGTGATAGAATAATTAAAATACGCAGGCTATGGATGTAAAACAGCGCAATGACAATAAGGGTGGCGCATTCTATATGGAAGCCGATGGGAAAGAAATAGCCCAAATGCATTATGTGTATGCCGGTGAAAAACGGATGATCATAGACCACACGGAAGTAGCGAACGAGTATGAAGGGAAAGGCCTGGGCAGGCAACTTGTAAAAGCAGGAGTGGAATATGCAAGGCAGAAGGAGATGAAAATAATACCGTTGTGCCCCTATGCAAAACAGATATTTGAAAAGACACCTGAATACGCAGACGTATTAGCATAAGCTACAAAAACATTTACTATGGAATCATAAACATTCGGAACTTTTTTAAACCGCAAAATTTCCTTGTAAAAGCCTGATTTTACGGGAACAGAGTTGAGTTTTGCCAGAAAATATCTTTTTGCAGGTCAGGCGGTTTAGGTCTCACTCT
>JACDGL010000013.1 GCA_013815385.1 Taibaiella sp. | reverse complement strand
TTATCAATAACCACTTTTAATAACTAACTTTGAAAACGCTTTTACAGCTCTCGCTGCTATCGTTCGCCAGCTAATCGCCTGGTCACTTTGCCACGGAATCAGGTGGTCAACATCCTCGGAATATCAACTATCTGCCACGAATATCCGCAGTTGCTTTATGGTCTTTCCTATACTATTCGTCATTAGTCCATACTGCGCCTGTTTGGTACGGGGCAGTTTGTAATCATAGGCGAGGTAGTCTACGAATGCCTCGTAGAAAGAGAAATCAAAGGATGAGAAGCTAAGCTGTGTTTTAGTATGCTCCTGGTACGCTAAAAGATGCATCTTCATGCTCGTAAAGGCGGCAATGGCTTTAGGCGTTACCTTTCTGGTCTTTGACTGGATATAGTCATCAATATGCTCAAACAGGTCGGCCTTTTTACAGATACCAGAATACGCAGCCGGCCCCGTTGTGTCTTCCATTAGTTTAGGAGTAAACGTAACCTTTACAAATGCACCTATATTTTCTGTACCGGATTTTTCAGCGGAGGCGATGATATCTTCGGCAACGCGGTGCATCCGGGTGAGCTCGGCGTTCAGGTGTTTGGCACTCCCGTAAATCTGCGGCAAGTCTGGTGTAATAGATAGCTTTCGCTTATTCCAATACCTGTGCGGAATGGCAATTTCTGTGTTCAATAAAGTACGGTTCTCGGAACTGTAGCAGTACTGGATGTAGATGAGGCTGGTGCCATCCCTGCGCACTTTCTTGGGGTCGCAGATGGCTTTTAAAGGAAATAACATTAGTCGATTTTTTAGTCGATTATCAAATGTTCTACCTATGTAAAGGTCGGTAAAGCACTTCAGGTGTCCTTGTTAGAAATCTCCTAAAAACCGCACTGGCATTGTAAAGTGCCGTAAAAAGAAATCAGGATAGCGTGTTGCTATCCTGATATGTGTAGTCCGACCTGGATTCGAACCAAGACAAACAGAGTCAGAGTCTGTTGTGCTACCGTTACACAATCGGACTATTTTAAACGGAATGCAATGGTAAGAAGGTTTTGGAGAAAGGCAAAATATTTTTAGAAAAATCTTCCTCCTGCGGCTATCCATTGAATACCCGCTCTAAAGCCCAGGCTTTTAATCTCATTTCTTCCCACTCCTGCCCGGCAATGCTATCATAGGTTATAGCCCCTCCTGTCTGGTAGGAAAGATGGCCTGTTTCTTCATCATAGAAAAGACTACGAATTACTACATTCAGGTCGAAATCGCCATTAGGATTTATATACCCCACCGCACCAGAAAACAGGGAACGTGCCGACATTTCATATTCATCGATCAACTGCATCACTTTAGCCTTAGGGGCACCCGTCATGCTTCCCATAGGGAATGAGTATCGGATAGCGTCTGTAAATGGTATATTTTCTTCCATTATACCGCTAACTGTAGAGATCATCTGGTATACCTGCGGAAAAGCATAAATACCAAAAAGTTCCTCAACAACTATGCTGCCCACCTTACAACTTCTGGCCAGATCGTTCCGTACCAGGTCGGTGATCATTACATTCTCAGCCATTTCTTTAGTTGAGTTTTGCAACGCTTCTTTTATTTCCTGGTCTTTCTGTATGTCATTATCTCGCCGGGCAGTACCTTTTATAGGTTGCGAAATCAATTTATCACCACTTTTTTGAAGATACCGTTCGGGGCTGGCACACATCATGTAATTGGTATCGCAACGATAATATGCAGCAAAGGGCGCTGAGGAGAGTCTATTCAACGCGGAAAACACCTGGTGTGGTGAAATTTTTACATTATGCGCATAGCGCTCTGTGCAGTAATTTATTTCATAGCAATCGCCATCAGCAATGTGCTGCCTTAATTTTTCTACTACAGATAGGTATTCGGGTTTATCCACATCGTACTGAAAAATTACAGTAGGTTGTAATTCAGAAAGAATAATATCAGTATTAAGAATAGCATCATAAATGTCATCGGGCAAGTCACCTATTGATTCTATAACAAGGGTACACTTATCGGGTGGTATGTAGCATACAATCTTAGGGCAAAAAAAATGTAATGCCGGCCATTGGTTTCCGGAAACATGGTTTTTAGTAGCCTTGCGGTCAATACATTGTTTATAATCATAGCCGATATGCCCGAACAGCCAATCCTTGTGTGTAAGGTGGGACTGATATACTTCATCTAAGGTAGTAACAGAAGTGTTGTCGGGATATCCTGCTCCTAAAAGGCACTCATACCTGCCATATGCTGATGTATGTTCATTACTATCCATAAAAAGAAAAATGCTGAATTGTTTTATCCAATTCAGCATTTTATCCTTTATAATTTTATGCTGACCGGCAGCAATTGGATATGAACCTATTTTTCGCAAGAAAAACTATAACTGTATATTAAAAATCATCGTCATCGTCATCAAAATCATTTCCTTCAGTAAAGAAGCCCATGTCTTTAAATTCTTCATCTATTTCCAGATCATCTTCTTTTCCTGATTTCTTTTTTCCGGCAGTTTTGGTTTTAGACTTAGGCATATCAAACTCCTCGAAATCTTTATCATATCCAAAATCGTCGTCGCCACCTTCTTTTGCATCATCATCTATGTCTTCTTCCTCATCATCATCATCATCGTCATCATCGCTTGTACTCTTCTTTGACGCACCCTTTTTTACTGCTGTTTTCTTTTTAGGTTTGGCATCATCAACAGATGTTTCTTCATTTTCCTCCTCTTCATCCTGATCCTCTTCTGCCGCCTTTTTTGTTTTAGCTGCCTTCTTATTTATTGGGTTAGCGCCTTCATCTGCACTTTTCTTCGTAGCCACTTTCTTGGTTGTATTTGATTTCATAGCGCTCATGCTTGATGCCGTAAAATTTTAATAGTTTGATGAAATTGCCAAATTTATTTTGGAATAAAAAACATAATTTTTTTTCTAAGGAATAACAATCAGCTGATCCCTGCCAGTACCATTAGATACATAAGCAATTTTTGTCTCCAGATAATTCTCTACGTAACGGCAATAATCTCTGAATACATGGGGTAGTTCATCGTAAGTATTGCAGTCACTTATCGGCTTTTCCCAGCCGGCAAATGTTTCATATACTGGTGTGGCATCTGTAGCGCAAAGATCGTAGGGAAACTCACGTGTTTCTTTTCCTTCAATTATGTATCCTACAGCAGCCTTTACCGGATCAAAATGATCCATTACATCAGCTTTAGTTACTATCAGTTTGGTAACACCACTTAACATCACTGCATACCTTAGTGCCACCAGGTCTATCCAACCACAACGGCGTGGCCTTCCGGTAGTTGCACCAAATTCATTGCCCGCTTTACGAAGGGCATCGCCTGTTTCTTCCTCCAGCTCTGTTGGGAACGGACCGCCACCTACCCGGGTGCAATAGGCTTTAGTAATTCCGTAAACATCGCCGATCTTAGATGGAGCAATGCCTAATCCACTACATACGCCCGCGGTAATAGTATTGGAACTGGTAACAAACGGATAGGTACCAAAATCTATATCCAGCATACTGCCCTGCGCACCCTCGGCCAGTATATTTTTACCGTCTTTTATTTGCATATCCAGCCAATACTCCGCATTGACTATCTGCAGATTACGCAAATATTCAATAGATTCAAAAAACGGTGCTTCCCATTCTTCCCATTCCACTTTGTGGCTGTACTGGCGCAACATTTCCATATGTTTCAGTACCAGCTTATCGTATTTTTTTTGGAAATCAGGGGATAGCAGATCCCCAACGCGCAAACCATTCCTACCGGTCTTATCCATGTATGCCGGCCCAATTCCTTTTAGAGTGGATCCTATCTTTTCAGAACCCTTTGCAGCTTCAGAAGCAGCATCTAAAGCTCTGTGAGTAGGTAGTATAAGATGCGCCCTGTGAGAAATATATAAACGTTGCAACAGATCGGCCTGAAGTGGAAGTATTTTGTGTATTTCTTTCTGTAGTGTAACGGGGTCTATTACCACCCCATTGCCAATAAGGTTGAGGCAATGTGACTGAAATACGCCTGAAGGAATTGTATGCAACACTACCTTTTCTCCATTAATATATAGAGTATGCCCCGCATTAGGACCACCCTGGAAACGAGCTATGATATCGTAGCGTGCAGCCAGGAAATCGACAATTTTCCCTTTACCTTCATCACCCCATTGCAGCCCCAGCAAGACGTCAACCATTTGTATATTTATTTGAAGGGTAAAATTAATGGTTAAGTTGGAACTACGCAGAACAATTATAATTTTTAAAAAACCCGCTATTCCTAATCGCTGTAAAAATATAGTGCGTATATTACCGCCATGGCAAAGCTGGTGCTGGATACCATAGAAATGAGTGAATCATTTTTCGCTGATACTGCATTTATTGGCATTGCCAGTCCTTTACCATCTTATAGGTTTTGCTGGCTGGTAAATAATGAGATGAATACCAGATTTGTGCGCCAGAGTGAGCTTGATATTTTTACCCGGTCAGCTGATGTAGATAAGATCTATTTTCAGATTTTTCAATATGACCTACCTCTAAGCGATTATAAATACCTGATATATAAACTAAAAAATAAAAATGATCATTTGCTGCCTGAAGTAAAGCAGCTGGATTATTTATGGATGGTGCAAAGCCAGGAAGCTGAAAAAGATGCTGAATTAATAGCATACGATCTCCGGAAAATTCCGGATATTCAACTTGCCCAACTATTAGACATTACTCTTCTAAAAAAGCCTGAAAATCTGCTTCTGTAGCTCATCCTTAGCATATATACCATTTTATACATATGCAATGGTAATTTGTGAAGACTTTCATAACTTTATCCACACGTCCCTATTAATTCTAAGTGCTACTTATGTCAAATTTTACATTCAGGCTTTTCTTTTTCCTTGTATTAGTTATCTTTTCAGGGTTTAACGCCGGCGCTACTGTCAGTTTTACACCAAGCACTACCTCTGGTTGTGCCCCCTTAGCAGTTACATTTACTAATACCTCATCATCTACTACAGGCAGTAGCTGGAATTTTGGCGGTACAGGTACATCCAGCCTCGCGAGCCCATCATGGACGTTTAATACCCCCGGCTCTTATACTGTTACATTGACCATTGGGAGTAGTTCGGCAACTGCCACTATAACTGTATACGATACTCCTACAGTTTATTTCCATGCTGATACGGCTGTATGCATTAATAGCACCGTATCATTTTACGATTCTTCTGTGCTACGTACCACCGGCACCGCTACCTACTATTGGCAATTGGCACCTTCAGTTACGTCCACTAGTATGAATCCCACGTATACCTACTCCACAGCAGGAGCGTACACGATCATTTCAACCGTTACCAATAGCCAGGGATGTAAATCTGTAGTAAGCAAACCCAATTACGTACATGTATACGGACACCCCAGCATAAGCTTTTCCGGTTCTCCCGCCACTATATGCGGCACATCAGGAACCGTAAACTTTAGCAACTTCATTACCGGTGGGCCTTCCCCATTTACCTACGATTGGGATTTTGGGGATGGCACCACCCATAGTACTGCTGCAAATCCTACACATAGTTATTCCAGCCCCAGTTATGTTTCCTATACTGTGACACTCATTACAACATCCCGAGCGGGGTGTAAGGATACAGTAAAGCAATTGGCCTATATTAATTTTACTCATCATATAGCCTCTATGAGTATAACACCAGCAACAACTATATGTGCCGGTACTTATATAGCTGTTAATAATACTTCTACCCCCACTGCAACCAGTACCAACTGGTATTTTGGCGATGGAGCTACAAGCGCAACAAATCCGGATGTGCATCAATATAGCAGTGCCGGTACTTATACTTTAAAACTTGTATCCAGTAACGGGTGTAGTGATTCTACCACCCAGACTATTACTGTTAATCCGAGACCTTCAGTTGGTTTTACATCATCGCCAACCAAGCCCTGCCCGGCACCTATTAATATAAACTTTACCAATAATACTACTACAGCTTCAGGTACTATTACTTCTTATCAGTGGAGTTTTGGAGATGGTACGGGATCTGCTACCACCGCTCCATCACATACATACAATGCCAACGGGCCTTTTGAGGTAAAACTTGTTGCCACTAATAGCTATGGATGTAGAGACTCCGCAGATAGCGTTGCTTATATAAATATCTATCCGTTACATTCTTATATAACAGGAAATTCCAGAACAAATTCTTTCGGGGCTTGCATTCCATTTTCAGTGAACTTTAGCTATACCAATTTTTACGATCTCCCTTATTCACGTTCAGGCCCTATTACGTATCCATATGCAGTATCCAGTTTTGATTGGGATTTTGGTGATACTACAGCACATTCTACCACTTCCGCTCCCAGCCATACCTACACGACCTATGGTATTCATCGTGTCATACTCAATTTCACTACAATTAACGGCTGTACCAAATCTGATACTTTCCTTGTATACTCCGGCACCCCACCGGGTTCTGTAGCCTTTACTGCCAATCCTACCAATGCCTGTGTAGATGAATACGTACATTTTACCAATACTTCTACAGGAGCAACTGATTATAACTGGGATTTTGGCAACGGGAGCAGATCTGTCGATACATCCCCTGTATATAAATACCCTGATTCAGGTACCTACACAGTAAAACTTATTGCCTATAATAATGGCTGTCCTGATTCTTTTACACGTACCCGGTATATACATGTCAATTTGCCACGGGCAGGCTTTGACTATAATTTTGATTGTAGCAATGCATTTTCTATAATTTTTACTAATTTATCAAAACATTCGCTTACCGGAACATCGTATCTCTGGAATTTTGGCGATGCTACTACGTCTACTACAGCAAGCCCCACACATACCTATGCAGCTACTGGTACCTACTCTGTCCGGCTCATTGTATATGATAGTACTACGGGTTGCAGAGACACCAGTGTTAATTCCGTATTTGTAGAAAATCCGATAGCGAAGTTTACAGCAAGTGACACTCTTGTTTGCATCAATACCCCTGTTACATTTACAGGTACTTTGCTGGGTGGCAGTGTGGCCGCACCTTTTATATGGAGGTTTGACGGTACCACAATAATTGATACCACCGCTACTATTAACTATACATTCCGCACCACAGGGTACCATAGTGTAAAAGTGTTTATAAAAGATGACCGTGGCTGTACGGATACTTTCTCTAAATACGCTTATATAGGTGTAGCACACCCGGTGGCAGCTTTTAGGGGATCTCCGCTGAGCGGTTGTGTACCACTTACAGTGTATTTTACAGATAGCACCACCGATATTCCAGGTGTTGCTATTACAAGCCGTTACTGGGATTATGGCTTTAGCCTTTATAGCATCGGATCAGTAACACCCGCATATACATACACCACCTCGGGAGTATATTATGTATCGCTGGCAGTAAAAGATAAGGTTGGCTGTACAGATACAATTTTCAAAAGTGGCTATGTAGATGCACACAAGCCAATAGCTAATTTCAGATCTGCCGCATCTGCAGTGTGCCAGGGTGCACCAGTTGTATTTTATAATAGCTCACTGGGCATAGGCCTTAAGTCTCATTGGGATTTTGGAGATGGCCAAACCTCTAATTTATTTTTCCCATCACATGCGTACACTGCTTTAGGTACCTATAATGTAAAGCTGGTTGTTACCGATACATTAGGGTGCAAGGATTCTATGACCATTACAGCCTGTATAACAGTAGTAGGTAAGCCCACTGCTGCTTTTACAATGGATGATTCCTTTAAGATCTGTGCGCCTCTGATAGTTCATTTTAAATCACACTCTGTAGGTGCTGTTAGTATTACCTGGTACTTCGGTGACCCAACTGCTACACTAGCTTATACTGACTCCACCAACTGGACGTATGTCAATGCTGGTGTGTATACCGTGATGCTGGTTGCAAAAAACGCCGCTGGTTGTACAGATACGGCCTTCCAGACGGTTCATCTGTTAGGATATAAAGGCGTGCTTACCTATACGCCGCTGGCAGGCTGCGCACCGCTCACAGTTTCATTTACAGCCAATATTTCGCGTGTACCCAGTTTTATATATGATTTTGGGGATGGGGTACTACTACGCAGTCACAGCACTACAGCAAGCCACACCTATACTACAGCGGGTGCATTTTTACCAAAGGTGATCATGACAGATGATTCGGGATGCAGCTCTGAAAGTGCAGGTATTGATACGATACATGTAGACGGTATTTATCCGGGATATAGCTTTTTTCCTCATCCTGCGTGCGATAGCGGTACATTTGAATTTCTTGACACGTCAAGTGGCGCATATTCCCGTATAACCAGCCACTACTGGATATTTGATGATGGTACTACCAGCACTTCAGGAATAGTATTTCATACTTATCATGGCCCAGGCGCATATCCTATCATTCTTATTGGCAGCACCAGCACCGGCTGTATCGATACATTCCGTTCGGTCTTCAATGTATATTCTCTTCCTACTATCAACGCGGGGCAAGACACCACTATCTGTGTCAGTGATGCAGCTACCCTTATGCCCAGTGGCGGTGTAAGCTATAAATGGTCGCCAAAGGCATCTCTTGATTGTGATAGCTGTACTAACCCTAAGGCTTCGCCTACAGCTGCTACTGTGTATGTTGTAGTTGGTACTGATATACATGGCTGCACCAATACAGATACTGTAGAAGTATTTATTAAGACCAAAACAACAAGCAAGGCAACTGGCGGTGGTGAAATATGCCAGGGAGAATCGTTATCGTTCCATGATTCTGCCGGATACTTTTCAAAATATAACTGGGTGCCACCATACGCACTAACAGATGCGCATAGCCCCGACCCTATTGCCAACCCTGATACATCATTGATATACCTAGCCATAGCACAGCAGGGTAGCTGTATACCTGATACACAATATGTGAATGTCATAGTACACCCGCGACCCACAGTAAGTGCCGGACCTAACCAGACGATGATAGCTGGTAATACAATTAATTTGGACGCTATTGGTACACACATAAGCAGATATGCTTGGTACCCCGCACAAAGCCTTAGTTGTGATAGCTGTGAAAACCCCATAGCCGCTCCAAAGAGAACCACCACCTATACCATTAAGGTATATTCTGATTTCGGTTGCCAGGATTCTAACAGAGTTATGATTACTGTTATCTGTGACCACTCGCAGGTATATATGCCCAATACCTTTACCCCTAATAATGACGGGCAGAATGATATTTATTATCCGCGTGGGAAAGGACTACAGATCATCAAATCGTTTAGGATCTACAATCGCTGGGGACAAGTAGTGTTCCAAAAAGAAAACTTCAATGTAAATGAACGCAATAATGGATGGGATGGTTCATTCAATGGTAAACCTTTAAATCCCGATGTGTTTGTATATGTGGTAGATGCGATTTGCGATACGGGAGAACCCTTAACATGGAAGGGAGATATTTCATTGATCCGATAAACCTATTAGTATGAGGAAGACCTTAATAATATTATCTATAATATCCATCCTGGTGAGTGCTTCATCAAAGGCTCAGGATATACATTTTTCACAATTTTATCAGACCACTATTTTGAATAATCCGGCAATGACCGGAATATTCAATGAAGATTACAGGGTGGGCTTTACTTACCGTAATCAGTGGAGCAGCGTAGGTACCCCCTTCACAACCTCGCTAATAGATGCGGAGACCAAGGTGCTGGTAAATAGTGTAAGTGACTATGTAAGCTTTGGACTATTGGGTTACGTGGATAAGGCAGGAAGCATTAATTTCCAGACCACTGGCATTTATCCGGCCATTAACTATAATAAATCGCTTGAGGACAAGTATAGTTCCTATTTATCAGTTGGCTTCACAGGAGGGTATATACAGCGTAGTGTAGATCCTACCAAAATGACTTTTGATAACCAGTACATTGGGGGCAATTATGTACCCAGCGCACCGACAGGGGAAAATATTACTACCGCTAAAAGTAGCTATTGGGATCTGGGTGCGGGTATAACGTTCAATAGCAGTTTTGATCAAGATAATAAGATAAATTATGTAATAGGAGTAGCCGCTTACCATATTACCACACCAAAAAACTCATTCTATACTTCTGGATCAACTAGCCTGGGTATAAGGTGGGATGGAAACATAGGCGTTGATTACGAAATCAACTCTGAATATGCCTTGAATGTATATACAAATGTAGTGTTGCAAAGCCCCTACCGCGAAATAATAGGCGGAGTAATGGCCCGATGGACAAAACCTTCCAGTAGTAATACACCACCCTTCTCTATGTATGTAGGTGCTTTTTATCGTTACCAGGATTCCTGGATACCCACATTAAAACTAGCTTATAAAAAGAATTCGCTCACTGTCAGCTACGATATAAACACCTCATCTCTAAGTACAGTAACGAACATGCATGGCGCATTTGAAATAACCCTTATGGCAGCTGGAATGTGGGGTGGCTATGATGATAAGCATCTATGCCCCCGTTTCTAATGTAATATTTTAAACAAAAAAGGAGCTATTAATAGCTCCTTTTTTGTTTAAAAGCATTGAGGCGCGAATACTAACTTTACATTAACCCATAGTCACTAAACAAATAAATTCAATTAACTATTTACTTATAATTTAATACTATTCATTATTTAGATGTATATACATACATTTGCTTTATGAAATTGGAAGATGCTATAAAAAGTACCCGTTTCGCAGACGAAAGGCACAAGGCCATGATCAATTTAATGTACACTGCCTATTGGGCCAAAAGCCATGTCAGCACTGTATTAAAAGATAATGGCCTAACTGCAGAGCAATTTAATGTGCTACGTATTTTAAAAGGGAAGCATCCGGAACCAATGTGTGTCCGGGATATTGCATCACGTATGATAGAAAAAAGCTCTAACGTGCCGCGTATCATAGATCGGCTGGTGGAAAAAAAACTGGCGAAGAGGACCGTATCGAAAGAGGATAAGAGGGAAACGCTGATAACCCTTACTGATAAAGGGATGCAGCAGACTATAACAGCCACTACCCTTACTGATGAAATTACTAATTCTATTATAGGGGTAACAAATGAAGAGGCTGCACAGCTTAATGAATTGCTCGAAAAAATAAGACAAAAAGATTAACCATAAAAAAAATCACTCATGGCAAACACTAAATGGAACCTGGACGCTGCGCACTCAGAAGTGCAGTTCAAAGTAAGACACATGATGATCACCAATGTAACCGGTAGTTTCTCTAAATTTGATGCTACGGTAGAAACAGATGGTGATGATCTGACTACTGTAAAAGCTACCTTTACCGCAGATGTTGATTCGATCTCAACAAATAATGAACAACGTGACAACCATCTGAAATCACCTGATTTTTTTGATGCTACTAACCATCCCCAACTTAAATTTGAAAGCACCAGCATGGAAAAAGTAGATGAGGAAAATTATAAATTGCATGGCAACGTAACCATGCGCAGCACTACTCATCCTATTACATTAGATGTGGAATATGGCGGCTCATTAAAAGATCCTTATGGATATATACGGGCTGGCTTCACAATTACAGGCAAGATCAATCGTAAAGAATTCGGATTGAATTGGTCAGCATTAACAGAAGCAGGCGGGTTGGTAGTAAGCGACGATGTGAAAATACATGTGAGTGTGGAATTTATAAAAGAAGGGTCGCCGGCTGCCTAATCCGGATTTTTAATTCTTTTTATAATGACCACAATATGTTTTAGTCAGATAATAATAACGCACAACTTCAATTGATACATATGCGGTTACAGGGTAAAACATACTTCATCACAGGCGCCAGTCGTGGTATTGGTAAGGCGATAGCATTAAAGCTGGCGAGTGAAGGCGCTAATATTGTTATTGCCGCAAAGTCTGTAGAAGAAGACCCGCGCCTTGGAGGTACTATATATAGCGCAGCAGAGGAAGTGCAGCAGGCGGGCGGGCACGCACTGGCAGTACAATGTGACATACGTGATGAAGAACAGGTGATCAATGCAGTACAGCAGGCGATAACAACTTTTGATGGCATCGATGGCCTTATCAATAACGCTTCGGCCATTTCACTCTCTACCACAGAGCAGACAGATATGAAGCGGTTCGACCTGATGCAGGCAATTAATGTGCGCGGCACCTTCCTGGTTACCAAGCATTGCGTACCGTTCCTTAAAAAATCTGCTAATCCCCATATACTTACCCTCTCCCCTCCGCTTAACATGGAGCCTAAATGGCTTGCTATGTCTGTTGCCTATACCCTAACTAAGTTCAGCATGAGTATGATGAGCATAGGCTGGGCAGCAGAGTTTAAAAAAGATGGCATAGCTGCCAATTCCTTATGGCCGGTTACTACTATAGCTACCGCAGCCGTAAAGAACCTGCTAGGGGGCGATAAGCTGATACAACGAAGCCGTGCACCGCAAATACTGGCCGATGCAGCACTTGAGATCCTCTTACAACCAGCAAAGGAATGCACCGGCAACTTATTTCTGGATGAAGATGTCTTAAAAAATGCTGGAGTTACCAACTTTGATAAGTACGCGGTAGACCTAACCCAAAAGCTATATAAAGACCTATATGTTTCCTAAGAGATAGGAAATTTAACAACACCCTTTTAAAAAGGATATACAGATTGGGATAAGGGTTATTACTTTTAAGTAAAATTCCATCACATTGGCCTCTGTACTTTCCATTAGTAATATTTCCAAGTCGTATGGAAGTATCAAAGCGTTGCAAAATGTTTCCTTTGAGGTACCCGAGGGTTCGGTGTTCGGGATACTAGGACCTAACGGCAGCGGTAAGACCACATTATTAGGAACCGCATTAGACGTTTTAAAAGCCGATAGCGGCACCTACTCCTGGTTTGAGAATATGCAACCCGATGAAGCCCGCCGCCAGCTCGGGGCTTTGTTAGAGACCCCTAACTTTTACCACTACCTTTCTGCAATAGATAACCTGCAAATAGCGGCAGCAATTAAACACCGCGGTATGGACGACCGGCTGCGTGTACTGGAACAAGTAAACCTGCTGGAACGGAAAGACAGCAAATTCCAAACCTTCTCGCTGGGTATGAAGCAGCGCCTTGCCATTGCCTCTGCCCTCTTAGGATCGCCGCGGATACTGGTATTGGATGAACCTACCAATGGACTGGACCCCGCAGGCATAGCAGAAATAAGGGAGCTCATCAAAGCACTTAATAGCCAGGGCATTACCGTCATAATGGCCAGCCACCTGCTCGATGAGGTGGAAAAGGTTTGCACGCATGTAGCCATACTGAAAAAAGGTACGCTGCTGGTGAGTGGCGATGTAAATGATGTATTGCACAGCGAGGATATTATAGAAGTACAATCAGAAGACATGGCGTTACTTAACAGGGTGATAACGGGCATGGCAGGCATTACGAATGTGAGGCAGGCAAATAGTATGTTGCTTTTATCGTGCCAGAAGAACATACAAGCCCAGCACGTAAACCAGTTCTGTATTGATAATGGCATTGTACTATCGCACCTGTTGCTGAAAAAGAAGAGCCTGGAAACTAAATTCATGGAGCTTACTAACGGATAATTATGAAAGACCTACTAAGCGTTGAATGGCTTAAAATAAAAAGTTACCGCACCTTCTGGATACTTATAGGTTGCTTTATAGTGCTGTTGCCTTTATGGAACTATGAAATAAGCAAGGGTATCATCAACTTCACAAAGGGTGCAGGGGCTAATCTTCTTGGCGGGGCTTATTCCTTTCCCGGTGTTTGGGGCAATGTAGGGTTCTGGGGCAGTGTCTTTGTACTGTTCCTATCTATGCTGATAATTATTATCACCACTAATGAGTTTACTTTTCGCACACACCGACAGAATGTGATAGACGGCTGGAGCCGCTTACAATTCTATCATGCAAAGGTGCTAATGGTGGTATTATTCAGCGTGCTTGCTACTATATATTATATCATCATCGGTGCCTGTTTTGGCATGAGCAATCTTGGTACGTTTGGCGATATATTCTCTGCGCCTGAACAGTTTGGTTACTTTTTCCTGATCTCGCTGGACTATATGGGCTTTGCTATGCTCCTGGCATTGCTACTACGACGCAGCGGGCTAAGCATGGGCCTATTTCTGGTTTACACTATCATCCTTGAAGCTATATTGCAACACAGCCTTAACTATATTACCAGTTCTAAAGCAGGAAATTACTTACCCCTGCAGGCCAGTGATGAGCTACTACCCTTTCCACTTACCGAAATGATGAGGAATATGATGCATGCCCAACAGTCCTCCTTATCTTCTTATGTTTATGTTACCATTGGGTGGTGCCTGGTGTATTATTTTGCAGGGCGCATGATGATGCTGAAAAGGGATTGGTAACTTTATCCTTCTATGGCAGAGGAGCAACCTGTAATACTTATTACCAATGATGACGGCATTACCGCACCGGGCATAAAAGCACTGGTGGACGCTGTAAAAGACCTGGGCCGTGTAGTAGTAGTAGCACCAGATAGCCCACAATCGGGCATGGGGCATGCTATTACAATAGGTCAGCCATTGCGCCTCAATAAAGTAGCTGTATTTGATGGTGTAGAATCGTGGCAGTGCAGTGGCACGCCTGTAGATTGCGTAAAACTGGCCCGTGATAAAGTGCTGCACCGCAAACCGGATATATGCCTGAGCGGCATTAACCACGGAGCTAACCATTCTATTAATATCATTTACTCAGGTACTATGAGCGCCGCCATGGAAGCCGCGATAGAAGGTATCCCGTCTGCGGGTTTCTCGCTGCTTGATTTCCGTTTTGATGCCGACTTTACACTGGCTGGGCAGGTGGCCCGTACCATAGCACAGCAAATGCTGGCGGATAAGATGCCAAAGCACCTGCTACTGAATGTGAACATACCTGTGCGCTTTACCGAGTACAAGGGCATTAAAATATGCCGGCAGGCCTATGCCAAATGGGAAGAACAGTTTGAACACCGGGTGGACCCGCGCGGGAAAGACTACTACTGGATGACCGGCAAATTTAAGAACATGGACAAAAGCGATGATACAGATGTGCAGGCACTTGCTGATGGCTATGCATCGGTAGTACCGGTAAAATTTGACTTTACAGACACAGAAGTAAAAGACTGGCTGGAAAAGAAGTGGGAGCACATTTAATCTGTCTTCGCAATTTTCTTCTGCTGCTCCTCATTATGGTGTGTTTACACAGGCATAATTTTTATTTAAAATAAAAAACAGAATAGCTGTTGTGAGTTATTGATAATATGTTTTATCTTTTCCCCATTAATAAAAAGAACTATGGTTGAAATTCTTATCATCTGTCTTATTGGAGGTATTGCCGGATACCTCGCCAGCATTATTGTGCGTTCGGAGAACGACAGTCTGCTGCTTGACATTATTATTGGTATAGCAGGCGGGTACATAGGCTACCGGCTTTTTGGCAGAAAACTCAGCTTCACCGGAAACATCTGGATCGATAAAACCGTAACAGCAACAGCAGGTGCGTTGTTACTGGCCCTGATCATAAAACTGATCCGCAGGGCTTTATAACTTTCTTCATTTCCCCAGCAAAAAGGTAAAGAATGGATGCGTTCTTTACCTTTTTGTGGATAGTACCGGCCACATTGCTTTATGGTGGCTATTATTACGTTTATAAATATGGTAATTTACTGCCGAAAAAGGTAAAGAAATCGCCGATTTACTTCCATTCCGGGTTAATTTTACTTCCATTTACTTCAAGAAAAGGTAAGTTTTTTTAAATGAGCTAATTAGCTCATTAGCTGATTAGCTAATGGAGGCTTCTAGGTAGCTTAGTAATGTATTCAATATTTCAAAGAACTCAAATCGCCTACTTAGAACGAAAAGTTGCTAAACTTAAGCAATCAGCAGATTAAGTTATATAGTAGAACTTAATGCACCTGCCGCTCGCAATATACTATTGCGAAAGAGGTGAAAGCAAATAAAGATATTCACATTGCTATTTTTTGTGGTAGTGCAGGCCTATAACGCCGCACGGGAATAGCACCTTATCTGCAAGCACCAGGCTGAGTCGGTCTTTCTGATGCGGGAAGATGGTAATGCCTTCCCCCAGAATAACAGGATTCATGAAGAGCCAATAATCATCTATCAGCCCATTTGCCGTTAATGCCCGCGCTACAGACGGGCTGCCTATCAGGAGTACATCTTTTCCTTCAGCCTTCTTATAAGCATTTATATCTGGTACAAGGTTATTACCGCGAATGATCCTCACATCGGGAGCCTGAAGCTCCGGCAATGTGTCTGATACTACCAGCTTGGTAACTGTATTGTACCAACTGCTATGATGTACATCATGCCTGGTGGCGCCAGGCTTATCTGCAGCACCCGGCCAGTAGGCCTGCATCATGCCATAAGTATTGCGGCCATAAAGTGCAGTATCAGCCTCATCTGTTAAGCGCCCTATCAGGTCAAACATCTCCTCGTCCAGATTTATCCAATCCATTTCGCCATTAGGGCCGCCGACATAAGCATCTAATGAAACGTGTTCCAGCAGAACAATCTTTCTCATAGCATAAAATTAGATAGCAAATGTACTAGAAGTGGGCTATAATTAACTTTTGTATGCAACTAAATAAAGCACCTTTAGGGGTTGCGGTATATAACTTATCTTGCAGCCTCAAATACCCCTTATTTTAAGAATGGATTATAAAAGACACCTGGTAACTGCGGCGCTGCCGTATGCTAATGGCCCGGTACATATAGGACACCTGGCGGGATGCTACCTGCCGGCGGATATATATGTACGGTACCTGCGTGCACAAAAAAAGGATGTAAAATTTGTTTGCGGAAGCGACGAGCATGGGGTGCCTATTACTATACGCGCCATGAAGGAAGGGATAACCCCACAGCAGGTAGTAGATAAGTACCACGAACTGATAAAGGAGAGCTTTGCGCAAATGGGTATCTCTTTTGATATCTATAGCCGCACATCACATAAAATACACCACGAAACATCGCAGGCATTCTTTACCAAACTATATAATGCAGGCCTTTTTGAAGAAAAAGAAACCGAGCAGTACTATGATGAGGAAAAGAAGGTATTTCTGGCAGACCGTTATATAGTAGGCACCTGCCCGGTATGCGGCAATGAGAATGCCTATGGCGACCAATGCGAGAAATGCGGATCTACCCTATCGCCCGACCAGCTTATAAATCCGCACAGCGCGCTAAGTAATGCGCCGCTGGTAAAGAAAAAAACCAAACACTGGTATTTTCCGCTGGATAAATATGAGCCCTTCCTGAAGGAATGGATCGTAGATGGCAAGAAGGACGAATGGAAGGCCAACGTATATGGCCAGTGCAAAAGCTGGCTGGATAACGGACTACAACCACGCGCCATGACGCGCGACAGCAACTGGGGTGTACCTGTGCCACTACCCGATGCGCAGGGTAAGGTACTGTACGTATGGTTTGATGCGCCCATAGGCTACATAAGCGCCACTAAGGAACTAACCAACCAATGGAGCGACTACTGGTGCCAGGAAGATACAAAGCTGGTACATTTTATAGGCAAGGATAACATTGTATTCCACTGCATCATATTCCCATCTATGCTGAAAGCGCACGGAGGGTATGTACTGCCGGAGAATGTACCTGCCAATGAATTCCTGAACATAGAAGGGGAGAAAGTATCCACATCGCGCAACTGGGCGGTATGGGTGCATGAATATATAAAAGATTTCCCCGGACAGCAGGATACGCTGCGCTACGTGCTGTGTGCCAATGCGCCTGAAACAAAGGATAACGACTTTACCTGGAAGGATTTCCAGGACCGGAATAACAGTGAGCTGGTATCTATATTCGGCAACTTCATAAACCGTGCATTTGTATTGATGCATAAACTGTGCAACGGACGCATGCCACCGCTGCATACTGAGGTGATGGATGATACAGACCGCCAGCTACTGAATGCTATAGGTAATACAAAAGCGCTGATAGAAGGCGACCTGGAAAGCTATAAATTTCGTGATGCGCTGTATGAGGTAATAGACCTGAGCCGCAAAGGCAATAAATACATGCAGGACAAGCAGCCCTGGATAGTAGCCAAAACGCTGGAGGCGCAACCCGAAAACCAGAAACTAATAGATAACTGCCTGCACCTATGCCTGCAGCTAACCGCCAACCTGGCTATATTTGCAGCCCCCTTCTTACCCGATACGGCAAAGAAGATGTGCTATATGATGAAGGTGGTGGATAAAATGCTGGACTGGGAAAATGCCGGCCGGGCCGACCTGCTGAAGGTGAACTATCCGCTGCGGGCACCAGAGCTGCTTTTTCAAAAGATAGAAGATGAACAGGTAGCCGCACAGGTAGAAAAACTGCGGAACAACCTGAAACAAAACACCGTTGCAATGACCGAAAACATCACTAAAGCAGAAGAAAAACCAGCGCAGAACCCTGTGAAAGCAGAAATAGTATATGACGACTTTGCTAAGATGGACCTGCGTGCGGGTACTATATTATCGGCCGAAAAAGTAGAAAAAGCGGATAAGCTGCTGAAGCTGGAGATAGACCTTGGGTTTGAGCAACGCACTGTAGTATCGGGCATAGCACAGTTCTTTAAGCCGGAAGAGATAGTAGGCAAGCAGGTAACTGTAGTAGCCAACCTGGCACCACGCAAAATGCGCGGCATAGAAAGCAAGGGCATGATACTGATGGCAGAAAACGCAGACGGTAAACTGGTATTTGTTTCGCCGGTAACAGAAACTACCCCCGGAAGTGAGGTGAGATAATTATCTTTAAACCTTAATTATAAACTTCTTTATGAAGAAAAAGACCCTTTGGTGGATAATAGGCGGATCTGTGGGGTTATTGATATTGCTCATAATCATAGGCAAGGCCGGTGATACCAATGAGACAAAAGTAGCTGTGGAAAAAGCAGGCCTGCACACCATTACTGAAACAGTGACTGGCAGCGGCAAGATATACCCGGAGACCGAAGTGAAGATAAGCCCTGAAGTAAGCGGGGAGATCATAGAGCTGCCCGTAGAGGAAGGCGACAGCATACACCCCGGTGAGCTGCTGGTAAAGATAAACCCTGCCATATACAACTCTATAGTAACACAGGCGGCGGCTAGTGTAGAACAGAGCAGATCGAGCGCGGTGAATGTGCGCGATATGGCCGCACAGGCACAATCGCAATACGAGCTGGCGCTGGCTACCTATAACCGGAACAAGAAACTATACCAGCAGAAAGTAATATCGCAACTGGAATTTGAACAGGCAGAGGCATCGTATAAAAGCGCTAACGCCAGCTATAGTGCAGCTAAGGCCAGCAGCAGCGGCGGGGGCTATGGGGTGAAAGTATCGCAGGCCAGCCTGCTACAGGCACGGGAGAACCAACGCAAGACCACCATATTTGCACCAAGGGCCGGTATCATATCGCAGCTTAATGTGAAGAAAGGCGAGCGTGTAGTAGGTACCGCACAGATGGCGGGTACGGAACTACTAACCATAGCCGATATGCGCCGTATAGAAGTGCGTGTGGATGTGAGCGAAACAGACATATCGAAAGTAAAGATCGGGGATACCACCATTATAGAAGCGGACGCTTACCGCAACCGGAAATTTACAGGTGTGGTATCGAAGATAGGTGTATCGAGCACCAAGGGGACACAGGCCACCAGCACCGACCAGGTGACCAACTATACAGTACGCATACTGATAATACCTGAAAGCTATTCGGATATAGAAGCGAAACTGCCCAAGGGAAAATTCGTTTTCAAACCCGGCATGTCGGCATCCGTAGAGATACAGACCAACAGACTGCGTAATATATTATCCGTACCTGTAAATGCTGTAACTACCCGCGACTGGCCAGACAGCATAAAAAATAAGAACAAGAACACTGCTACAGTTGATAACAATGATATACGGCAGGTAGTATTTGTCTATGATGATAAGAATAAACAGGTATTGCTGCGCGATGTAAAGACCAGCATACAGGACAACCAATACATACAGGTAACTACAGGACTTAAAGAAGGGGAACAGGTGGTAATAGCACCCTACGGGGCAATAGCACGCACCCTTGCCAATAAGACCAAAGTACGCACAGTAGCCAAAGACAAACTCTTTGAGGTAAAAGCTACCAACTGATCGTTTTGCTGCAACCTTGCAAATAACACTTTAATATACTTTGCCTAGTTCACCTGTTTTGCATCGGCTATTCCATGAACACAAATGGGTTTTGCTGTTTTGTATAGTATTTCAGGTATATTTATTGGAGTTGCATAGCGTGTATGCCGGGTATACTTGTTTTTATTTATGACCGCTTATACCGTGAACCAAATAAGTGATCTATTTTAAAGCCATTAATTTTTTGATTTGACACAAAAATCCGTAAAACAAATAGGTATAGTAGGTAATGGGAGCTGGGGGACTGCCCTTGCTAAAATACTGACTGATAACCAGCAACATATAAAATGGTGGGTGCGCAATGCGGAGTCGGTCAACTACCTGCAAACCAGGCATCATAATCCCCACTATCTTACTTCTGTAAGTTTTTTACCCGGAACTATAGATGCTACCGATAACCTGGAGAAAGTGCTGGATGCTTGCGACACCATAGTATTCTGTGTACCCTCAGCATATGCACAAAATGTAGTAGAAAGCATTGACAAAAGCCGCTGGCAGGAAAAAAACATCATTTCGGCACTGAAAGGAATATTGCCGGATACCAACTTGCTAATGAATGATTACCTGACCAGCCGGTTAGGTTGCCAACTGGAAAAATATGTGGCCATTACGGGGCCTTGCCATGCAGAGGAAGTTGCCGATGAACGCCTGTCGTACCTTACATTTTCAGGGCTTGATGACCACCTTACGGAATCGGTAGCGGAGCTGTTTAGCAATACTTATATCAACACTACCAGCACCCATGATATATGGGGCGCACAATATGCCGCAGTATTAAAGAACATTTATGCAATAGGTGCCGGAATGGCCCACACACTCGATTATGGAGATAACTTCCTGAGTGTGTATATCAGTAACTGCTATCGCGAAATGTACCGCTTCCTGGAGGCGCATTTTGAAAAGGTGCATCCATCAAATGAGCGCCCTGATTTCCATACCAGCGCCTACCTTGGCGATCTGCTTGTTACCGGCTATTCGCTACACAGCCGCAATCGCAGGTTTGGGGCTATGATTGGCAAAGGCTATACCGTACAGGCCACCATGCTGGAAATGAATATGGTAGCAGAGGGGTACTACGCAGCACGTGGAATGCAATCCATATCAAAAGAATATTCTATTCCCATCCCTATAGCCACATTCCTTTACAAGGTATTGTGGGAGGGAATGAACCCATCGGATATGTTCCTGAGGCTGGAGAAGCTGTTTACTTAATAGACCACCAGTTTTTGCCTGCCTGCTATTCCCTTATTACCGGTAATCTGCAACAGGTAATTCCCTTTTGTTAATATGCTGCCGGGCGCTACCGATGTCTTACCTGCATTATCCAGGTGACCACTTGTATGCCATATGGTGCGGCCTATAATATCTATTACATCGATCTGCACATCTGCATTCGCCAGTCCGGCACAGGAAACTGTAAAGTTGCCGCGGTTAGGATTAGGCGCTATAATAACTGCATTGGTAGCATAGGGAATGATAGAGATACCGAGATGACGGTTGGTATCGAATGTTTGCGTGGGTGATGACCACATACCGCGCCCATAAGTGGCTGCCCAGATGGTGCCGGTAGTATAATTGATACCCAAATCATTGACACGCAAAGCAGGTAAACCATTGTTATAAGGCTGCCAGCGGGTCATGGTATCATTCCGGTAAAATACCCCTACCTCCGTACCAATATAAAGTATATGGGTTGAGGTATCTATTTCTATGCAGGCAACAGGCACATTAGGAAGGCTGGCGCTAATAGACTTCCATCCTGTAACTGGGCGATACTCTGCTGCTTTTACGGTATCGTATCCGCTAAAGGTTACCCAAAAATGAAATGTATCGCGGGGATCGGCGACGATACCTGATATGTAATCGTGGTATGGTACAGGTATCCTTGACCATGTGCCACCAAATGTATGAGTAGCATACACAGTATCCTTATAATCAGTGGTTACATACATAGTAGATTGATCAACAGCTGTAAGCGCAATGTGCTGTATGTAATCGTAGCTTGCAGTTGGTAATGTATCCGGTATCATAGTCCATACATCGCCACCATCAAAAGAATAATATAATTGTTTAAACCCAGCTACAATACCCTTATTATTTGATGGCATAATAACAAAAGGGGTGATCCATGCACCCGTAGGGCTACCAATGCTCGTTGTCACTTGTTTAAGAATACCGTGATCGTTCCTTTCAATTGTACCATTTGGGTAGGTATAATAATATACTAACGGATCTACGGGGTCTATCTGGCATTCCATACCGTCGCCACCACCGACATCATAAGAACCGGTACCGGTAAGCATTTTAGAACCATTATCCTGCGAACCGCCCAGCACATAAGTAGTATCACTAGCCACTGCATTCCTGTAAAACTCTGTGATGCCCAGGCCATTTGTCAGTTTATTAGACCACGCAGTAGTGCCGGGGTTATCGCTCATATACACGCCCCCATCATTACATTGAAAAAGCCTTGATGGCAACAGCGGACTAAACGCCATATAATGCTTATCAGCATGGGCTACCTCGCCTATAAATGAAGATCCGCTGTACCAGAAGGTCATTAGGCCCCAGTTGCTGCCACCATTAGTAGAATACCAGCTATTAACACCACCAATATATACCAGATTACTATCTCTCTGGCTCATTGCAATACAGAGGTCATACCATCCCTGTCCACCACAGCTTATGCCGTTTACATCATAACCTAACATATTGCTATCGCAGGCGCCCTTATATATCCGGCGAAAAGTTTTACCGGAATCAGAAGAGGTGTAAAACCCTTCGAGACCATTTGAATTACTACCAGTATTGCTGGCGCATACCGCCTTTACTATTGCCGGATTAGCCTTTGTAACTGCAATACTTGTTCTGCCTACATCAGTAAATGCCGTCCTTGCCGACCATGTAACACCGCCATCTGTTGAGCGATATATCTGCCCGCTGGTCGCATATAATACATTAGTATCCGAAACGTTATAAACAACCTCCTTAAAATTGCCGCTTATACTTCTATTCCATGTATGGCCTGCATTTACAGAACGATATATACCATCGCTTGTTGCTACAATCAATGTGTTTGTATCCAGAGGATTTATAACAAGCGCATTGCATTGCCTGTAATTATAGCTATTCCATTTTAAGTCTGTAGTATCCCAGGTAGCACCGCCGTTATGAGATACAAGAACACCAATGCTGTAATAGTCACCTGCATCTCTGTCGCCCGTACTTAAGTAAATTGTATTTGGATTTAGGGGATTGATATCGATATCAGATACACTAAGCAATGGCAGGTTATCGGTCATTGATCTCCATGTTGCACCGCTGTTGGCAGTCATCCATGCACCGCCGCCCGGGCTGCCTATCCAGAATGTATTCGGGTCAGTAGGATGAAACGCTACAACATTGATACGGCCAATGCCGCCATATCCCCTGGTTGTAGTATCTGGGCCTTTGAAGACCCATGCATCGAGAGTACCGGTAGTACGGGACAGTTTTTGATTGTTATGAGCTGATTGGTATTTGCCCCACTCCTCCTGTGTTCTTACAGGCGATACAATATAGCCATCAGCATCCAGGTGCTGCTTCCAATACCATTGCCACCGGCCAAACTGGTAGTCCGCCCCTTCCTTCACCACACCTTTAGGCATGTCTTCCTCTTGTACCGCCGCCTTAACTGCAGATACTTTTTCTTCATGCTCCCTTACAATATCCAGAAACCTGACCGGGGATGTATTTTGTTCATTCAGCCATTGCTGCGCAGTAGCATTGTGGCACATTACCATAACGGTAAGCACATAGAAAAGTCGCTTCATTATAAAAAAAATGTAATCAGCTAAGATACGGTAAATACTGATGCATTTAATATATAACGATCTTGCTCTTACCCAAACGAATATCCGGTTTTATATAAGAAAATACATTCGCTCCGGCACCTATAGCCATTTCTTCAATCTGTTTTTTTGATTTTCTTTTTTCGTTATTGCCTATTATCTTTGCGCAAAATCATTCCCATTTTACAATGACCAAAAAAATAAAACCTAGCGGGCGCCAGAAAATGTGGTTAGTAGTACATTTTATCCTTTTTATCATTGGCAATATTATTATGTGGATGACCTATGATAAGGGTGTAAAGGGGTGGGCTTACCCATGGCCGGCATGGATAACTGCCGCATGGGCATTGTGGCTTTTGGGGCATATCTGTATCCTGTACACGAGCTATGAGGATAAAGGCATGACCGTATACCAGCAACAGGATAACCAGGGTTAATACCTGCGTAATATAATATGTAAACGCCTTCCTTATGGAAGGCGTTTTTGTTACTTCAAAACCAGCAGGAGCGTTGCTGATATCTATCAAGTTTCTTGTTTACATTTAACAATAGTTCACATTTACCATATGGATACGCCTAAATACCAGCAGCTACAGCAACACTATAATACACTGACCACCGAGCGGGAAAAGATAGCCACGCTGGTGGATATGGCTGTAGAGATGCGCAGCATAGATGCCGAAAAGGCACTGGTACTGGCAGATGAGATAATAGAACGCGCCACCGCAATAGAGGATATGGCTGGCCGGGGACGGGGCCTGAACCTGAAGGGATCGTGCTACTGGCTACAGGGTGAATATGATGAGGGATTGATAGAACTGGAAAAAGCATTTGTAATAGCAAAACATATTAAGAACCGTAAGCTGGAAGCACGGGTACTGAACAACTTCGGAAATATATACCGCGATCTTGGCGATATTGCCAATGCCCTTAACTACTTTGAAACCGCCCTTGCCATTAATGAGGAACTGGGAGATGAATTTGCACAATCTATAAACCTCGGGAGCATATCCAACCTGCTGTATGATCTGAATGACTATGACAGCGCGCTTGAATATGCCCTTAAATGCCTCCCCATCTTTGAAAGATCGCATGATACCAGCCGCAAGATGGCGATATACAATACACTCGGCAATATCTCCTTCAAGCAGGATAAATTTGCAGATGCGCTCCATTATTTTCAGGAGAACATGAACCAGTCTGAGGCAGAAACAGCTTCTTATGTAATGGCAGAGAGCGGTATGGGCAAGGTGTACTATAAAATGCACGACTTTATTAACGCCCATAAATTCCTTTCCAATGCAGCTACCCAATCACACGAGCTTGCCAATATAGAAGTACAGATCATATCGCAGTTTTACCTGGGCAGGATGTTCATGGATGAGGGGCATTACCGGCAGGCCCTTACCTACCTTAATAATGCCTTTAGCCTGGCCGATGAATATAGCCGCCGCCACGATCTTATGAGCGTGCATGAGGTGCTTTCGGCGCTTTATGACAGTATGGGCGATATACCTAAGGCTTTCCACCACCTTAAAACATTTGAACAATTAAAAGAGGATATTTTTAACCAGACCACCGTCAACAAGCTGCGCAATCTGCAAATACGCCAGCAGATAGAGCTGGCACGTAAGGAAAAAGAAGTAGCAGAGCGTACCGCCCAGCTGAAACAGCAATTCATGGCCAATATGAGCCACGAAATACGCACCCCTATGAATGCCATAGTAGGCATGACGCGCCTGCTGATAACAAAGGACCCGCAACCTGAACAGCTACGATACCTGGAGGCCATCCGCCTATCGGCCGATAATCTGCTGGTGATCATCAATGATATACTGGACCTGTCAAAAATTGAGGCGGGTAAGATCATCATAGAGCATACCCCTTTTTCCCTTAGAGAAGTAGTGCAAAGCATAAGGGATATGCTGCTGATGAAGGCAGAAGAAAAAGGAATAGCCCTTAATATATATATAGACCCCCTGATACCCCGGAAGGTGATCGGAGACCCTACCCGTATAAACCAGGTATTGATAAACCTTACCGGCAATGCTGTAAAATTTACTGATAACGGGCAGGTAGCCGTACATGCCACACTTGAAAAAACAGAGAACAAAAAACACCAGATACGCTTTGATGTAATAGATACCGGCATAGGTATAGGCAAGGATTATATTGATAAAGTATTTGACAGCTTTACACAGGCGGGCAGCGATGTAGCACGTAAGTTTGGCGGCACGGGCCTGGGGCTTACCATATCGCGGCAACTAGTAGGGCTGATGCACGGCGAGATATCGGTAACAAGCGACGAAGGGGCAGGTACAAAATTTACTGTGGTGATCCCCTTTGGAGAAACAGATATACAGGAAAAAGAAGAGGGTGTAAACGTACTGGACCCCGCGATACTTGACAAACTAAATAAAGTAAAACTGCTATTAGTTGAAGACAATGAATTTAACCGCATGGTAGCGGAGGATACGCTGAAAGAGCTGATACCGGGGGTAATAATAGATATAGCAGTAGATGGTAGAGAGGCAGTAGAACGGGTACAGCAGGAGGTGTATGATATGGTGCTGATGGATATACAAATGCCGGTGATGGACGGGCTGACAGCGACAAAAATGATAAGGACCACGCTACCCTATCCACAAAACAGTATTAAGATAATAGCAATGACCGCCAATGTGCTGCAGGAAGATGTGGAATTGTACTTTGCCGCAGGAATGAATGCCTATGTGGCCAAACCCTTCCAGACGGATGAACTGCTGCTGAAGATGGGTTCCGTATTAGAAGAGCGGCCAGGCCCCTCGGACAAACAAGAAATTACACCAATCCCTGCTGAGGAAATATTATTGCCCGACAAGGTTACCGACATGCAATTCCTGACACAATTTGCGAAAAGTGATAAGGGCAAGATGA
This sequence comes from Taibaiella sp., assembly GCA_013815385.1. Taxonomy (GTDB): domain Bacteria; phylum Bacteroidota; class Bacteroidia; order Chitinophagales; family Chitinophagaceae; genus JACDGL01. Next base: position 73,807 of record JACDGL010000013.1, on the reverse strand, counting down.
GCAAGTACATAGGCATGTTTCTGGAGAATGCGCCACGGCTGCTGACCAATGTAGAGCAGGCTGTGACGACCAATAACCTGGAGGCGCTAAAAATAGCCGCCCATTCGTTGAAACCCCAAATGTCTTACATGGGCATAAAGGAAGAGGTAAGCCATATATACCTTATAGAACACACAGCAGGCGAACAGGGAGGCCATAGCAAACTACCGGCTCTTGTTGAAAACCTGAAACGGGTCTGCAACAAAGCTTTTGAAGAACTAAAAGCTATATCGTGATCAATCGTCGAGCCGTAGTACTGCAAGAAAGGCTTCCTGGGGTATGTCTACGCTGCCTATCTGGCGCATGCGCTTCTTACCTTCCTTTTGCTTTTCCAACAGCTTGCGCTTGCGCGATATATCACCACCATAGCACTTGGCAGTTACATCTTTGCGCATAGCCGAGATGTTTTCGCGGGCCACTACTTTGGCACCAATGGCTGCCTGTATGGCTATCAGGAATTGCTGGCGGGGCAGCAGGTCTTTGAGCTTGGAGCAAAGCTTACGGCCAAAATCCTGGGCACGGCTGCGGTGTATCAGTGCGCTGAGCGCATCCACATTTTCGGCATTCAGCAGAATATCCATTTTACAGATATCACTTTCCCGGTAATCGAGCGGGTGATAATCGAAAGAGGCATATCCGCGGGTACAGGATTTAAGCTTGTCATAGAAATCAAAAACGATCTCTGTAAGCGGCATCTCAAATATCAGCTCCACACGTGTGGGTGTAAGGTAATTCTGGTTGATGAGCAGGCCACGCTTACCGAGGCAGAGGCTCATTATGTTTCCTATATAATCGGGCAGGGTAATTATCTGCGCGCGGATAAATGGCTCCTCAATACGATCCAGCCTGCTCGGTTCGGGCATCTCGCTGGGGTTATTCACTATTACCACTGCATCTTTATCGCGGGTAAGGAAGGCATGAAAGCTAACGTTGGGCACAGTGGTGATCACCATCTGGTTAAACTCCCGTTCCAGCCTTTCCTGTATGATCTCCATATGCAGCATACCCAGAAATCCGCAACGGAAACCAAAGCCAAGCGCCTGTGAGGTTTCCGGTTCAAAAGTGAGGGAAGCGTCATTGAGCTGGAGTTTTTCCATACAATCGCGCAATTCTTCAAAATCATCCGTTTCTACAGGAAATATACCGGCAAATACCATTGGCTTTACTTCCTCAAAACCATGCACCGCTTCCAGGCTTGGGTTATTGACCAGGTTTATGGTGTCGCCCACCTTTATCTCTTTAGCATCTTTAATGCCTGTAATAATATACCCTACATCGCCCGTCTTTACCTCTTTGCGCGGGGCAAGGCCCAGTTTCAATATACCTACCTCATCTGCGGTATATTCATTATCGGTATGGAAGAATTTTATCTTATCGTTCTTTTTCAGAGAGCCGTTAAATATCCTGTAATAGGCTATTACCCCTCTGAATGAGTTGAATACACTATCAAATATCAATGCCTGCAGGGGGGCATCAGGGTCGCCCTTGGGTGGCGGTATCCGCTCTATTACCGCAGCCATTATCTCCTCTATGCCTATACCGCTTTTGCCGCTGGCCTTTATTATCTCTTCGGGCTTGCAGCCTATAAGGTCTACTATCTGGTCGGTAACTTCGGGTATCATGGCGCCATCCATGTCTATTTTATTAATGACCGGTATTATTTCCAGGTCATTATCGAGCGCCAGGTACAGGTTGGATATAGTTTGTGCCTGTATTCCCTGGCTGGCATCCACAAGTAGCAATGCGCCCTCGCACGCTGCCAGCGCACGCGATACCTCGTAAGAGAAATCCACATGGCCGGGTGTATCTATCAGGTTTATGGTGTACTGTTCCCCTTTGTATTCATAATCCATCTGTATAGCATGGCTCTTGATGGTAATACCCTTCTCGCGCTCCAGGTCCATATCATCCAATACCTGCGCCTGCATATCGCGGTCAGAGATGGTGTGGGTAAACTCCAGTAAACGATCGGCCAGCGTGCTCTTACCGTGGTCTATATGGGCTATGATACAAAAATTACGTATATTCTTCATAAACAGGGCGCAAAGGTACGCAAAACCCTGCATAGCCCCTCAAATATACCTTAGCCCTTTATTATCTCAGGGTAACCTACAGTTAATTCACCTGCTGTATCTATGCAATTAATTAGCCATGCTCAGTTTTTGGTTATCTGACGATCTTCCACCGCTGCAGTTCCCATACTCTGTTTATTGTATCCTGCGGATGATATAAACGCATTTTAGCTATCCCCGCAGATTCTGACAGATAAAAAAAGTCGTTGAAATAATAATAAGCCGGATCACCAGGCAAATTATTTTGGTGTGTGTCGTTTACTATGATCACTGTATTAAAGTTGTTCCCATTTATTGAAAGCACAGAGTCAATTTCTACAGTATTTCCATCAGGATTCAAACCAATTTTATAGGGAAAATTTGTAATGCTAAAAATAAAACTTGAATTTTTTCCAATGTCTCTATTCCATTGCAAGTTTAATGTTGCAGAACCTATTAAAATAGCCCATGCATTATATTTTATATTTCCCAAAAGGTTCTCACCAATTTGAATATTAATGTAATCGCTTTCCCTATCTCCATTACTTGTAGTTCCTGCGGTATAATCATAAACCCATAAACTATCTATAGCCCCAGTTAAAGAATCTACATAAACCCAATAAGTCCCGGGTTTATAATTATATACATCTCTCAAATGTGAATTAACATAAGAATGAGGCTTTGTTTTACAACTGCACATAACAATAGTAAAAGCCAATGCACAAATAATTATTCGTCTCATATTATTTTAATTCTTTTTTCAGTTCATCATTTCCTTCTGCTGTATCAGGTACAACGTCAGCTCTTCAACCTTCCTTTCTCCACTTCTTTTGCGAAGGTTCTACATAAAACTACACTTTAATGTAATCGCATATACCCCTCTCCCGCCAAATTTTCGGGGATGCCACAGTAGGGTGTTTGCATCACCCATTTGTTCTTCTGCACTAATATTTATGATACCACACTTTTCTGTAGTAGCATATTTTTTAGTTTTGGATACCTCCTACTTCTACTATTATCTTGCGTTGCACAATACATAGGGCAATTATTACTTTTAATATATATAACATATTTCCCATGCTTTCCTTACATCCTATCAAAATATTCCATTTCCATACTTCCGTTTTATCCATGGGCAATCCTAATTTCAAACCGGAAGTTTGCCGCTATAAACCGCTGCCACAAATGATATTATTTATTCCTATAACGGAAGTTTGCGGAAGTTTGATTCTTCCCAATCCTACATGGTCACTTACACATAGCACTTATACTAATAACGATAACCATATGGCACGGTTTTATAAGATATGTGGTTGTGCGAAAGAAGAGTTGGGTAGGAACACAACCAAAATAACCAAAACATGAAAAAATTATCACTTTTTGCCGTATTAGCCGCCATTCTATCACTTACCAGCTGCCAGGTAATAGGCGACATCTTTAAAGCCGGTGTATGGGTGGGCGTAATAGTAGTAGTAGTAATAGTAGCCCTGGTAATATTTGTATTGGGCAAAATATTTGGCGGGAGATAAAACGTATTCCTTAACCATCATTATAGAAAAGCTAAAAAAATAAAAATTATGAGCACATCAAGATTTCTGCTGGGCGCTGCTATAGGTGTAGCTGTAGGCCTGCTGATAGCACCCAAAAAAGGGGAAGAACTGCGTGACGAGATCACGGACACCGCCACTGAATGGCGCGACAAATTTAACCGCCTGCTGGGACGTGCCGGAGCCCGTGTTGAAGACTTGAAAAACCTGCTGACGGATGAAATAGACGGCCTGAGCGAAGACGTACGCCACCGGATACTAACGATACTGGATGAAGCCAGCGAAATGGCTTATAATCCCAACAATAGTTATTCGCACAGCAGCGGAGCACTATAAGTATCTTCAATAGCAAATAAATAAAACGGCATCTGTGCGGATGCCGTTTTTCTATTTTACTCCTGAAGGTCGTAGCTAGTCCTTTTTTAATAACACATTTGCAGTGGCCACTACTCCCTCTTCGCGGCCTATAAAGCTAAGTTGCTCGGTGGTGGTGGCTTTGATGGATATATCGTCTATGGACAAATGTAGGATACCGGCTATCGCTTCCCGCATTTGCTCCACGTAGGGTTTTATCTTAGGTGCCTGAAGTAATAAGGTGCTATCTATATTAACAATAGAATATCCTTTTTCCTCTATCAGCCTATAGCATTCTTTAAGCAAAACTTTGCTATCTATGCCTTTATATTTCATATCTGTATCAGGAAAATGATGGCCAATATCGCCAAGGGATAATGCACCCAGTAAGGCATCACAGATGGCATGCAGCAGTACATCTGCATCGGAGTGGCCTACAGCCCCTTTGGTATGCGGGATATGCACACCCCCCAGCCACAATTCGCGGCCCGCTGCCAATTGGTGAAAATCAATGCCTTGTCCGATTCTAAACATAAATCAAACCCCAAACCCCTAAAGGGGCTTATTTATTTTTATATAGTTTTCAATTTGTGCAATCACGTTCTCCAGGTTTCCAGTAACCTGTTCATTTGTGAACCTCAATATACTAATGCCTAACGACTTTATTGCATCTTCACGTTCCTTATCATTTATAGAAACGTCTATATCGGCATGAACATTTCCATCTATTTCAATTACCAACTTTTACCTCTAACGGGGAGGTTTTTAAATATCCCCACATGATCAGTTCAGCATGGGTAGGATTATTTCTAAGCGCTTTTGCATTTTCGAAAATTAAATTGCTGGCGCCATAAAACATACTCATACTCCTATTGATCCCACTTTAGGGGGTAAGGGGGTTAAATGGAATTTCTTTGCTGTTTCCTGCGCCAGTTCGTAGCCAGCGTCTGCATGGCGGATAACACCCATGCCAGGGTCGTTATAGAGTACACGGCGCAGACGACGTTCCGCATCGGCGGTACCGTCTGCTACTATAACCATACCTGCATGCATTGAGTAACCCATGCCTACCCCGCCCCCCTGATGGAACGAGACCCAACTAGCTCCGCCTGCGGTATTGATCAGCGCGTTAAGGATAGGCCAGTCGGCCACCGCATCGCTGCCATCTTTCATGGCTTCGGTCTCCCGGTTGGGAGAAGCTACGGAACCTGTATCCAGGTGATCGCGGCCAATAACTATCGGGGCGTTTACCTTACCGGTACGCACCAACTCATTAAAAAGTAAGCCCGCCTTTTCGCGCTCACCCATACCCAGCCAGCAAATACGTGCAGGGAGCCCCTGGAATGCAATACGTTCCCGGGCCATTTTTAGCCAGCGGTGCAGCCCTACATTATCCGGGAATAATTCCATCAAAGCTTTATCCGTGGTATAAATATCTTCCGGATCGCCGCTAAGTGCTACCCAGCGGAAAGGCCCTTTGCCCTCGCAGAACAAGGGACGTATGAAGGCGGGAACAAACCCCGGGAAATCAAAAGCGTCTTTTACTCCACGCTTGTCATGCGCCTGCCCGCGAAGATTGTTACCATAATCGAATGTAACGGCACCGCGTTTTTGCAGATCAAGCATCTGGCGTACATGGCGTGCTATTGTATCCAGCGAGCGATTGATGTATGCCTCCGGATCTGCTTTGCGTAATGCGTTTGCTTCCTCCACACTCATATCCTGTGGGAAGTAGCCTATCAACTCGTCGTGTGCCGATGTCTGGTCGGTCAGTGTATCGGGTGTTATATTACGGTCTATAAAGCGTTGCAGCATATCTACCACATTGCAGCAAATACCTATTGATATGGCCTCCCCATTTTTCTTGGCTTCAAGCGCCCAATCTATACCTTCATCTATATTGCTGGTCCATTTATCCAGATAGCGGGTTTCGATACGCTTCTTAATACGCCACTCTTCCATTTCAGCAGCCAGGCATACCCCTTCGTTCATAGTGATGGCTAATGGCTGGGCCCCACCCATACCACCGAGGCCGGCAGTAACATTGAGTGTGCCCTTTAAGGAGCCATTGTAATGCTGTGCCGCAAGCGACAAATAAGTTTCGTATGTGCCCTGCACTATACCTTGAGAGCCAATGTATATCCAACTACCGGCGGTCATCTGGCCATACATCATAAGGCCCTTGGCTTCCAACTCGCGGAAATGTTCCCATGTGGCCCAGCGCCCTACAAGATTTGAATTTGCGATCAATACACGGGGTGCATCTTTATGGGACCGTAACACACCTACGGGTTTGCCGGACTGCACCATAAGCGTTTCATCTTCCTCCAGGTTGCGAAGGCATTCGAGTATCTTATCATAACTCTCCCAATTACGCGCAGCCTTGCCTATACCTCCATACACTACCAGATCATCAGGGCGCTCGGCCACATCAGGGTCCAGATTGTTCTGTATCATCCGGTAGGCAGCTTCTGTTACCCAGTTTTTGCAGGTGAGTGTGTTACCTGTTGGCGCGTGAATGTTGCGGTGTGTCATAAACCCCCAACCCCTAAAGGGGTTATATTTTCCAGATATTAATGTAATAGACTTTCAATTTCTTTTTCCAGGCGTGATTGCATTTCTGCTTCACTTACTTCTTCTTTCACAAACTTTTTACCGGTTACCTGCTCGTATAGCTCAATGTAGCGATCTGATATACCGGAAACTACTTCATCAGTCATTTGGGGAATCTGCTGGCCGTCCTTACCCTGAAAACCATTTTCCATAAGCCACTCCCGAACAAATTCTTTTGAAAGCTGCTTCTGCGCTTCTCCTTTCTGCTGGCGGGCTTCGTAACCATCGAGGTAGAAGTAGCGGGAAGAATCGGGGGTATGTATCTCATCTATGAGATAGATAGTATCGCTTATCTTACCAAATTCGTACTTGGTGTCTACAAGTATCAGTCCGCGTTCTTTAGCTATTTGGGTGCCCCGCTCAAAAAGTGCGAGGGTGTACTTTTCCAGTTGTTCATATTCTTTCTCCGATACAAGCCCCTGCTTTATTATTTCTTCCCTGCTAATATCCTCGTCATGACCTTCATGCGCCTTGGTAGTAGGAGTAAGAATTGGAGTCGGGAATTTGTCGTTCTCCTTCATCCCTTCAGGCAGTGCCACACCGCAAAGCACGCGTTTACCGCTCTTGTAGGTACGCCATGCATGGCCGGTCATATAACCGCGCACTACCATCTCTACCGGGTAGGTTTCGCACATATGACCTATGGTGACATTAGGCAGCGGGCTGCTCATCATCCAGTTGGGTACTATATCTCTTGTAGCATCGAGGAACTGGGCCGCGATCTGATTAAGCACCTGGCCTTTGTAGGGGATGGTTTTAGGGAGCACTACATCAAAAGCAGATATACGGTCGCTAACCAACATCACCATATACTTATTGGCAATGGTGTACACGTCGCGAACTTTCCCTTTATAAAAATTGGTCTGATATGGCAATTGTAACATAGCGGATAAATGATTTGAGGTGCAAATATAGTAATGAACTTTTGTATCATCATTAGCTTCAGATACCAATTATAAACCCAGGGGAAATACCCGCGTGGAGTGAATTACCAGAATAGTAAACATTAAAATGATAAGGGCTGCAAATGCAGCCCTTATCATTTCTCAATATCAATCCCAATTATAGCCTAGCCTTTACGTTGGCTATATCCTGCAGGCGCTTTTCGGCTATTTTCATAGCTGCGGCCTGGGTGTGTATCTTTTCTTTTTCTGACAGGTCGAATATCTCGAGGGTACGGTCATATATCTTATTTACATTGCCCATAACGCGCTCACGGTTATACCCATCCAGCTCTGCACCTACATTTATAAGGCCGCCTGCATTTATCAGAAAGTCGGGTACGTAGTGTATGCCTTTTTCAATAAGCATAGGACCATGCACATTCTCTTCAGCAAGCTGGTTATTGGCAGCGCCAGCTATAACGGGGAAACGCATTTTGCTGATGGTTTCGCTATTAACTGTTGCGCCTAATGCACATGGCGCATATATATCAATATCCAGGTCCCATATCTTATCGCCGCTTACCACCTCTACTGAATGGAATTTTTCGACTGTTTGCTTTATTTTCTCGTTGTTAATATCTGTTATGAAAACCTTAGCCCCCTCCTCTATCAGGTGGCCTGTAAGATACTGACCTACATGGCCTACACCCTGCACCAGAATGCGCTTACCAGAAAGGCTATCACTACCCCAGGCTTTTTTTGCAGCTGCCTTCATCCCCACAAATACCCCATAGGCTGTAAAAGGAGAAGGATCGCCACTACCACCCATGTATTCGGGCACACCAGTAACAAATTCAGTTTCCAGCGATATGTACTCCATATCACGGGCAGATGTATTGACGTCTTCAGCGGTTATGTATTTGCCATTGAGGCTATTTACGAACTTGCCATAACGCCGCCACAAAGCTTCTGATTTTATTTCAGGGGCATTGCCTATGATAACCGCCTTACCGCCACCGAGATTCAGACCGCTGATGGCCGCTTTATAAGTCATACCACGGCTAAGACGCAAGGCATCTATTATCGCTTCCTCATGGGTATTATAGTTCCACAGTCGGGTGCCGCCGAGGGCAGGCCCCAAAGTGGTGTTATGGATAGCTATAATTGCATTGAGGCCGGAATGAGGATCGTGGCAAAAAGCCACTTGCTCATGCCCCATCTGCTGCATATGGTCAAAAACTGATTGCATGTAATTTCAGAATTAGCCTGCAAACCTACTCCAAATTTGATAATTAAGAAGTATAACATGCAATTGCATTAATATGTATAAAAAAATGATAAACCCGAGACACAAATTAAACGTCTATATATTGCAGGCGTGCTAAAATTTATATAATTTTACGATATTGCCTTTTTTTGTGGAAAATATAAGCAGGACTCTGTCATTTTTAAAAATAGATTAATGAACAAAATTTACACTCTGCGGTCACTTAGTGCTTTTATAATTTGTATACTCAGCAGCACGGTACTGCTTGCCCAGCCTTCCAGATGCGATACCATAACGCTAAGCCCGAGTGTGCATGTGTGTAATGGCGCTACTACACCACTGGCTGCTACAATATCTGGCCCCCTGCCGACTGTAAAGTTTACATGGTCGCCCCCAACCGGGCTTTCTGACCCAACGATACTTAACCCAACGGCTACAGTGGGTAGTTCTTCCCGCTCCTACACATTGCAGGTATATGCCGCTAAAGCCAAGATCCTGGATTTTAACAGCGCTTTTGACTACGACAACGATAGCTTTACGAGTAATTATACCTACAAATCGATTCCTCCAATAACTCCTGGTCAATTTACTATAACCACTGATCCTAATACCGTTGATGTTAGCTACCCGTCTATGGCTGACCACACAGGAAGCCCCGGACCAAGGAAAATGATGGTAGTTTCAGCTGGTGGTCTTGCGGGAGATAATCCCTTCTGGGAAGAAACAGTTCCTGTTGGTGCATTTAATTACTATTATATATCTGCCTGGGTAGCACTACTTAAATTACCTGATCCCTTTATAAAAATTACAGTAAATGGCACCCCGGTAGGCACTACCTATGATGTTTCTACCCCCATTGGTGTATGGCAGCACGTATCAGCTGTTTGGTACAGCAGCTCTGCAGCTACTGCAGACATAGCATTTATTGATTCAAATGCTACTTCTCCCAGTGCATTTGCTATAGATGACATCACGCTCCAGGATATTTGCATTGTTACAGCTTCAACCAGCATTACCGTTTCTAACTTTGCCCCAAACATTAAAGTAACCAAAGCCCTATGCAGTAAAACGGTAAACCTTACCGCTATAGATACTATAGGAACAAGAATAACATCAAGAGTTTGGTTATATGGTGATGGCAATACAGATACTGGCACAGCGGTGAAACATACTTTTGATACTACCGGTACTTATACTATCAGTTTTGCGGAAAGAGATTCTTTCGGATGTGTTGATACTGTTCAGGTACGGCAAACTATCAACACTATCACTAACAGTGTAGTAGCCAAAGGGGATACTACCATATGCAAGGGCGCAGTAGTACAATTATCTGCAACCGGCGCAACACGGTATTACTGGACCCCGGGAAAAGACCTTAATGACTCCACTGTATCTAACCCCAGGGCTACCCCTTCTCAGGCAACTACCTATGTGGTAACGGGTGTGGATAGTAACAATTGCATAGGCATTGATTCTGTACAGATAAAATTCTTTTCTGCTCCAACACTATACATTACTCCTAACACAAATCCTGTAACGTGCAGTAACAGCTCTATCCAGCTCTTTGTATCTGGAGCCAAAAAATATATATGGCAGCCCGGCCTGCTGTGTGATAGCAATACATCATCGCACCCCATAGTGACGCCACAGACTACTACTACTTTTTATGTGACCGGTAATGATGGTAAGGGTTGCGAATCAGTGGATTCGATTACTATTTACAGCCTGAAAGATTCTGCTTACATGCCGAACGCCTTTACGCCAGATAATGACGGATTGAATGATGTGATATATCCTACATCGTATTGCAACTTTATATTTGAACGTTTCAGTGTCTTTAACAGATGGGGGCAACCGGTATTTACAACTACTATGCCTAATACGGGCTGGGATGGCAAACTGAATGGTCAACCCCAACCTAAAGATGTTTATATGTACCTGATAACAGGGTATAAAATAAGCGACGGACAAGTAGACAGAAAGCATACCGTTATAAAAGGGAACATAACGTTATTGCGATAATTGCCTAGCTATTTCCATTGTATTACCTCACTTTCGGCTATCACATATATATGTTGATAGCCGTTTTTGTCTATGATATGGCTGCCCGTAAAAGAGCCGAAAGCAGGAAGGATAAAATGCTTTGCGTCCTGGGCGAAACAGCATAGTTTCATCCCGGCCTGGTGGCCTTTTCCGTTTATCATAACGGCAGGGTGTATGTGGCCGTGTATGGTGTATAATTCAGTATCCTGCTGTTCATCGTGCGCTATGCAGAAGGGGCCTATGCAATAGCTATTTGTGTGCCACTGCATTTGCCAGCCTTCATATTTTTCTTTTGGTAGAATATCATGGTTTCCTATTACTAGATCTATCTGCAATTGTGAGTGTTCTCTACGCCAGTAGGTAAAATTATCGACCTCCTTATTATCCCTGCTATGAAATAAATCGCCGGCTATGAACAATCTTTCCGCATTTGTTTCTTTTATTATTTTAGCAAGGCGCAGTTCATCTTTGGGTTGGGCGCTATGCGGTATGGCAATGCCATTCTTACGAAAATGCCCAGCCTTACCCCAGTGCAGGTCAGCTATGATCAACGTACTTTCGGAGGGCCACCATATAGCACGCTCTGGTAACAATTTTAAGTTCTCCCCCTTCAATTCGATATCCAACATAAACGTTGCAAAATAAACCAAATGATTTTATTGTAATTTAAACTGGATAGGTACCGTAAAATAAACTCTAACAGGTATACCATTTTGCTTACCCGGTTGCCACCTCGACATTTGCTGTAGTATATGTATTGCCTCCTCGTCACAGCCACCTCCTATACCTCGTACCACTCTTGCATTCACCAAGTTTCCCTCTTCATCTATCACGAACCCTATTACCACTTTTCCCTCTATGTTGTTTTCTTTTGCCTGCTGAGGATAATGGATATTCTTCTGAATATAGGCTGCCATATCTCCGTTATAAACCGGCATCACCTCTACGAAAGAGTATATCTTCTTTACGTCTGTTTTTCCCGGATTCTCACCAATGGTCTTATTACTATTAACATTTGCATTCCCAGTTATATTTCCGGTTTTACTAATAGAAGTACCATTAGTACTCTCTGAACCAGTTGCAATATTTTCCTTTGGCATATCTGTCACTTTGGTCTGTTCTTTAAAATCAGTAACGATCTTAGGAACACTACTTTTAATAACTGATGTAATAGGATACAACTCGGCCGCAGGAGGCACAGCTATCCGACGTTGTATTATTACTGATGTGAAAACATGTTTTCCAATTTCATCTATAATAATTGGCGGTTTGATATCCTCTGTGTGAAATAACCGCGAGCATACTGCGAGGATTATAATACTTGCCGTCATGCCAGCAAGCGAGAGCAATACCCGATAATTATAGTTCTTCCTGAGCTCGTATCCTCCATAGGCTTTGTTACGATTGAGAAAAAGAATATCGAGGTAGCCTTGTCGCAAAATGGTTTGTGATTTCATAATAGTGATTTACTATTAAGAACCACAAAACGGTAAATTCCACAAGAAATCTGAAACAATTTTTAATTACATGCCTACGATAGCAAATACCTAACCGGAATTTTTCCACTCATTCCTATGTTTACGCAAGGGATGCGCTTTTGATTTATTAAAAATCATCTGGCCATTTTCCCGGCCTGCACGGCGCTCTCGTTGTTCCACTTCGGGGAGGTGCATTTCTTCCTTACATTCTACACTGCAACAGCCATCATATTTAGCAGCACAAGTATCGCATTGTATAAAAAGGAGGTGGCAGCCATCGTTCTTGCAATTAGTATGTGTATCGCATAGCGAGCCGCAAATATGACAGCTTGCTATTACATCTTCTGTTATCCGCTCGCCAAGACGCTCGTCAAAAACAAAATTCTTCCCTTTAAATTTCAAAGGCAGGCCCTCGCTTTTTGCCCGGCGTGCATATTCTATTATTCCGCCTTCTAACTGAAAGACATTTTTAAAGCCATTATGCACCAGGTATGCGCTGGCCTTTTCGCATCGTATACCACCGGTGCAGTACATGATAATATTTTTATCCCGCTTATCTTCCAGCATAGCTGCAGCCATTGGTAGCTGATCGCGGAAAGTATCTGAAGGAACTTCTACGGCATTGTCAAAATGGCCCACCTCATATTCGTAATGATTGCGCATATCTACAATGATCGTATCAGGGCTGGAAGCAAGCTCATTGAATTCCCGGGCTTTTAAATGGATGCCGGTTCTTGATGAATCGAAAGATGGATCGTCAATTCCATCAGCAACAATCTTAGGGCGCACCTTAATACGTAAGACCCAAAACGACTTTCCATCATCTTCTACAGCAATGTTTATGCGTACCTGATCCAGCTCCGGCGCAGCATTGTATAAGGCTGTTTTAAAATCATCCAGATTACTTTCGGGTATGCTTACCTGCCCATTTATTCCTTCATGAGCTACATATATGCGCCCAAAGACATTGAGCGCGTAAAAGCGCTGATACAATTCATCCCTGAAAAGGGACGGATCAATAATATGGAAATACTTATAGAAGGAGACCGTGACCCTGCGCTCCGTTTCGGCATACAGGCGTTGCTTCAGCTCCTCATTATTTACCCGGTTGTGTAGCACTGGCATGGTGTACCTTCCTGATTTAATATGAGTAATGAAATATGCTAAGAAGATGCAAAGATAATACACATATGCCCTATTATGAAATTGGGGTATTACCTTTGCATTCAAAATAACAGATACATGAGTTTTATCTCCAACATAGTTGCCCGCCAGATATTGGATTCGCGGGGTAACCCTACAGTAGAAGTAGATGTACATACCACCGATGGCTGTATGGGGCGTGCAGCGGTACCCTCTGGGGCTTCTACAGGCAAACACGAAGCAGTAGAGTTGCGCGATGGCGACAAAAAAACTTACCAGGGTAAAGGCGTGCTGAAAGCAGTAGATCACATAAACGAGAAAATAGCTGAAGAACTATATAGCTGGGATGTAACAGACCAGCGCGGCATAGATACCACCATGATAGAAATGGATGGTACAGAAAACAAAAGCAAACTGGGTGCTAATGCAATACTTGCTGTAAGTCTGGCCGCAGCTAAAGCAGCGGCACAATGCTCCGGCTTATCCCTGTACCGGTATATAGGCGGTGCTAATGCCAAGACATTGCCTGTGCCTATGATGAACATACTGAACGGCGGCGCGCATGCTGATAATAAAATAGACTTTCAGGAATTTATGGTAATGCCTATTGGCGCTGAAACTTTTAGTGAAGGGCTGCGCTGGGGAGTAGAGATATTTCATCACCTGAAGAATGTACTGAAGGACAAAGGCTACTCCACAAATGTAGGAGATGAAGGTGGCTTTGCACCCAATATACAAAGTAACGAAGAGGCAATAGAAACGGTATTGAAAGCAATTGAAAAAGCAGGCTATAAGCCAGGTACAGAAGTGGCAATAGCTATAGATGCCGCAAACAGTGAACTCTATAACACAAAAGATAAAAAATATCATTTTCATAAAAGCGGGGGAGCTAAAATGACCAGCGAAGAACTGGTAGAGTATTGGGTAAAGTGGTGCAAGAAATACCCTATAGTAAGTATAGAAGATGGCATGGCAGAAGACGACTGGAAGGGCTGGAAGGCCCTTACCAATGCCCTGGGCAATAAAGTGCAACTGGTAGGTGATGACCTTTTTGTGACCAATGTAACACGTCTGGAACGTGGCATTAATGAACAAATAGCCAACGGGCTGCTGGTAAAGGTAAACCAGATAGGCACCCTCACCGAAACAATAGAGGCTGTAACGATGGCACAGCACAATCGCTACAATACCATTATGAGCCACCGGTCGGGCGAAACAGAGGATACTACTATAGCCGACCTGGCGGTAGCACTGAATTGCGGACAGATAAAAACCGGTTCTGCATCACGATCTGACCGTATGGCAAAATACAACCAGCTGCTACGTATTGAGGAAGAACTGGGAGCTAACGGATACTACCCGGGCAACACTATAAAATTTGGCAAATAGAATTTATCTTTAAGTTGCTATGAAAAAGGTGTACCATGTACTTACCAACAAATTCCTTCTGACAGGGGTAGCCTTTCTGGTGTGGATGGCGTACTTTGACCAGAACGACTGGGTGCTGCAAAAAGAAAGAAAAAAAGAACTACAGGCTACCAGGGATAATATCACTTATCTGAATACTGAAGTAGCGCGAATGGAAAAAGAAAACATGGCCATGCGCACCAACCCCGCCAAACTAGAACAATATGCCCGTGAAACTTTCCGGATGAAACGAGATAACGAAGACCTTTATATCATAGAAAAAAAATAAAGAAAATCCCCGCTACTGAGCGGGGATTTTTTTTCAACGATGCAGTTGACTGTTTAATTCATTTATAAACTCATCGGGACTATCAGGGCTGATGATGTATTTCTTCTGTGCGCGTATCAACACCAACTTGCTGCAATCGGTACTATATATGTTAACCTTACCTACCGAACGATAATAATACTTGCCCAGATAGCCAAAGAAGCCGCCGCTACCAAAGTAGCGAATACCTAAACCAAGGTCACCTTTATAAATCCTTTTCAGTTCAATAATATCAGTGAGTGGGATAACAATATCGCCAATCGGGCGTTTAATGTGCACTTTTTTATCCTCTATAAAATATGCTGTAGGCTTAAAAAAATAAGTAACCACCAGTGCTGAAAACCCCAAACCCATAGCCAATAACTTGATGACAGAGGAATTGGCACGGCGAGGAGGAGCTATACATGTAGTAGCTATGCTGATGCCTACAAGTACCGCCACCATAATGGTAATGGCGACAGCTGTTGCATCCAGTTTTGCTTTATAGCATCTCATTTTATTAGCGTCCTGCGTTTCATTTCCTTATTTATCAGCATCAGCTCACGGCCTGTTTGCCCTGCTACAGAGGTATTTTCCTGCGCGCGGCGCATCAGGTAGGGCATCACATCTTTCACCGGGCCATATGGCAGATACTTAGCCACCTGATAACCGGAATTGGCAAGATTGAACGATATATTATCGCTCATACCATAGAGCTGTGAAAACCATAAATGCGCATTGGTAGGCGCAATTTTATGTTCCTCCATGTACCGGGCAGCCAGCAGGCAACTATGCTCATTGTGCGTGCCTATAAAAACAGCAACTTTATCAAGTCGTGCCAGGCAGTAGGTTACTGCATCATCATAATCTTTATCCGTATCCGCTTTGCTCTTCTGTATCGGATCAGGATATCCTTTTTCAGCAGCCCTGCGCCGTTCTTTCTCCATATAGGCTCCACGTACTAGTTTGGCGCCCAATATATATCCTTTATTATCAGCCTTTACTTCCGATATTTTTAAAAATTCCAACCGGTCGTTGCGGTATAGCTGAAAAGTATTGAACACCACCGGCTTTTGCTTATTAAATTGTTCCATCATGGCACCGGCGAGGTCATCTACTGGCTGTTGCACCCAACTCTCTTCCGCATCTACCAGCACCATAATGCCTTCGGTAGCTCCGGCGCTGCAAATAGCCTCTATTCTTTTCTTTACCCTTCCCCACTCATTTTGCTCACTATTGGATAGTTGTTCGCCGGCATGTAATTTCTCCAGCAGGCTAAACCTGGCAAAGCCGGTAACCTTAATACTGATAAAAGGAATGCTCTTTTGGGAAGCAGCATATCTTATTGCCTTAATAAACTCAGGCACAGCCTTATCAAAATCCTCTTCATTATCCTTACCCTCTACCCCATAATCCAGTATCACCCCTATTCCGTATTGGCTTAATGCATCTGCTGTATGGGCTGCATCTCCCATTGTTTCGCCCCCACAAAATTGGTTGAAAATGGTCTTCCTTACCAGGCCTTCTATAGGCAGGTGGAGCGCCAACGCTATTTTAGTAGCGCGCATACCTATAGATGTAAGTAATGGCGAGCCCATAGAATTGAACAGGAACCGAGCCTGTTTCAGGTCTTTATCACTACGGTACCGGAAAGCTATTTCTGTATTCTCAAATTCAGGGAGCATAATGTACACTTGCAGGCTGCAAATGTAGTTCCGAAACCTGACGGATGGAAATTTGCATATCACCCCTTTTTTACCCCTCTATGACCAAATTATTTTTCTCTATTATATTGAAATCATTATCTTTACCTAAATCATTCTGTATTAAATATAACTTTACGATGAAAAAACTAATATTATTTGGTGTTGCTGCGGCCTTTTCAGCAGGCGCTTATGCACAAGCTATCAGCAGTTCTTTACTTTTAGGAAAAGACAGAACTAATAACCCTACCGTAGATAATATCAAGGCAGTTGGAAATGCTACTGTGCATGCTGCTAATGCTCCCGCAGGAGGTAATCTACGTACTACTGCATTACCAGGTCGCTGGTACGATTACTTCAGCACAAAAAACCTTCTATTAGGAAGTCCCTTTACAGGCACTACACCTCAAACGGCTTTTTTAAACACATGGCAGTCTGCTAATATTAAACAAACTTTTTCTACTGGCCCCGGCACAGTAAACTATCTTTCTTCGGCGCAAGTTATAGCTCCTGACTTCTTTTCTTACAATGATAGCAACTTGTTAAATACCCTCTATGGTATATCTAATGGTAGCAGCCTTTTATACATCGATACAAGGCATGGATATGAAGTAGATTCAATTTCTGTTAATGGTACCTATCTGAGAGTAAAGAAAAGCCGTCTTACTCCGGATTCACTGATCATATCAGTAGCCCCAAGCACAGGATATTACTATTTCCCAAAAGCTACTTATACTTTTGTACCTACTTATACTACTCAGGACACATTGTTTGCATATGCTCCTTTTTATGTTGATAGTATACGTAAAATAGCATCTTCTGCCACTGCAGCTACAAAGATGACATGGTCAGTGCCACTTACAGCAGCTATGGGCGATACGCTTTCTTCAACAGGTACCGTTTCTATACATGCTTTTACTTTTGCATTACCTACGCCATTACAAATACCCCCGGGTTCAAATGTTGCTGTATCTGTAACATTTAAATCTACAGATAGCTGGACAGCTGCAGATTCTGTTGAAGAATACAACAGATTCCTGACATTGTTTGGATATGAAAATACATCTGGTCACATGACCTATGCTTATGGTGCAGATCGTTCTGATAGGAATGGTGCAGGCTTAATGTTTTCAAGTGACAGTGCTCATTATATACCAAGCATTGCAATCCAGGGTTTTAATCCAACCGGTAATTTCCGTTATCAGTATAGTACCATTAGTGCTTTTATGAAATGTGATTCATGTGCTGCTATACAGACCAGTACTATTGATAATCCAGGTCCAGTAGGTGGTGTTGCCGTTAAGAATGTAACGAGCAACATTACGTCGATCTCTGCATTTCCTAACCCTGCAGTTAATGAGTTAACAATACCATTTACTCTTGCTAAATCAGGCAACGTAACAGTAACAATAACTAATGCTATTGGTCAGGTAACAGGACGTCAAAACTTTAATAATATAAGCACAGGCAAAGCCGTATTCAATACGTCAGCTTATGCAAGCGGCCTTTATTTCTACACTTTACAGGTGGATGGCCAACGCTATACGGATAGAGTAGTTGTGTCTCATTAATACAAAATACTTACACTGTAAAAGGCTGTTTCTTCCAAGAAACAGCCTTTTTTTATTCCGCAATTTGATTATACGGATTTTGGTATGATTAATGTTATATTTGTATTAAACAACCTTATAAATGATGAAAAAGTTACTTTTAGCCTTATTTGCCATTAATGCTACGTATGCATCTATGGCTCAATCAGCAGCTACATCCATTATTTTTGATAACCCGCAGCAAACCCATTCGCCTATGCAGAATAAGCATGGGATAAGCTCCAATGAGACAAAACTGATCAATGGCCTGCATACTAATCCTCTGGCCCGTACTACTACAGAACCGGGCAAATGGTATAGCCATTATCTTACTGTAAATAAATTGTTAGGGGATGCATTTTTCCCAGCCAGCGGTACCCCTCCTGAAACATGGGAAGGGATGTGGTGGGATTCTACTGTGACGAAAAGATACAGCAATGGTGTTTTCGCTAATGAAATGGCGGGTGCCTGCCAGACATTTGACCCTATCAGGTACCGTTATTACAACGACCCCACCGTATCCATCAATAACACAACAGATATAGCGGTGCAGGCTGATAAAACATACATTGTAGATACCATACAGATAAGAGCTGTATATGTACACAGGCCAGCTCGCCCTTCGTCTGTACGGGATACACTGATCATATCTGTTAGTCCGCAGGCCAATGATTTTTATTATGATTCTACAGGCCATAACTGGCTACACAATAATCCCGGCGTACCCCCTACCGACACAATATTATTTTCTGCACAGCCCAAGTATGCAGATAGCGTGCACCGCGCAGCGTTTCCAGATGTAAGCACAGCAGGATATGTACAAACGCTGGATACTATAATCCTGAATCCCTCTGTTGACGGTCATCTGCCTGATCTTACCTCACATCCAGGACAGGAATTTGATACACTCACCACATACCAGTTTGTAATAAACCATGGCTTAGGTAATACCATACCTGCAGGCGCACATTTTGCAGTGACTGTATCATTTAAATCGGGCGATACGTGGGTACAAAATGTTGATTCTATAAATAAATTCAGCACTTTCCAACCTGTTTATAGCTTTGAAGGTACCTCTACAGCAGCAACCTGGATGACGTACTGGCTTAAATCAGATACAGGTTCTCATGATTATAACGGATCATCTTATATTGATAGCCGCGGGCGTAATAACCAGGGTATCCCTGACCATTGGGTATCTGAATTTGTAGTGCAGGATGCAAATAATTTTAGTACAGGCTGGCCTACACAGTATATGCAAATGTCTGCACACGTAAATTGCCCTACCTGCATCACCATAGCTCAGTTGGCCGTACCTAATGTGGTTTCTGCAATAAATACTGTAAAAGCATATCCAAATCCGGCTAATAATGAATTGAATGTCCCATTCATCTTAAACCAGTCATCTGCGGTTAGCGTATCCCTTACTAACGTAATAGGCCAGGTGATAAGCACCCAGAATATGGGTAAAGTAACTACCGGTAAAGCGGTGTTCAATACAACTGCTATACCTGGTGGAGTATATTTTTACACGCTGACAGCAGGTGCAGAACGCACTACTGGCCGCGTAGTAATTACCCACTAGAACTGCTATATTTCTAAAAAAATAGGGGCTTCGCTGAAGCCCCTATTTTTTTTTATGCACTACATTAATTGCACTATATTAAAGTTATATTTGTATTAAACAAACACGAAGATGAAAAAAATACTTTTACCCATATTAGCGCTTACTTTATCATGTTCGGCCTTTGCTCAATCAGCATCTACATCCGTAGTGAATGTGTTAAGTGAGCAGGATTACAAAAATCCGGTTCAATTGTACAAAGGGTTGGCAAGAAATGAAAAGCTGACGTTCCCTGTGCAACAGTCAGGTAGTCATCTTAGAACTACCGGAACGCCGATCAACAGGTGGTACAGTCATTATTCGGTTATTAATGAGGAAAAGGGCAAACCTTTTACCACAGCGCCTGCACAGATATCGCAAATACCACTTTGGTTTGATTCGTCTGTAACCCAACGCTTTTACAATGGCACAGGATATTTTTATGGTACTATAAATTTTTGCTCGGTTGGGCAGGTTATAGACCCCATCCATTTTACTGAATTTAATGATACCATACTATTAAATACTATGTATGCGGCATCAGGCACATCAGATTTTATAGCAGTAAGCGCAACGGATAATTACATTGTGGATTCGATTAACATACAAGCAGGGTATGTACGTGTTTCCAGCAAGCCTTCTGTTGTAGATACCCTTATATTATCGGTTACCCCAACTAAGCATGCATATATATATGGACAAACTGCATGGCCACAAATATCTCATATTTCCACTATGCTGCCTAGTGATACTGCACTGGTAGGTTTTGCTACCATAAATGTGGATACCGCTTTACGGGCAGGTAAATCTGATATATCCACTTCTCCGGGTCAGACATGGAAAGTATTATTGCATGCGACAGATGGTGATACATTATTCAGTGTTGGCGGGGTGAGTGGTTATGATAGCATTAAACCATATACCTATACAGTGCCTAATGGTGGCGCATCTATACCCGCAGGTTATGAGGTATCTATTACAGCCACATTCAAATCAGGGGAACCAACCGCTAACATCCATCCTGGTATTGATTCCTTTAATGAATATAATCACTGGATGCCTGTATCAGCCTACGAATATCCCAATACCACCGGAGGATACATGACCTATTGGTATGACCAATTTAACGACCAAAACTCATCAGATCTGCTATTCCCTAAAAAACTTGATTATTATGAGCCTACCATATATATACAGGCACATAATGATAATGCAAAATTCAGTTACCAATACCATAATATACAGGCACATATTACCTGCGCTACCTGTCATTCTATCGGTACGTCCTCAACTGATACTTCTTTTCATCATCAGGGGGGCAATGGTGTATTTGTAAGTAATATACCCGCTATCATTAATACAATAAAGACGTTCCCAAATCCGGCTAATAGTCAGGTAACCATTGCGTTTACATTAAGTCAGTCGGCTGTAGTAAATATTTCGCTGAGCAATGCTATAGGCCAAACAGTAAACTTTCAAAAGATGGGCAATGTAAATAATGGTAAAGCGGTATTTAATACTGCTGTGTTACCCGCAGGCGTGTATTTTTACACGTTTACTGCTGGCGCAGAGCGCACTACAGGCAGAGTAATAATTACGCACTAAGATTGCATTATATTACATAAAAATACGGATGACAATATTGTCATCCGTATTTTTATTTTATGTGCTGTTATATATAATAATATAGCAAACCTGCTAAGAGCAATTTGTGCGCTTTTTCTTTTTTCCAAAACAATCCTTTATTATTGCACACACCAGAGCTATAGAACATAGCGCTGTTTTTATAATGTATAAATAAGTTAAACCCCGAGCATGGCTAAGAATTTGTTGATCGTGGAGTCGCCCGCTAAAGCTAAAACAATAGAGAAGATACTGGGTAGTGATTTTGATGTTAGGTCTTGCTACGGGCATATCCGCGACCTGGAGAAGGAGGATATGGGGATTGATATTAAAAACGGCTTTAAACCAAAATATGCCATATCTGAGGATAAGGTAAAGGTGGTAAAAGAGCTCCGCTCACTTGCCAAAAAAGCAGATGAAGTATGGTTGGCAACGGATGAGGATCGTGAGGGGGAAGCTATAAGCTGGCATCTTTGCGAAGTACTGGACCTGGACCCTGCCACTACCAAACGCATAGTATTTCATGAAATTACAAAACCTGCTATAGAGAAAGCTGTATTAAAACCTAGGACTGTAAACATGGACCTGGTGAATGCACAGCAGGCACGCCGCATACTGGACCGCATAGTAGGTTTTGAGTTATCGCCCGTACTGTGGCGTAAAATGAGTATGCGCAATAACCTGTCAGCGGGCCGTGTACAATCAGTTGCCGTGCGGCTTATAGCAGAGCGCGAAAGAGAAATAACCCGTTTTAAGGCGCAAAGCAGCTTTAAGCTCGAAGCCTACTTCCAGGCACCGGACATAAACAAAAAACAGGTTACATTTAAAGCGGAAGGGCCCGACAAACTTAAAGATGCAGCAGGTGCCCAGGCATATCTTGAAAAATGCATCGGGGCTGCTTATGCGGTAAAAGATGTACAAGTAAAGCCGGCAAAAAAATCACCTGCCGCGCCATTTACCACCTCTACATTACAGCAGGAAGCCAGCCGTAAGATGGGTTATTCTGTATCCAAGACCATGCTACTGGCACAGAAACTATACGAAAACGGGCATATCACTTATATGCGTACCGATTCTGTAAATCTTTCTGAAACAGCTTTGGATAGTGCCCAGCAATCAATAACAGGATTGTTTGGCGAGAAATACCACCAGAAGCGCGTGTACCATACCAAGAATGCTTCTGCACAGGAAGCACATGAAGCTATACGCCCTACTGATTTGAACATAACCGAAGCAGGGGATGCCGATTCCAGGCGACTATACGACCTGATATGGAAACGGACCATGGCATCGCAAATGGCTGATGCGCAACTGGAACGAACCATTGCTAAAATAAGTGTTTCGGCTCACCCAGATCCACTTACCGCTACTGGAGAAGTAATGCGATTTGACGGGTTTCTGAAAGTATATGCCGAAAGCCGTGACGAAGAAGATGGGGAAGAAGAAAATGAAGGAATGTTACCACCTCTTACGTCGGGGCAATCTTTAGATCTATCTGAAATGCGCGCGACTGAACGTTTTACACGTCCGCTGCCACGCTATACAGAAGCTTCATTAGTGAAAAAGCTGGAGGAACTGGGAATAGGCCGGCCATCTACCTACGCCCCTACCATCAGCACCATACAGCAAAGGGGCTATGTAGAGAAGCGTGAGAAAGAAGGTGTGAAACGTGATTACCAAACATTATTATTAAAAGATAACAAGATAGAGCAGCGCACGGATAACGAAAATGTAGGCGCCGAACGTGCAAAGCTATTCCCTACAGATCTGGGATTGGTAGTTACCGATTTCCTGAGCGAGCATTTTAAAAGTGTAATGGACTATGGCTTTACTGCCAAAATAGAAGAAGAATTTGATGAGATAGCAGATGGAAAGAAGGTATGGAATAAGATGATCGATACTTTTTACAACCCATTCCACGAGCAGGTATCACAAACAATAGAAAATGCCGGCCGCGCCAAGGGCGAGCATGTATTAGGTGTGGATGCCGGCAGCGGTAAGCCTGTAGTGGCACGCCTGGGCAGGTTTGGACCCATGGTGCAGATAGGAACTACTGAAGATGAAGAAAAGCCACGCTTTGCCAAGCTGCGTACCGGACAAAGCATAGAAACAATAACCTTTGATGAAGCAATGGAGCTCTTTAAGCTGCCACGTAAGCTGGGGCTATTTGAAGGTGAAGATGTAACTGTAAATATAGGCCGCTTTGGCCCCTATGCACAACATACAGATAAGTTCTATTCGCTGAAAAAGGAAATGGACCCATACACGGTAGAACTGGAAGAAGTAGCCCCGCTCATAGAAGAAAAAAGAAAAGCACAGGCTGAAAGCACCATTAAGATATTTGAGAAAGAAAAAATAAAGATCCTGAAAGGCCCATATGGCCCGTATATAAAACAAGGCCTGCGTAACTATAAGATACCTAAAGAAAAGCAGGAGACACCTGCCAACCTGACGATAGAAGAAGTGAAAGCCATCATAGAAGACGTAAAAGCAAATCCACCAAAAAAAGTGCCTCGCGGTAAGAAAAGAAAATAATATTTTGTTGTATCTTAATAGTGCCGAAGGGAAGACCGCATGCAGCAAAACAAAAAAATAACCGCACTACTTGGATTAATAGATGATCCGGATGATGAGGTATATGACACCGTAGCTATGCAGCTGCTTCACTATGGTAAAGAAATAATACCCAATCTTGAAAAGCTGTGGGAGGTAACGGCTGATGAAATAGTACAGGAGCGTATAGAGCAGTTGATACACAGGGTGCACTTCCAGGACCTGCAACATGACCTTCTGGAATGGACACGCTCTGAGCATCCTGAAATATTGAGAGGTGCAATAATAATAGCCCGCTACCAGTTCCCTGACCTGAATGTGGCTGCTATATTGACACAATTTGACCAGATAAAAAGAAATATATGGTTGGAGCTCAATAACTATCTGACCCCTCTTGAGCAGGTAAATGTTTACAATAGCATTCTTTATAACTATTATAAGCTACAGGGCCACGAACTTACTGAGCGCGACCCGAAATATTTTTTCATAAACCAGGTACTGGAAAGCAAGCAAGGCAATGCCTACAGTTTAGGTATTATTTTCCTGGCGTTGTGCGAATTGCTGGATACACCCATCTTTGCATTAGATATTCCACGTCAGTTTGTTTTTGCATTTATTGATACGATACATCCGTATTTCGCCAGCGAAACGAGCACCATCCAGCAAATACAATTTTATATAGATCCATTGAATGGCACTATCTACACCCAGAAGGATGTGGATACCTACCTGCGTAAGATAAATGCACACGAGCGTGAAAGCTATTTCACGCCACTGCTTGCAAAGCGAATTATATTTAAGATGCTGGAAGAGTTGAGCCTCTGCTACCGCTACCGCCGCGAAGAGCAAAAAGCAGATGAGATACAGGACCTTATGCGACTGGTAATAGATATAGACGAATAAACCTATTTGCCCGCCATCAGCTTAAGGTCTGCAAGGGCTATTGCAGTAGCCGCTTCTATAACCACCGGCACCCGCAGAGCTATACAAAGATCATGTCTTCCCATTATAGCAAAAGCCTCCACAGAAGCAGTGACATTATTCCAGGTCTGCTGTTGACGGGGTGTACTGCTGGTTGGCTTCACCGCTACCCTGAAATATAATTCGTTTCCATTCGTGATCCCCCCATTTATACCTCCTGCATTATTGGTTTGGGTAGTGCCGCTTTCATTCATTATTGCATCGTTGTGTACACTGCCTTTCATTTTCGCAGCACCAAAGCCACTACCAAATTCTATACCCTTAATCGCAGGCACGGCAAACACAGCATGACTGATAACCGACTCTGCTGAATCAAAGAAAGGCTCGCCCCACCCTACAGGGATATTACGCACCACGCATGATACGATACCGCCAATGCTATCCTGATCAGTTACTGCCGCTTCTATTGCTGCATCTATATTTGTATTGCCACCTGCCTCAGTAAGGGTAGCTTGTATTGTTATTTCGTTGAGTACTTTTTTAGCTATTACTCCTGCAGCTACCAATGCAACTGTGAGCCGGCCGGAAGAATAGCCGCCACCACGGTAATCATTATACCCGTCATATTTTTTATGAAGCACAAAGTCCGCATGCCCGGGGCGGGGTGTATTGCGGATGCTCTCATAATCAGCCGACCTAGTATCTGCATTACGGAAAAGAATAGTAATGGGAGCGCCGGTCGTTACCTCATTGAAGATGCCACTTACTATCTCCGGTTCATCGGTTTCTTTGCGCTGTGTGGTACCTGTGGCCCCGGCTTTCCTTCTTTCCAGGTCAGGTAAAAGATCAGCATGTTTCATGCTGATGCCAGCCGGGCATCCATCTATGGTTACCCCCACCATTGGCCCATGAGATTCACCAAAAATGTGCACACGAAATGTTCTACCGTATGTGTTCATATCACGCTGTTAAAAGTACAATCAATACCCAGCGATGCCAGGTCTTTAAAAAAATCAGGATAAGATTTACTTACTGCCTTTGCGCCTACTATTGTTACCGGCCCATCTGCACGCAAAGCAGCTATTGCAGCTGCCATTACTATACGATGATCATTGCAGGCATCTACAGTAGCCCCGTCGCACCAACCACGGCCGTTAATGCACATATCGTCCTCCTCTATTGAATAAGGCACATCAAACAGATGCAGCATCTCGGTGATGCTTTCTGCACGGTTACTTTCCTTATTCCATAGCCTGTGCACACCGGTTATCAGGCTTTCTCCTTTACTGTATGCAGCCAGTATTGACAATATCGGAAAAAGGTCCGGACTATTAGTGGCATCGTATTCAAATCCGCTGATCGTGCTCTTGCTAACTGTAATAGAATTATTTTCTCTATTAATTATTACACCTGCATTCACTAATACATCCAATATACCTTTATCAGCCTGTGTGCTTTTTGTATCAAGCCCTGATATAGTAATATTCCCACCAATAGCGCCAGCCACCATCCAGCAGGCAGCGCTGCTCCAGTCTCCCTCTATAGTTATAGATACAGTTCCCTTATGCTGAAAAAGAACAGGGTCAATATAAAACTCTTTGTAGTTGTTGTGTAATATCGTCTTTCCGAAACGATTCAGTATATCCAGTGTAAGATCTATGTAGGGTTTGCTTTTCAGCGAGTTTACTTTGATAACTACTCGTTCTTTGGCTGTGTGTGCAAATGCAAATAATATACCTGTCAGGAACTGGGAGCTGGCTGCGCCATCTATTTCTATATCTGCAGCATGCAATGGTCCCTTAATGGAATAAGGAATAAAGCCTTCGAAATTTACAAGACTTACACCAAGCGTTGTATATAACTCACCAAATGCTTCCATTGGCCGCTTCAGCAAACTGCCTTTGCCCTTAATAGTTATCTCACTGTTTCCCATTGCAGCAATAGGCGCAAAAAGACGTGCTGATAGTCCGCTTTCGCAGCAGTCAATTGCATTGCTGACAGGCATTACCCCATTGCTTGTTATCTCTATAGCGCCTGTAGCTGTATGCTCCACTGTAGCACCTAATTGCTGTATTATCTGCAGGGCTGCTTTATCATCGTCCGATCTGCCGGGGTTATGGATTATCGTTTTGCCTGTATGCAACAATGCAGCTGCGCAGGCACGCTGCATCATGCTTTTAGATGCGGGAGCGGTAACGGTACCCTGTATGTAACCAGGATTAATTATCGCCAGCATTGCTAAATGTGGTTAAGGCTTCTTCAATTATATCAAATGCCATAGTGGTTATTATGCTCTCCCCTATCTGGTTAAGAGTTATATAGTCTATCTGGTCACCATTGCGTTTTTTATCCATCCGCAGCACTTCCATTACTTCAGTGGTATTTATATTCAGGTAGGTACGGAGGTTATATTTTTTAAGCTGGGCTTTTAGTGCCAGCAGCATATTCTTATCCAGCCCGTTTAGTTTCTCTGACACGATACAGGCTATTACCATACCTATACCCACAGCCTGCCCATGAGGAAGACCGTACAAGATCTCTAAAGCATGCCCGGCAGTATGCCCGAAATTAAGCAGCTTGCGCCGGCCTTTTTCCTTTTCATCGGCTACTACGGTTTGATTTTTCCAGCTCACACACATTTGTATGATCCCATCAATAGTATTTCCCTGTTTATAGTAATCAATATTATGCTCACTCAATGTGTCAAACAGGCTCTTATCAAAAATGCACCCGTACTTTATTACTTCTGCAAAACCATTGCTCCATTCCTCATCAGGTAGTGTCTTCAGGAAGGTGGTGTCATAAAGTATAAATCCCGGCTGGTTAATAGTGCCGATCAGATTTTTTTGCAGGCGGTGGTTGATGCCATTTTTCCCGCCTATAGCTGCATCCACCATGCCTAATAGTGTAGTAGGCACAAACCCGTATGGAATGCCACGCATATATATGGACGCTACATATCCTGTAATGTCTGTTACCAGGCCGCCACCTATGCCCACCAGTGTCGTTTTGCGATGCGCTTCCATTTCCAGCAGGCTTTCTATTATATCATCTGCCGTGTGCTGGTTCTTGTGCACCTCCCCAGGCGGTATGGCGATAACCCTGTACCGTTTCTCAAGCTCCGGATACAGGGCAGCTATATTTGTGTCAGTGATGACAATTATTTCCCTATCACCGGATAGACCATCAATTGCTGACAATGGGCCATACAAATATTGAACTGCGCCTGCGGGAAACTTAATTGTATAAGGCATTGGTTGCATGAGAGATCAAATTTAATGGTTGCCTGCTATATAGGTTGTCTATTTCCGTATATAATACAAGTTTATCCACTTATAGGGTTATTCGTACCTTTGCACCTCTTTCAGTAATACAGCATATGAGCAGGATGGGTAAGGTATTGGTAGCAATGAGCGGTGGTATAGATAGTACTATCAGCGCCCTTATGCTGCACAACCAGGGTTACGAAGTGGTGGGCATTACCATGAAAACATGGGATTATGCCACATCGGGCGGTGGTAAGAAAGAAACAGGATGCTGCAATGTAGATTCATTTAATGATGCCCGGCAGGCAGCAGTAGAACATGGTTTTCCACATTACATACTGGATATAAGGGAAGAATTCGGGAGCCACGTTATCGAAAATTTTGTAGAAGAATACATGGCAGGGCGCACACCCAATCCCTGCGTGCTTTGCAATACACATATAAAATGGTCGGCACTGCTAAAGCGTGCAGATGCGCTGGATTGTGAATTTATAGCTACAGGGCATTATGTAAAGGTGCGGGAGCATAACAGCCGCTACGTGCTCTCTAAGGCCAAAGACCTTACAAAAGACCAGAGCTATGTGCTATGGGGGCTGGGGCAGGATTGCCTGAGCCGCAGTATATACCCCCTGGGAGATTACCTGAAGACCGAAGTACGCCAGATAGCGTATGATATGGGCTATCCGGAATTATCTAAAAAGTCTGAGAGCTATGAAATATGCTTTGTGCCCGATAATAATTACCGCGGCTTCCTGAAGCGCCAGATACCCGGCCTGGAGGCAGAAGTAGATGGTGGCGATTTTGTACTGACGGATGGCACTAAGGTAGGCAGCCACCATGGCTACCCTTTTTATACCATAGGCCAGCGTAAGGGATTGGAAATAGCTTTAGGTAAGCCAATGTTCGTTACGAAGATACTGCCGGATACCAACACGGTGGTGCTTGGCGAGGCGCATGAGTTGCAACAGTCACAAATGCTGGTAGGCGGCCTGAATATGGGTAAATATGAAAAATTACCTGAAAGTATGCCTGCAGTAACCAAAATAAGATACAAGGATGCAGGCAGTGAAAGCATGCTATATTCTGAAGGTGATATGGTACGTGTAGCATTTGCCCATTCAGTAAATAGCATTGCACCCGGCCAGTCAGCTGTATTTTATGAAGGGGACGATGTGGTAGCTGGTGGCATTATCAGGTCTGGCTTTTAGCTACCGTTTATATTCTTCTCCTGTTAAATAAGGCAATTTCATAATGATTATGCTTGTTTCATTAGTTTAACTATATTTACGTTAAACAAGGCCATTCTGAGTATTATGAAAAGAATTTGTCTACCTGTCTTAGTATTAGCTGTATTGCTTTCTGTCGTGTTTTTCTCGTGTAAAAAAAGCAGTTCCGGGCCTGCAGTTAAGTCTGTGGCCTATTACCCGCTCCAGATAGGCAAATATGTGGTGTATAATGTAGATTCCATACGCTGGGTAGATACCAGTTGCCTTGAGTACAACACCACCTACCAGCTACGCTACGAGATAAAAGACACATTCAGCGATGCACGTAAAAACCTGTTTTATGTCTTTTACGTCTATAAAAAATCAAACGCAACTAAACAGGCCTGGGTAAGCAATGATGTTTTTTATGCGTCACTTAGCGATACTGGTATTATTGTAACCAAAGACCAGCTTCGGTTTATAAAGATCACTTTACCGGTTACTTCTGGTAACGCATGGCGTGGCAATACACTGATACATACTTCCGACACGGATAATGCCTACTTTAATAACTGGTCGTATACTTACCAGAATGTGGCTAATTCCTTTTACGATGGCACACTTAGCTTTGATAAAACAATAACCGTAAACGAAAGGGACGAAACAATAAACAACATAGCTACCCTGCCGGATACTACGGCTTCACGTACCTATTTTAAAGAGATATATGGCGAAGGCGTTGGTCTTATATATAGTGAAGCTACCCACTGGACGTATGATCCCGTTAAAGCAAGCTGTAAAAAAGGCTATTCAGTTATAATGAGCGCCACTGATCATAATTAGAGCATATGTAAATGAACGCGCGGAAGGCTATATGGTGTTGTTTGGCAGGTGTGGTAATAGGCAGTGTGGCTAGGGCGCAATCGGCTCCTCAATATGCTTTTCGTATCACCTTTACTGATAAAAAAGGGACGGAAGATCTCAATTTCCCATTAACTTTCTTATCAGCCCGCTCACTAGCAAGGCGCACTACCCATCACATTTCTGTAGATAGTACGGACCTCCCCGTTTCCCCCGATTATACAGATAGTGTCGTTAAGCTTACCGGTGGGATAATACATGTTACCTCCCGTTGGCTAAATGATCGCGTTTTTTTGCTGGCCGATTCTTCTTTAATGAGCAATATCCGGCACAAACCATATGTGTCCGGTACGCAATTCATTGCTTATTATCCCGCAGGGCTTCACAACAGGAACAGCAAGAGCACTAAGTTCTCCCGCGAAGAACGTACCGTTTCGCCTTTGAATAATACCACTGCGGGCAGCGCCACCTACTATGGCCAAACTTATGCACAAACAGTAATGGTGAACGGCGATTACCTGCACGATGCCGGCCTTAAAGGGCAGGGCATGCTTATAGCAGTAATTGATGCCGGGTTTATAGATGTAAATACACATGCCGGTTTTGATAGCCTCCGCTCCTCGGGCAGACTACTGGATATACACAATTTTGTGCACCACAATGAAGATATATACAGCTACGATACTCATGGCATGGAAGTGCTATCTACCCTGGCCGGTTACCTGCCTGGCCTTTATGTAGGCAGCGCTCCATTGGCACAATATGCGCTTTATGTAACAGAAGATAATAATTCAGAGCAGCCTATAGAAATGGATAACATGCTGGCTGCCACCGAACGGGCCGATAGTATGGGGGCTGATGTAATATCTGTATCGCTGGGGTATAATACATTTGATAATGATGTACCCTTATTCGGTCTTACCTATGCCGATCTTAACGGTACTGGTACAGTAGCAGATAAGGCGGCAAATATAGCTACCACAAAGGGGATACTGTATGTAGCAAGCGCGGGCAATGAAGGTGGGAACTCGTGGAACCATATACTTACACCAGGCGATGCAGACAGCTCGCTCACCGTGGGGGCTGTTGATGTCAACCGCGTATATGTAGGCTTTAGCGGCCACGGGCCCAATGCAGCAGGTGTGCAAAAACCAGATATGTGCGACCTGGGCGCAGATGTTAGCATATTTATTTCCGGCCCTGGAGATCGCCTGGCTGTAGGCAGCGGCACATCGTTTTCTACTCCGCAAATAGCAGGCTGGTCTGCATGCCTTTTGCAGGGTAGTAAGGCTGCTACACCCTACCTGATACGTAATGCTATTATCCGTAGTGCAGACCACTACAGTACCCCCAATAATGATATCGGGTACGGGATACCTGATTTTTCTCTGGCCGCACATCTGCTCGTTGTACCGGACACACCCGCAGACACTAGTGGTTCGTGGATAACAGTAACGCCTAATCCGTTTACTACACTGCTAAAAGTAACACTGAGATTACCCACCGTGCAAATGGTCACTTTCCAGTTGATGGATGTAAGTGGCAGGATCATAATGAACTATCAGCAGCTGATAGATACATGGAATACACGAAATGTGCGCCTACCCGTTCCTGACGGCTTGCCGGGGGGTATTTATTTACTTAAGGTATCAGCCGCTACACAGCAACAGGTGGTGAAGCTGGTACGGTCATAGTTTTCGCAGCACAGCTACAAACATGCTATCTGCCTTATCATCTATCCCGTTTATTATTTGCAGGTGTTCTATTGTCAGTCCGGTTTGCTTTGCTATTTCATTTACCACATCCTCATTCTCCTCTTTAAATACGGAGCAGGTAATGTAGATAATTCTACCACTATCTTTCAAATAGCCGACTGCATTACAGGCTATCTGTGTTTGCAGGGCGGGTAGTTCCCTAATTTTCTTCTTATTAAAATAATAAAGCTCTTCCGGGTTTCTGGCCCATGTTCCAGATCCGCTGCACGGCACATCGCATATTATCCCATCAAAGCTCCTACCGTCTATTTGCTTTGCAAGCAATCCAGCATCTGAAACATCTGTAATTATTACCTCGGGTGGCTCTATATGATATTGGCTGAAGCGGTTTTTCAGATTGTGGAGTATATTTTCCCGTTTATCTGAGACTGTAAGCAATACATTCTGCTCCATATCCTTCAGCAGCAACGATTTGCCGCCTGCGCCCGCACAGCAGTCATACCAAACCTCTTTGTCCTTAGGGTTAAAATAAGTTCCTGTTTTCTGCGAAGAAGCATCCTGAACCACATACGCATCCTGTGGCAGTAGCTTGTCAATAGCAGCCCCATTTGGTAGTGATAGGCAATTATCCGAAAAATGTACAAATGGGATATTATTGTCGTTCAGAATGTCTGTGATCTTATCCTTTTCCTTCCTGATCCTTATAAACAATCGGGGTTGTATCCACATAGAATTTAGCCATTCTCTTCTTCCTATCCCCTCTGACAATGTGGAGTCAAAAGGTGCCAAAAGACCGGTATCTATTTTGAAGTTACTCTTGCTTAGTAATGCTACTCTTTCTTCTATGCTCTTGGTGGAGTATGGTTTCCAATCTGCTGGCAGAAAAGTTTGCATTACACGGTCATTAGCGCTGCATAACAGGATGCATGCCTGTAGTTTAGATTCTACCTCATTGTTGGTGCTTTCTGTTCCTGTTATAGCCTTACTACAGCGATACCAGCTATAGGCCATATCACTTATCATCTTCCTGTCTCTGCTTCCTAGTTTGGGATACAGCCTAAAATAATTTTTAAGATATTGCGCCAATGGCTCCGCTCCACGGTAGTCCCTTATAATGTTTTCTGCATAGTCTTTTATATACCGCATAGTGCAAATGTACTACTGCCACCTCAAGTAAGTAATGACGAACAGATTACATATCATCACCCCAATTATCCCCCACAAATCTCCGTATTTTGTTATATTTGCGCTTTCCATATTGCATAATGAGGGTATTTTTCAGTATAATAATATTGTGTGCAGCTGTAGCTGTGTCTGGTAAAGCAAATAAAAATAAACATGCTCCCAAAAGCGGATATGCATCACTTATTGATTGCAGCCATCGCAGAGTGTTACCTGGTAGGCAGGGCTCACCAATTATGGATGAGTACAGATTCACAATAAAGTGGTTAAATGCAGAACCGCCCACCCTGTTTTATTCGTATATAAATAATGAATGGAAGAAATGTGGAGTACAATCTTCAAAAGATATACCTGTAAGGAACTTGAAAAATATAAAAAAGGGTGACGTAATTACGCTTATGCCCCTTGATACAGTTCATGACCCTGTTGGTAATTGTATAAAACCTTCCAATAATAGCATCTATTTTAAAACCAATAAAAGTGGCTGGGCCGGCATTACTGCAAAAGTGGTAAAAGAATCCCCTGTACTCGCATTGCCATAGTTATCCATATAAAAATGAAGCAACTTACCATATTTGTTATTTGTCTTTTTTTAGGTACCCTATGCCATGCCCAGCCATGGCTTAAGGATCATACACCAGGTACTCCTGTGAAACTACAGGATGTAATAGACGAATGGAAAGCAACACATACAGCAGAGGCTGAGAAAGAGTCAGAAAATGAAGAAGATGATGTCAACTACCAGTTTGACAGGTGGGTAGCATTCTGGCGCTACCACACAGATGAGAACGGTTACCTGGTATCCCAGGTGCGCACCATGCGCGAATGGGAAGCCTACAAGGCCACCCATAATATCAATCAATCGCACGCCCGCACTACAGCTACAGCAATGTGGAATTTTGCCGGCCCCGATGGCAGTACTGCCAATGGCAAGGGAATGGGCCGTATTGAGACGGTCACTTTCCATCCTACAGATTCCAATACTTTCTGGGTAGGAAGCGCAGGTGGCGGCGCATGGAAAACTACTGATGGCGGTATGCACTGGAACTGCATCACTGACAACGCTTATCCTGTACGCGGAGTATCTGATATCACCGTAAACCCGCTGAATACGAACAGTATTTTTCTATGCACGGGAGATAAGGACGCCCAGGATAATTACAGTATAGGCATTCTGCATTCTACTAATGGTGGTGCATCGTGGGATACTGTAGCCGGGTTAACGTGGGCACCCACACAGGGAGTATTGGCCAATTCAATGCTTATTAACCCGTCGGATACGAATACGCTTCTTTTAGCCACCAATATAGGTCTATACAGATCTCTGAATGCCGGCGTAAGCTGGTCAATAGTAAAAACCGGTGCTTTTAAACAACTCGTATATAGTAAAGTTGACACCTCTATCGTTTTTGCGACAGGTGGCCCTTCTGCAAATGTTTACCGTTCTGCTGACGGCGGTGCTACATGGACACAAATAACCAATATTATCAGTTGTGTACGAATGGCCCTTGCCGTTACACCCCAGAATCCGGCTATTGTTAAAGCTATTAGTTCTAATACTTTATGGGATCGAAGGCTTTTACACTTCATCTGATACCGGCAAAACATTCAGAAGAATATACAGCGCCGACTCCGGGTGTATTTATAACATCCTCAACTACGACCCTAGGCTTGCCACAAGTAGTTGTGGCGGACAAGGCTGGTACGACCTGTGTATGGCAATAAGCCCGCTTGATTCTAATAGTGTGTACATTGGCGGTGTTAATACCTGGCATTCAAACAATGGAGGCAATACCTGGAAAATAGCAAGCCAATGGACCAATAATATCTCTACTCTGGAAGTGGTACATGCGGACAAACATTTTATGGGCTATAACCCCCTGTCTCCGCATACCTTGTTTGAAACTAACGATGGCGGTGTGTATAAAACCGCACCTGATACCTCCTATTGGGTAGATCTTTCAAACGGCCTGGGCATTACGCAATTCTATCGTATAGCAGTAGCCGATAATGCAAATTATACCCTTGGCGGTGCTCAGGACAATGATACTAAAATAGTAAGGACAACAAATAAGAACGACGAAGTAAGAACATCGGGAGATGGAATGGAATGCAATATTGACTACTCCGATTCCAGCATTTATTATGTGGCTATACAGTATGGGAATATTACTAGGTATGTAGGTACTTCCGGTACCAATATCTCAAGGAATATTACTCCTACACCAACAGGTGCATGGACTACCCCCTACATAATCGACCCCGCTACCCCTTCTACCCTTTATGTTGGTTACAATAAACTGTACCATTCTGAGGATAGGGGGAGTAACTGGACTGCATACACTAAACTATTTAGCGGCAATATAGATCGTATAGTAGTATCACCTCTTAATAGCTCCTATATATTTGTATTGGTAAGTAATCTGGTATGGTATTCTACAGATGCTGGTACTACCTGGACATCAATGAATAATTTCTTTGGTACTATTTCTGATATCGTAGCTGACCCCAATAATCCTGATCACATATGGGCCACATATGCCAACTACACAGGTAAAAAAGTAATGGACAGGCACATATCCGATATCACATGGCATGATGATAGTGGCACACTGCCTAATATACCGCTACATAGCATTGTAATAGATAAGGTAGACGGCACAAAATATGTAGGCACTGATGTAGGTATTTTCTATCGCGATACAGTTATGAACGATTGGGCATTGTATAATAATGGCCTTCCTGTTGTCCAGGTCAATGATATGGCTATTAATTATGCCACAGGCGAGATATGGGCTGGTACCTATGGCCGCGGTATGTGGAAAGCAGCAAAAGCCAATCCACCAACTGCCGGTATATCACAGATACCTTATTCTACTGATGTTATTGCAGTGTCGCCTAATCCCGGCCATGGTCATTTACGTGTATCCACCACGAGCCAGTGGCTGATTAATAAGCAAGTGGACATGCGCCTCATAAATGCAGCGGGCATTACTGCATGGCAGGGCATCAATTCATTTGATGCCTCCGGCCATATGGATGTAGATATGGGCAAGCCTGCAAGCGGACAATATATATTGGAAGTATCAGCACAAAGTATGGCAGCCCGTACACGCGTAGTGATACTACGATAGTATCTTAAACGGTTACCAGCTCGCGCGCATTTTGCATTGCGGCTTCACTGGGCTGTTCGCCGCCTATCATGCGGGCTATAGCCAGTACACGCTCTTCCTGTTTTAATACACGCACCTTAGTGGTTATGCGCGCACTGCCATCGGTATCCTTATACACATAAAAGTGTGTAGTTCCTTTTGCAGCCACCTGCGGCTGGTGGGTAATGCACACCACCTGGTGGTAGGTAGCCAGATTGCGCAGTAATATCCCTACCTGCCGTGCAGCCTCGCCTGATATTCCGGTATCCACTTCGTCAAATATAAGTGTGGGTAGGTGCATCGCTTTGGCAGTAAGCGATTTGATACAGAGCATGATACGGCTCATTTCCCCGCCAGATGCTGCTTTTTGCACGGGTAGCATATGGCCGCTTTTGTTGGCATCCAGCAGAAACTGTATGGAATCAATACCATTAGGTCCCGGCTGTGGTAATGGCTTTAATACGATGGCAAACGTAGCATTAGGCATGCCCACTAAAGTTAGTAGTTCATTTACCTTAGCTGCAATTTGGGGAGCAGTACTATTGCGTTTTGCTGATAATCTTTTGCCGTCTTCTATTAGTTGTAAATATAATGCTCCCTGCTCCTTAGTTAAGGTTGCTATTGCTTCTGTAAGGTCCAGGGTGGATCTCAGCTCTTTTTCAAGTTGCTGCTGTAGCGCTATCAGGTCGTTAGTTGTTTGCAGTCCATGCTTTTTTAGGAGTTTGTAGCCCTTATCCAGTTTTTCCTGTATTTGCTGCATAAGGTCAGTATCCAGCAATACTTTCCCTTCCAGCAGCTCCAGCTCTTCGCTTATATCTTTCAGTTCAGCCCATACAGATAATATGCGTTCGTTTATAAGTGCAGCATCCGGCGCAACATCTGTAATAGTTTGCAGTTGCTGGCTTACGCGTTTTAACTCATTGATCAATGGCTGCTCTCCCCCATCCAGTACGTTATGAGCTCCTTGTAGCACGCCAATTATCCTTTCGGCGTGGGCCATTTGTTTTAGCTGTTGCCCGGCGTCTTCTATTTCGTTTTCTTTCAGGTCAGATTGTAGCAATTCATCCAGCAGGAATTTTTTGTAATCTGCTTCTTTTTGCCATTGGGCTAGTTGTTGCTGCTTATCAGCCAGTTCGAGGCTTGTTTTTTTATACTGGTGGTATAATGTAGCATAAGTGCTTTTTAACGCATTATTCTGCCCTATAGCATCCACAACATCCATCTGGAAGTGGTCATTCTCCAGTTCAAGGTGGTCAAATTGCTGGTGAAGGTCTATCAGCAGCCCGGTGATCCGGTTAAGTGTATTTAAGGTTACCGGTGTATCATTGATAAATGCACGCGACTTACCATTACTGTTTATCTCTCGCCTTATAATGCACTGGTCGCTCTCGTCTATATCTTCTTTTTGCAATACTGCTTTAAAGCCACTATTGCCACTTACATCAAAGAAGGCCTCTACTATGCACTTTTCACTTTTATTAATCAGCACCGAGGTATCGGCCCGTTCGCCAAGTATCAGCGATAGCGCGCCAAGTATAATACTTTTACCGGCACCCGTCTCACCTGTAACCGTATTCAGATGGGCATCCGGCTCCAGCACCAGTTGATCTATAATAGCGTAGTTCTTAATGGCCAGTTTCTGCAGCATCAGTACAAAAATAAATAAGAATACTTGCTTTAGTGTTATTAAAACAGATACAGATTGCAATCATTATTTTTGCAGGATGTATAAATTTTTCCTGCGCAAAAAAATAGGTGAGCGAATAATAGGCGGCCACCCCTGGATTTTTGGAAATGAACTGGGAGATCATCAGGGCGAGCCCCAGCCGGGCGATATAGTGGAAGTATATTCCTATAACGGCTCCTTTGTAGGGAAAGGCTATTATAATCCGGCCTCGCAGATACGCATACGCCTGCTTACCCGCCATAAAGAAGAGGAAATAAATGATGATTTCTTTTATAACCGCATTAAAGAAGCATGGGAATACAGGCAGCAGATAGGGTATGTGGAGAATTGCAGGCTTGTATTCGGCGAAGCCGACCAGTTGCCGGCATTGATAATTGATAAATTCAACGATTATTTTGTCATACAGACATTGGCGCTGGGGATAGAAAAATGGAAAGATGCCATTGTGTCTGCCATACAAAAAATATTTTCTCCAAAGGGTATTTACGAACGAAATGATGTACCCGTTCGCGAATTGGAAGGCCTCGCACAGCAAAAAGGTTTTTTATCTGCACCGTTCGATACTAATATAATCATCAATGAGAATGGACTTAAATTTCATGTTGATATAGAGAATGGACAGAAGACCGGATATTTTTTAGATCAGCAGGATAATCGCAGGGCCATACAGCATATAGTAAAGGATGCAGATGTGCTGGAAGCATTTTGTTATACCGGCACTTTTTCTTTGCATGCTGCAAAATATGGCGCTAAGCAAGTATTGGGGCTCGATATATCTGAGAATGCCGTGACCACAGCACGCAGTAATGCAGAACTGAATGGGTATGCGGATAGATGCAAATTCCAGGCTGTGAATGCGTTCGATGTGCTAAAGCAATGGGTAAAGGATGGCAAGCGGTATGATGTGGTGATGCTCGATCCGCCGGCCTTTACCAAGAGCAGGGAGAATATTGAAAAAGCGGTAACCGGCTACAAGGAAATAAACCTTCGCGGCATGAAGCTTACCAAGCCCGGAGGTTTTCTTGTTACCGCATCCTGTACCAATCTGGTGCCGCCTGCTATGTTCCTGGATATCATCAGCGCGGCTGCAAAAGATGCAAAACGCTCGCTGCGCCAGGTTACATGGCAAACACAGGCTTCTGATCACCCGATATTATGGAATATACCAACTACACAATATTTAAAATTCCTCATCGTGCAGGTATTATAGCTAACAAAAAAGGTCGCCAAATGGCAACCTTTTTTTATAAACGTTAGATCCGGATTATAGTTGGTTATATATCTTGGCATCAGTAGAACGCGCTATACCAAAGTATTGGAACGTTTTGTGACGATAGCCTTTTTTCAGATAAGCATCAGTATCGCCATCTTCAGGTACAGTTACCCAGTCGTTATGCTTGCTTACTCTCCAGCGGTATATACCTACGGTATTGGCGCCACGGCGGGTTAGTGCATAATATTGCAGGTGTTTTTGGGTATAGCCCATTTTTATCATCTGGTCGTCTGTAAATTCATCATCTGCTATACTTGCGTGATCCTTTGTTTCAGGATTCCACCAGCCATACACAGCTACACGACCTGGACCAGCATTACGGTAAGCAGTAAAAATGAAGGTCTTGGTTTTCCATTTCCAGTTCATCATCTGGCCGTCCTGGTATTCACCATCAGCAACCGTTACGTATTCGTTGTCCCCCGGATTGTACCAGCGATATACTCTTATCAGTTCTTCGTCTTGGGCAAAACTCTTATTAGCACATAACACAGAGGCCAATACAGTTGTAACGAGGATGAAGGTTTTTTTCATAATTGAACGCTTTTTCAAAATGTTTGGAACAAAATACATAAAAATTTTCTTGCCTTGCAAGTAGTAAGCACAATTTTTTTTTTATTACTTAATAAACAACTGGTCTTGCCTTGTTCAAATGCTGCATTTGGCGTAGCTTTGAAGCCTTTTGTGTCAGGCTGGCAGTCAAAAAAGATTGCACGTCTTTTGATACCTAAATATAGCAAACTTTACAATTAAGGCGTTTTTTTATTAAATGTCTCTAAATAGATAAAACGATAATATATTCAAAATGATCGGTCTTCTTTCTAAATTATTTGGCGGTAATAAATCCGACAAAGATGTAAAACGCATACAGCCGTTAGTTACAGCAATTAATAAGGCTTATGATGATTTACAAACACTATCAAATGACCAGCTTCGGAATAGGACGCTGGAGTTTCGCCAACGCATCAGGGAACACCTGCAGGATATTGATAGCCAGATAGCAGCTAAAAAAGAATCTGCCAATGATACCGGCACTACAGACATGCATGCGCGGGAGGCTATTTATGAAGAAGTAGATAAGCTGGTGAAGAAAAGAGACGAACAGATAGAAGCCATACTGGAGCAGCTACTTCCTGAAGCCTTTGCTGTGGTGAAGGAAACCGCACACCGTTTTAAGGAAAATACAGAACTGGTATCGCAGGCCACAGAGCTGGATAAGCAACTGGCTATAGATCGCGATTACGTGCGTATAGAAGGCGATAAGGCCATCTATAGTAATAGCTGGCAGGCAGCAGGCACTACTGTTACCTGGAACATGCTGCACTATGATGTGCAGCTGATAGGCGGCATAGTGCTGCACGAAGGTAAAATAGCTGAAATGGCTACCGGTGAAGGTAAAACACTGGTATCTACACTGCCTGCTTACCTCAATGCCCTTACAGGCGAAGGGGTGCACCTGGTTACAGTAAATGATTACCTGGCTCGTCGTGACCAGGAATGGAACGGTACCCTGTTCGAATGGCTGGGCCTTACAGTAGATTGTATTGATAAGCATGAGCCAAATACCCCACAGCGCCGCACAGCATACCTCGCAGATATTACTTACGGTACCAATAACGAATTTGGTTTCGATTATCTGCGCGATAACATGGTGAACCATCCGGAAGAGATGGTGCAGCGCAAACACCACTATGCTATGGTGGATGAGGTAGATAGTGTGCTGATAGATGATGCGCGTACCCCATTGATCATTTCAGGTCCGGTAGCGCGCGGTGATGAGCAGCAGTTCCATATACTGAAGCCCCGTATAGAACGCCTGCTGGAAGCACAGCGCCGTATTACCAACCAAAGCCTTACTGAAGCCAAAAAGCTGATAAGCGAAGGCAAGACCGATAAAGAAAATGGTGGTTTGTTCCTTTACCGCGCATTCCGCGGGTTACCAAAGAACAGCGCACTGATAAAATATTTAAGTGAAGAAGGCAACCGCCAGATATTGCAGAAAGCGGAAAGCCACTTTATAGGCGAGCAGCAACGCAATATGCCGAAGGTAGATGCCGAGCTTTACTTCTCTATTGATGAGAAGAGCAATAGCGTAGACCTTACAGATAAAGGGCTTTCATTAATAACACAATCAGGCG
This sequence comes from Taibaiella sp., assembly GCA_013815385.1. Classification (GTDB taxonomy): domain Bacteria; phylum Bacteroidota; class Bacteroidia; order Chitinophagales; family Chitinophagaceae; genus JACDGL01. Next base: position 32,206 of record JACDGL010000013.1, on the reverse strand, counting down.
AAGATCCGCATTTCTTTATACTGCCCGATATTGCTACTGAGCTTACTGCTATTGAAAAATCAGAGGCTGCTCTCGAAGAAAAAGTGCAACGCAAAGATGCGCTGCTCCAGGAATATTCTATTAAGGCTGATCGCATACATTCCATACAGCAATTACTGAAAGCCTATACCCTTTTTGATAAGGATATAGAATATGTGGTAATGGAAGGCAAGGTGAAGATTGTAGATGAGCAGACCGGCCGTATCATGGATGGCCGCCGCTACAGCGATGGCCTGCACCAGGCTATAGAAGCCAAGGAAAATGTACAGGTAGAAGCTGCAACACAAACCTTTGCAACTGTTACGCTGCAAAACTTCTTCCGCATGTATCACAAGCTGGCCGGCATGACCGGTACGGCCGAAACAGAGGCGGGCGAATTCTGGGAAATATACAAGCTGGATGTCATTACAATACCTACCAACGTACAGGTAACACGTAAAGATCAGCAGGATCTTGTTTATAAGACCAAGCGCGAAAAATATAAAGCAGTAATAGATGAGATAGAAGCATTACGCGGCGTAGGCCGTCCGGTGCTGGTGGGTACTACTTCCGTAGAGGTTTCTGAATTGCTGAGCCGTATGCTGCAACAAAAGAAAGTGCCGCATAATGTACTGAACGCCAAGCAGCATGTCCGTGAGGCCAATATAGTGCAGGAAGCGGGGCTGGCTGGTGCTATAACTATTGCTACCAATATGGCTGGCCGTGGTACGGATATAAAGCTGGGGCCTGGTGTCAAGAATTCAGGTGGTCTTGCTATCATAGGTACCGAACGGCACGAAAGCCGCCGTGTGGATAGGCAGTTGCGTGGCCGTGCTGGCCGCCAGGGCGATCCCGGTACATCACAGTTCTTTGTATCTCTTGAAGATGAATTGATGCGCCTGTTCGGTTCCGAACGTATTGCCTCCCTGATGGATAAAATGGGCCATAAAGAAGGCGAGGTATTACAGCATGGCATGATCACCAAGTCTATAGAACGTGCTCAGAAAAAAGTAGAAGAAAATAACTTTGGTATACGCAAGAACCTGCTGGAGTATGATGATGTAATGAATACCCAACGCGATGTCATCTACAAGCGTCGTAACCACGCATTGTTTGGCGACCGCCTTTCTATAGACCTCGATAACGCCATGTACGATGTGTGCATAGACCTTGCGCAGCAGTTTGATAATAACCGCGACCTGGATACATTCAAATTGGAAGTGATCAAGCAACTGGCAATAGAGCCGGAGATGGATACAGACATTTTTGCAAAAGGTAATATTCAAACCATAGGCGATGAGCTTTACCACCAGGTAAAAGAGTTCTATAACCGCAAAATGAATTCCCTGCGGGAACACATGACACCCACATTGGTGCAGATACTGGAGCAGAACGGCGATCGCGTGGATAATATAGTGGTGCCATTTACCGATGGCATTCGCGGCATGCAGCTGTATGTAGACCTGAAAGAAGCGGTAGATCAGGAAGCAGCACCTGTGATACAAACATTAGAAAAGACCATAACCCTTGCATTGATAGACGATGCATGGAAAGACCATCTGCGCGCTATGGATGATCTGCGTACATCAGTACGAATGGCATCATACGAACAGAAGGACCCATTGCTTATATACAAGTTCGAAGCGTTCAACCTGTTCAAGCAGATGCTGCTGGAAACAAACCGCAATATTATCTCCTTCCTGCTGCGTGCAGGTATACCAATAGAGGAAGCGCCGCAACAGGCAGCACGGGCACCCCTGCAGCATACTGATATGAGCCATATGCGCATCAACAAAGCAGAGATAGACGCCGCCGGCCAGGACTATGCCGCTGACGAAAATGATGTGTACGATAATAACAGGGCCACTGCTGTAAAGCGCACCCCGGTACAAGCAGGCCCTAAAATAGGCCGCAATGACCCTTGCCCATGCGGTAGTGGTAAAAAATACAAGGCTTGCCACGGCAAAGACTTATAGTTATATGATCCTTACCCCTGTAATACATAAGTTACAGGGGTATTTTTTGCCTGTTGCAATTGCTTTTGAATTTGTAATTTTTACTTTTGAATCATTATGACCCCTGAGCGTTTCTTTGAGCTAATGGTTGCAGAACTGGAAGAGCATAAGGAAATGCAATCCTATTATAAATTCCTTGGTAAGCAGTCTTCATGGCACTTCCGCCGGAACTATTTTCTGCAACGCCTGCATTATATACAGCAGCATCTAGGTTCTGCTACCAACAAAGCCATCTGGGATTGCGGCTCCGGTTATGGCACCACTTGCCTGTTTCTCGCCATGAATGGTATACGTACCCATGGCACTACGCTCGAATTCTATTACGATACCGTACAGAAGCGTATGGCATACTGGTCTCAATATGGTGATACCTCCCTGTTTACCTGTACCTACGAAAACCTCTTTGATAATCACCCCGCAGCTGACACATTCGACTGGATAATAGTACAGGATACCCTACACCACCTGGAGCCGATAAATGAAGCGCTGCAGATATTTCACAGCAGCCTTCGTAAAGGTGGTAAAATTCTGGCCATTGAGGAAAACGGCAATAATATCATACAGCGCATAAAGCTCTATAAGTACCGCGGTAGCAAGCGTATCATTACTATATGGGACGAAAAACTGCAAAAGGATATACTTATAGGCAATGAGAATATACGCAGCCTGCGTAGCTGGAATGCACTCTTCACCGGTAACGGCTTTTCTATACATAAGGATAGTGTACAATACATCCGCTATTATCTGCCTGTCATTTACCGTTTATCCGATCCTGGCAAGCTTTTACATAAGGAAGAGAAGATACAGTCTGCTGCTAAGAGCATGCGAAAGGAATATCTCTTTTTTGGGCTTAACTTTATCGCCGAAAAGAAAGCCTGATTTTTAACCGTACTTTTTTAATTTTGCATCGAACAGATAAACAATGAAAAATAATAAGATCAATATCGCACTGGCAATAGGCCTAGTTTTAATGACGGCTACAGCGCGTATCGTTTACCGCGAAATGCACATGTTCAACTTTGCACCTATAGCAGCTATCGGCCTATTTAGCGGCGCGGTGATCAAAGACCGCCGTCTGGCTTTCCTGGTAGCCCTTCTTAGCCAGTTTGTTGCGGATATGTACTTCCAGTTGTTTACCAATACCCCGGGCTTTTACGGTATATCACAGCTATTTACCTACGGTGCCCTGCTTGCAGTTACGTTCCTTGGTACACGCATGAATAGCATTAAAGCACTCCCTGTACTCGGCTATACAATAGCAGCTTCTACCATTTTCTTTATTATCTCTAACCTGGGTGTATACGCATGTGGATGGTGGGGATATAGCTTCAATGGCTTTACTACTACTTATATCATGGCTATCCCATTCTTCAAAAATACCCTTGCAGGTGATATGATAGGCAGTGTGTTTTTATTCGGTGGTTATTTCCTTTTAAAGCAGGCATTTACTACCAACATGCAAAAAGCAAAAGCATAATCTCTTACCTCTTTATATAATATAAATGCCCCTTGCTTTGCAAGGGGCATTTTATTTGAACCTACCTTATTCTGCAAGGTAATGCTGCCCGGGTATATCTTTCCAATGTAATTACAATCAGTACTTTACTACCCCTCCAAATGTATAAGCCATTGCTTTACAGCAATGGCTTATACATGTATTTATTAAATGGCTATTCCCTGATATCCATTTCTTTTATCAGGTTCTTTGCATGCCCCATTTTATCTATAAGGAACAGGATAAAACGTACATCGCACACTATAGTTCTCTTATACTTCTTATCAAAGGCAATATCACCGCTCATAGCTTCCCAGTTACCATCAAATGCAGCGCCTATCAGTTCGCCGTTTGCATTTATCACCGGGCTGCCGGAGTTACCGCCTGTAATATCGTTATTGGTAATGAAGCAGGTGTGCAGGGAGCCATCTGCATCAGCATAGCGGCCATAGTCCTTTGCATTATACAGGTCTATCAGTTGCTGTGGCACATCAAATTCATCACTGCCGGGTTTGTACTTGGCCATCAGGCCATCCAGCGTGGTGAAGTAATTATAGTGTACCCCATCCTGTGGGTCGTAGCTCAGCACCTTACCATAAGATATACGCATAGTGGAGTTTGCATCAGGATAAAAAAGCTTGCCTTCTTTCCAGGCCATCAGGCCGCGTACATATTGCTTGCTCAGCTCTTTCTTCTCAGCGTTATAGGTTTCTACTTTGCCCTGGTAGTTCTTGGTATAGTTGTGTACAAAGCTCAGCGCATATTCACAGGCAGGGTCTTTATCTATTTTCTCAACACTTGGTGCAGTGCAGAAGGCATTGAATTTATTGCTGTCTACTAAAAAAGTGTTCTTAAATACATACTCGGTATAATCCATGTAGGTCTTATCCGCATTATACTTGCCGTATTTTGCAAAGATCACTTTCTGGTATATATCAGGCTGCTGCACTTTAGGCACCTCATCATAGTACATCTTCGTCATTTCCGCCATCATATCCTTTTCTGTGCCATAGTCAAATTCTTTCATGATGGTACGGCGTGTTTCTTTCAGCCCATCCACATATTTTTTTAGGGAGTCTGCATTGGTTTCTTTCTTTTGCAGCCACTTATATAAAGGTTCTGTAGAGGCACCTATACGCGCCAGTGCCGATGCTCGGAAACACTCTGTATAGTAAACGGAATGTTTTGCGTAGGGCGTTACATCCTGGTATATCTTGGCAAATTTGTTCATGATGCCCGCATCAAAATTATTGTCAGCAGCCCAGGCCACATACTTGTCTTCCTGCTTCTTTTTCTTGTCCACTATCTTCAGGCGTTTTAGCTGTTCTGTCTGGCCTATAAAATATTTCCAGTAGTTAGCTATACGTGCAGAAAGGGAGGTCAGTTTCAGATACACTGTCTTATCCTGTGCCATGTGGCGGCGCATAATGGCAAGACGGGTATCGCGTATGCTTACTATTGACGGGTTAATGGTATTGATAGCCAGGTTCACGCCGTACGATACTTCGTAACGATTGGTGCGGCCGGGATATCCGTAGATCATTGCATAGTCATTCTCCTGTTCTCCTTTTATAGATACGGGTAGATATTTCTTGGGGTGATACGCTACATTAGCAGCAGCATAGTCGGCAGGCTCGTTATCAGCGCCTGCATATACACGGAACATAGAGAAGTCCGATGTATGCCTCGGCCACATCCAGTTGTCGGTATCACCACCAAACTTACCCAGTGATTTAGGTGGGGTTCCTACCAGGCGCACATCCACATATTTTTTATACACCAGCAGGAAGTATTGGTTGCCGTTAAAGTATTCCTTTACACTGGCTACCATATACTTATTGCCCTTTGTTTCGCGGTCCTCGATCTTTTTGCGGATAGCGTCAAATTTCTTTGTGTATTCTTCTCCCTTTGTCGTACCCACTTCTTTTATCACTTCGTCGGTCACATCTTCCATACGCTGCAGAAATATCACAGTTACTCCCTGTGCCGGAAGCTCTTCCTGCATATTATGTGCCCAGAAACCGTTATCCAGGTAGTTATTCTGTACAGTGCTAAGGGTAGCTATGGCATCATAACCACAGTGGTGGTTAGTAAGCAGCAGGCCATTTGATGATATCATTTCTGCCGTGCACCCACCTGCAAACTGCACTATCGCATCCTTCAGGCTACTGTGGTTTATGTTATACACGTCTTCTTTAGAGAGCTTCAGTCCCATGCGTACCATTTCCTCATAGTTCTTACCTATCAGCATGGGCAGCCACATTCCTTCATCTGCCTTTGCGCCAAGCATCATTACAGCTGCGCAGAGTGATAACAATATTTTTTTCATGTATTTTAAATGATTGTGGCGCAAAAGTATTAAAATCTATTCTCTTTGGTGGGTTTTATATACGCCCATTGCTGCTATACATTATCTTTATCCGTTCACACTTCCATATTTATGAAAGCAATGTTTTGTGCTTTATTGCTCCTTGCAGTTTTTTCAGCAAAGGCGCAGCCTACACAGGTCATCATAATACGTCCCCTCCAGAATTTTTTTCTTGATGACCGCGTTAAAGTCGATGACCCACACTATTGCAGGGTCATAAGCAAAAGATCAGATTTTATAAAGACGTTTGGTATCGCAAAAACAGGAACCAACAAGGTAGAGCTACCCGATTTCACTAAAGACAATGTAATAATGCTGGCGCTGCCGGCATCTGAAAAGGATGTTTACCTTACCTATACCAATGCTATAAAGGCAGGCGATTTTATAGAGGTGTATTGCAAAATAAACAAGAGCCGTGCCCCGCTCACCTATACCCAGCAGCATGTTGTATTAGGCATCATTCCTAAGTACACAGGTCTGCACACGATCAGATTCTACGACCAGCGCAGACATTTATTAAAAGCAGTAAAGGTAAATTAGCAGTTGATTACAGCCATTTCAGCGGGTTACGTCTTCCCATGCCTATGTAGCTTCTCAGGTTCATCCAGAAGGCAAGCACCATGTACACGATAAGTGGTGAACCCAGCGTAAGGAAAGATATATAAATGAACCAAAGCCTGATGCGTGATGTAGCTATGCCCAGGCGCTCCCCTATAGCAGTACATACGCCAAATGCTTTCCACTCTATAAAGTTCTTCAGTTCATAAATGCGGCTGGCCATGATATAAAATTAAAACAATCCTTTCATTCATTACAGACTGTTTTATTTTCTTTTAGTTTAATTAACAGCAAAAATCCCCCGCATGAGGGATTTTTGCTTATTGGATAGTTACTTGCTGTTTATTTTTTCTCCTTGTTTACGTTATCGCGTATCACATTCAGCGCTCCACCTGCTTTAAACCATTCTATCTGTTGGTGGTTGTAGGTCTGGTTCAGTTTTATATCTTCCGTTTTACCATCCTTATGGTGCAGCACCATTGTGAGCGTCTGGCCGGGGGCAAAGTCGGTAAGCCCGGTAATGTCTATTGTATCGTCTTCCAGTACTTTTTCGTAGTCTGCCTTGTCACAAAATGTCAGTGCCAGCATACCCTGTTTTTTCAGGTTGGTCTCATGTATGCGCGCAAAGCTCTTCACTATTATAGCGCGTACACCCAGGTGGCGTGGCTCCATTGCAGCATGCTCACGGCTGCTGCCTTCACCATAGTTCTCATCACCCACTACCACACTGCCTATGCGCGCTGCTTTATATACACGCTGCACGGCAGGCACTTCGCCATATTCACCGGTAAGCTGGTTCTTTACGGTATTGGTTTCCATGTTAAACGCATTGATAGCGCCGATCAGCATGTTGTTCGATATATTGTCAAGGTGGCCGCGGTATTTAAGCCATGGGCCAGCCATAGATATATGGTCGGTAGTACACTTGCCAAATGCTTTTATCAGCAGCTTCATGCCGGTAAGGTCGGTACCTTCCCACGGGGCAAATGGTCTTAACAGTTCCAGTCGGTCGCTGTGCGGGTGTACCTGTACCTGCACCTTGCTGCCATCTACTGCTGGGGCCTGGTAGCCTGCATCTTTTACAGAGAAGCCCTTGGGAGGCAGTTCATATCCTTTAGGCTCATCCAGCATTACCTGTTCGCCTTTATCATTGGTCAGTGTATCTTTCAGCGGGTTAAAGCTCAGGCTGCCTGCTATGGCCAGCGCCGTCACTATTTCAGGCGATGCTACAAACGCATGTGTACTTGCCAACCCGTCATTGCGCTTGGCAAAGTTGCGGTTGAATGAGGTGATGATGGTATTCTTCTTTGTTGGGTCATCCACGTGGCGGCTCCATTGGCCTATACATGGGCCGCAGGCATTTGCCAGCACTATACCACCCAACTCGCCAAAAGTAGCCAGCATGCCGTCTCTTTCTATGGTATAGCGAACCATTTCAGAGCCGGGGGTTATGGTAAATTCACTTTTTGCTTTCAGTCCCTTATCCATCGCATTGCGGGCTATAAAGGCCGAACGCGAAATATCTTCGTACGATGAGTTGGTGCAGGAGCCTATCAGCGCCACTTCCACCTCATCAGGCCAGTTGTGTTCTCTTACTGCCGCCGCCATCTGGCTGATGGGGGTCGCCAGGTCCGGTGTAAATGGTCCGTTCACATACGGTTCCAGGTCATCCAGGTTTATTTCTATCAGTTGGTCAAAATAGCTTTCAGGGTTGTTATATACTTCTATATCGGCACGCAGGTGGTCTTTTACCCCATCTGCCAGCTTAGCTACTTCTGCGCGGTTGGTGGCGCTCAGGTATTCGCCCATTTTAGTATCGTAGGCAAAGAGCGAGCAGGTAGCGCCTATTTCAGCGCCCATGTTACAGATAGTACCCTTGCCGGTGCAGCTCAGGCTTTCTGCGCCATCACCAAAGTATTCCACTATAGCGCCGGTACCGCCTTTCACGGTCAGTACACCGGCTACTTTCAGTATTATGTCTTTTGCGCTGGTCCAGCCGTTCATTTTGCCTATCAGCTTCACACCTATCATCTTTGGCATCTTCAGTTCCCAGGGTAGTCCGGCCATTACATCTACCGCATCCGCACCGCCTACGCCTATAGCTATCATGCCCAGACCACCGGCATTGGGTGTATGGCTGTCGGTTCCTATCATCATACCACCGGGAAATGCATAATTCTCCAGTACTACCTGGTGTATAATGCCCGCGCCCGGTCTCCAGAAGCCTATGTCATATTTGTTGGATATAGAGGCCAGAAAATCGTACACTTCTTTATTTACGTCAATCGCCGTTGCCAGATCTTCAGTAGCGCCTATTTTAGCCTGTATCAGGTGGTCGCAGTGCACTGTGCTGGGCACGGCTACCTTATCCTTGCCGCAGGTCATGAACTGCAGCAGCGCCATCTGTGCTGTCGCATCCTGCATGGCAACCCTATCCGGAGTGAAGTTTACATAATCTTTGCCGCGTTCGTGTGCTTTGGTGGCCGGATCGTAGCTGTGCGCATACAGTATTTTTTCTGTCATAGTCAGCGGGCGCCCCAGTATCTCGCGTGCAGCATTCACTTTTGTAGGAAGATGTTCGTAAACTTTCTGTATCAGGTCAAGGTTAAAAGCCATTAGTATATTAGAATTAGATTAAAGAAAAGGGTTACCGCGGTGCAAAATTATTTAAAAAAAAGGAAAACTGTAATAAGATAAAAGGTTAAAATGCTAAATGGTTAAAAGCTGTAATGTGCCTTATACAGATTGAAACTTCCCCAAATTTCCGTTATGTAAATATGCATATAAGCTATGGGAAAGGGTTTAAGGGCAAACTTCTGTTTAGCGCTGATATTGGCAATGGAAGTTTGAATAGCATGCATAATGTTTGGGGAGCATTGCTTTTATATGGAAATGCTAACCTTGCAATATACTATTACGGATAGGCCAAATGCAAATAAAGATATCCACCTTTAAATTAAATGATGTAATGTAGTGTAATAATTATTATACTTGGATAATCAGTGAGCATGAAAAAATTATCAAATAAACATATTATAAGTACGATATTTTCAATGCTTTTTTTTACTTGTTTCTGTGTTGCAAGTAACAAGGAAGTGTTAGTAACCTCATTTAAAAAAACGCTCAATAAGTTTTATACTGAAAATGATTTATTTGGCTTTTTCAGCGTATTGGATACATTGCCAAACCAAGAAATTTGCATATTCAAATATGACTCTCTATATACCAATAATATTGATAAATTAACTACAGGTAATATTTATCAAAGAACCATTGCATATAAATTATTTTATAAACTTCATGATACTTCAAGAACAAATATTGCTTTATTAAAATTAGAAACAGAAAAAGAGGATTTAGCTTCTTTCTGGCTGGCTATTGCAATAATGAATAATTTACCCTTGGAAACAAATACAGCATTCAATTATTTGATTAAAAATGAAGATTTTGGTGATCCACATCTTATTCCTTTTTTGATAAAAATGGATAAGCAACATTTGATTATTACCGCAAATAATAATATTAGCAATCCTAACAATAAAGCAAAAGTAATAGCACTTCAGGCGCTGGCTGATGTTGATTCTTCTAGCGTGGTGGATACAATAATCAGAACCTGCATCAAAACATGGGATATTAGTATCAAAGGATACGCAATTGACGCATTATCTTATAGAAAGTCTGGACATTTAAAATCATTATTAGTTCCATATTTAAAATACCCACAGTTAAGAAATGTTGTAAAAAGCGTACTGGAAAGTAGCGGTACTCTTGAAGATAGAAAATTCGCAAAGCAGCTAAAACCTACACCCTAGTCTCATAAATGCTTACTTCTTCACCTTAAACACAATATCTATACTCAGCCTACCCTTCGTCGGCTTGCCCTTTAGCATCGTCGGCTCCCAGGGGGGCATCAGTCCTATTATCCGCAGCGCTTCTTCATCTATAGACGGGCATACATGGTGGGTCACTTCCGCATTATGTATATATCCGTGTGTATCCACATTTATATATACCCGCACGGTGCCCTGTATATGCTTGCGCAGTGCATCTTTCGGGTAATGCATATTGGCCTTTATAAACGCATCCATATCCCCCTTGAAGTGGGGTTTGATTACTGATCCCTGTATCCTCACCAGTGCGGGTTTTGTAGCGCCGGTAGTTTGGGCACGTATCCCCGTATTATAGCACAGGAGGGCAGGCAATAGGAAAATACGAAGAGTACGATACATGCGCATGTTTATGCTATTAAGATACACAAAAATAGAGATTCCATAATGCAGTACCTCATTGAATAAACGTTAAAAAAATCACATAACAATTTAAACTATTGCTTTTAACATTTACATAACGTAACATTACGTTGCATTTACCCGATACACATAAACCATATCTTAAACAATTTTAAACAAACATCTTATGAAGAAAGCATCATTACTTTTTTGCATGGCATTTGCAGCACTGGGTGCTACCGCCCAATCGGCTCATATGCTGGTAAAACCAGTGGTTGATCTGCGCGATGCAAAGCATGCGCTTTTGCAGCATATTCTGCAACAACAGTCGGTTGCCCCAGCATACAGGTCTTCAATTGCCCCGGAGCGCCTTAAAAGCAGCGATTATTTTTCTACCTATTTTTCCACTTTCTCTAATGACAGCGCTAAGTACACCTATAGTGGTGCGCGTGGCTCACATTACGACCTCAACCAGGTTTCCTTTAATTTTCCACGCACGCCTTACGATTATGGTCAGCCACAGTTTTCCAGCCCTTTTAGCATAGGTACTATGGACATAATGTCTGATACGGCATTGGGCTATACTTATGATACGCTGCATCATATTTCACTTACCAACAAAACATTTGCAATGTATGATGGCAATAACAACCTGTTAAACTATTACAATATATATACCGATACTACTTACCTGCGTAATGCACACATGGTTAATACCTTCGATGCTGCTAATCGCATTGCGGTCAATGTTACTTTTACCGGTGGCCCGTTGGTATGGGACACTGCTACCAGGCGTTATTTCTCTTATAATGGCACAGGTCAACTGACACAGGATAGTACATATGCATACAATGCTGCCACATCTGCATTGTCTTCAAAATATGTTTATATCTATAACGGCGCAGGACAGTTGACCCAGCTGAATAATTATACTAAAGCTACTGCAGCCGCGCCATGGTTTAAAAGCAATGAGATCGACCTTACTTATTATACAGATGGCCGGTTACAATTAATGCTATCCTATGATGATACGGGTACCGGTCTATATGTCTCCACAAAGGATACATTAGGCTACCCGGCTGCGCTCAATTACTATAATTATTTTAATGAATATACAAGTGACTCAACAGGGTGGTCTTCTATTTATAAAATTAAAAAGCGTGTTAATTCAGCTGGTCTGCCCGATAGCATTAACACTACAGAACGGGTTTATTTCTACACTTCCGGGGGTGTTATTCCACAAAACATTTTATTCAACGACAATATTATTTACAACACAAGTAACGACCCTATTCAGCACGTCCAGTATATAAATTTTGGCACCGGAGGCTTCCAGCTTAATTCAGTAGAGAATTACTATTACGAGATCCCTACCGGTGTATTGGGTGCCCCGCAATTTAAAAATATCAGCGTTTATCCCAATCCGGCTACTGATAATATTTCTGTCCTACTGGGCGATGCAGTTGCAAAGGGCGATATTACTATCCGTCTGATGAATATAGATGGCCGTACTATAAAGACACAGTCAGTTCCTGCCAATACAGCTAAGGTACAGCTATCACTATCTGGCATCACGCCCGGCACCTACCTTATTTCTGTAACAGATGCTACAGGATACATCCTGTATATTCAAAAGTTGGCAAAGCAGTAATACGCTTCAGTTACATCATAAAAAAAATGGCTGCCTGTGGCAGCCATTTTTATGTGCAGATGCAAAGCATCTATAAATATTATTATGGGAATATACCCAGTTCTTCATAAGATACACCCACTTTATCAATAGCACATACAAAGGCGGCAGTGCGCATATCAGATATATCGCGGCTGTTAAGTATATCGCGTATCTCGTGGTAAGAACCGATCATGGTATCTTCCAGTCCTGAATAGACAAGGTCAGCTTCATCAGGACCGTGTAGGATCATGGTACGTTCTGTATCATTGGCACGCTTGCCGGTAAGGCCTTCCACTGTTTGCAGTATCAGGCTGTTCTGGTTTTCGCTGAAGCGTTTATCCATGCGGCCAAAGCGCACGTGGCTAAGGTTCTTCAGCCACTCAAAATAAGATACTGTTACGCCCCCGGCGTTCAGGTACATATCCGGCACTACTATAGCGCCTTTCTTGTGCAGTATTTCATCTGCGTCTGGTGTCAGTGGCCCATTAGCGCCTTCACCTATTATTTTAGCCTTTATGCGTGCTGCATTACCTGCGTTGATCACATTTTCAAGCGCGGCGGGTATCAGTATATCACATTCCTGCTCCAGTGTGTCTGCACTGTTCTTTATGTTGGTAACACCGGGGAAGTCGAGGATCGATCCTGTTGCCTTGCGGTGCTCCACTACTTTATATATATCTATTCCTTTTTCGCTGTAGATGCCGCCTTCGTATTCTGCCAGCCCTACTATTATTGCGCCGTTGTCAAAGAAGAATTTAGCAGCATGGAAGCCTACATTACCCAGGCCCTGCACTATCACCTTCTTGCCTTCTATGCCCAGTTCCAGTCCCAGCTTTTTCATATCTTCTTTGGTGTTGCACACTTCGCGCACACCGTAATACACACCAAGGCCCGTAGCTTCTGTACGGCCGCGTACGCCGCCCTGTGTTATTGGCTTGCCCGTTACGCAACCCAGTGCATCCACTTCGCCCGGTTTCAGGGAAGCATAGGTATCTGCTATCCAGCTCATTTCACGTGCGCCGGTACCATAGTCGGGTGCAGGTACATCTATGCCGGGGCCTATAAAATTTTTCTTTACCAGCTCCGATGCATAGCGGCGTGTTATTTTTTCCAGTTCAAATGGAGTGTAGTTCTTCGGATTTATTTTTATACCGCCCTTTGCTCCGCCAAATGGTACATTAACTATAGCGCACTTATAGGTCATCAGCGATGCAAGCGCCATTACCTCATCCTGGTTCACATCCATGCTGTAGCGGATACCGCCTTTACAGGGTAGTTTGTGGTGGGAGTGCTGCACACGGTATGCTTCTATCACTTCAATTTTCTCACCTATACGTACCGGGAATTTCAGTTGTAATATAGAATTACAGGCCTTTATTTGCTCCAGTATGCCTTTTTCGAAGCGGGTAAATGAGGATGCCTTATCAAAATTGCGCTCTACACCCTGGAAAAAGCTATAGTGTTGTGCTTTCGTCCCTGGGGTGGAAGTTGCTGTTTCTGCCATACGGATCTTTAGTTAAGTATAGATTTTATTATTTATTTTTCTCCAGTTTCGTGATCTTGCGTTCCAGTCTTATCAGGTACACAATGATCCCCACAAATATAGTGGCTAATACTAAAACGACAACGTATATTTTACCATTCGACCGCATGGTATCGGCCATTTCAGTGCCTGCTTGCTGGGCGCTGGCCGTAGCTGCCATCAGCAATATATAGAGGAAAGATAGGAATGATGCCTTACGCATGTGTTGTGGTTTTTGCTGAATAAAAAGAATTTTCCCTTTCAAAGCGAACAATACTGTAACGCACCCTTAGGGAGGTGATCCACAGCCCCAGCAGGAACCAGCTGATAACTGCCGGGTAGAATATCAATCGCATATGGCTATCCAGGTCGTACTTGCTGAAAGCGGGGTTACCGCCATTACCGGGGTGCAGGCTATCTACCAGCCTGGGCAGTACAAATATCAGGGGTATCATTATTGCGAATGCGAATACATTATACACCGAGCTTATTTTAGCGCGCTTTTCTTCATCCTTCAGCCCATTCCGCAGCACCATGTAGGCAAAATAAATGAGCATGCTCAGCGCGGTTGCCAGCTCTTTAGGGTCGTTGCTCCAGGCAGCGCCCCAGGTGTACTTGGCCCACTCCATGCCGGTAAGCATGCCGAGTATGCTAAACAGGATGCCTATAGTGGTAAAGGATACGGCATACAGGTCGTCCTTCAGGTTGCCGGTGCGCAGGTATTTAATAGAATAGCCAAAAGCTCCGCCAAACAGCAGTATCATCGTAAACCACATAGGTACGTGAAAATAGAGGTTGCGGATGGTTTCATTCAGTATATCCTTACGGGGCACCTCCATCAGCAGCCCGCCGATAACAGTGTAGCCTAATAAGATTACGCAAAGCACTTTCCACCACTTACGGCGCATAGAGGATGTTTAGGATTGCTGCAAATGTAATAATTAGAATTTAGATAGCGCTTTCCATTTACCACTCTTCCTTTCGGGTGTTCATATGTATCAGCAGGCTGGGTTTCAGCCCTACCCGTATTCCATTGCGCATGCGGCCATCGCTGTCCCACCCCTGCACCAGATCTACCCTGAAACCTCTCAGCTTCGATACACCTATATTATCTATTCCTATAAATGCTTCTGTATAATAGCTTCCTGTAGCAGTATAAAAGGTATTATTCCCTATTACCGCGTACCACCGTGCCCGTCGCAATAATGGGATCTTATTGGTTATCAGTCCCTCGAGGTTATATTCCACATGGGCTTCGCCATATAGCGGTGCTGTATTGCTATATAGGTAGTACGGTGCCAGCTCAAACCCTGAGAGATAAAAGCCCGTTGGCAGCGCTATAAACTGGTTGCCATTCAAGTGCATCATATCGGGCAGCGCCACATAGTTCTTGTTCAGGAAGCCGCCTGCCGCTATATTGTAGGAGAATACACCAAGCAGTTTCATCCTCAGTTGCTGCACTATGCTGAACCGCCATTTGTCAAAATCCACTTTACTGTTCAGTATACCAGGTACCCCCTTCTCGTAGCTAAGGGTAAACAGTGGCATCCTGTTGTTAACTCCCGGCATTTTATAATCGGGATACAATACATACTTATACCCTGGCCGGTAGGAGATAGATGCCTCCACCAATACCGCACTATGCTCCTCCAGTGTGTTGTAGCCGCCTGATATATCAGGCAGGTTATCGGTCAGCTTATTGCTATGCCCTGCCCAGCTATAGTCAGTGGTGTTTCTTAGTGGCAGCCTGTGCTCGTACCCTGTCTTTACATGCCATTCCCAACCGTTTGCGTACTGTTTATCCATATACAGCTTTGCATTCCACCGTTCATATATTTTCAGGTAGTTCTGGTTATAGAAGAGGGTGGATATTGTATTGTATAGTTCCGGTACCGGGTTTGTAGGGTTGTATTGGAACACATACTTACCGGCTTCTGCGCCAATGGTCCATCTGCGTCCTATCCATGTGGGCGATGAGTAAGTATACCCTGTCCGCGCTATTGCATTAAAATGGGTGTTGCTAAAGCCATACCGCACAGCCATCCTCGTTTCCAGTTTCCTCGAGGTATCTATGGTATGTGTCCATACGGCTCGTGGCGATACATTCAGCCCTTCTACTGTATTGTAGTTGACCATGGTCAGCAGCGCATTGGTGCGTATATTATCTTTATTTTTTTTGGTATGCTTATCCAGCCCGAATACCAGTATCTGCCTCGCGGTTACTTTATTCCCTACCCTTCGTAACGAATCAATATACCTGGGGTCTTCTTCCTTCTTCCTGATGCTGTCTTTTAATATATAATCTTTCTTTTCATCCCCCTCCAGTGGTATGGGCCGCGCATTATTCCAGAAGGCCGAATCCTTTTGGTTCGCCTTTTTATCATATTCACTCATCACTTTATCATTGAACATGGTATCCGGTATCGCCGCATTCACTTTCTGGTTATTATATACTGTTACCAGGTTGGCAGTTACATCAAAGCCAAATATCTTAAAGGTTGCGTACACTACCTGGTTCTTTATTACCCACTGGTTGTTATCCAGCGGCAGGTATAGCTGGCGTATGCGCGCTGTATCCAGCAGGCTCAGGCTGGCCTTATCGGTCACCAGCATATCCAGGCTGTGTATGGCCCAGTCTCCGTCCGTTATATAAATGGTCCCGCTGAATGTGGCTTCGTACTTGCGCCTAGGGATTACCTGTATTTTATTTATAGTATAGCCGTTCTCCCTGTATTCGCCCAGGTATTTGTAACGGTAGTAGTACAGCGCATTCTCCGCTATGGGAGATACAAAACCGCGCGGGCTGAATATGGGTACATTGTTTTCATAAAAAGAAATGACACTGGGTAGCTGTGCAAAACCCAGTCCCTTAGGGTCACCGCTCTGCACCACCGAGTGTATCACTGTGCGGCTTTTGTGCGGCATGGCTGCGTAGTAGTCTGCATTTTCTTCACACAGGAACAAGATGCCCTTGCCTGCTGTATCCAAACCAAGTTCACCCTTATCTATCTTCTGTCCAAACACTTTCGATGGCGCTTCACGGGTGCGTCCTACGCCTTTCAGGTAAATGGAGGTCTGGAATGTATGTACCTCGTCAAGATGATAACTGCGGCGGGCTATCGTATTTCGTATGATGGTGTATGCGGGATCTTCTGAATTGGCTTTTACCACCACTTCCTTCATCTGGGTATTCTGTTCCCGTAGCTTAAAGTCATGCATTATGGTTTCGGTACTGTTGATGTCCAGCGTGTACACCTCCTGCCCGAACCCAATATACTGGCAAAGCACTTGATAACTGCCTGCGGTTACGTTCAGTTCATAGTTGCCTTCCGCATTGGCGCTCACACCCATGGTAGTGCCCTTTATATACACGGTGGCAAATGGCAGTGCTGCATTCCGCGCATCGGTTACCCTGCCTTTCAATATTCCAGCTGTAGCTGTTGGTAGTTGCAGTAGCGATAATAATACTGCCAATAAATATCCGGGCTTCCTCATAGGGTTGGCAAGGTAGCAGATAGGCTAAAACAGTCCGTGCAGTTGTGCATCGATGCGGCGCACCACCTCTGCAAAGTCTTCGTCTTTTTCTGCAAAGTTATTTTTCTCTACATCTATTATCAGCAGCGGTCCATCGCTGTATTTATCTATCCATTTGTTATAGAATTCATTCAAGCGTTTTAGATAATCCAGCCTTATATTCTCTTCATACTCCCGCCCGCGCTTCTGTATCTGGTCTACAAGTGCGGGTATGCCTGCCCGCAGGTATATGAGCAGGTCGGGTGGCTTTACCAGTGTTTTCAGGTTCTGGAAGAAGGAGGAATAGTTTTCAAAATCGCGCTTGGTCATCAGCCCCATCTCATACAGATTGGGTGCAAAGATGTAGGCATCCTCATATATGGTACGGTCCTGTATTACTGTTGCTTTGCCATTGATTATTTCTATCAGGTCGCGCAGGCGGTTATTCAGGAAGTAAACCTGCAGGTTGAACGACCATCTCGGCATGTCTTCATAAAAATCTACCAGGTATGGGTTGTGCTCCACATCTTCATAGTGCGGCGTCCACTTGTAGTGTTTCGCAAGCATGGTAGTCAGCGTAGTCTTTCCGGCGCCTATATTTCCGGCTACGGCTATATGTTTGGTTATTTTCTTGGCAGGCATACGCTCTAGATGATGTAGGTGTAATATTAATATTCTCCGCTTACACTTCGCACACCTGGGCCGTTAAAGAATTAATAATAGCTGATCCCTATCAGGCGGCGGGCTTCACTGATGGTCTTCCCCGCACTCGCACGTGCTTTTTCAGCGCCTTGGCGCAATATTTTCTTTATCAGCACCTCATCTTTTTGCAGCGCTGCTGCTTTTTCCCGTATAGGGGCTACAAAGGCAGCCATATCTTCTGCCAGTTGTTTTTTCATATCGCCGTAGCGTATGTTGCAATTGTTATAAGCACTGGTATAGGTGGCAGTTACATCCGGAGCCGATACCATTTGCATCAGCACAAAGAGATTCTTTATATATTCCGGCATCTCGCTATTTGGCTCGGCAGGCCCGGCATCGGTCTTTGCCTTCATTATCTTTTTGCGTATTGTCGCATCGTCGTCCGATAGGAATATAGTCGCGTTCACATTCTCGCTCTTGCTCATTTTCCCTTCACCATCCAGGCTCATTATCTTCACTGTATCTCTATTGTAGCGAAATACCTCCGGCTCGGGAAACAGCTCTCCATATCTTTTATTAAAACGCTGGGCAAAATTGCGCGCCATCTCCAGGTGCTGCTCCTGGTCTTTCCCTACAGGCACTTTTGCCGCGCGGTGTATCAGTATATCTGCCGCCATTAGCACGGGATAGGTAAGTAGCCCGGCGTTCACATTCTCCGGCTGCTGGCGCACTTTATCTTTAAAGGTGGGTACTTTTTCCAGCTCGCCCTTGTAGGCCAGCATGTTCAGCATCAGGTATAGCTCGGGTATCTCGGGCACATCGCTCTGGGCATATAGCGCTGCTTTGTTCACATCTATACCGCAAGCTATATTTTCGGCCACCACCCGGTACACATTTGTCTTCAGGTCTTTAGGATCGGGATGTGTGGTCAGCGAGTGGTAGTCAGCCACAAAGAAATAGCAGTCATGGTCTTCCTGCATCTTTACATAATTCTGTATTGCGCCGAAGTAATTACCTAAATGCAAATAGCCGGTACTCCTGATACCACTTACTACTATCTCCTTTTTCATATCAGGCAGCAAGATACAAAATCACTTACTACTCATATACCCATACCAATATTATCGTTGTTACCTTTTTACCTTAATTTAGCCCTGCTTTATAAAAGCCGTTATTATTTGTGAGCGACGATCACCACTTATCACTTGGCGATGTACACAACACCATAGACCCCTCCGTGGCCAAATCGCCGTGGAAAAGGATAATGGCGTTCTTTGGCCCGGCATACCTGGTAAGTGTAGGCTATATGGATCCGGGCAACTGGGCTACAGATATAGCGGGCGGTAGCCAGTTTGGCTACAAGCTGATATGGGTGCTGCTTATGAGCAATCTGATGGCTTTGCTGCTCCAGTCGCTTAGCGTGCGGCTCGGTATCGTACGTGGCCGCGACCTTGCCCAGTGCAATCGCGAGATGTACCCGCCCGCCATCAATTTCATTCTTTATATCCTCGCAGAGATAGCCATTGCCGCCTGCGATCTGGCAGAAGTACTGGGTATGGCCATTGGGCTTAATCTCTTGTTTGGCTTCCCACTTTTGTGGGGTGTATTGGTTACCCTGTGCGATACCGTATTGATACTCTACCTGCAGCGCCTGGGCATGCGCAGGCTCGAGATGTTTATTATAGGTCTCATCATCATCATAGGCGGCTGCTTTCTGGTCGAAATGTTTTTTGCCCGCCCGTCCCTGCACGATGTGGCGCTGGGCTTCATCCCCTCGCTTCCCGGCCATGCGGCATTGTATGTGGCCATAGGCATTATAGGGGCCACCGTTATGCCGCACAACCTGTACTTGCACTCCGCGCTGGTGCAGACGCGAAAGGTAGCGCATACAGACAGCGCCATGCGCCGCGCCATCCGCTTCAATGCGCTGGATAGCACCATTGCGCTCAATATCGCCTTCTTTGTCAATGCCGCCATTCTTATACTTGCAGGCAGCGTATTCTATCTGTCCAGCCATCACCAGGTAGCGTCCCTGCAGGATGCTTACAAGCTGCTCACCCCCCTCCTTGGCAATAAAGTGTGGGCATCTCGCCTCTTTGCCATAGCACTCATAGCCGCCGGTCAAAGCTCCACCATCACCGGCACGCTTGCCGGGCAGATAGTGATGGAAGGTTACCTGCGTCTACGTATCAATCCTGTAGTGCGCAGGCTCATTACCCGCCTGCTGGCCATAGTACCCGCAGTGCTGGTCATTGTCCTCATGGGCGATAAGATGGTAGATAGCCTCCTTATCTTCAGCCAGGTGCTGCTGAGCATGCAACTTGCCTTTGCCGTTATACCCCTCATCCATTTTGTAAGCGATAAGGTAAAGATGAACGCCTTTACCATACGCCCGCATGTGCAGCTGGTAGCATGGCTGGTAGCTGCGCTTATAGTGGTGCTCAATTTCAAGCTGGTGTACGATAGTGCCGCATCATGGATAAACGGTACCACTAGCCTCATGGTGAAGGGGCTTATAGTATTGGGCGAACTGGGACTGCTGGCTTTGCTGGTGATTACCGTCATTTACCCCTACATACTGCGACGCCGCTACCGTGAAAGCCATATACATAACGATACGCCTGTGAATACATCATTACTCGCCGCCGCCAAACCATTCGAGCGCGTAGCCCTTGCGCTTGACTTTACGGAGAAAGACCAGAAGGTAGTGCAGTACGCATTGCAACTGGCCAAGGAGGGTACCTCCTTTATATTGATACACGTAGTAGAGAGCGTATCGGCGCGCATAGCGGGCAACCGCGCGCAGGATTACGAAACCGTAAAGGACAAAGAACAGATGGAGGAGTACGTGCGCATCTTCAGCCAGCGCCGCTACATGGCTACCGGCGTGCTGGGCTTTAATAAACGTGCAGCCGAGATAGCACGTATAGTGAAGGAGAACAACTGCGATCTGCTGATAATAGGCAGCCACGGCCACAAGGCCATGAAAGACTGGCTACTCGGCGAAACCATCAACTCCGTCCGCCACATGATAGAGGTACCCGTGTTTATAGCGCGGTGATATGCTAACACTATGAATCGGCCTCAGATATACATTTTCATCCAAATAAGGATTAATTTTGCATGAAACTGATTTTTATGGATACTACAGGCATCCGGCAAAAATTGCATCAATTTATAGACACTATAGAGGATGCTAAAGCCGCAGCTATTTATACACTTTTTGAAAATGAGATGGATACAGATTACCAAAGAAAAAAACTGGTACAGGAAGAGCGGGAAAAATATCTTAAAGGTGCAGGAAGATCATATAGCCCCGATGAAGTGAAGCTAATGGCCCTGGATAAGCAAAACAGGAATGGCCTATAAAATTGAGCTTCGCCCATTAGCCGCTTTTGAGATTATTGAGGCATACGATTGGTATGAGCAGCAAAGCCCGGGTCTCGGAGCAGCATTGCTAAATGAGCTGGATATTTTCTACAATACCCTTCTTGCCAATCCCTATATATACTCCTACTACGATAAACCGGTAAGAGAAGGAAGGTTAAACAGGTTTCCCTACCAGGTTGTGTATGAAGTATTTGATACAGCGATAGTTATTTACAGCATCTTTATGGCTAAGCAAGACCCACGCAGCAAGAGAACAATGTAATATATAAAATCTGCCACTAGCATATTACGCTACTCTAACTCTTGCGCTGGTGGATCTTATAAGATTTCTTATTTACTTAACAATATGCCAGCTTTGCAGTTCCCATACTCTGTTAATTGAATAGTATGGGTGAAATAATCTCATTTTTATTATCCCCACATTTGCAGTTATATAAAACCAGTCATTCCAATAGGAATCAATTGGGTAGGGGGTATTATTAATTGAGTCATTAACTAACACTACATTACTGAATATTTGATTATTTACTGTATAACTTGGATAGATATTAGTGACTATGTTAATAGCGTAACTAGCTTTACCTCCTCCCAACTTATATGGATACTGAAACAAAGGAGAAAATTCTCCAAATTTATTATACCATGCAATTCCATATATATCTTGGGCTAAATAAAAATGCCACTCTATAGAATCTGTATGCGCAGCATTGCTTTGCAACACATACATTGTTTCATGGTCGTTTAAATAATCGCCGTGGGTCAATGAAAAATAATCCCTCCTAAATTCATAAAAGCTGTCGATCTGCCCGGTAAGGGAATCTTTATATATCCAATAGCTGCCTTTATTAAAATCAAATGCAGCCGCCAGATCAGAATTAATACCCAGGTGTTTTACCTTCGTACATGCCTGCAATGCAATTAATGCTACTATACAGGTAATCAGTAAATATTTCATAGGCGTTATTTAACTAAATTTCCGGCAGTTAAGTCTTCCCTTAGCGCAACTTAAATCTACAAAAAAATTAAGGACTATCCGGCAGCAGGGAGGTATCTCCACTATACATAAAAAAACACCCCTCCTGTTTTTAGGAGGGGTGGCCGGTAGGCCGGGGTGGTTAGCTCGCGCCCCCACTCTTCCTCAAATATTCAAGCACGCCACAGCAAGGCGTTTGCCACACTCACCCTCACTCACCAGTTTTATCATACCCTTCTATCTGCTGTATCATACTACACTTATAAGGGTACCCTATTTTCTATTCCCAGCCCTCTGCAACCATCTTCCTACATTGCACTAGGCACTCACCTGCCAAGGTTCTTTGAAATATTGCATACATACAGACTTTCCTGCATACTTCCATCAGCTATTAAGCTAATTAGCACATCAGCTGATCAGATTCTTAACCTTTTATGAACCAGATTATACTTTTATTAACCTGAAATGGAAGTAAAACCGCACTTTCTTTACCTTTTTCGGCACAGAATTACCATATTTTAAAAACGCATATCAGCTATAGCAGGCAGTTACATCAAACGTTATCCACAAAAAGGTAAAGATTTCACGAAGTTTCCGACGATCACCCGCTCAGAAAGCGTTCCGGGCTCAACCGAAAACTGGCAGTCTCGCTTTTGCCTTAAAAAAGGCCCCATAATAATTTACCCTACCTTTGCAGCGTTTAAAAATATTATATCTATGAATTGGAATCCAGCTAATATAGCACAGGACCTCGCAAGAACTACTGAAAAACTGGCTAAGGGCTATGAAGTCCTACAGCAGATAAACGCTGACGATGTGGTGGTCGCTAATACTCCTAAAGAACTGGTTTGGCAGCGCGATAAAGTAAAGATATACCACTATACCCGCGAAACGCCCGCTAAGTGCGCCACGCCTGTGTTGGTATCATTTGCCATGCTCAACCGTCATGATGTGCTGGATCTTCAGGATCGCAGCTTGATGAAAAAGCTGGTGGAAGAAGGTCTGGATATCTATATTATGGACTGGGGCTACCCTACCAAAGCAGATCGCTACCTGACGATGGAAGATTATATAGATGGCTATATGAATGATGCGGTCGACTTTGTACGCAAAGAGGCTAATGTAGAAAAGATACACAAGATGGGCATTTGCCAGGGCGGCACCTATTCTATGATCTATGCAGCGCTTTATCCTGAAAAGCTGAAATCGCTGACTACCTATGTAGCTCCTTACGATTTTTCTACAAAGGCCTGCATGCTTTACAAGTGGACAAAGTATATTGATGTAGATAACATGGTAGATTGCGTAGGCACTATACCGGGCGAAATGATAGATGGTTCCTTTGCCATGCTGAAGCCCAGCATGAACATCAGCAAGTATCTCGGCATTATCGATTCACTCGATGATAAAGATAAGATGCTCAACTTCCTGCGCATGGAAAACTGGAAGACCGATCTGCCTGCTATGCCCGGCGAAATGTACCGCAAATACATCAAAGACCTTTTCCGCGATAACAAGCTTATAAAAGGCGAGCTGGAACTGGGTGGCCGTATAGTAGACCTGAAAAATATGACCGTTCCTTTCCTGAATGTGTATGCTACAGATGATACCATCATCCCTAACGAAAGTACACTGCCGGTAATGGATGCAATAGGCAGCAAGGATAAGAAAGTATATGCTTTCCCCGGCGGCCATATAGGTGTATTTGTCGGCAGCAAATCACAAAAAGAATTAGCGCCGGCTGTTGCCAAATGGGTGGTAGATAGGTGCTAAGCGCACATAACTGTAACAATAGAAAAAGGTGCACTAAACAGTGCACCTTTCATTTTTAATCACACACAACTGAAAAAAACTTTCATAGTGATAGGTGATATCTTGATCCACCTATTTTTCATTTATATGGAGCAACCATAGGTTGCATTATTTTCTAAATAAACCCTGCTTCCTTTATACCCTCTGGATCATTAATTCATCTTCTACAAGTCCTAACACATTCTATAAAGATCATAAAGGGTATAAAGAAAACCGGGTTTCTAAATCTGGTATCCGGTATTAGCGATTGCCTAAGCTGCCGCTGTTGTTACCGGTACTACCTGATTTGTTTGAATTACCCTGCTGCTGGCCTGAACCGGATTTCTGGTCAGATCCAGTTTCTTCATCCTGGTCTTGGTCTTCCCTTTGTGAAGAAGAAGAATCTTTACCTGATGTATTTTGTTTCAGATTCTGATCTTCATTCTGGTTGCGATCCTGTGAAGAATTGCTCTGGTTGTCATTTTGAGAACCGGAGTTGTTTTTTTGATTTTGATCCTGGTTCTGTGAACCGAGGTTTTTGTTTTCAGACATAGGATAGTTTTTTAGTTTTAAAGAATCGTGTTTTCGGTAATAGATGTTTAAGCTTTGTTTTCGTGGATGGTTATTGTTTCAGCGGTAATAAGGGATATGTTTTAATAAACGCGTTTGTACTATATCTAAAAAGAATATGCCATCCGTAAAAAATAAATACTGTAAGGCATATTGATGAGCATACACCTCCCTTTATTATACACATGAAACAACATACCATACGACAACTGATATCTTTCTGCAACTTATAAATTCATTAAAATGAAATACTTTGTTTGTCATTTTTAGTTTTACACATCGTGAACAATACCACATATTATTACCCCACCACGTTGAGGAATATTGTACACAAGCAACTTCGGAAACAGCAACAGGATTTAAGAGTACCTTTATAGCTTTATGTCTTTATTTACAGATTACCCTGGTACATATCATAAGATTACATTACCCTGTAGCTCTACAGTGGCCTACACCGATGAAGGTAGCGGTAACACCACCTTATTATTTATACATGGGCTTGCTAACTATTCGCTTAGTTGGAGAAAAAATACAGAAGAGCTTAAGAAATCTTACAGGTGCATTGCTATAGACTTACCGGGCAATGGCTTTTCAGACCATACTGATCGTCCATACACTATGTCCTTTTTCGCCAATGTGATATATGAGCTCATCATTGCATTGCAGTTAAAAAATGTCTGTCTCGTAGGGCATTCTATGGGCGGGCAAATAGCTATTACCACAGTGTTAAATCATCCGGGTGTGGTAAAGGCATTAGTATTATGTGCGCCTTCAGGATTTGAAACGTTTAGTTCTTTTGAGAAGACAATGTATCAGGCCTCTGTGCAGTTCTTTAATATGTTTGCTTCAGATGAGCAAAGCCTCAGGCAAACGATTGAGAACAGCTTTTACCACTATCCCCGCCAGGCTGATGAGATGATCGATGACCTGCTTCTTTTAATGAAGGAATATCCCTCCCAGCTCTATCGCAAAATGGTAGAGGGCAGCATTACGGGTATGCTTAATGAACCTGTTTTCAGCAGTCTGGGAAAAATCAATATCCCAACACTGGTTATATTCGGGGAGAAAGATGCTTTGATACCAAATACATTGTTGCACCCTGGCAGTCCGCGCAAGTTAGCTACGGATACAACGAAGCTGATCCCCGGAGCAAAACTTAAAATGGTACCCGATTGCGGTCACTTTGTACAATGGGAAAAAGCTGGTGAAGTAAACAAATACATCCAGCAATTTGCAGGATAGCACTACTTCTTCACCCCGGGAAAATTCATTTTTAATCCAACTAATGTATCGCGCAATAACTTAGCTATGAGGTATGATTTATACCAATTCTGGTCTGAGGGTATTATATGCCAGGGCACCTCCTTACATTTATCAAAGACGTCCTCATAACACTTCATATACTTGTCCCACAATTTAGATTCAGTAAAATCGTTTTCATTGTATTTCCACATTTTCCTTGGGTTATCAAGGCGTTCCTGCAGGCGGCTCCGTTGCTCCTTATGCGATATGTGCAGGTAGCATTTCAGAATAGTGGTTTTATTGTTCTCTGTCAGTAATCTTTCAAAATCATTGATAGCATTCATCCTAATCTTTGCCGTGTCATCATCTATCATCCCATGCACCCTGGTTATCAATACATCTTCGTAGTGCGATCTGTTAAAGATCACCATCATGCCTTTTGCGGGCGCCTCTTTATGCACCCTCCATAAAAAGTCATGGGCTATTTCTTCTTTGGTTGGCTCTTTGAACGAGGTAACATTTACACCCTGTGGATTCATGCTGGTAAATACGTCCCTTATCAGGCCATCCTTGCCGCTCGCATCCATACCCTGTACTATTACTAATACAGAATGCTGGCTCTCTGCGTACAATAGGTTTTGCAGGTCATCGAGTTCCTTTAGTATCTTCGATAACTCTTCCTTTGTGTCGTCCTTCTTTTCAGAATGCGGAGCGCGGGTTGATATTTCCTCTAGTTTTATTTTACTCATCAGTAGGTCCGGTATTAGATATTCTGCGGTATGATTTTATGAAGATAGCGCCAAGATTTTTATAAGGAGGTACATAATCAGAGAATTTTTCTTTTACGTCTTTTTTCTTCTCAAAATACTCGTTCAATTCGCGCCAGATCTTTATCCAGTTTATATCGTTGCCGAGTAATAGCTGGTCATTTATAGCCTTAATAATTGGCTCGTTCACTGCCATAGTACCTGTTTGTTTGGAAGATATAATATGGGCATCCGGTGAATGATCCAGTACAACGGCCAGATTATGATACCCCCCGCATGATCCCAGCATTACTATCTTATTATACTTTGTCAGCTTATCCATTGTCAAAGGTAGATGGTAGCTATGCCCACGATGCACAATGATAGTAGGATGTATCTCATGCAAATCAAGATACTTACCCAGCGCATCCTGCGCTTCCTCATCGCCGGGTTCAGGTATTGGCAGGTTAGCATAGATAACTATGGGCTTGCCAGTAGTGGATGATATGACGGCCCATTGTTTTTCAGTGGTAATCTTCCATTTCCCATCTCTGAAATTTCCGAGAAAACTGGCATAGGATGTTTTGCCATCTTCATCACCGAAGAAGAAGAATTGCTCATACACCACCCCGCTATCATTAAGAAGCTTTTTAAATGGAACCATATTGATTGGCGGGATGCGAAGTGTCTCAGATTGCCGTATCGCAGATGTATCATTATCGTCACTTTTAGCTCCTTCAAATAATGTAGCAAGGAGCGCATAAACGATCATGCCTTTCTTACTTTTTTTTCTGTAAGAAGCTTCATAATTTCTTTTTACCTGCAACTTCAGAAAAGATGATAGTGCTGAATCCCTGATGCTACCAAAAGCATCAGCCACGTCAACCGCATCCTCAAGATCATCATCTTTACCCTTTCCAAGCCCGGCAATAAAGCTTTGCATAAGATTGGTTTTATCGGTATCCGGCATTGCAGACAGGAACTCATTCAGGGTGTTGTAACCTGCGCACATACGTATGAATGTGCGAAAATGATCATCATGAAGGGTATCCAGCAGTTCATTGGTATTCTTTGGCTTTTGCCGTTCCATCATGCGTTTAAAAGTGCCGAGAAAACTGCTTGTATATATTTCATCCTGCCCGTAAACCATCAGAAAATATAAAGCTACAGGAGACATCCCCTCAATACATTTAAAACGCACGGCATCAGGCGATTCATGCAGGTCATTCATTTCCCTTATATACCGCAATCCCCGATAGGACAGTTCATCGGTATAGGTCATTCCGCCAAGCGAGTCATTTTCAATTTTTAACCTTACGAGGTTACGATAGTAGAGATCAGGATTATTAGTTATGGAATCTATCTGCGCAATTGTTTTCCTTTTATGATATATATCTGTCAGAAAGGCCATTGCCTTTAGGGGAAATTTCGATCTATCTGCGATCTCAACAATAGCTACAACCAACGGGTCTGTGCTTCTGCGTACAGCACTCCGTAATTTAAAGTTGGTAGAGGAGGCATAATTAAATATTTCGTTAGGCAATACTTTGGCGGCATCAGCTATTACCGGCTGGGCATAAGGCTCATCAGCGAACTCGTTAAGATGTTTTATCATTAATCTTGGGTCTTGCTTACCCATCTCTTCATATATATATGCCCTCGCTTCCGGACTCTTATCCAAAAGCATTTCTCCATTCTCTATGCTTTGTATGCTCACATGGGTTTTAGAAAATTCTATCAGTTTTCCTTCATAATGAGCTATTATCATATCGTGCATATTGATCACCAGCTTCTTGTAATAAACAGGATCAACTTTGGTATCACTATTAAATTTGCTAAGCATCTGCCATACTGCCCGCAAATACAATATCTTATTTTGATTATCAGTGAATGCTTCTCCCTTTGATGGAAGGTTCTCAATCATTACCTGCAAATGATTTACATCTTTTATAATGGCCCTGGTAAGTATTTTGGTGTATAAGCTATCTTCTGAATAAAGGCCTGCGTTTGCACGTTTTTGCTCTTTATCTATTTTATCGTGCCATAGCTGCCTTTGGCGGGGAACAGGGTTTAATAGGCTATCTACATCGTATATACTTATTTTTTTGACAACTATCTTCGACCTTCGTTGCCCGTATGACGAGGTGTATAAACCGGACAATAGTATCAGAATAAATATAGAAAATATACTTCCCTTTCGCATGGTTGTTAGTTTCATCGCTGCTACAAAAATAGTTATTCAGATGTTATAGCTTCGTTCTCTTTTTGCATTCATCAACATTAAGTTTTTTATTGTAATTTCATTATGCACAAATATTGCTGCAATGGATGTAAATGATGTGCCCCAGGATCCAAAAGACTTTAAAGAAGGTGATAAGCTTCATAAGCTTGTATATGCCACAGATAAAGATGGCAAATATGTGGGTGTAAATTCAGCAGGGTGGGAAGCAGAGAATGTTGCTATGAAACAGGCATGGGATGCTGTAGAAAGCGACCTCCTCGAAACTAAACTGAAGGTAATATCCGGTGAATTGAGCCCGATCGCTTTTTTTATGCAGAACTGCCTTATGGATATTGCCCTTGTAGCCAAATATGTAGGCAAATGGCAGTGGCAAGTGCGCCGCCATATGAAACCTGAGGTTTTCGCACGGCTAGATAACGCAGTCCTGAATGTGTACGCTCAAACTTTTAATATCTCCAAAGAGGAATTAATCAACTTTGGAAAGCAAGATCAAGTATCCACTTAATGAACAATATTCATTTTACCCATAAGCAACATGCTCATTGCGAGAGCGGTGTTACATCAAACCTGTTAGGCTATAAAGGATTAAAAATAAGTGAACCACTAGCGTTTGGTATAGGGTCAGGTATATTTTTTGGCCATCTCCCCTTCTTAAAGATTGGTGGTACTCCAGGTACTACTTTTAGAACCTGGCCGGGTGCTATCTTTAAACGGGTAACGGCAGCTTTGAACATACGGGTACATACAGAAAAATTCAAATCGCCAGAAAAAGCAATGCAGGCACTGGATGCTGCCCTAGAGAAAGGTTACCCCGTTGGGATGTTGAGCAGCGTTTATTATTTGCCCTATTTACCGGAAGCCTTTCGTTTTCACTTCAATGCACACAATCTGGTCATTTACGGAAAGGAAAATGGCCATTACCTAGTTAGTGACCCTGTGATGGAACATGCGACCACTATATCTGCTGAAGATTTAGCAAAAGCCCGTTTTGCAAAAGGAACGCCAGAACCTAATGGCTTCATGTATTATATAGAGGAGCTATCAAAAGAACCAGATATAAAAACTGCTATAGAGAAAGGGATTAAAAAGACTGCGTGGTATATGTTATCCCCCCCTGTACCGTGGTTTGGCAACAATGGTATTTATACACTTGCTAAGAAATTAAGGGAGTATCCTAAAAAACTTACTCCCCGCCAGGCATCTTTATACCTGGGCAATATTATTCGTATGCAGGAGGAAATAGGAACCGGTGGTGCCGGTTTCAGGTATTTGTATGCCGCTTTTCTACAGGAAGCAGGGGAATTATTAAAAAGGGAAGAACTGCAAGAGTTTTCCCGTGAGTTAACAGCTATAGGAGATCAGTGGCGAAATTTCGCATATAGCGCTGCGCGCATTATGAAAGCAAGACAAACGGATGTTATTTCTTATGACCAACTGAGCGATCTACTCATTAATTGTGCAGACAAGGAAAAAGATTTTTTTAAACGTATCCGCAAGCTCAATTGGTTAGCATAGTAGTTTTATGGGAATAAAAATTAATTTTGCATCCTAATAGTGTTATCTGCCGCGCGACATATCATCCTTTCTATTATTGATTTTTTCCATAAGCCTTTTTCACGCTGGATTAACAAACAGACATTCAGGTATCTTGCCTGTGGTGGGTCTAACACCGTGTTTAGTATTTTTATCTATTGGTTTGGTTACCATTACATAGTACGTGAGCAACCGGTAAACCTGATCAACAAAGAAATTGCGCCACACGTTGCTGCCACTTTTATCGCATTTGTTATAAGTACTCCGTTGGGATTCATGCTATCTAAATACATTGTCTTCCCTGAATCTAATCTCCACGGAAAGGTTCAGGTATTCCGATATGCAATGTTGATTGGAAGCTGCCTGCTACTGAATTATGTGTTTATTAGACTTTTTGTGGAACGGTGCCACTTCTATCCTACACCATCAAGCATCCTGACCGCTGCTATTCTTGCAATATATAGCTATATATCGCAGCGAAAATTTACATTTAAAGTAAAGCACAAAAAAGCACCCCTGTAAGACGTGCTCTAAAATTATGCAATACCTATAGCGACTTTATCCAGGTTACTACCTCATCTCGTGTCTTACCTAGCCTTTTCTGTATTCTTCCTAGCAGTTCATCATCTTTACCTTCTTCATGTTGCAAATCATCGTCAGTAAGGTCTGCATGTGCTTGCTTGATTTTCCCTTTTAGTTCATTCCAGTTACCTTTTATTTCTAGCTTGTCCATTTTTTAAGGTTTTTATTTTTATATGAAGTAAAAAGGTCGTGCCATGCGTATCCTGTTAATACATCGTTAATACAAAAGTAATTTGTTACAATTATTTATTATGGTCTGCTTTTTGAATATACACTATTAGAAAACAGACCAAATGAAACCGAAAATCTTAATAATTCCGATGCTAGCTCTTGCTACCAGTTCTTTTCTTTCCTCCTGCGTGCGAAAAGATTACTATACTGCAACGCCGGTACCAACCTACCAGAACGTGTATGATGAAGAATTTGAAGCAGACAGGGCCGGTTGGAATTTCACGGATTCTTATGACTCTGCATATGCTGATGTGCAAGGAGGTACCTACGAGGTTGTAGACTATTCATGGACAAGGTCGCACAATGCCTCAGTAGCTACTCATGCTAATTTCAATTATGACTTCCAGATCCAAACCCGAATACAGTCAAATAACCAGATGGCGCTCATATTTGGGGCTTCAAATAATAATCTTGGGTACTCCTTTTTTATAGATAATACTGGTTACTTCGCTGTATATTATGAAGGCAATGGTTATCCTACCACTATACTGAACTGGCAATCAAGCTCTGCCATAAGTATAAATAGCTGGAATAACCTGGAAATAGACCAGCAGGGTAACTATTGGATCGGATACATCAATAATGTACAGGTATTTAAAGTACAGTCATACCAGACATCGGGTTCACAATGTGGCTTTATGGTAATGCCAAATACCACTGGATATGCTGATTATCTGACCGTTCACTGGTAATATAATTTTTTGTCTCAATAAAAACGCCCGGCTATTGCCGGGCGTTTTTATTATTTCATGTGCGTCTTTATTTATCTTATCAGGGTCAGGTCACCCTTTTCTTCTATCACCCTGCCATTGCATTCGTAGCTGAAGTAATAGTAGTAGGTGCCCATATCCTGCGGCACTCCGTTGTGCCTGCC